>JBGATC010000022.1:0-96063 GCA_044229335.1 Planctomycetaceae bacterium | reverse complement strand
AGGATCTCTTCACGACTCGGCTTCGGCTTCGTCCGCACCACCAACGACTTCGTCTTCGACATGCCCAACTCCCTTCAAGAAGTTCAGCAGTCTACTTAAGCCTCCCAGATCGCGCCAGGGGTAAGCGCAGGGCGCTCTAGCGAGGTGTTAGCGTTTGGGGAGGAAGCGGTCGAGGCCGCGCTGGAGGACGTCATCCACCCGTTTTTCCACTTCGCCCCCAATCGCTGCCCCGGCAGCCTGTTGAGCAAAGTCCGAGAGAAACCGGCTGTCGACCTGCGGTTGCTTCAACGTACCGTGGAGCGGAATCTGCAAGGGTTGACCGGCGAGCTTCGCCAGCGCCGGGGTCTTGCGGACCCAGTTCTCAGCGATGGGAAGTTCAACCACCAGTTGAATCGATTCATCAAATCCGACCGTGCCACGGGTGGCGAGGTCAACGTTCCCAATCTTCATCATCAGTCGATCGTGTGAGACCCGCCCCGGCTGTTGCACGAAGTTGACCGTCTGCTCGGGAAGCTGGACCCAGGCACTGTCGAGGGACTTCGCCTGCGGCGGACGTCGTTCAATGATCGCCTGGACCTGCTCCACTGCCATCGCGATCCGCCCGGCGAGTGCGCCCGGTCGCACGTGCGCCAGATCGATCATCAGCCGCCCGCGGGCAGACCCCTGCATCGGTGTCATTACCGGCCACGCGTTCTCGTCTAATTCGAGTGAGAACTGGCCCTGAATTTCCGCCGCATCGGCGACCATCGGAGCGACGTACTTCATCCACTGGGCGCACAGTTCCGGCGTGAACTGCAGGCGATCGAGGATCCGGCCGGGAGGCAGCGACATTGTCGGCGTGGTCCGCAGATCGAAGTGCGGTGCCAGATGCACACGCCCCTGCACGAGCGACAGATCGACCGGCCCCAGATCCCCCTGGCCCGCCGCAAACTGCACCGGCAGTGTGTTGGCCTCAAGGCTGACCCCATAGACCTGTGCCCGATCCCAACCGACTTCGGCATTGGCCACGAGATCGGGCAGACTGACCGCACCGTTCCCACTCGACTGGAGCCGGCCACGAACCGCGAAGGGGCGTTCCCCTTTGCCTTGCAACGCGATCGATTTGCCCAGCATCGGTTCAACACGGGGCATCACCCGGTCCCAGTCGTACTGCAATTGACCGGTGAGATCGAGCTTGGTCGAGGTCGCCGATTCGAACTCAATCCGCCCTTTCGTGGCGAGGGCAAGACCATCGGCACCGACACGCAAGCCGGCCAGGTCGATGAGGGCGGAATCGGCTGAAATGTGCGTCGTACCAGTTAGGGTGATTTCCGGCTCACGCCACAGAGCGATCCAGGACGGTGTCGGCGTTTCGCTGATGCCAACCAGGACGGCCTTGGTGATCGTCAGATCGGTCTGAACCTGCAATCCGGTCGCATCGGGCGTCAACGCGGTTTCGCCTTGAAGTTGGCCGACGTAATGTTGCCGCACGTCACCCTGTTGCCAACGTGTCACCTTGCTGAGGTCGATCGCGACCAGCACCTTGCCCGATGCCGCAACGAGGGCTGGTGCGTCGAGGCGGTACCGGCCGTCGGTCCAGCGGACTTCACCGAATAGACCGCGCAACGTCGTTTCCGCAGCCGACCAGAGCTGGTCTTTCGCGGTCCATGTTCCGGCGGTCTCAACGACCAGATGCGGTTCATCAATCTGCCAGCCGGGAATGATGAGTTGCAACGGCGTCGACTCAAACTTCGCGGCTTCAAGCACGACCTGCTGCGGTGCAACCCGACCACGAACAGTCAGCCGCCCGTTCCCGGCGATTGCAGCCTCAGGAAGCGTCGTGACCCACTTCGCCCGATTCAGCCAACGGGACCAGTCTCCTGCAAGTTCTGCAGTCAACGGCCATTCGGTGTTCGCCGTCATCGCCTTCACAGGAGCCGTCAGCGAGGCGACGAGGAAATCATCCGCGCTGCGTAATTCGAGTTTGGCGGTACGAATCGATTCCCAGGGAGCTTCCGCGGGACCGGTCCCGACCGCGTCGACATGGAACCGCACCTGCGCCTCTTGTGCGGGTGCGGCGTTCGCAGCCTGCCAACCCAGTCGATCAGCCTGGCCATCAAGAATCAGCTCGACCTCGTTCCGCGTCGACTGGCGAATTTCGCCATCGAGTTGGACGACGCCAGAGAGATTTCCGCCGTGGGCTTCGATCAGCGGAGCGACATCATGCCAGAGACGATCAAGGTCTGCCCGCACGCGAAAATGAGCGTCGATGCTGGTCCCGGACGCCTGCACCTGACAGAAATCACTGTTGAGCGTCACCCGATCGGCCTGCCAACCGGTGGGAACCGCGCGGACGATCGCCCGGCCATCGATCGGGGTCGACCAGTTTCGCGGTTGACCATCGACCGTCGCTGCGAGTTTGTCGAGCTTGACCGTCGCTTCCCATACCCGGCCCTGTGCATCGGTCCGCCCCTGCAACCCCGCGACGAACGGCGCGGCTTGAATCGAAACGCCATCTTTCAGGTGCAGCGTTTTCGGTAACCGGCGGGCTAGCTCTGCGAGGTTGCAGGTCACATCGACGTTGACATCCCGCTCCCACTTCGCGAGATCGATCCCGGCCGCCGTTGGCCACGGAGCCGCCCCACTCGCACGGATTTCGCTGACATCGGTCTTGCAGAGGAAGTCGTCGAATTCGATCGCCGTGGGAAGCACGCGGAGGGCACCTTTCGCGGTCACTGCCTGCAATTGCAAAGTGTCGCCATTCAACGCAGGCCAGCCGACTGCCACCAGATCGGCGACGGCGAGATCGCTCTGTAAACTCCACGCGGTCCACGCCGCATCGGCCTGTTCCCACGCCAATGTCCCACTGGCACGACCGGTGAGGCGTGCGTCTGCGGCCACTGCCGCACAGACCGGAGCCAGGGCTTGCAGATCGAAGGTTTCGAGCGTCAATTGACCGCGAAAGGTCGTCGTCGCGGCCGGGTCGTAGGTGGCTGTGACGCCGCAGGTCCCTGCCGCTTCCGAGGGACGCCACTGTGCCACGATGTCGACACTCGCCGGGCTCGTCTCACCGCAACGCACCCCGACGTTCAACCCGGTGAGCTTCAGGACTTCCGCCTGCGGATCGCGTTGCACCTGGAGACACAGACTTGGTAAGCGGACTTCCACCTGGGGTGTCGCCGCCGTACTGGGAGCCGAAAAGTCGGTGATCGTGCCATCCCAGTTCGAAGCTTGACCTTCCACGGCGAGAAACGCGACGGTGTCGACCAATTCGAACGTGCCGAGATGCATCGAGTCGGAAGCAAGCTTCCACAACGGCTTCGATGAGCGGATGCGGCCGATCGTCGCGAGCGGATGGCCTTGCTCGTCGTCGATGACAACCTGTCGAATCTCAATCGGCGCCATCCAGGCGAGGCTGGCATCGCCCAGTTCGACAGTACCACGGAACGTCGGAAAGAGAAGTTTCGGGACGTGTTGCTTCAGACTGGTTCGACCAATGATCTCGGGCGCGAACCAGCCGAGCAGCCCCAGCATGGCCACGAACAGCAGGAGCCAGCGTCCTGTTCGCCGCGGACGCGTTACCGCTGGAAGAGGAGCAGCGGCTGTCGTTTGACCCTGGGCAGGAGCGGCAGCTGGCGGAGCAGAGACAGACGCAGACATCGAGCGATCCCCACGAAACGAGTGGGCAGAGCGCACCAGCGCTCGCACCACTCATCGCGAAATCGGCATCCCCTGTCCGTCAGGACCGGTGAATCCCCGAGAATCGTTCCAACCGCCATAACCAGTCGCGCAACAGGCGACTCAGTGAGACTTTGACGGTCAGGCGAAGTCTGCTTATCAAGTGGACTGATCGGCGCTTTCGACGCCGAGCGTTTGCTTGCCGAATAATCTCGCGCAGGCATGAACGCGACGGGTTCGTCAAAAGGCAGAAGCCCGGCATGGAAGACCATGCCGGGCTTCGACGAGGGGATCGGCTTCACGTTGGTGGCGGGCACAGCCCACCCGACAGAGAGCCCCGGATCAAAATTATTTCTCGCCGCGTAACCGCTTGCCCAGCTTGGTGATCTGGTCACCACACGCCTTCCGAGCTTCGTTGAACTGCGGGACGGTCACGGTCGACGATTTCAGGTAATTGAGGACGATCGCTTCGGCTTCGGCGATCTCATCACAGACTTGCGGCACTTCACTGGCGATCGACGCCGGAATGGTCGTGACACCGTTCAGGTCGCCATGCAGCAGATCGCCCGGATAGACCGTCATCCCACCGACCGTGACAGGTGTGCCGATCGAAAGAATGTGGCAGTATCCATGGGCTGCGATCGCCCCGTTCGTGAAGCACGGAAAATCGAGCGCTTCGACTTGGGCCAGATCGCGTCCGGTTCCCGAGGTAATCAGTCCCTGAGCGCCGAACCGCTTGTAGGTCGAGCACATCACTTCACCGAAGGTCGCTGAAGCACACGGTTCGTCCAAATCCTGGAAAACGATGACCGGCGGTCCGGGAAGCTGGCCCATCGCATCGAGTTGCGCCCCGATACTGGCGTAGACATCACCCGACCGCGGCGGTGCCATGCTGCGAAACGTCGAGGTGAGGGCGTAGCCCACCATCGGCGGCAGTTTTGGGTAGCACGCCCGGATCGATCCATTCATGTAACCGAGGTTCCGCGGAATCAAATTCCACAGCTCCACGGCGTTGCAGATCGTCGGTGAATCATATTTTCGAAGGGCATCGAGTTGCGCGGGGCTCAGACCGGCGGTCATGGGGAATCCTGCTGAGGTTGGAGGAACACGTCAACGGTGACTGATCCTACGCGAATCGCGTGTCGATCGGGTAGCGCACGACTGCCGAACCGCCGTTTCTGTCATCCCGGTCCGAACGGAGTGGCGAAACAGCGATCGTTCACGCTTGAGGTCTCTCGTGGGGTCGACTAAAATGCTGTTTCGGCCAAAAGTGGCATGTTGTACAGTCCCGCGAGCGGAATGATCGAGAACATCATGGCGAAAAGCCTCGAAAAGAAGCGTCAGGTGAAATTGCAGCTCGCGGAGAAGTATCTCCGGTTGGCGAAGGTCGCCGGGAGTCTCCCGAAGCGGAATACCTGGCAATTCCATGCCACACGCTTCCTGAACCAGGCGGAAGTGATTGCACAGCGTCAGAAGAACGGCGAAAAGTAAGCGCTGTCCTCTTGAGTGCTGCGGGCAGGCCAGTTCCAATCCGCAATCACCGCGCTTGTTGAAGACAAAACGCCACCGCCCGCAGGAGAGTCCGGCGGGCGGTGGCGTTTCTTTTCGATCGCAACCGACGGTTCAAACCGTTACGCGTCTTCCAGTTCCGAGATACGATTGGTGGGCGTGAAGGTCGGGCGGGCTTCATCACCCTGGTTCAGCAGATACCGCATCACGTACGCATCCTCAGCGGTATCTTCGTAGTAGCCCCGCAGCACGTTCGAGGCTGCGAAGCCCTGTTGACGGAAGAAGAGCTGCGCCTGCAGGTTCGTTTCGCGGACTTCGAGGCGGATCTCGTGCCGCCGCTGTTGAGCGAGCTTGTGGATCAACTTCTCCACCATCTGCGTGCCCACCGCGGTCCGACGTGACCACGGGGCAACGGCGAAATTGAGCACGTGGAGTTGCGACTTCAGGAGTTCATAGATCATGAACCCGACGATCCGCTCCTGGTGCTCGGCGACCATGCCAATGCAGTTCCGTTGACGGAGACAGCAGAGGAAGTCTTCTTCGGTCCAGGCGAACTCGAAGCTTTGCTGTTCGATGTCGAGGACTTCCGCCATGTCGCGACGGATCATCCAGCGAATCTGAACAGCACACTGTTGAATGGTGCGAGGCGAATGGCCAAAGCTCATGGGAGGCATCCTTGCCGGCGACGGTCGTCAGTCCGTGACGGGTGGTCTTGCGACCGGTAACGGGGGGATCGGGTCAGCCCCGATCGAGCCCCTCACCGTTGCCATATGACAGGCAACGATGGCCATTCGAGCGAGGTCGAACAAATCTCGCTTGAACGGCGGAACATACCGACCCGGTTGTAATTCGTCAAAGGCAGTTTTGATGTTTCAGCTCGCGAGCCCTCCGTTCCGTCCGTCACAAGACCCCAGAGCGATCCCCTTCGTGCAGAAACTGCCGATCAATCCGCCGGAATCTGGAATTTCCGCCGAGCGCTCACTAAGATTGCCGGAGAGCGCAGAACAACCGCCAATCCCTGTGATGGATGGAGAGAGCTGACTGTCATGCCCACCGTGACCTTCGTCAACGAGAAGAAATCGATCGACGTTCCGGCTGGCGCGAACCTGCGTCGCGAAGCGATGAAGGCGGGCATCCAGCTCTACCCGGGCATCCACAAATATCTCAATTGCCAGGGGTTGGGAGGCTGCTGCAGTTGCCGGGTGGTCGTCAAAAAAGGTCTGGAGAACTGCAGTCAGCAGAGCCTGCTCGAGAAAGCCTCCATGCTCACCAACCCGTTGGCCTTCTTCGCGCGACTGGGACATGAAAAAGACCTGCGTCTCGCCTGCCAGATGCGGGTCAACGGCGACATCGAGGTCGAAACCAAACCTCCAGTCAACTGGCACGGCGAAAACTACTGGAGCTAAGCGCCCACCCAGAGCAAGGATCGCAAAATCCTCGGAATCCCAGCCATTCCGATGGCTGGGATTCTACGAAGGAACAAAGCGACTCACGGTCTCGAACAAGCGGCCTCACGCAGCGGCTTTCACGCCGAGCGCTTCCAGAATCTGCCGGACCGCTTGGGATTTGTTGAGCGCGTACAGGTGCAGGCCGGGGACGCCTTGATCGATCAGTTCGCGACACTGACTGATGGCGAATTCCACCCCAATTGCAAATTGTGCGGCCTTATCCTCGCGGACTCCTTCCAGTCGCTCCGCGAGCGGCACCGGGATCGCAGCACCGGAGAGTTGGGCGATCCGCTGGATGCGACCAAACTCTGTGATCGGCATGATCCCCGGAACGATCGGGATGCTGATTCCCCGCTGGGTACACTGCTCACGGAAGCGGTAAAACGCGGAGTTATCGTAGAATAACTGCGTGTAGATCGCGTCTGCCCCGGCATCGACCTTCCGCTTCAAGTTCTGGAGATCGACATCCAGTGATGGGGCTTGCGGATGCTTCTCTGGATAGCCCCCCACGCCGATCCCCATTTGCGGAAAATGCGCGCGGATTAGAGCGACAAGTTCGTTCGCGTAACTCAGTCCCCCCGCAACCGGCTTGAAATCGGTCTGTCCAACCGGCGGATCACCCCGCAGCGCCATGATGTTCTGGATCCCAGCCGCCTGTGCAAACTGCAGCCACTCGAGGAGTTCCTCGCGTGTGCTGCCAACGCAGGTGAAGTGTGCGGTCGCCGGGCGTCCGAATCGCTCCTGAATTTCGCGGCACCACTCGACAGTCCGCTTGCTCGTCGAGCCCCCGGCACCATAAGTACAGGAGACAAACGCCGGTTGGTACGGAGCGAGTTCCGTCAGGGTCTGGCGGAGAGACTGATCGCCATCGGTCGTTTTCGGCGGGAAAACTTCGATCGACAGTCCGAGTTGGCCGGGTGAATAAATGTCCGCAATCCGCATCCTGCAGCCTTCCTGGCGCGAGTCGAGTCGCACGGGACCGTTCCCGCAACGAGTGGGCAGCTGAAAAGATAGAGGATTCAGGCAACGCTGTCACGCGCGACCGATTCTCGATGGTGAAACCACAGATTCGCGCCGGGAGCGGATTCTGGTACCCTTCGGCTGCCGTACTCGATCCGGGCACGGCGATTCCTTCAGGCAGGGAGGCCGGGAATGTCATTGCTCGAATGTCAGGGATTGGTCAAACAGTACCCGCGGCGCGCGAAACGCGCGGTCGATGGCGTGAACTTTCACGTCGAGGTCGGCGAAATCGTTGGTCTGCTGGGACCGAACGGGGCCGGCAAAACGACCAGCTTCCGGATGACCTGCGGACTCGTCACCCCAACCGCCGGACGGGTGATGTTCAACGGGGTCGATGTGACGCGCTGGCCGCTCTACCGGCGGGCACAGCAGGGGATGGGCTATCTCCCGCAGGATGAAAGCATCTTCGTCAAACTGACGGTCGAGCAGAACATCATCGCGGTGCTCGAATACCTGCCGATCAGCTATCGCGACCGGACCGCAAGGCTGAACAGCCTGCTCGCTCAATTCGGCCTGACCGATAAGCGCCGACAGATCGCGTCGACCCTCTCGGGGGGAGAACGTCGACGGCTGGAAATTGCCCGGTGCCTCGCGACCAAACCGAAACTGATCCTGCTTGACGAACCCTTCACCGGGATCGATCCAGTCACGATTCACAGTATTCAGGACATCATCTTCGATCTGCGCAACCAGGGAATTTCGATCCTGCTGACGGACCACCGCGAACGGGAAACGCTGACGATTACCGATCGGAGTTACATCGTGTTCGCGGGTCGGATTCTCTGCAGCGGCGATGCGGAAACGGTTCTCTCAAACGAACAGGCCCAGCAGTACTACTTCGGCAAGCGGTTCGATGCCGGTTCGATCATCGAAAGCAAGGGAGCTTTTCAGTCGGTCGCTCAACCGGACAAAAGCCAGCAACGCGCCGCCTGACACAAATCAGAGCGGTCCATTGATCGGGGCGGGCTGTGTCCAATTGCATTTCAGAGACTGTCCCAGAAGATACGCTCGGCTGGTCTTTGTTTAAGCCCGGCGTTTACGCCGGGTCGGGGCTTTCCAGGGAAAGCCCCGTGAACGGGGCTGAAGTGGATTCCCAGCAGGCTCCATTCACCCGGCATAAACGTCGGGCCTAAGCCGAGTTCAAGGACCGGAGTCTTTACGGAGAAGATCCTCATCGTCCAGGCACCACGACCGTTCAAAAGGCAGAAGCCCGGCATGGAAGACCATGCCAGGCTTCGATTGCTTCGGCCTCATCCCGATCAGGCACCGCCGGTCACTGCGATCTTCTGGTTCACAGGTGTCGGTTTGGCCTTGGGCAGGGTCACTTCCAGCACGCCATTCTTGAAGCTCGCAGAGACCCCTTCGCGTGTGACCTTCGCTGGCAGGGGGACGACCCGCTCAAACGAGCCGAAGACCCGTTCCACACGGTGGTAGTGTCGCTCGGTCGCTTCGCGTTTGTCCTGCTTTTCGCCCCGAATTTTGAGGACGTCGTCGGTCAGTTCGACATCGATCTCCTGCTCGGTCAGGCCGGGGAGTTCGACATGGACGTGGAACTCGTTCGGTGTTTCACTCAGGTCGAGTTTGGGGCCGCCGCCGACGCCTGCCTGAAAGACGGCGGGCAAGGCACCCTGATCGAAGAAGTTCTCGAAAGTCCGATTCAGTTCATGCTGCAGGGCCGCGAACGGATCTTTGGTACCAGACTTGGCCAGATTCCAGCGCCACGGGGTCAAGCCACTCATGTCATACTCCTGCGGGTGTAAGGGGACTGCGCGAGAGGCGGTCTCAGGGAAGCGACTAACCAGCCATCACCGCGATTTTGTGCGGTTGCAGTTTGTCCGGCTTCGGCAGCCGGACCCGAAGCAACCCGTCTTTCACATGGGCTTCAATGCGCGTGCGATCGACTTCCGGCGAGAGAGTGAAGGACCGTTCATAGTCACCCTCACGATGATCCGCGTAGAGGACGCGAGCATCGGTCGGAGCCGGGGAAATTACTCTGGCCCGAAGGGTGAGGGTGTTATCCTCGACGGTCACTTCGGTTGAACTTTCATCAGCCCCGGGGACCTCCGCCAACAGTTCGATCGCCCCCTGGGATTCAATGATCCGCACGGAGGGCCGAAAGACCGCCCGCAACGGATTCGTGGCTCCGGTATCACAGGGACTGGCAGTACAGGTAGACATCACAAGACTCCTGAGAGAGGGGTGGTTCGGTCACGCAGGAGCTCTTAGCGAACGGCGCGCCAATCGAATTTCACGACCGATCGCACCGTCAAGAATCTGTTGTATTTCCATATATAATAAACACTTGCAACAATACACCAGAGACACACGCGCCAAAACACGCCATTACGACACACACAAAAACAGCAAGAAACCGGCCGTTTTGGCACCTGATATCCATTTTTAGCAGTTGCTGCGCAAGACTGGCAGATTCGACCTGGCAATTCGGGTTGTCCCCAACGGGTCGCAGGGGGAAGTTGGTGTGACCGGCTGACGGAGGTCGATGAGAGCGCGGGGGGAACTGCGCGCCCTCTCCTGACATACGCGCTCTCACTTCCGCACCACCACACGGATGTCATGTCGGTGCAGTTTGCTGGCTCACGTTCGCCCGATGATCGCCGCCGCCGCCGTTTGGCGGTGGCTGGCGATGTTCCCGGTCTGGAGGCAGAGACCGACGGAGGGGGCTTAGGTCGTCTCCGTGAACGGCTGGGGGCCATCCCGGCTGCTTCACCTTGGTTGCCTCGGGAGACATGGAAACGCTCCCTCATCGCTGCGGCTTTCTGGATCGGGCTGTCGCTCGTCGGGTTCATGCTCGTTCGCCCGATCGCCCCGCATCCGCAACTCGCCCCGGCGATGGACCATCTCGCGCTGGGATCTCGCCCTGTCCTCTCCGTGTACACGGAAATTCTCCTCTGGACCTTCGCCGGGCAGTTTGCCGCCCTGGTCGGCTGGTATCGCTCACAGAGCGAACTCGATTTCCGTGGCCGCTATCGCCTCTGGGCCTGGGCAGCGCTGGTCCTCACGGTGTGGGGGTTCTGTGCAGGCACCGAAGTGCATACTGCGATCGCAGCGATCGCCGGTCCGCGATTGCGGTGGCCTCTCTGGCGCGCGGAAACGGTCGTCTGGCTGGTCCCTGCGGCCTTGGCTGGACTCTCAGTCTGGTGGATGGCCGATCGTGACATGCGGCGGTGTCGGCTCGGAGTGAACCTGTTGCGTGCTGCAGGCGTGACGTTATTCGCCTCGGGAATCGCCCATCTGATTCAGGCCGACTTCGCGTCCTCGAATTGGTTCCCGGCCGCCCTGCTGCTGTCCCATTACCTGGGTGCCGGGTTGCTGATGACAGCCCTCTGGGTTCAGGCGTGGTACGTCGCGTACGTCTCAGCCGATCCGCCGGAAGCTGCCGAACCGGTCGACTGGCGCGGCCGCAGTATTGCGATGCTCGGCGCAGCGCGCATCTTGTGGCCCTTCCGGAAACGGGCCGCTGCTGTGGCCGAGACAAAACCGAAACGACGCACCAAGAAGAAGACGGACGAAGAAGAGGAAGACGAGGAGACTGCGCCGAAACGCCGTCGGAAAGCCGCTGCGAAACCGAAGCGGGTCAGTAAGCCGCGCACGCGCGTGAAACCGGAACCGGAAGAGGTCGAAGAAGAAGAGTACGCCGAGGAAGAGACCTGGGAAGAAACCGACGAAACGACGGCGAGCGATGACGAATGGACCGAAGAGTCCGAGTCATATGAATCGTATGAAGAGGAAGCCGAGGAAGAAGTCGAGCCGCCTCCTCCACCGGTGAGGACTGCAGCGAAGAGTCCGCCACCCTCGAATAAACCAGCACCGGCTCCCCCCAAGCGCGAACCCGTGCAGGAAGCATCGCGCGATGACGAGGACGAAGAGGAAGACAACGGCGCCTACTACCGAGTCGATGGCGCCGAAGGGGGGAGCGATCCCTACAAGGGCTTGAGCAAACGCCAGCGCCGCGAACTCCGGAAGCAGGCGAAAGACCAGCAACGTGGCAACGGTCGGTAAGCTCGATCAGAGCGACGGTGGACGCTTGCCGGTCAGGCGATAGACGTACGCCAGGATCTCGACGAAGGCTTCGTACAGGTCGGGGGGAATTGTGCGGCCGACTTTCACCTGCTTGTAGAGCGTGCGGGCGAGCGGTTTGCGTTCGATGATCGGGATCCCGTTGCGGGCCGCGATGAGCCGAATCTGTGCAGCGATGTCGCCCATCCCCTTAGCGACGACAGTCGGGGCGGGCATCGTGTCGGGGTCGTACTTAATCGCGACTGCGATATGCGTCGGGTTGGTGATGATCACATCGGCTGACGAGACCGCGCCCAGGTCGCGGGCCTCAGCGAGCTTGCGGTGGGCTTCTTTTCGCTTGGCCCGCATCTGGGGGTTGCCGTCCATCTCCTTCAGTTCTTCCCGCATTTCCTGCTTGGTCATGCGCAGGTCCTGCTCGTGCTGCCACCATTGGTAGCCGTAGTCGAGTACGGCGATCGTGATGAGCGACAGCGAGAGGTACAATCCGAGTTCGCAGATCAGCCGTCCGGCGAACGCCAGCAGTTGCGACAGTTCGAGCGCCCCCAGTCCCAGCAACTCGTCCCGATGGGATTGCAGATAGATCGTTGTCACGGTCGCAATGACCGCGATCTTGATCAGACTGCCGACCAGTCGCATCGTCGACTGCAGACTGAAGAGGCGACCGAAGCCTGATAATGGGTTGATCCGTCCGAATTTCGGTTGCAGGACTTCGGGTGCCCAGAGGATGCCGACCTGTGCGAGGTTGGCCCCCAGACTGCCCCCCATCATCAGCAAGAGCATGGGCACGAGGACCATGCCGATCGTCAGTCCGATCTGCTGCAGTTTCAGCGAGGCGCTGATCCGATCGATGGTCGCCGGGGGTGCACTTGCCAGTGAGCCGCGCATCAGCCCGAGCAGAGTTTCACCGATGAGTGGTGCGAGGGCATAGAGTCCGATCGTTGCGGCCAGCAACACGATGGCAGCGGTCACGTCGGACGACTTGGCGATGTTCCCCTGCTCGCGCGCCTGCGATCGGCGGCGATCAGTCGGGTCTTCGGTTTTATCTTCGCCGCTGTCGTCGCTCGCCATTGACCAGTGTTTTCATCAGAAGACGTGAGGATCACTCTTTGAGCGGCACGGCGCGAGCCGTCCGGTGTAATGGTGCGCCCCGGACCGCTCGCGCCGTGGCGCTAATAGGTAGATGGCGGAACAGGACCCGACCGCAGGCCGGCATCGAGGGGATAGATCAGTGCATCGGCCAGGGCATCGAGTGCGGGAGGAACAGCAGCGACGACGGCATCGGTAATCCCGGACAGCATCAGACCGAGAAACAACAGGCACAACCCCGCACGCAGCGAGAAGCCGACCGCCTGAATGTTGACCTGCGGGACCGAATGTCCCAGAAAGCCGAGCGTGAGATCGATGAGCGACATCGTCACCATCAGCGGGGCTGCGACCCGCAATCCGAGTTGCAGCGATGCCTGCACGAAGTGACCGACCAACTCCACCGCAGAATAGGAGACGAATGCCGATCCGACCGGCAGCGTTTCAAACGTCTGGATCATCGTCTTCAACATCGCCAGATGACCGGAAATCGGTTCCAGCAGCAGGAAGATGGTCAGCCCAAGGAGATACATCGACTGGCCGGTCATCGAGCCGGTGCTGTCGAAGTCGGGGTTCACGATCTGGCCGAGACTGAAACCCGCCTGCTGATCGACAATTTGCCCGGCCAGCTGCAACCCTGACAGGACCGTGAAGACACCGAGTCCTAACAGCAGGCCAACGGATAGCTCGCCCGCGAGTTGAATGACCAGTCCCCAGATCGTTGTGGGCAGACTGGACGAGCGCTGCACGTAATCGCGCATGCGCAGCTCACCGGCATCGTGGGCGGCGACGGTGACGATATCGTTTCCCGGAGTTTGCAGACCGGGAGGGAGTTCCTCAACCGTCAGCCAACCATCCTGGTTCTCATCGAGACGAACGAAGCCCCGTTCCAGATGCTGTGAGAGATTCGGGGTGATCAGCCATGCGAGCGCGAGAATCAGCAGCACGCGGATATTCCAGGGAACCGACGCCTGCCCGAAGATGGGACCGATGAGCATCAACCCGCTGAGCCGGACCGCGACGAGCAGGAACCGCACGACCTCGACGAGCGCACCATCGACCAGCCCGCGCGTCAGCCACGGTGCAAGCACCTCGGGATCGGCGAACGGTGCCAGTCGATCCATTCCGTACCCTCTGTTCCTCAGCAACCCGTCAGAGGTGACTCGGGATCTTGATGAAGACTTCCGTCGCGTACTCCATCAGGACATGGAGTGTCCATGGCAGCGTATACAGCAGCACCAGAACCATCGCGATCAACTTGGGGACGAAGCTCAGCGTTTGATCCTGTAACTGCGTCACCGCCTGTCCGATACTCACCAGCAAACCAACGAAGAGCGCCGCCGAAAGCGCGGGAACGCTCAGCAGAAACGCCAGCGCCACCGCGTTGCGACTCAATTCAATCGCCGATTCGGGAGTCATCTGCTCAATCTCAGTATTGGTCTCATGAACGATCCACGACACTCGCTTGCGTCTTCGCGTTCCTACCCACTGAGGGGTCGCACACTTTCCAGCAGCATCCCCACCGTCAGAAACCATCCATCGATCAATACGAACAGCAACAGTTTGATGGGCAGCGAAATCAGCACCGGGGGAAGCATCATCATCCCCATGCTGATGAGCAGTGACGAAATCACCAGGTCGATCACCAGGAACGGCAGGTAGATCTGAAAGCCGATCAGAAACGACGTTTTCAGCTCGCTGAGCATGTACGCGGGGATCAGGACTGTCAGCGGGACATCGTCGTAGCTCTCTGGCTCAACAAACGCCCGGGCCGCTGCGGTCCCAGCCGGTGGACGCTGAAAATCGAGAAACATCCAGATCGCATCGCTGTTGTCAGCCTTGTCGATCTGGTCCGACATGAACCGGCGTAATGGAGCGACCGCCCGTTGAAACGCCTGCTGTTCCGTGAGTTGCGGGTCGCCCGGTTGCGGATCGGTGTAGGGGCGGATCCCCTGGTCGTAGGCTTCCTGCCACACTGGAGCCATCACCATCACCGTGAGAAACAGGCAGAGCGAGACGATCACCTGATTCGGAGGCAACTGTTGCGTCCCCAGCGCCTGCCGTAACAAGCCCATCACGATGATGAAGCGGATAAAGCAGGTCGTCATGATGAGGATCGACGGGGCCAGCGAGAGCACCGTCATCAACAACATGATCTTCAGCGATGCCGTGAGACCCTGCGGCGACGACAACTGATTCACATCCCAGCCCGCCAGCGGCGCGGGGACTTCCGGTCCCGCGGGCAACGGAGCAGCCTGACCCGGTGCCTGTGCAAAGCGGGGATCGAAGGCGGGGCGCGTCGTGGTTCGGTTAGGAACGACGTCACCGTTCGTTAACGGGCGTGCTGGCTGTGCAAAGCCGTTCGTAGCGTTCAGCCCACACCATACGGATAATAGAAGGGCGATAATCCATCGGCGGAGTCCGTGCTCACACATCGTGCGACTCCTTCGTCCGACGTGCGCGGCCACCCGAAAAGAGCTCCGCAAAATGGGGACGCCCAGCCGCTGCTTCATCACGACGGCGGCACGCCCCGGCGAGCAGATCGACTTCCACCGGATCGGAAATTTCCGAAAGCGTGCGGATCCCGTCGGGACCAACTCCCAGCACCAGAATCCGCGAACCACAGCGAACGAGGTGTACCACGACATTCCGGGCGATCACCCGTTGTCCGAGTGGATCGAGTGCTTCTTGCGGCAACGGACGTAGTCCTGCGGGACCGTGCGTCCGCATCCAACGGGCAGCCAGCACAAAGGCGACTGCCATCACACCGAGACCGCCCAGTGTGCCCCACAAAGACAACGGTGCGGCCGTGCTCGACCGACCGTTCGTAGTCGATTTCTCGCGGCCGGGAGTCGACGGCCGTGGTGGCAGCGTGCGCGCGCCTTCGATCGCGGCGGGCAACGCGCGCGGAGGGTCGGCGGCGTGCGTGAACGGCAGGCAGGACACCCCGATCACGACAGCCACAATGATCCGACACACGCTCCGTCGCGGACCGTTCACACGCCCCTCCTGGCCGACAATCCGACTGTCGGGAGGGGGTGAATACCTGCGCCGTCCGATTCGATCAATCCCGAATCGGCAGAAACCGCCGAACAACCATCCACCGCTTGCGTCTTCGCGGCTGCGTCTCGCTCAATTCTCCAGGATCCGCAGCAGCACTTTCCCCCCTTTTCCCGGCTGTTCGGCTACCCGAACCGCCTCGGCGATCGACTCCAGGGGATAGGTCTGCACGACTTCCGCCGTCAACGCACCGCTCTGGTGTAACCCGGTCAGCGTGCGGATGAGACCCAACTTCGCCAGCAGGCCGCAGCGGAACATGTACTGACTCAACCAGAAGCCTTCGAGTGAAGCCCCAACGGTCATCAGCACGCGGGATGAAAACGACAACGGCTCGGGCGAGAGTGTCCCGTAGACCAGCATCCGTCCGCCGCTTCCCAGGCAGTTCACGACAGCTGATCCTGTCGGTCCGCCCACGGGGTCGACCGCGTACTTCACGCCTCCTTTGCAGAGTTCCTCGACCTGGCGACGCAGGTCTTCCGGCGGCATCGTCGCGGGATCGAAAACGATGACCGCATCGGCCCCCAGCTTATAGAGTTCGTCCGCCTGAGCGGCCCGACGGACGAGATTGATCGTGCGGAATCCGTAGCGCACGCCAAGGCGGATGATCATCCGCCCCACCGCTGAGCCCGCAGCCGACTGCAACAGCCACGCTCCCCGCGGAATGGCGAAGACTTTCTGTGTCATCAGATAGGCGGTTGCCGGATTGACGAAGAACATCGCCCCCTGCTCGTCGGTCAGTCCCTTGGCAAGCGGGATCACGTTCTTCACGGGAACGATGGTCTCTTCCTGCCAGTTGCCAGTACCGGGATTCAGGACGGAGACCCGTTTCCCCATCATGAAGCGACCATACAGACCCGCATCAGCCTCTGTGACGTAGCCGACTCCTTCATAACCGGGAACCGCGGGAAGTTCCGGACGTTTCCCATAGATGCCGCGGACGGTCATCAGATCCGATGGATTGACGGGGCTGACCGCCATCCGGACGCGGACCTGGCCGGGAGACAGCGTTGGCGGGGGGACATCCCGGAGCTCCAGCACATCCGCTGGTTCCCCGAATTGTGAAAAGACCACGGCCCGCATGTCCTGTCTCCCTCAACACCTGCGATTCACTCTGCGAAGCTGGAAGATAGCAGTTGCCTGTACCGTGTGGATAGGGGATTGAGCGTAGGGTTTGACGGGTCCGCGAGGCGAATCCTCTTTCCGGAACATCAGCCGAAGAGGGTGGGCCTCGCAGAGCCTCAACCACACCCGACATAGAGGACCGGATCACTCCCCGGTCTCGGAGAACAACTCGCGGCGCGGTTGATCGAGCTCCAGGAGCGTCGCCCGTGTCAGCCAGGCCGTGGAGACGAGGCTGAAAATGATAGAGCCAATCACGATCACAAAGCCGTTCGCACTACAGAGCGCCATGAAGTAGAGCACCGCGAGCGCGACCAGTACCCCGACCGTTCGCAGGAGCGGCCAGCCACCTCCCAGCAGATTCTGGGGAATCGCTGTCCCATACAGCAATAACATCCCCAGCGGCGGAACGATCATTGAGACAATCAGCAAACTGAATCCGACTCCCACGAGACCCCCACGAAAGGTCGCCGTCACCAGGCACATCACTCCCACCGGGATCATCGTCGGGAGGATTCTCCAGCCGACGATTTTCAGTTTCGCCCACAGAATCTCGCCGACGCTCAACGGGAGAATCCGGACGGTCGTCCACATCTTGTCCCGGAACTCCCAGTTCAGCGGCTGCGTGATTTCGAACATGAACAGGATCACCCAGCCGATCCAGGTGAGCGCCAGAAACGGTTCCCACTCGCGAACGGTCAGCTCCCAGATCGCCAGACACATGGAGACAATCACACAAATGACCCACCGGGCGGTCATGCTCCAGGCACCACCGCCGTGAACGTAGTGATCTTTCCAGCCAAACGGATCGAGTTGGCACCGTGGTCTAGCCGTCGGATACAGCACAACCGGCAACACATCGTCAGTCTTCGGCCATGGCTGTTGGGCGGAGACAATGACTCGATCTGGCTGCTTTGTCGGGACAGTCTCTTCAACAGGTGTACTTCCCGTTTCCCCCAGGACTTCGCTCCGCCAGCGGCCGCGCAAGAGAATCCGGCTGACGAGGCAGAGCAATCCACCGCTGAAGAGATGCACGAGCGGCGCGAGCCAGTAGATCAGCCCCGATCGCCACGGAGGTGACATCGTCCAGAAGACAATCCACCCCCAATCGGGAGCCAGCCGATAACACGTCGCTCCGGTGGCAATCAGGACCGCGGCATACAGCCCGATCACGACCAGGACCAATGCCGCTCCCTGCATGCGATCACGTGAATTGCCAGCCCACATACAGCCTGCCACCGAGGCCGCGCCGACACCGAAACACCAGGCGATGGCCCAGTAATACCCCGCGGTCAGCAGCTGCACTGATTTGAGTCCACCCAGGGGGTAACACCAGACCAGCACCGGCAGATGGACAAGCGGCACGAGGAGCGCAGACCAGGCACTCCCCAAAACACGCACGGTCCACATCCGCCCGACGGTAATGCCGGTCAACATGGCGAGGGGCAGGTCGTCCTCCGCTGTCACCCACCGCAGGGCGTAAGGGACCTGCAGCGCCAGCAGACTCCACATCCCCAAGGTGACGGTGACCGTCATCACCTGCAGCGTCTGCAGCCCATTGACGGTTCTGCTCCGCGGCTGGGCATTCACGAACGCCAGCAGGATCAGATCACTCAAGGCCAGTGCGAGTCCCAACCCAATCCACAGCGTAACTCGGCGAGTCTCCTGGCTCACCGCGCACTGCAGGAGTTCGCGGCCCTCGAAGGCTCCGAACCATCCAACTGTCGGGTGTCGAGCGGAAGAGGTGGTCACCAGTCAGCCTGCCAAGGTCACGGTACGGATGAGTATCAAACTCTGCGACCGACTCCAGCGTCAATTCCAGCGGGGAATCCAGCTCTCCAAAACGTCGCGTCCACCAGAGTTCCCTGTTAAACTCCGCATCGACGATTTGCAGGGATCCTGAGGACCGAACGGAGTCGGATGACGATGAAGTTGATCATTGTGGGTGGCGTGGCTGGGGGAGCCTCCGCGGCAGCCCGTGCCCGGCGGTTAGATGAATCTGCCGAGATTCTTCTGATTGAACGGGGACCCGACGTCTCCTTCGCCAATTGCGGGATGCCCTATTTCGTCGGCGGCGAAATCGCCAGCCGCGAGAAACTGCTGATCGTAACGCCCGAGCGGCTCCGGACACGCTTCAAGCTCGATGTCCGCACCCGCACGGAAGTCGTGGCGATCGATCGCAGTCACAAAACGGTGACGTTGCGTCAGCTCGCGACCGGAGAAGTCGTCACTGAGAGTTATGACAAGCTGATTCTAGCGACCGGGGCCGCACCGTTGCGACCACCGCTGCCGGGACTCGATCTCCCCGGCATCCACGTGTTGCGAAATCTCGAAGACATGGATCGCATTCGAGCCGTGGTCGATCGCGGAGCGAAATCGGCAATTGTCGTCGGGGCGGGTTTCATCGGGCTGGAGCTCGCCGAGCAACTCATCGAGCGCGGCGTCACGACGACGATTCTCGATCTGAACGGCCAGGTCCTGCCACCCTTGGATGTGGAGATGTCGGCCCCGTTGCAGGACGAACTGGTCGCGCGGGGCGTGACGGTCAAGCTTGGGAACTCGGTGGAAGCCTTCGCGACGGCTACCCACGGCCTTGAAGTGAAGCTGCGCTCGGGCGAGACGGTGACCGCCGATCTGGTCGTGCTCGGGATCGGCGTGCGGCCTGAAAATCAGCTCGCGGTCGATGCGCGCCTGCCGATCGGACCTCGTGGCGGTATTCAGGTCAATGCGCAGATGCAGACGGCTGACCCGGACATCTATGCCGTCGGCGATGTCGTCGAGACGCGGGACTTCGTCACCGGCACCCCGACGCAGATTCCGCTGGGGGGACCGGCCAATCGGCAGGGACGGATCGCAGCCGATCACATCTTTGGACTCGACAGCCGTTACCGCGGCACACAGGGGACAGCGATCATCCGCGTTTTCGGGAAGACCGCAGCGATCACTGGACACTCGGAAAAAGTTCTGCAACGGATGCAGTGCGCCTACCGGAAGATCTACACGCATCCCGCGCACCATGCCGGGTATTTCCCCGGTGCCGAGTCGATGACACTCAAGCTGCTCTTCGATCCACAGTCAGGACGCATTCTGGGAGCGCAGGGCGTGGGTGGTGCGGGGGTCGATAAACGGATCGATCTGCTTGCGGTCGCGATCCAGGCAGGCTGGACGGTCCACGATCTGGCCGAAGTCGAGTTGTGTTACGCCCCGCCGTATGGCTCAGCGAAAGACCCGATCAACATGCTCGGGTTTCTCGGCTCGGAAGTCCTGCGCGGCGCACATCGGCAGATCACCGTTGAAGAATGGAAGGATCAGCCTGCGGGGACCCTGCAGATCGTCGATGTCCGCACGCCGACAGAATACGCGGACGGACACATCCCCGGTGCGATCAACATTCCTGTCGATGACTTACGTAATCGGTTGAGTGAAATCTCGTCAGAACGTCCCTGCGTGGTCTACTGTCAAGTTGGTCAGCGTGGCTATCTCGCCCAGCGGATTCTGCATCAATCCGGCTATAGTGTGCAGAACCTGAGCGGCGGGTATAAAACGTATCTGCTGTACCGGCTGCCCGTAGAGAAGTGAGTGGGCAGCGCACAGTCAGACAAGATCGCGGACAAAACCCATCTTTGGCTTTCGATTCTTGACTCTCAACTTTTGACGAAAGACACACCATGGATCGACGCGATTTTCTCACGACCGCGGCCGCTTCGACCGCGTGGCTGGCAATGCAACCGGTTGCCAAAGCGGCGGCCTCGGAACGAATTCGTGTTGGTTGCGTGGGCGTGGGTGGCCGGGCCGGGGCGCTGCTGAAACAGTTCTCAGCGGAGCCAACCGTCGAGCTCGCGGCGATCTGTGATCTCGATGCGAAGCGGCTTCCTGCTGCCATTGAAGTGGTGAAATCTTTCGGCCAGAAAGCCCCCGAGACCCATACCGACTTCCGCAAGCTCGTCGATAACAAATCGCTCGATGTGCTGGTCGTCGGGACTCCCGACCATTGGCACGCGATTCCGACGATCATGGCGTGCCAGGCGGGAAAAGACGTCTACGTCGAAAAGCCCGATGGGCACAACATCGTCGAAGGCCAGCGGATGGTCGCCGCGATGAAGAAGTACAACCGCGTCATTCAGATGGGAACGCAGTCCCGCAGCAACTCGCATTTTCTCTCGGCGATGGAGTACATCCGCTCGGGGAAACTCGGCCGGGCGCTGGTCGCCAAGGCGTGGGAAAGCAGCAAGCAGTCGAGCATCGGGCGTCCAGCCGACAGCAACCCGCCGGAAGGCTACGACTACGACTTCTGGCTCGGACCGGCACCGAAGCGACCGTTCAATGTCCGCCGTTTCAACGGCAACTGGCGGTGGTTCTTCGATTACGGCACGGGCGATCTCGGGAACGATGGTGTCCACCGGCTCGACATCGCGTACTGGGGACTGCAGACGGCGTGCGCTGTTGCTGGCGACGGGCCGCTCGGCTTCCCGCGACAGATCACCGCCCTCGGTGGACACTGGTATTTCGACGACATGCAGGAATGGCCCGACACGCTGCAGGTGACGTATGCGTTCCCCGAGAAGGTCGGCAAACTGCTGACCTACGAGATGCGCGTCTGGACCCCTTATGGCTACCTCGGCGAAGAAGAAGGGGCCGCGGTCTTCGGCGACAAAGGCTACATCGTGATGGGCAACGGCGGCTGGAAAGCGTACGCCGGGAAAGAGGTCGTCGCTCAGGACCAAGGAGGCTATGAAGGCCCCGCGCACGTGCAGAACTTCCTGAGCTGCGTGAAGTCCCGCCAGAAACCGAATGCCGACCTGGAAACGGTCGGCCATCCGTCGTCGCTGTTGTGCCACACGGGGAATGTCGCCTGGCGGGCCGGTCATCAGGTCGAGTTCGACATCCAGACCGAACAGTTCGTCAACGATCCGGCCGCGAACGCTCTGCGGACCCGTCCAGAATACCGCAAACCGTGGACGCTCCCCGAGGTGTGATGATGCATGAAGACGCCCACGGAATGCTTTCCGTGGGCATCTTCTTTTCAAACGGGCACCGCTTCGATGACATCGACGCCGCCGTTGGTCGGCACGATGCGCGTCAGAGCGAAGCCCGCGCTTCCAAGCAGCGCACGATACTCGTCCGCGGTCCGTTCCTTGCCGCCCGGTACCACGAGCATCGTGAGGTCGAGCAATTTCGCGAAGCACGGATCGTTCCCAGCCGGAATGACCGTTTCAATCACCAACAGTTTCCCGTGGGCCGGGATCGCAGCGCGGATCGCCTGGAGAATGCGTTGCGACTCGGTGTCGTACCAGTCGTGAATGATGTGCCGCAGCAGATAGGCATCGGCTCCGGCGGGAATCGTTTCAAAGAAACTTCCACCAACAGTATCACAACGGTCTTCCAAGCCAGCGGCGGTGATTGCGGATCGTGCTCGCTCGGCGACATCGGGGAGATCGAAGACGGTCCCCCGCAGTCCTGGTGTATGTTGCAACAGTTCGATCAACTGGCTGCCGTTGCCCCCGCCGACGTCGACCGCCGTGCGAAACGTCGAAAAGTCGTAGGCGGTGCGGATCGCGGCTGTTTCGCGGCCATGGATCGAGACCATCGCCTGATCGAAGATTGCCGCCTCTTCGGGATGATCACGCAGATGCTCGAAGAGCGGCCGACCGTGACGGTGCTGGAAACCGGTCTCGCCCGTGCGGACACTATGCTCCAGCGCTCCCCAGGCATCGTATTGGGTCGCCCCCATCATCAGAATCAACGGGCGTAACGTCTGGGGATGATCGGCCTGCAGGAACTCTGCCAGCGGGGTCAGTGCGAAGGTCTGCGGGGCGGTCTCCACGAAGACTCCCAGACTGGCCAGCCCGCGCAGCAGTCGAAACAGCGGTTCCAGTTGGGTCCCGCTGCGTGTCGCCAACTCACTGGTCGCCTTCGGCCCAGAGGCCAGGGCGTCGGCGAGTTCCAGCCGACAGGCGACGAACAACATCTGCGAGACCCAGTAACCGGTCGCCCACTGAGCCAACTGTTCGCGTGATGCCATCGGTGTCTCGACTTCGCTCGGGGAACGGGATAGAACGGGGGGGATATCCCGCCTTGGCCGGGCTGAAGCGTCCACATAAACGGCCAACGGCGTAGCATAGAGACTTGTCGGCGGGCCGTCAGCGCTCGCGATTTGAGCCGGACACCACGGAGCGGAAGGAAAGACAGATGCGTCGCTGCTTCACCATCGGGATGGTTGGTCTTGTTGTCTGCGGCCTATCGGGCTGGCTGGCCTCGCAGGAAAAGAGCAAAGCCCCGAGCAAGGAAGATGAACTCCGGACGTTCATGCGGAAAAAGCTCGATGCTTGCAATCAGATCCTCGAAGGGATCGTGACCGAAGACGGCAAGATGATCGTTTCCGGGGCGAAGACCCTGAATGAATTGAGCAGTGCTGAGAAGTGGCGGGTCTCGAACGATGTGATGTATCGCCAGCAGAGCGAAGAGTTTCAGCGGGCGACGAAAAAGCTGATCGAAGCCGCAGAAAAGGAACGCTTTGACGACGTGACCCTCAAGTGGATCGACACCACACTAAGCTGCGTCGAATGCCACAAATGGGTCCGCGGCATGCGCATCGCCACGAAATAATCTCGTCCCATGCCTGCATCGCCCGGAGCGCATGCTCCGGCTGTGACTTCTGCTTTCCAAGAGACTCAACCGTTCGAACTGCTTGTTCTCGACTCAACACGGCAAGTTGTGTCGAGACCGATGCACTCCGCCCCCTGAGTCTCCCCTGTCACAGCCAGTGCGCCAGCCGTGCACGCAGGTCGCTCTCCTCAATCCCTTGGATCAGAAACCGTTTGAGCGGATTTGTCCCGCCCGAGACGAGTTCCACCTGGTTCCTGCGGAGTTCGAGCGTCTCCGCGAGAACTGCGACGAGCGCGTCATTCGCCCGTCCCCGCTCTGCCACCTGCGTGACAGCGACCTTCAATCGGCCACCCTGCACGCCGACAATCCCCGCCCGGCGTGCGCCGGGCTGTGCTTTGACGTCAACGATCACGCCGTCGGCGGTCGTTTGCAGCGTCAGCTCTTGCGGATTGCCCGGAGCACTCATGGGGATTATCGTAGCTGCTCTCGGGAACGATGTCAGTGAGCCGGGTGACTGCTGAAAGTCCGCACATGCAAGCTCCGCGTCCGATAGAACGGCTCGTCGATCTGCTCGACCCCGCCGCTGACGTCTTTCTGAACGTCACCCGCGACGAAGCCCTCGCCCGGCTTGGCAGCGGTGATCCGCAGCAGGTCCGCAGCATCGAGGGGCAGTTCGCGCTCGTGCAGAAGACCGGCCGGGTCGTCCGCATGGCCCGCTCGATCGGTCGCCCCCTGCGGTACTTCATCGCCAAGCATCATAACGGACCAATTCTCATCGTCGCTGACCGGATCGATACGATCGCCGAGTATCTGCGCAATGAGGGACTGCTCGAACAGTTCCACAGCAGTTACACACGAATGGTCCCGGCCCACTACCTGGTCGAACTCGCCCTCGTCGGCTGTCCCGATCCGAATCCGTCGTATCGCCGGTACTTCACGCCGGAACGGAACCGCTGGTCGACCGATCTCGAAGACATCGGCCGACGTTACATCGGGGCCTTGTCGACGGCGTTGCATCATTGGCTCGACACGCTCGCTCGCCAGGAGCCGCTGGGCGTGCTCTTTTCGGGAGGCATTGATAGCGGTTCGGTCCTCCTCGTGCTGTATCAGGCATTGCTCGAACGGGGAGATTCGCCTTCCCGGTTAAAGGCGTTCACTCTCGATGTCGGTGGTCGCAGTGCCGATGCGGAACAGGCCCGGCAGTTCGTTCGCGCGGTGGGACTCGAATGGGCTCTCGAAACGATCGTGGTCCCGGTCGATGCGGTCGATGTCGATGCCGCACTCAAGACCCTCGAAGATTACAAGCCGCTCGATGTGCAGGCCGCGGCGATGGGGCTCACGCTCTGTCGCGGCATCCGCTCCCGCTATCCCGATTGGAAATACCTCGTCGATGGTGACGGGGGCGACGAGAATCTCAAAGATTATCCGATCGAGGAAAACACCGAGCTGACGATCCGCAGCGTCCTCAACAACCCGCTCCTCTATCAGGAAGGCTGGGGCGTGCAGGCGATCAAGCATTCGCTGACGTACTCCGGCGGTCAGAGCCGCGGGCACGTTCGTTCGTATGCCCCTGCACGAAGCTGCGGCTTCTCCGGGTTCAGCCCCTATGCCTTGCCTGACGTGATCGAGGTTGCCGAAGGGATTCCGTTCATCGAACTCACCGACTGGCAGCACGACAAGTTGTACGCGCTGAAAGGGGAGATCGTCCGCCGCGGGGTCGCAGCGGTTACTGGATTGCAGATGCCGATCTTCGACAAACGCCGCTTTCAACGCGGAGCGGTCGACGACGAAGGGTTCACGCAACTCTTCCCCGCCCACCCGGCCGCGTACCGTCGGCGCTTTGAACGCCTGATGCAGGAATGAGCGGACTTCCGCCCCAACTCAGGTCCGCAGCGATTCGCGCCGCCCGCCCGCCGAAGCACGCGGTCAATCCGTGGAAGGCGCTCGGAGCGTTCGTGGAACCCGAGCGGACTGCAGCGGGCGAGATCGTGCCGGTCGCCACACTGCTGCTGGCCAACCGCGAGTGTCCGTTCACCTGCGTCTTCTGCGATCTCTGGCAGCACACGCTCGACGAACCGACGCCCCCCAACGCGATCCCGGTTCAAATTGAAACCGCGCTCGTCGACTTACCGCACGCGCGACAGATCAAGCTCTACAACGCCGGGAACTTCTTCGATCCCCAGGCTATCCCCCCCGCCGACTGGGATGCAATCGCCGCGTTGTTACGACCGTTCGAGCACGTCATCGTCGAGAATCATCCACGTTTGACCGATGCGCGGGTCCTTGAGTTTCGTAAGCGACTCAGCGGCACACTAGAAGTCGCCCTGGGACTGGAGACCGTTCATCCCGAGCTTCTGGCCCGGTTGAACAAGGCGATGACGGTCGCTGACTTCGAACGGGCCGCAAGCTTCCTTGTTGACCACAATGTCGCGGTGCGGGCTTTTGTCATCCTGCGGTTGCCCGGCATGAGTGAAGCCGAGGGGATCGACTGGGCCTTACGATCGATTGAAACAGCTTTCGACGCAGGGGCGAGTTGTGTCAGCGTGATTCCCGGTCGGAGCGGACCGGGCGTGATGACGGGTTGGTCCGACCAGGGATTGTTCACTCCCCCGCTGTTAGAGAGCCTCCACACGGTGATGGCGACCGCGCAGGGCTGGCAGCGCGGGCGTGTGTTTGGCGATTTGTGGGACGCATTGAAGCGGGGAACCTGTCCCGAGTGCACGCTCACGCAGATCGCGACGCTGTCGCGCATGAACCACTTGCAACGACCTGAACCGTGGCCCGCGTGTTGCTGCAACAAAGGGACGTGATGCTCAGGCTGGATGCGGACATCGTCGTGATTGGGGCGGGGTTCGGCGGGACTCTGGCCGCACTCCTCGCACATCAACTCGGCCGTCGTGTGCTTCTCGTCGATCGAGGAACACATCCAAGGTTTGCCATCGGTGAGTCGTCGACCCCGCTCGCCAACCTGGTGCTGGAAGACCTCGCCGGTCGCTATGGGCTCCCCTGGCTCAAACCGTTCGCGAATTATGCATCATGGAAGCAACACGCACCGTCGGTCGATGTCGGTTTGAAACGGGGCTTCAGCTATTTTCATCATACCGCGGGACAAGTCCCGATGCCGCGGGCCGATCATCAGGGCGAACTGCTTGTCGCGGCGAGTTACGGTCCCGACGACGCTGATACCCACTGGCACCGGGCCGACTTCGACGACTTTCTCGTGCGTCAGGCGGTCGCCGCGGGGATCCCGTACTACGAACGGACCGTACTCTCCGCAGGTGCCATCCAACCGGATGGATGCTGGCGGCTGACGGGTTCCATCGCGGACGAACCCTGCATGATTCAGGCTGAGTTCGTGGTGGATGCCTCCGGCGTGGGAGGCTGCCTCGCAAACTGCTTGCAGTTGCCGTCTGTGGTCCACGAACTGTCAACGCATTCCCGCGCCGTCTACGCCCACTGGACCAATGTGGCTGAGTGGGAACCGTGGTGGACCGCGCATGGCGGACGCTGCGACGAGCATCCCTTTCCCTGCGATGCGGCCGCGTTGCATCACGTGTTTGATGGTGGCTGGATGTGGGTCCTGCGGTTTGACTCCGGCGTGACCTCTGCCGGCTTCTCGCTCGATTTGCAACGCCATCCCCTCGATCCGCAGCAGTCTCCCGCAGACGAATGGCAAGCCTGGTGCGCGCGGTTCGCGGCGATCGGCGAACAGTTTGCAAGTGCGGAACCAACCACAGCGTGTGGTGGGATCCGTCGCACGGGTCGCCTGCAACGTCTCGTGACGGACGCCGCGGGGCCGAACTGGGCTCTGCTGCCCAACGCGGCGGGCTTCATCGATGCGCTGCACAGCACAGGCAACACGCACACCCTCCTGGGACTCGAACGACTCGCGCAAATCTGGGAACGACACTGGGGAACGCCAGCGATGTCCGCGGCCCTCGCCGACTACAGCCGACTCATCGTGACCGAACTCCACTTCATCGATCGCCTCGTCGCCGGGTCTTACGCGAACTTTGACCGGTTCGATCGGTTTGTCGCCTTGTCCTGGTTCTACTTTGCCGCAGCGATCTGGTCCGAAGAAGAACGCCGGAGAGGACGACCAAGCGCCAGCTTCTGCCAGGCGACCGACAGCAACTGGTGCGCACTACTGGATCAGGCCGTTGCCGCGGCGAACAATCCAGACGTGTCACTTAGTGAGTTGCAACGGCTTGTGAACAAGGCGATCGCGCCGATCAATCGTGCCCAACTCGGCGACCCTGCACAGCGGGGGATGGTCTTCTATCCTGCGCCGTCTTGAAGTGATCAGTCACACTCCCCCGGACGCCCTGCCATTCCGATGGCTGGGTCTCTTTCACGGTACGCCAGGATGCGTGCATTACTTTCGCGCAGTCTCCGCAGGTAACGGAGCAGGGCGGGCCTCGGTGGCGAAAATCTGGCCATTGGCCGCCACACCGTAACGCGCGAATGTGTTCTTGGGGCCGTGGATCAACTTGAGAAAAGCGCCGCTGGAATCTTCGCTGAAGGTGCTCCGCGCTCGACCGTCAGCCCCGTAAAACGTGAGGCTGTTCTGGTTCGATAACGTAACACAGGGCTTACCGAATTCCTCGAACGACAGCCCTTCCGAGCCATACTGCGCCCGGGGTTGCCCCGCGGGATCGAGCATCAGCAACTTGGGATGCCCCTCTGCGGTCAGCATCATCAGCATCCGGGTCTTGCCATCGCGGTCGCGCAGTCGCAGCTCGCGGGCTTCCAGCACCGGGTGGTCTTTGCTCTCCGCGCCCATCAACCCGGCGAGACCGGTCGCACACACCGCGACCAGCGCCACCAGCTGCCAGACTCGTTGCCGTCGCTCCAGTCGCTCCAGCCGCTGTTGCAGGAGCGCTACTTCAGTTGAGTTCGACATCGGCCAGTCCCCGAAAGTCGCCATTTCGCTCCGCGTGATGAGCGGAGCGAGAGAAAACGTCCTCAATCACACCTCTTGTCTACGGAAAAGGTTCGTGGGGGTTTGACGGGCATCGAACAATTGGACGGAGGTTTGGAGAACCGAATTCAGCCCAGGGGTGTCTGTGAGGGCCGCGTTTCGAGACATTCCATTCATCATGCAGAGCGTGATGGCGACTTTGGTGATCGCGAGTCTGAGGAGATTCTCCAGTCTCAGCAACGGAGTCGCTGGTCGGCGTGTTCGGCCAACTCAACAGGGGTTGGTCCGTTCGCCCCTTCCCAGCGAAGAGCGGCAAACCAGCTCGCGGCGATCAGGTCGGCGGTCGCACCGGGATTGCGACGGTGGCCATCGGCGCGCAACCACGCATCGAATCCATCCCACAGGTCCCAACCCGTGGACGTCTGCGGCCAGCCCGCATTCAGAACGGCTTGAGCACGACGGCGGGCTTCGTCGGCAACTTCGGCCCCCAGCTTACGGGAGATGAGCGTATCACCGACCTCGGCGAGCCAGCGGAGTTGCAACTCCAGCGTCGCCAACTCCCAGTACGGCCAGCGACGGACACTGTTCTGCCATGCAGAGTCCGGCTGCAGTCTCCGGGTGAGCAAACCCGCGCCCGAGCGGACGAAGGCAAAGCTGGTCGCATACTGTCGGGCGATCAGATCCCGGTCGGCCGCCAGTTGCATGGCCGCCGTCAAGGTGATGCGGGGCGAAGTGGACACGTCCGCTTCGTCGGCTGTCCCGAGTCCGCCCGGTTGTGCGTGCCAGATGGCTTCGTAGACTGCAGCCGCATCCCCGACGGTGGTCTCCGCGAGCAGCTTTGACAGGTCTGCCCATGCATCACACTGTGACAACGGCGCGAGCAGCAACACGATCCCGAGGTTGACGTTCGAGCCGGTCAACGCGCGGGTGGCCCGGACCGCGGCCAGAATGCGTTCACCCAGTGGTTGCGCGGTCACGTGGCCCAGCACCGGCGCGATCGCGTCCGCTGCGGTCACAAAGTCTGCGTAACAGAGATCAACAAACGCCGCGCGAGGATGTACGTTCCCCAATTTACGGGCCGTTGCTTCCAGCACGCAGGCTTGTCTGATCAACTCTGCTAGCGACATGAATCGAAGAGCTTATGGAAAGAGTTTTGGCCATAAGAAGCACAAAAGGAAACAAAAGGGATCATGAACATGACAATGCCGGAATGAGAAAAGCAGAGGCGTGCTTCAGAAGGATGAGCTGGTCCTTTCGACATTCTGCCTTCCTCATTTTCATGATCCCTTTTGTGTCTTTTGTGCCTCCTGTGGCCAGAATTCCTCGACTTCCCCGCCATTCCCTGTTGCGTCTTCTGCGTCTTTTCGCGACTCAATTTCCTCGCGGCGACTCTTCCGGATTAGTACCGCGCCAGGTCACCCGACTTTTGCAGATTGAGGCCCTGAACCATCTTCTGAGCTTCGACCACCATGAAGCGGAGTTCGCTGCCGAGGGCGATGAATTGCCAGCCTTCAGCGATCCGCTTCTGGGCCGCTTCGACGGTTTGCACATGCAGTCCAACCGGCGTCCCGTGCTTCTTGCCGGTCGCGAGAATCGTCTGCATTGCGGCTTCGAACTCGGCCGGGGTCGGATCGTTCCCCAACGAATCGCGCATCTGGAAGGTCAGGTCGTTCGGTCCGACGAAGATCGCATCGACGCCGGGGAGACTGTAGATCTCGTCGGCGTTCTTGATCCCTTCCGGCGATTCGGTCTGCAGGACGACGAGGATTTCGTCGTTGGCGTGCTTGTAGTAGTCCCCCGCCGTGGCATCGAAGTTGAGGGCATGCATGCCGCCGCCAACCGAGCGGTTGCCGGTGGGAGGATACTTCGCTGCCGCGATCGCGAGCTTGGCTTCTTCGACGGTGTTGACCATCGGGACAACGATACCGTGGGCTCCGGCATCGAGGACGCGCTTGATGTAATCGTGATCGCCCCGCGGGACCCGAGCGAGACAGACACAGCCAGCGTCGGCGATCGCACCGAAGAGCAACCCTGCATCGGTCCAGCCAATCGGCGAGTGTTCGAGGTCGACCGTCAACCAGGGAAAACCGATGCGGGCCATCAACCGGGCGGCAAAGACATTGCCCAGCGAGAGCCACGTACCGACTTGAGGTTGTCCCGCCTTGAGGGCTGCCTTGACTGCATTCTTCCGCATCGTCGCCTGCCTTTGTACTGCCTGCTGACCGCTCGCAGACCTGTCGAGCGTCTCGTTCAGCGAGTGTCGCCCAGCCATCGACAACTCGCAAGTCACACCGCCGAGATCGATGCGATCGGCAGATTTCGCAACTCGATTCGTGGTTGCATCGGGTCCGACTGGATTCAAGACGATCGCATCGACCACATTCTGCCCGAGAGTCTTGTCCGACGGAAAACTGGACTGGAAATCATGAAATTCCTGGCTGGTCAACCTGTCCGACCCGGCTAAAATCTTGCCTGCCGCGGCGGTTTCGTCGCTGGAAACACCTCATTGACAAGGATTTGACCGGTGTCTGCCCGAGAATTGCTCACTCCGAAGCAGGTCGCGGTCGCCATTGGCGTCAGCGAATCCTCGCTGAAGCGGTGGTGCGATCAGGGCATTCTTCCGACCGTGCGGACGGTCGGTGGACATCGGCGGCTACCCCTCAGCGGCGTCTTGCGCTACCTGCAATCGAGCGGCCAGCCACTCGTCAAGCCAGAAGTTCTGGGACTCCCGCGACTCTCCGGGCAAACCGAACGAACCCTGGCGCACGCTGCCGATGAGCTCTTCGTTGCGCTGACCGGGGCCGATGACGAACTCGTCCGCCGGATCGTGCTCGATCTCTATCTGAACGGGCATCGATTTGCTGCGATCTGTGATGAGGTGATCCGACCGGCATTCCAGCGAATTGGTGAGGAATGGGAATGCGGTCACGTCGAGATTTATCAGGAGCGGACTGCCTGCGAGATGATTCAGCGGGCGTTATTCGAACTCCGTCGCGATTGGGCACGAATCACTCCCCATGATCCGCTGGCACTGGGAGGGACGATCGTGGGGGACAGTTATCGGATCCCAACGAGTCTGGCGGAACTCGTGTTGCTCGAAGGGGGTTGGCGGGCAGAATCACTGGGTACGAATCTCCCCATCGACACCCTCGTTGCTGCGATCGAACAGCGACGCCCGCGGTTGTTCTGGCTGAGTCTCAGCTACATCGCTGATCCGGCTGCACTCCTGGCTGAATTCCCCAGGCTGACGGCCGCGGCAAAACAATGGGGCACCCCGATTGTCGTCGGTGGCCAGGCACTGACTCCGGAGTTGCGTTCTTCGCTTCGTTACACAGCCTGTTGCGACAGCATGCGCCAGCTTGATGCGTTTGCGGAGACGTGGCGAGCGGCGTCAACGCGGCAGGCCACGGAGCCCCTGGGTTGAGTTGTCATTGAGTTGTGGTCCAACGCAGGTTTGGCTGGTGGACAACCTGCTGGTCATGCATTCAGGAGTCGGGGATGTCTTCGCTGAGACCATGGAGCTGGCCCGTGCTCCTGTGCGGCGGACTGGTGATCGCGTTCACCGTGACCGATGCGCAAGCCGTTGAACCTGGTACCGGCGAAGACTCGTGGCCGCAGTGGCGGGGACCTGGCCGCACGGGTCAAGTCCGTGGTTCGGTGTGGCCGGACTCTCTAGATGAAGCACATCTCAAAGAGGCTTGGCACGTCAAATTACAGCCGAGTTATTCCGGCCCGATCATTGTCGGCCCGCGCGTCTTCACCACCGAAACGCGTGACAAGAAAACCGAGCACGTCACAGCCTATGACCGGGCGACCGGCAAAAGCCTGTGGACGACCGAGTGGGACGGCAGTCTCTCAGTCCCCTTCTTTGCCAAAGCCAATGGCGACTGGATTCGTGCAACGCCGGCGTGTGATGGGATGACTTTGTTTGTCGGCGGAATCCGCGATGTTCTGGCTGCGATCGACGTATCAAACGGGAATGTCCGCTGGCGAGTCGATCTGGCGAAGGAGTTCGAGGCTCCAGCGCCGACCTTCGGTTTTGTCGCATCGCCACTCATCCTCGGCGATGCCGTCTACGTCCAGGCGGGTGCAGGATTCGTGAAACTCGACAAAGCGACCGGCAAGGTCATCTGGCGGGTCTTGAAGGACGCGGGGGGGATGAACGGCAGTGCCTTCGCGTCCCCCATGCCTGCGACGATTCACGGTCGGCCCCAGATCCTGGTGCAGGGCCGCGAAGCCCTCTCGGGGGTTGATCCCGAGAGCGGGAAAGTCTTCTGGACGACACCGGTGGAAGCCTTCCGGGGGATGAACATCCTCACGCCGACAGCCCTCGGCGATCAGCTCTTCACCAGCACTTACGGCGGTGGTTCGTTTTTGTTCCGCGTCGATCAGCCGAATAGCGAGGCCGATGCTTCGATCGAGCAAGTCTGGCGAAATAAGGTACAGGGCTATATGTCGACGCCGATCGTTATCGATGGTCATGCCTATCTGCATCTGCGCAATCAGCGGTTCACCTGCCTCGACTTGAAGACGGGAAAAGAGACCTGGACAACCACACCATTCGGGAAGTACTGGAGTCTCGTTGCACAGGGGAACAAGCTGCTGGCCCTCGATGAAACCGGGATGTTGCGGTTGATTCGTGCGAATCCTGAGAAATATGAACTCCTGTCCGAGCGGGAATTGCGCGACAATAGTTGGGCACATCTCGCCGTCGTCGGCAACGAGATCTACATTCGCGATCTTGTCGGGTTAACGCGCTACGACTGGAAGTAATACTCCCATCAGCCCGAAGCGCGAGCGCCGGGTCTTTTGTTTCGCATGACGAGGCATTGCCGGAGCTTGCGCTCCGGGCTTGGCATGATTGATGGGAACCACCTCACGCTCGACCTGCTCGCCTCCGCTGCTTATGCTGCGAGGCACTGTGGGGTCAACTTCGTGAGGATGCGTCATGCGTGCTGCAGTCTGCTGGGCCATCGTCTGGTTGGGGGTGCTCTCGTCGACGGTTCGAGCACAGGGAACACAACTCGTCGCCGGGACCGAACCGCTGACGGCCGCCGAACAGTTGACGAAGTTCAAGCTGCCCCCTGGCTTCAAGATCGAACTTGTCGCAGCGGAACCCGACTGCCGCAAACCAATGAACATCAAGTTCGATGCAGCCGGACGACTCTATTTCACGCAGTCCATCGAGTATCCGTGGCCGGTCAAAGAGGGTGAGACCGGTCGCGACACGATCCGCGTGATGACCGATACGAACGGCGATGGCGTCCCCGATCAATCCGACATCTTCGCCGACGGTCTGAACATCCCGATCGGTATCACGCCGGTCGGGAACGGCGTCCTCGGTTACAGCATCCCGACGCTGTATCACTTTCCCGATGCGGATCGGAACATGAAAGCGGACGGACGCGCCGAATTCTACAGTTCGTTCGGTTTTCGCGATACACACGGGATGTGCAGCTCGCTGAACTACTGGATCGACGGCTGGGTCTACGGCTGTCATGGTTTTGCGAACGAATCCAATGTCGTGGGCAAGGACGGCAAACCGGTCGTCATGCAATCCGGCAATACCTATCGATTGCGTCCAGACGGGTCGCACATCGAGTATGTCTCCCACGGACAAGTCAATCCCTTCGGGATGTGCTTTGATCCACTCGGGAATCAATTCGTCTCCGACTGCCACACCAAACCCGCCTACGTGATTCTCAACGGGGCTTACTATCCGAGCTTTGGCAAGCCGCATGATGGGTTGGGTTATGGTCCCGAACTAATGCAGCACCTGCATGGTTCGACAGGGATCGCGGGGGTTGTGTACTACGCGGCGGAACACTTCCCCACGGAATACCGCGACAACATCTTTCTGGGGAATCCGGTCACGGGTCGTATCAATCGTGACACGCTGGCGATTCACGGATCGACGTACAAAGCGATCGAACAGCCCGACTTTCTGACGTGCGACGATCCCTGGTTCCGCCCGGTCGACATTCAACTTGCGCCCGATGGTTCGCTGTACGTCGCCGACTTCTACAATCGCATCATCGGGCACTATGAAGTCCCGCTCACGCATCCGGGCCGTGACCGCGAACGGGGCCGCATCTGGAGGATCAGTTATGTCGGACCGGACGGAAAAACGGCTGCGCCCAGGATCGCCGACCTCACTCAGGCCAGTGTCGACGACTTGATCGTGGCCCTTGGGCATCCGCATCTTGCGGTCCGTGTGCTGGCGACGAATCAACTCGTCGACCGGATCGGAGCCGCAGCGGTGGCACCCGTGACAGCGGCGATCAAACGCCCCGATGCACCGGCGGTCCTCAAGGCTCACGCGGTGTGGGTGCTCGAACGTATCGGCGGATTGACGCATGACATTGCGTGGTCACTGAGGGAGAGCGACCGACTGGTGCAGGTCCATCTCATCAAAGCGCTGGCTTCGCGTCCCAATCTTGGTGAGACGGAAGACTGTCAGATCATCGCGTTGCTCCTGGGGGCGGAAGATCCCTTTGTGAAGCGGGCCGCGATCGAGTGCATTGGACGGCATCCGGGTGTCCCCCAAATCGGGCTGGTCGAAGTGATCCGCGTCTGGTCGGAAACTCCCGCCACCGATGAAGCGCTGACTCATACCGCTCGGATGGCCGCTCGGAATCTGCTGCGTGATCATCCCGAGATTCTCAAAGTCGTGCTGGAATCTCGCGAGGAACTCGTCGAACCCAAGCTGGTCCCATTCCTGATGGAAGCTCTGCTGGGGCTCCCCCGACGGGATGCATCGCAACTGCTCCTGCAATTGCTCATCCAACCCGGCTGGCCCGATCGGTTGGCGGAACCGGCGATCCAACATGTCGTTCGCCACGCTTCAGCGGAAGACGACCCCGGCCTGACCGTGCTCCCGGCCATGTTCCGGGCCCGACCGGAAGAGTTCCAGGTGCGGCTGCTGCGAGCCGCACAACGCGGGTCACAGGAACGGGGGCGTCCGCTACCCGTAGTCTGGACGAACTGGGCGAATGAAGTGGCGACGAAATTGCTTGCTCAGACTCAGGACGGACCGCAGCGCCAGGGTCTGGAAGTCATTCGTGAATGGCGACTCGCCGAACTGGCGAACACGTTAACTGACTGGCTCGATCCCAGCGGCCCCCATCGCAACGTACGCGGGGCGGTACTGGAGACCTTGGCTGTTGTTAGTCATCCCGATGTCGTCAAGTTCTCGACGGCAGTCCTCACGCGACCAGGTGAATCGGCCGAATTGCAACAACAGGTCGCCCAATTGCTTGGTGGACTGAATCGCGACGAGAGCCGCACAGCGCTCGTCGCGACTTTGAAAGCGGCTCCGCAATCGCAGGCGATAATCGTCGCCCGAGCCCTCAGTCTCAGCGGACCGGGGGGCGATGTCTTACTCTCCACAATCGAACAGGGGAAAGCATCACCCCGGCTGTTACTCGACGGAACCGTCGAACAACGTCTGCGGGCTGCCAATCCGCCCCAATGGGAAGCCCGCCGCAAGACGTTGACGGAAGGCTTACCCCCGGAAGATGCGCGGCTTCAACAATTGCAGACGACTCGTCGGACCGGCTTTGCCCAGGCGCAGACCGATGCCGCGCGCGGGGCAGCCCTCTTCAACAAGCAATGCGCGATCTGCCACAAGCTGAACAATCAGGGGGCGAAAGTTGGACCGGAACTGGATGGGATCGGACTTCGCGGGTTGGACCGGCTGCTGGAAGACACGCTCGATCCGAACCGCAACGTCGATGCGGCCTTCCGGGCGACCGTCGTCGCCACGAAGGCTGGGAAAGTCCTCAGCGGTCTGGTCCTCCGGGAAGAAGGGGCAGTCCTGATCCTCGCCGATGACCAGGGGAAAGAACAGCAGATTCCACTCGACGAGATCGAAGAACGGAAAGCGGTCGCGCTCTCGCCGATGCCCGCCAACGTTGCCGAGAAACTGACCGAAGCGGAGTACTTCGATTTGCTCGCCTACCTGCTGACGCAACGAACCGGGAAACCCGACCGTCCGTGACCTGTCGCGGTTGTCGGATGGAACGAGTCCGCGGGTTCCACACGCAGGTTTCATGAGTTCCTGTAGGGTGTGGTCGAGGCTTTGCGAGGGCCACCAGCTTTGCCTCATCGTGGTGGGACTCGCAGACTCGGCCCACCCTACATTTTCCCTCTTGTATCAAGCGTTGGCCCTGCTTCAGAAGATCATCGCCTTGTGTACAACTCACGAGTGACTCCCGCAGTGCTTGTGTCCTGCGGTATGATGCTCGCGGGGGATCGAGGGATGGCGAAGTGCGAGCAGGGTTATCTGTGCGAGGTTTGCGGCGATGACGTCGCCGAGATCATCGACAGCGATCTCTATTTACGCTACGTGATTGGCGAAGTCCCCGTCCGCGCGCTGCTGACGACCCCCGAGCGACACATCCGCTGCAATCCCACGGTCGCCCAGTTCATCGTCGATCCCGACTTTGCTCCCGTTGTGGTTGAAGGTCCCTTTGATAAGCGGAACCTCGATCCCCAGCAGACGGCCGAGCAGGAATCGCTCGTGACCCGCGGCTGGAAGCGACTGCAGGAAGTCCGTGGTCTGGGGTTGGCGGTCAGTGAGTATCCACTGGATTCCGCCCGCACGGGTGCTGCGCCATGACGACCGGGATCTGGCCCGAGCCGCAGGTGACGCAGGAGCTTCTGCTGGATGCAGGACGGGGCGATCCCGCCGCGGTCAATGCCCTGCTGGAACGGCACCGGCAGACACTCCGGCGGCTGGTGCAGGTCCGGCTCGACCGCGCGATCGCGCGACGGGTCGATGCCAGTGACATCGTGCAGGACGTCCTCATCGAGGCGAACGCCCGCTTGAAGGATTACCTCGCCGACCCGCGGATGCCGTTTCACCTGTGGTTACGGCACCTGGCCAAAGACCGCGTGATCGAGATGCACCGCCGTCATCGCGGCGCACAACGCCGCAGTCTCGATCGCGAACAGGCAATCGGCTCGCCTGCTTTCGGCGATCGCTCGTCACTCGATCTCGGAAAGATGCTCGTCGATCAGGAACTGACACCCGCTGCGGAGAATATCCGTCGGGAACTGGAACAGCGGTTTCTGGCAGCGGTCGAGCAACTGGAAGAAGACGATCGCGATATCATCCTCATGCGGCATTTCGAGCAGTTGGGAAACAGTGAGGCGGCCGAAGCCCTCGGGTTGTCACCGGCTGCGGCGGGGATGCGGCATCTGCGGGCGCTGCGAAAACTGCGAACGATCCTGGGCGAACGCCCTTCGCTGAATGGTGAAACAGACGCCTAGCGCGGGAAGCTCATCAACATGACGTCTGCTGATCTTTCACCCGATGATACGCTCGTCGTGCTACTCGACGAACTGCTCGAGCAGTCGCGCGGCGGCCGTCAACCCGATCTCGAAGGTCTGGTGCGTCAACACCCTGAGTACGCGCAGGAACTTCGCGAACTCTGGGCGACGATGATGATCGCCGAGGACTTCGCCAGCTTCTCGGGCGAGTTCAATGCCCCGACGATCGAACGACCCGGTGGGGCGAGTCTCGCCGGGACGCTGCCGCGCACGTTCGGTGATTATGAATTGCTGGAAGAGATCGGTCGCGGCGGGATGGGGATCGTCTATCGCGCGCGGCAGAAGAGTCTCGGACGGCTCGTCGCCCTGAAAATGATTCTGCGGGGTGATCTGGCTTCTCCCGCAGAACTGGCCCGGTTTCGCGCGGAAGCCGCGTCGGCTGCCAAGGTTCTGCATCCACATATCGTCCCGGTCTATGAAGTCGGGGAAGAAGGTGGTCAGCCTTACTTCAGCATGAAACTGATCGAAGGGACCACGCTCGCCCGCATGTTGGCCGATGGTCCGCTACCTTCACGAAAAGCCGCTGAGCTGCTGGTGCCGATCTGCCGGGCAATTGCTGATTCGCATCGTCGCGGTGTGTTGCATCGCGATCTGAAGCCACCGAACATTCTGATCGACCGTGAAGGACGGACGTTCGTCACCGATTTCGGTTTAGCGAAGCGGTTCAGCGCTGGAGAAGGAGAGGTCTCACTCTCTGGTGGATTAACGCAGAGTGGTGCGATCCTGGGAACGCCAGGGTACATGGCTCCCGAACAGGCTGCCGGTCAGCGGGGCGATGTCAGTCCCGCGACCGATGTCTACGGGCTGGGTGCGATTCTCTACGCGATGCTCACCGGACGTCCGCCGTTTCAAGCCCCATCGGTACTCGACACGGTCATGCTGGTGCTCGAGCAGGAACCATTGCCGCCGCGGATGCTGAATCCTAAGGCCGACACCGACCTGGAAATGATCGCCCTCAAATGCCTGCAGAAACCGGCCGACTTACGGTACCCGGATGCTGATGCGCTGGCGGATGACCTGGAAGCGTATCTGGCGAATGAGCCGATCTCGGCGCGCTCGTCGCACTTCACGCAGATCTTGACTCGCGCCTTTCGCGAGACGCATCATGCCGCAGTCCTGGAGAACTGGGGCCTGTTGTGGATGTGGCACAGCCTGGTTGTGTTCATCCTCTGTCTCGTCACGAACCTGATCCAGGCATACGGTCTGGAAACTCGCTGGGTGTTTGTCGCGCTGTGGGGCTGCGGCGTGGGAACCTGGGCCGCGATCTTCTGGGAACTCCGCCGCCGGGCGGGACCGATCACCTTCGTGGAACGTCAGATTGCCCACGTCTGGGCCGGGAGTACGATTAGCAGCACCTTATTGTATGCACTGGAGTGGTTGCTCGATCTGCCGGTGCTGGCCCTCTCCCCGGTCCTGGCATTGATCGCCGGAAGTGTGTTTCTGGTGAAGGCGGGCATTCTGAGCGGGAAGTTCTACATCACGGCTGTCATGCTCTATCTGACGGCGATCGTGATGGCGGTTCTGCAAACCCATCCTGAATGGGACTGTGGATTGACGCTGTTCGGCCTCGTGATCGGCATCGGCTTCTTCCTCCCCGGCTGGAAATATTGGCGACAGCGGGTCGCGGGCCGACTGACAGTCGGGGTGCGATGATGCACATTGCGATTGTCTCCGCGGGCGGCGCGGGCATGTTCTGCGGGTCGTGTCTACATGACAATTTGTGGGCGCGGGCACTGCATGAAGCCGGTTGGCAGGTCACGCTGATCCCGCTCTACACACCGATCCGGGTCGATGACGCCGACGAAACCACGACGCGGATTTTCTTCGGCGGGATCAACGTCTATCTCGACGTCCACGTTCCCGGTTGGCGCTATCTGCCACGGTGGCTGACCCGCTGGCTCGATGCCCCCTGGTTATTAAGGGCCGTCTCGCAACGGGGAGTGAGCAACAATGCTGCAGAACTCGGAGCGCTGACCGAATCGACGATCGCCGGGAATGAGGGAGCCCAGGCGAAAGAAGGGGCCGCACTCATCGAGTTTCTAGCGGCTGAGCTGAAGCCGGATGCCATCATCTTCAGTAACCTGATGCTCTGCGGGATCGTTCCGGAATTGCGCCAACGCTTCAGCGGTCCGATCTGGTGCACCCTGCAAGGGGATGACATCTTTCTGAATGGACTCGTTGAACCGTATCGCAGCCGGACGTTAAAGCGGTTGCGGACCATCGGCCGGGAACTGACCGGCTGTGTCGTCCACAGCCGGTTTTATGCCGAGGTGATCCGCGACCTCGTCGGCTGGGAATCGATGACCATCGCCACACTTCCGCTGGCGATTGATTGTCGCGGTCATCACGGCCGCCCGCGCCCCGCCGGTCAACCGCCGACAATTGGGTATTTTGCGAGAATTGCCGAAGAGAAGGGATTGAAGCAACTGATAGAGGCTGCGCTGATCCTGCAGACCCGTGGTCTGGATTTCCGTCTGCTGGCCGGCGGCTACCTCTCCGGAGCGAATGAACCCTACCTGGCGGAAGTCCGACGGTTAGCGGAGCCGTTAGGAGACCGGTTTCAGTATGCCGGGAGCCCAGACACGCTCGCTGAGAAGGTCGCACTGTTTGAACAGTTTGACGTGCTCTCGGTCCCGGCTCCTTACCACGATCCCAAGGGCCTCTACATTCTGGAAGCCTGGGCGAACGGCGTTCCCGTGGTCCAACCGGGACATGGCCACTTCCAGGAACTGATTGAAGAATCGGGTGCTGGACTCTGCGTCACTCCCGATGATGCGATCGCCCTGGCGGATGGCCTGCAGCGACTGCTGACGAATGAAGACGAACGCCGTGTGCTGGCGGAACAGGGCTGGCAGCAAGCTCGAAAGCGGCACGATCTGCCGGTCCTGGTCCAGGCCACTGCGGAATGGCTGCAACCTCCAGGGCCCTGAGCCTCCTCAGCTCTGAGCGATCGGGGCGAAAGACCCCCGGTGTCTTCTTCTCATGGCCCTGCACACGAGCCGAACATGTGTCACGTCGCAACTCGACTGGAGCGATCACAGAACCGGACGGCTTGCGCCGTGCCACTCACGTTGGATGCTGGTCCATTGTCGATTCGGGTCGATCTGCATGGACACGGGAACGACCCTGGCAAAAACTGCCGATCTCAGCGAACCCATAAGATCGGAACAATCCTTCAATCCCTGAAATCCGTTAATCCCGTCATTCTCGATACAGATTACCAAATCAGCAGACCGATACTTCCTGCGGTGCTCAATTCTGCGCTTGCGTAGAGTTGTTAGCGGTCCGAACACCCCGCAGGGATGTCAGGGAACGGCGATGCGGACACGCTACTGGATGAGAAAACTGATCGGAAGTCTGCTGTGCGCTTCGGCGGCAGTGACAGCCTCGGCCCAAGATGGGTTCGTTGATCCGAATCAGGTCTTTAATGGTCAGGCGGGTGCGGGATATGCCCCGTACATCGACCCGGCTTCCCCACAGGCGGCGTACTACGGGCCGCAGTACACGGGGTATGAGGCTGCGGGCTTCCCGCCCAATGTCAATCCGTGGCCGGCGATCTCCCCGTTCGAGGGGCCGCCGGTCGATCAACACCTGAATCAGGGTGGACTGTGGTTTAATCAGCAACAACGCGGCCCGCGGAAGTACTACGTCGACATGGCAGCTGGACTGACACAGTTCGCAGCGCCCCAGAAGACTGTCGTTGGGAATGAAGGGGCACCGGGGCTGTTTCAGGCCGCAGGAAACAACCAGGTTGGTCAGCGCCAGTTCTTCGAACGTCACCGCTGGTCCGAAGTCCGCGATCAACTCACGTCCGGCGGCTTCATCGGCACGATGGGCTTCTTCGATCCCGATGGAAGCGGCTGGTTCGCTGGCGGTTTCTGGGCTGGGGAAGCGGGGTCAACGCTGAACCTGATTGATCCGATTGGTGATCCCACCCGCCCGTTAGATACACTGCTCGCGGTGGCCGGTGTGCCGCTCTTCGATCAGGGTGATCCCACGACGCTCCCTCCCGTACCACCGGCCACGACGGGTGTGGTGGTGCCGAATGCCGGGACCCAGCCCTACGACATGCAATATCGACTGGAATGGCAATCGCAAGCCTACGGTGCCGGTCTCGGTTACTACACCGATCCGATGATCCAAACCGGGACCTTCAAGTTGCGGCCGATGATTGGGCTGCGATACCTCAATACTCGGGAAAATGCGCGCTTCCGTGGCCAGGACAGTGGTTTAACTTACACGGTCGATCCACTCGATCGTCGTCCCCTGGCACTGACCGGTGTGATTGTCCCCGCGGTCTTTGAGTCACAACTGTCGTCATCTGTGCAAGCACAGATGGGGGGACCGGAACTCGGGATTCGCTACGACCTGGGAGGCGAGAAATTCCTGATCTACGGGAGCACCAAGCTCGGCGTGCTCGCCAATCACTCGACTCGCGAACTCAAGGGCTTCGGGATCGGCCGGAATTTCAGCATCATCAATCCGACGCCCATCGATCCGGTCGCGACCGGCTTCAGTTCGCAGGATACGACCACAAGCGCCTCACCTGTGTTTGAGCAGTCGGTGTTTATCAAGGCTCCGCTGCTGTCGTATGTCCCCGGCATCCGCAAACTCAAGCTGTTCGAGACCGCTGACTTCCAGTTAGGCTACACCTTTATGGCGATCGGTGCGACCTATCGTCCCAGCGAAACCATCAACTGGCGGGGCTATCCCGACTTCCCGACGATTCAGGACAACAAGAGTACCTTCTTCTTCTCGACCTGGTCGTTCGGCGTCGAGTGGAACTTCTAATCGCGTCCCCTCAAGCCTGGACAAGCAGAAGCCCAGCCATTCCGATGGCTGGGTCTCTGGCCACCAACTACAACAACGCCCCGGCGATCACAAGTGATCGCCGGGGCGTTGCTCATTCGTCGGCCCGGTCTTCTTCCGGAACCGCCGGGATACCCAGCCAACCCAGCACATCAAAGAAGATCATGTTCAGCGACGGGGCAATCACCAGCGTCTGAAACGTCGAGAAGATGAGACCAAAGCAGATCGTGACGGCCATCGGGATCAGGAATCGCGCCTGAAAGCTGCGTTCGAACAACATCGGCATCAGCCCGGCCACCGTCGTCAGGCTGGTGAGAAAGATCGCCCGCAACCGCGTCTTCGAGCCTTCCAGATTGGCAGCGAACGGCGTATTCCCAGCCCGGATCCGGACATTGACATAGTCAATCAGCACGATGGCATCGTTCACCACAATCCCGGTCAGCGCGACGAACCCGATCGCGCTGATGATCGTCACCGGGTAGCCTGTCAGCCAGTGCCCGACGATCGCTCCCTGAATCCCGAAGGGAATCGAGAGCATCACCACAACCGGCTGATAATACGAACGGAACGTGGCCGCAACGATCGCATAGATGATCAGCAGGGCCAACGGCATCGCCACGCGCAGACTGTTGAACGACTTGGCCTGATCTTCAGCCGATCCCTGGAAGGTGATTTCCAGCCCTGCATATCGCGGCTGGAGTTCGGTCTGAAAGAACTCGATCAAGCCCGCGCGGATCGCATCGCTCGAAGCCCCTTCCTGCACATCCGCCAGAATGCGCACGCAGCGCTTCTGCTGACTCCGATGCAGTGTCCCGTATCCGTCAGACTCACGCAGTTCGACGATCTCGCTCATGGGAGTCCAGGAACGAGCCGTCGTCCGCGGACCGGTCGGGACCCACATCGATTCCAGGTTGTATGCACTGGCACGGAATTCTTTCGGATAGCGGACCATGATTTTGACATCTTCACGGTTGCGCGTCAGTCGGCGGGCTTCTTTGCCGAACATTGACGAGCGGACATGGTCGCCCAGTTGCCCGACCGTCAAACCGGTCGCGCCGGCAGCCTGGCGCAACTGGAGTTGCAGTTCGCGCTTTCCACTGTCGATGTCGTCATCGATGTCGACCGTGCCCTCAAACGTCGCGACTTTCGCCTTGAATTCACGGGCCACTTCGAGCACTTCTTCAAACTGAGGGCCGGAGAGCAGGACTTCAATATCCTTGCCGACCGGTCCTCCTGAAAGTGCGACCCAGGTCATCGCGTTGACCCCCGGCAACCCCTCGGCGACACGGCGGAGGTCGGCGAGAATCTCATCGCTGTTCCGTTGTTTCTGCTGCTCACGTTCATCTGCTGCCCGCAATTCGATGATGAGCTGACCCAGATGCGAGGCTCCGGTGATACTCTCTGCCCCGGCAGCGCCCACCGCAAATTGCAACGCGATGTGTTGCTGCACATTGTTCACTTCCGGCAACGAACGTGCTGCCGCGGCAATCACATCGAGACGGGCCTTGGTGATCTCCGCTGGCGTTCCAATCGGCATTTCCAGGTTCCCGACGAGCGTCTCGGCATCCATCTTCTGAATGAACTGCCATTCAACGATGTCACCGAGGACCAGTCCGCAAGAACAGCAGAGCGTGCCGAGCGCTGTTGCCACTGTCACGTAACGCCAGCGCAGCGCCATCGACAGGGCCGCTTCATACACACCCACAATCCGACTGTGAGCGAACCAGGCGGTCAGCCCGCGAACAGTTCGCAAGACTGGTCCGAACCAGCCCCGTTCCCGTCGTTCCGTCGCGGCCAACAGATCGGCTTGTGCCGGGAGATGCTTGAGATGCGCCGGAAGAATCAACAGCGCTTCCAGCAGAGAAACTGAGAGCGAGGCGACAATGACCAACGGCAATTGACGAAAGAACTGACCGATCTGGCCCGAGAGAAACATCAGGGGCGAGAACGCGCCGATGGTTGTGGTCACCGCGGCAATGACAGGCCACATCACTTCTTCGGCTCCGACAATCGCCGCCTGACGCGGTGACATTCCTTCCTGGATGTGACGGTAGATGTTTTCACCTACCACGATCGCATCATCGACGATGATGCCCAGTACGATGATCATGCCGAAGAGCGAGATCAGGTTGATGGAGACGCCGAACAACCACATCAGAAAGAAGCTGCCGAGGAACGAAATCGGAATTCCCCACGCCGTCCAGAACGCCAGACGCCAATTCAGAAAGAGGAGCAGCGAGACGAGTACCAGTACAAAGCCGGACGCACCGTTTCGCAGCATCAGATCGAGTCGGCCCTCCAGAAACCGCGCGAGATCGGTATGGATCGCGACCTCGAAACGATGGGGAAATGGCGTCTGATGACTCGACTCGTAAATCGCCTGCGGATCGGGTTTCCCGCTGACTTTGACAACGGCCCGCCATACCGCGACTCCCGTCATCGAGATGGGTCGCCAATACCAGGGCTGTGCCCGTGCGGCTTCCCACCCCGTGAAATCAGCCGGCTGGCCCTGCTTTCCCTGCACGTAGGCTTTTACCGTCTGGGAGATGTCCATCACATCCTGATCGCCGACTTTGTAGACCATCAGGTTGACGGCGCGATGGCCGTTGAACCAGCTTTCCGCATCCGAATCGACGAACCCGTCTGTGATGACGGCCACATCGCTCAGCAGGACCGCGGTGCCATCGGGTTGCGTCCGCACGATGATCGTTTCGAGATCGATCCCGCGGGACTGTTCGCCGAGCGTGCGGACTGCAATATTCGTCCGTTCGCCCTTCAACTGGCCGCCGGAGATATCCAGGTTCGTTGCGCGGATGGCATCGGCGACTTCGTTGAAAGCGATGTCGTATTTGCGAAGGCGCTCGGGCTGAACCTCGACGCTGATTTCGTCATCGCGGATCCCCCCCAGTTCGACTTCAGTGATGCCCGGCAGACGCAGCAGCTCATCGCGCAGGTCACGCGCAGCCCGCTTCAGCGACGCATCGTCCGCCTGACCGGACAGGGCTAGACCAATCACCGGCAGCTTGGGCTGCAACTTGCGGACCGTCAGACTTTCAACCTCTTCCGGCAGGTCCTGGATCGCGTCGACTTCCGTCTTCACTTCCTGGACGACGGTTTCAACGTTGCGAACGTTATTCCTTAAAGTCAGCGTGGTGAAGGTCGTCCCTTCACTGATGCTCGATTCGACCTTCTCGATCCCATCGACATCGCGGACAGCTTCCTCGATCTTGATCGTGACGGCTTTTTCGATCTCTGCCGGCTGCACACCGGGATAGACCGCCGCGACAAGAATTTTGTTCGGCTGACTCTCCGGAAACATTTCCCGCGTGAGCGTGATGGCAAACATCCCGCCGCCGCAGAGAATCACGATCATCAGCACATTGACGAGGACTTCGTTGTGCACGCTGAAGCGGGGAAGCGACATCCGGAACTTTCAACCGACAAACACTAGCAGGGATCACGGACACGCCATGGACGCCCAGACATTCCGATGTCTGGGCCGCTTCGCAAACTGGCGGGTTAAATTCCGCCCCGGCAAACAATCGTTCAACCGCCAGCTTCGCCCGGTGCAGTGACCGCGGTTTCGACTTCTTTCAGCAGCTGATCGAGACGAAACGGTTTGTACAACACCGATTTCAAGCCGGCCTGTCGGGCCTTCACGATCGAATGCGACGGATCGTACCCGAAGCCGGTCATCAGAATGACCGGGAGATGTTCGTTGAGCTGCCGAACGCCGACAAAACAATCGTAGCCGGTCATGTCCGGCAGGCGGATATCGACAATCACGACGTCATAGTGAAAGCTGCGGACCATGAGCAGCGCTTCTTCCCCGTGATGGGCGGTTTCGACTTCGCAACCAAATCGCCCCAGGAGTTCATGAGCCGCGATCCGGACCGATTCATCATTGTCGACCACGAGGACCCGTTTCTGCCGCAGCTTGGGCCGGACCGATCGCAGGGTGACAGGTGGGTTCGGAACTTTTGGGGCGATCGTCTCGCCGACTCGATGCACCAGCTGGCGAATGCCGCGGGTGTGCTTGAGAACGCGCTGCAACCGCTCGCAGACACTGGGATCGTGACCGATGTACCGCTCGAGGATCCAGGCCGTATCGTTCAGAATTTCGTCAATCGGCTGCGCGATCTCCTTGAGAATCAGGTCGGTACTTTCTGTCGTCGTCGCCAGTTTTTCGGCAACGAGCAGTTCGAGAGTATTCAGCGCGATCGCGACTTCGCGACAGAAGAGTTCGAGAAATTGCAGATCGCTCTCCCGGAAACCGCCAACCAGCGCACTCTCGCAGTTGAACGTTCCCAGAATCTGGTCGTGCAGAATTAACGGCACTGTCAGCGAGCTTTTCGCGTTCGGGGCTCCGGGCAGATAGCGCGGGTCGCGCGAGGTATCCGCACAGAAGTAACTCTCACCCCTGGCTGCAACAAACCCGGTGACGCCGTTCCCCTGCTCAGATGCATAGAGCTTGCGACCAGAGGCTTCTTCGGTCATGCCCATCTGCAACAGCGGTTCCAGTTCGTTGGTCCGCTTGTCGAGTAGCCGAATCTCAACCGTCTCGAACTCCAGCACATCTTTCGTGAACTGCTGAATCTTCTGTTTCAGGAGTTCGATGCGATCGTCTGCGGAAAACTCCAGCACGTCTTCTGCGGAAAGCTCGCCCAGATCGAGTCCGGCCTGATAGATGGCCTTGAGCTTCTGCCGGACAATCATGTCGGACGAAATATCGCGGACGGTGACGACCGCAAACTGGGGATGACCATCGCTACCGTAGACCGGCGAACCGACGACTTCGTAGTACGTCTTTTCACCAGCATGCAACGTGGTGACCGACGTTCCGTCGGGGAGTCCGCTCATGTGGAACGGTGCGAATTCAGGGCCGACCGTCTCCGGTGCACCGAAGGCTTCCAGAAAGCCGATACCGAGCAGGTCCTGCCGTCCGATCAGGTTACCCAGGCGATCATTACACCAGCGGATCCGGGATTCCGGATCGAGCACCGCTACCCCCTGCGGAAGATTCCGGAGCACACTGTCGAACCGCCACAGATCAGGAAGTTGTTGCGAAGTCTCTCCGCAGAGGAGAACGCAGCGGACTTCGTCGAGCGGCGGGGGATCGAGGCACTCCTTCGAGGGAGGCCAGCACACCAGTTCATACTGCGCGCCGAACCGATCTTGCAGATCGGCCGGGAGCGCATTCGGCTCATCCGCCCCCAGCACCAGAATCCGGGGCCGATCGGACACGACAGGGACGCTCCCGCATCGCCACAGGCGACGCTGTCAGCAGTGACGTAAAACTTCGTGACGTCACCTGGAAACCACAGCGGCGAATCACGCTCGCGATTATAGAGAGCCAACTCCCGCGCGGGCAACAGACTGCCTCACGCGCGGAGAATTCGTCGACGTCAATCGCTGGCGTGTTCGCGGACGGTCTTCATTCGCCAGTCGTTTGAGCAACACTCACCCGCTGCCACCAATCCCGCGCCGCTGCACGTTCTGCCGTTGGCCGCAACAACCACCCCGCCGAGTGATTCCGATAAGGAATCGCCTGAAACGTCCACTGGCCCGATATCCCGGTCGCGCGGAGGTAGTCGCGCGTGGCGTCGATCGAGCCTTCATGTGCCAGGAACTGTGGCCGCGTTCCCAGCCGTTTTAACCGCACCAGCGCCGACTCCCGATCGGCACCTGGATAGGGCCAGTTGCGAACGCCGTCGTAATGACTCATCAGAAAAAAGCCGGCCCACAACTTGGAAAACTGATCATCGTGCAGGCCAAAATAATTCCCCGCGATCGCGCCGCGCGAAAAGCCTGCAAAAAAGAGGCGTTGACGGTCGCCGCCAAACTTCGTGTTGAGATGATCCAGCACCTTCCGGCAGTAGCTTTGCGACTCAGTCACATCGCCCCACCAGGTCACCGCGAGAGAGCGTTGGTCTGTGGTCTTCGCGATGAATGGCAGAGCGACCCAGATCGCCCCTTTGCCTCCCGTCAGACCATACCCCATCACACAACCTTCGGGAGTCCCATCGGAGACATCACCGAACGCGTTCTTGTAGTTCCCGTTGCCGGGGTACTCGACAATCACCGGATACTTCCGGTTCGGTTCCCAGTCGGTCGGTAGATAGAGGACCGCGCGAACGTTGGTCCCCTGATCTTCGGGAAACTTCCAGCGAACGCGTTTCCCGGCTGCTGGAGCGTCCTCTGTCACAGCCGGGACAACCAGATCCACCGGGACCGTACTTAAGTCGGGCAGTTCAGCCGCAGCGACCTGCCCGGCAATCATCACGCTGGCGAACGCTCCCCGCCACATCCGAACCTCGCTTGCGTCCTCACGTTCACCACGACGCCGATCATGCCGTGACAGGCACCTCGTTCATCGCCGTGGCCCAGTCCTGAATCGCACGGACGCGCGGGGTCGGATTCTGTTGCAGCGCTTCCAGTGCATGGACCATCGCGATGCACCCGGGGATCGTCGTCACGCAAGAGACGCCATTCATGACGGCAGCGGCACGAATTTTCCCTTCGTCAGTGCGGGCCCCTTTGCCGCTCGGCGAGTTGAGAATCAGCTGAATCTCTTTGTTCGCCATCAGATCGAGCAGATTCGGACGCCCCTCCTGCAGCTTGCGGACGACATCGACTTCGATCCCCTGCTCACGGAAGACACGCGCTGTCCCGGCCGTGCAGACGATCTTGAAGCCGAGCTCTTTCAGGCGGCGCACACTGGGAATCAGCGTCAGCTTGTGGCGGCCGGCAAGGCTGATGAAGACGGTTCCTTTCTCCGGCAGTTTGTTGCCCGCACCGATCTGACTTTTGGCATATGCGATCGGGAAGGCATCGTCGATTCCCATCACTTCACCCGTCGACTTCATCTCGGGTCCGAGAATGATGTCGACCCCGGTAAAGCGGTTGAACGGGAAGACCGATTCCTTCACGGACACATGCGGCGGGGTAATTTCCCGCGTGTGGCCCTGCTCAGCCAGGGTCACACCGACCATGACCTTGGCCGCCATCTTTGCGAGCGAGACATTCGTCGCTTTCGACACGAAGGGCGAGGTGCGGCTGGCCCGCGGATTGACTTCGAGAATGTAGACCTCGGATCGTCCCTGCTCGACTTTCACGGCGAACTGGATGTTCATCAAACCGCGGACTTCCAGTGCAGTCGCCAGTGCGTAAGTCGCCTGCTTGATCTCATCGATGACCGCCTGCGGAAGTGAATACGGCGGCAGCACACACGCCGAATCCCCCGAGTGCACGCCCGCTTCTTCGATGTGCTCCATCACCCCGCCAACCAGTGTGGTCACGCCGTCCGAGATCGCATCCACATCGACTTCGATCGCATCTTCCAGGAACTTGTCGATGAGGACCGGTCGATCGGGCGAGGCGCTGACCGCTTCCACCATGTAGCGGTGGACCTGTTCCACGTCGTAGCAGATTTCCATCGCCCGGCCGCCGAGCACGTAGCTGGGACGCACGAGTACCGGGAACCCGATCCGTTCAGCGGCAGCACGGGCCCCTTCCGCATCGACCGCGATTCCGTTGGGCGGTTGTCGCAGATTGAGTCGCTCCAGGATCTGCTGAAAGCGTTCGCGGTCTTCAGCCGCATCAATCATGTCGGGACTGGTCCCGATGATTTTCACGCCCGCCGCTTCCAGACCGCGCGCGAGATTCAGCGGTGTCTGACCGCCAAACTGCACAATCACGCCGTCCGGCTGGAGTCGCTCGCAGATGTTGAGGACGTCTTCGGTCGTTAACGGTTCGAAGAAGAGGAGGTCCGACGTGTCATAGTCGGTCGAAACCGTTTCCGGATTCGAGTTGACCATGACACTCTCAATTCCCAGTTCCCGCAGCGCGAACGACGCCTGACAGCAGCAGTAATCGAACTCGATCCCCTGCCCGATGCGATTCGGTCCCCCACCGAGAATCACGACCCGTTTGCGGCCATCGGTCCGCGGAGCCGGGGCCTCACATTCGGTTTCGTAGGTCGAATAGTAATACGGAGTGTAAGCTTCAAACTCAGCCGCGCATGTATCGACCTGCTTGAATGTCGCGTTGACGCCAAGCGCCTGTCGACGACGGCGGACATCCATCTCGGTCGCATCCCACCAGAAGGCGAGTTGCTGATCCGAGAAGCCCGCGCGTTTGGCCGTCCGCAAAAGATCCGTCGAAGCGTCTTCCAGCCGCCGCACGAGGCGGATCTCGCCTTCCAGTTGCACGAGTTCCTGAATGTGACCGAGGAACCAGGGGTCAATCTTGGTCAGCTCGAAGATCTGCTCAATCGACATCCCGGCCTTGAAGCCGTAGCGGATGTAGAAAATACGTTGATCGTTCGGGCGGGCGAGTTTGGCTTCAATGTCGTCCAGGCTCGGCTGACGGGGTGTGCCCCACAGATCTTTCTTGCCCCCGCCGAGGCCGAAGTGACCGATCTCCAGCCCACGAAGGGCTTTCTGCATCGACTCCTTGAACGTCCGGCCAATCGCCATCGTTTCGCCGACCGACTTCATCTGCACGGTCAGTTCGGGATCAGCTTCCGGGAACTTCTCGAAGGTCCAGCGGGGAATCTTGGTGACGACATAATCGATCGTCGGCTCGAAGCAGGCGAGTGTTTCCCGCGTGATGTCGTTCTGGATTTCATCGAGCCGATACCCGACCGCCAGCTTCGCAGCGATCTTCGCGATCGGGAAACCGGTGGCTTTCGAGGCCAGTGCAGAAGACCGGCTGACGCGCGGGTTCATTTCGACCACGACCATCCGGCCCGTGTTGGGATCGATCGCGAACTGCACGTTTGATCCACCGGTTTCGACGCCAATCTCGCGCATGACCGCGATCGTGGCATCGCGCATCCGCTGATATTCCTTGTCGGTCAGTGTCTGGGCCGGGGCAACGGTGATCGAATCGCCGGTGTGGACTCCCATCGGATCGAAATTTTCGATCGCACAGATGATCACGACGTTATCCGCAACGTCACGCATCACTTCCATTTCGTATTCTTTCCAGCCGATGATGCTCTCTTCGAGGAGCACCTCGTTGACTGGAGAAAGCGCGAGGCCCTTGCGGACTTTCTCTTCAAACTCGGCCCGGTTGTAAGCGACCCCGCCGCCAGTTCCGCCGAGCGTAAAACTCGCGCGGATGATCATCGGCAGGCCGATTTCATCCAAGGCCTGATAGGCTTCGTCCATGTTGTGAACGATGTGGCTCTTGCAGACGTCCAGCCCGATCTTGACCATCGCCTGCTTGAAGGCGTCGCGTTCTTCCGCCTTCTTGATCACGTCAGCCTTCGCACCGATCAGTTCGCAGTTGAACTTGGCGAGAATCCCGCGGTGATACAGGTCCATGGTGACGTTGAGGCCGGTCTGCCCGCCGAGAGTCGGTAGAATCGCATCGGGCCGCTCGACTTCGATGATCTTCGCGACGTATTCCCAGTTGATCGGCTCGATGTAGGTCCGATCGGCCATCTCGGGATCGGTCATAATCGTCGCCGGGTTCGAGTTGACGAGGACAACCTCGTAACCTTCTTCCCGCAGCGACTTACAGGCTTGCGTGCCGGAATAATCGAATTCACAGGCCTGGCCGATGACGATCGGACCGGAGCCAATGATCAGAAGCTTCTTGAGATCGGTACGTTTGGGCACGTCAAAGCTTTCGAGGCGGGCTGTCGATTCGCGGCCGACGACGACATCTCCTGAAACATTAAGGAGTTACGCCTTACGCACTTCGGCGGCCGCGGAACCGCGCGAAACAAGCCAAGCGTAACAAGCGAGCCGTGAGATTCAAGTTCACCGGCGAACTGGCGGACAACGCGGTCTGTCTGAGGAGGCTCACAGCGGTCTCGACACTGCGCCCGCAAGTTTTTGCAAGGGGCTTTTCCACCGCGATTCTCGGGTCGGCCCTCGAGAGAATCAGACATGGCGGCCAAAGTCCACTCGTCAACGACAACTCATCTGCCGACGATCTACGGTGCGAACGAACCCCAGCGTTCGAGCAGTCGTTGCTGCTCCGTTGCGGGAATTCTCACCCGCCGCGCTTGCGAGTTCACCGGCGTGGTGGCTAGTTGGCTGGCATCCAACTCGAGGAGTTCCCACCCGCCTTCCGGCAAGTCGTCACTGAGATCGGTCAGCAGGTTGGCGCTCGTTGCCGTTCCGCAGTACAGGCGATTGCCGAGGCTGACCATCGTCCGTACCCCATTATTCGTCGCGTTCCCCAGTCCCGTCCGGCTCACCATCTGCGCCGGCTGTGTACTGCTGGTGAAGACGGCCACATCGGCACCCAGATCATCTGGAACGGAGTTCCCGAGGACATAATCGTCTCCGTGGAACAGGAATGAATAATCGAAGGTCCCGACATAAAGCCGGTCCTGATGCGTCGCCATCGACCAGATATAGGCGTTTTCTGGTTGACCAAAGCCCGCTGGTCCAAATAACGGCGGACCGGTCCGATTCGGCAGATTGATCCAGAAGCCCTGCTGCTTACCCGTGGAGACAAACCGCGGCAGTGTCGCGTCTCCATAGAGGACTTCCGCCTGAAACTCGCCGTTGGGCGTGATCGTTCCGCGAAAGACCGCTGCGGTCCGGAAGCTGTTCTGAATGGCGGTTTCCAGCTGCAGAATATTCGGGAAGCCGTACGCTCTGAGGATCGCTGCATGTCCCAGACCGGGAAGCTGCAGGGTCCCCCAGACGATCTTCCCATCGAACGGAGCAGCCGCTCCCATCCAGAGGGACGTCGCCAGGACCGGATCGGGATCGTATTGCTCACTCCCCCAGACTTTCTTCCACCGGGATTGCTGAGCCGTCGTCAATCCGCCATTCGGGATCGGCGGACTCATCCAGATGCCCGAGGTCGCGGACGCCCGTGTCCCAAACAGCTTGCTCCAGAAGGGACTGACCTGGGCCCACGTCAGCGCCAGCAGCCGCCCCTGCAATGGCACCAGTGCAGCGGCTTCGTTATCGAGCTTGCCGACCACTTCATACTGGAAAGGATTCGCCAGGGTCCCTTTCCAGCGGAGGACCGAACCGCCGCCGGCGGGAGCAAACGTATCCAGCACACCGGTGTAGAGGACGCCGTCGACAGTCACCCACTGGCGAATATCGCAGTACTCGAAGAGGACCCGCGACCCGAGATACGCCCCGGTCTGGGTATCGAAAGCGAAGACGTTCACGCTGAGCTGGTTCATTGACGGTCCAGCCAGCAGCACGATCTCGTCGTTCGCCCCGGCTGATCGCAGACCGATCGTCTGCTTGATCAGTGGATCGTTCGGCGTGAATTCCTGCAAGCCACTGCCGGGGCGATAACGGAAGACCTGCGGCGGACGCCAGTCGCCCAGCGGTCCCCGCAGCAGCGGCGAAATGTCGGGATACTTGCTCTTCCCGAACTCGGCGACGTTGTAGGTGGTCTGAAACGGCAAAGGCACGCCGAGCAAGCCGCCAATCACCAGATCGACCGGGTTCGCAGCGGTCCCGAACCAGAGATCGCTCCCCGCCTTCGTCATCCCCCAGACATAGGCCTGATTGACTTTCGGCTGACCGGGAAGATCCGGCGGCTGCGTCCCGAGCGGGTAGTACCCCTTGCCAATCCCGGCAAAGAACTCATCCGGAGCCGCCTTGCCAACCCGCGTCACTCCCGGCTCTGCACCCGACAGAACGCTCGCCGACAGTAACGCACAGACAAACCACGCAGGTGTACGCATCGGGAATTCCTGAAAGGAGGACGCATCCTGCGCTAACAAACAGTCAACCTCAATCGTCCGCCACACCCACCAGCGCCGTCAACCCCCACCCCCGCCTTTCTCCACTCCCCCACTCCCTCTCTCCCGCACTCCCCCACTTCTTCCCCTCACGGCTTCAACTGAAAAATCGCCTCCACCTCGACCGTGATATTCCCCGGCAGCGAGCCCATGCCGACCGCACTCCGCGCCCCGCGGCCGAGTTCCTCGCCCCAGATTTCGACCATCAGGTTGCTGAACCCGTTGATGACCTGCGGATGACTGCGGAACTCAGGGGTCGCATAGACCATGCCGAGGACCTTCACCAAGCGGTGGATGCGATCGAGACTGCCCAGTTCCCGCCGCAACGTCGAAAGCATCGTCAACCCAACCTGCCGGGCCGTGAGATGGGCGACCTCTTCAGTCACCTGATCCGGCACACGCCCGGTCATCAGCGTCTTGTCCGTCTGAATCGGCCCATGCCCCGACACAAACACCAGATCGCCAACAATCACCACCGGAGCATACACCCCCCCCGGCTTCGGCGCTTCCGGAAGTTCCAACTTCAATTCAGCGAGACGAGCTTCTGCAGACATGGATAAGTCTTTCGGTAGGGTGCGTCACGACGCACCAGAATCGAGCTGTAACCCAAGACCATGACTGTAACCGACGCACGGGTTGCGTTGCGATGCACTCATGGGTGAGCCGACTGGGTGGCGAGGGCGCTGCGCGTTAGTGGAAGCCTCCGAACAGATTTTCTGGAAAGTCGGAAGAATGAGACACTGTACGGGACAACTAGCCCATAGCAGGCGACGGATCGTGATGGTTGGAGCCAGCAAACTGTTCCGGGGATTCCGTTTCTTGGAGCGCCCGCCAACCCGAACTCAATTTCAACGCATCATATTTGGCACTATTGAGATTGACATGCAGCTTCCGCCAAGTATTATCGAGATGTTCGGTTTAGAGTTCTATCGGTTATAAGTCACAACCAGAGAGTGGAGACTACTCGTGTCGACAGAACAGCCAACCTGGCAAGCAGCTCTCGAAGCACGGGACGACCTCGAGCAGTACGGGGACAATGCCATCGGACTTTTCGCACTGGCACTCCATTTCGCGTTGGATGACATACATAGTGTTGCTGCTGATTCCGTCACAGATGGGAGTGACGACAAGAAATGCGACCTCATTTTCATAGACCGCGAAGAAGGCGTCGCGGTCGTTGCTCAATGCTACTTCTCGACTAAGGACAAGCGAAGTGCGCCTGCCAACAAGGCGTCAGACCTCAATACAGCCGTTGCCTGGCTCCTCCAACGCGAAGTGTCGGAACTACCGGAGCGCCTTCGCTCAGCCGCCACGGAACTTCGTTCAGCAATCTCTGATGGCGATATTCTGCGTTTCGAGGCCTGGTATGTGCATAACCTGCCAGAATCGACTAACGTGAAAGACGAGCTTTCTACCGTTGCCGCGACTGCCAAGACAGTGATCGAAGCTCTGCATGCTACCAATAAGGTTTCGATCTCAACCGCTGAGATTGGGCGCAATACTCTTGAGGCGTGGTACCTGGAAACACTCTCGCCAATCCTCGTCAATGATGAGGTTAAGTTTGACGTTCAGTCGGGATTTACTCTGATGGCCGGAGCGTGGCAGGCATACGTAACGGCAGTCCCCGCCCGTGTCTTGCATCGCCTTTACAACAGATACAAAACTAAGCTTTTTTCAGCAAACGTCCGTGACTATTTAGGTTCACGCAGTAGCGACGCGAACATAAACAACGGCATCAAACGAACTGCCCGGTCATCGCCAGAGGACTTCTGGGCCTTCAACAACGGAATCACAGTTCTTACACATAGTTTCACAGTAGTATCTACTAAGGGGCGAAACCAACTCATGGTCCGCGGCGTTTCCATCGTCAATGGCGCCCAAACAACTGGTGCGATTGGCTCGTTGGCAAAAGCGCCCGACGTAAAGGCTCTAGTTCCAGCACGTTTTGTCCAAACATCGAATCCAGATCTGATATATGACATAATTAAATACAACAACAGCCAAAATAAAGTTACTGCATCCGACTTCCGCAGCACGGATCGAATCCAGAAGCGACTTCGCGACGAGGTGGCTGCAATTCCGAACGCGAAGTACGAAGGCGGTCGTCGCGGCGGCCACAAGGACATCATAGAGCGTAACAAGAACCTCTTACCATCCTACACTGTCGGCCAGGCCCTTGCTGCATTTCATCAGGATCCACTGACAGCGTACAACCTCAAGAGTGATATTTGGGTGTCCGACCAAACATATGCGCGTTTTTTCAATGACAACACAACTGGCGCTCACTTGGTGCTCTGCTATGCCCTTTTGCGTGCTGTCGAAGAGGCCAAGCATACTCTCGTTGCGAAGTCGAAGTCAGAGCCGAGCCTCTCGGTTCAGGAGGATGAGCTCCTCTCTTACTTCAGGCACCGGGGCTCCACCTATCTATTCGTATCTGCAATAGCGTCATGCATTGAGACATTTGTCGGAAGACGAATTGCTATCCCAGAACGAGTCTCTTTCGGTCCTAAGACGCCACCGAAACTGGCAACGCAACACTGGAACGAAGTCGTGAGGCTTGTTTCCCCGTTCTGCCAACAACTCACCGAGGCACTCAGCGACGGGCTAAAAAGTAATGAGCGCGCACAGAAGGCGATTACGACGTTCCGAAGCCTTGTTCAGGCAACAGCCGACGCGAACGCCGATGCTTACAAGAGATTCGCAAAGTTCGTGGTTCTCAGTAAGTGACTTCTAACACAACCTTCAAGCGACGGGTGGCTGTGTCGATTCAGGGTGCTGATGGGTGGGCGGCTCACCCCACCTTCGTCGTGTCAGATTGAATGGGTGGCTGGTGTCGGAGTCCTCGACGACCCAGAATCCGTGGCAGGATGATCTTTGGAGTGGTCACTGCGGTCGCTTCAGCCTGAATCGTTCCGGCATCTTGCGGTAATGTCTCTTGTGTCTGAGGACTGGGTCGTCGAGGACTCCGACACCAGCCACCACATTCCATCAAGCCTCGGACGGGGACTTTGCAATGGCGGGTGGCCCCATTACGGCGGGTTGGCATTGCTCCATCTGCGGTCAAGGTATTGATGAGCAACTGTTCCAGAGTCTGCAGAGGAACAGTGGCTTCGGGCGATTCAGCGATCGCACGAAGTCACTGTTTCGTGGACGAAACAGTGGCACGATTCACTTCCCGTGGCATTCACCCAAGCACTTCCCGTGCGTTTAGAACAGCGGGTAAATGAACGGGGCGAGGGCGGAACTGCTGAGGAGGACCAGGAGACCGACGAGGCCGAGGACCAGCAGGATCGGGAGCAGCCACCACTTCTTGCTGGAGCGCAGGAAGTCGAATAGTTCCGCGATCAGGCCGGGTTCTTTTTCTTCCGCCTGCTGGGCGAAGTTCTTCTGCGGCGATGGCTCGGACATGGAAGACTCGCGGGGGCGATGGATGGCCGGGAACGGGTATCTCTGCACGTCCGGTGGCGGAACTCGCGGACTCGTTCCACCCTACCGCAGACCGGGTGCGGGCGGTACTCAAAACTGGCGGAAGTAGCGTTCGTTCGGCGGCGGGGCGGGGCGTTCGCGCCAGTAGGTTGTTGCCTGGGGATCGAAACGTCGCTCGAGAGGATCGCGGCCGCCAGAGCGACGGATGAGGCCGATCGGCGTGATCACCAGGTAGTAAACCACAGCCAGCACGACATGCGAGACGACCCAGCCGATTGGAAAGACGGCGAGCATCCAACCGAGATAAATCGGCCGAATCACCCGCGGAGCCAGCAATCCGACGATCCCGACTAGCGTTGAGACCGCAACGATCGCTCCAGCGATCTCGACTGAACCGCCGCGACGCCAGAACATCCCGGCGATGAAGGCAAAAAAGACGATCTGCAGGCCCGCGAAGACACGCAGGTCTTTGGACGTCGGATGCCAGGGAATGGTCACGAGCGCCATCGGCGATTAATCCAGCTTGAATTGGGCGAGGTATTCGGCGACCGCTTCCGGCGAGAGTTCCGGCTGATCGGTCTTGGCGAGGACGCAACGTTCCAGCACGAGGTAATCCATGTTCGTCGCGAGGAAACAGCGGTAGGCATCTTCCGGCGTGCAGACGATTGGCTCGCCGCGGACGTTGAAGCTGGTGTTGATCACCACCGGCGAACCGGTGCGGGCCTCGAAGGCTTTCAACAACCGGTGATAGCGCCCATGGCGGACCGGGTCGACCGTCTGAATGCGGGCGGAGTAATCGACGTGGGTGATCGCCGGGAGATGCGAGCGCAACGTGTTGAGCTTCTCGATGCCGAACAGCCGTTGTTCGTCGGCGGTCATCGCCCGGCGATGCTCTTCTCGCACCGGCGCAACGAGCAACATGTAGGGACTCGGCGTTCCCGGTTCGATCGCGAAATGCTCAGCGGCCCGGTCCGCGAGGACCGAGGGAGCGAACGGCCGGAACGATTCGCGGAACTTGGTTTTGAGATTCATCACCGATTGCATGGCCCGGCTGCGGGCATCGCCGAGGATGCTGCGACAGCCGAGCGCCCGCGGGCCGAACTCCATCCGCCCCTGCACCCAGCCGACGACCTTTTCACTCGCGAGTAACTCAGCGACGTGAGTACAGAGTGCGTCGTCATCCTCGAACGCGACGTACTTCGCCCCGACGCGATCGAGATACGCCCGCACGTCGACGTCTTGTGCAGCGGGGCCCAGCAGCGAGCCATGCTGACTGTCGCCCGGTACAGCAGTCCGTGGGTTGTCGAGGAGTTGATGCCAGCAGAATAGGGCCGCCCCGAGCGCGCCGCCGGCATCACCCGCAGCAGGCTGAATCCAGAGCGACTCGAACGGACCTTCACGGAGCAATCGGCCGTTCGCGACGCAGTTCAATGCGACTCCACCGGCCAGACAGAGCTGCTTCTGTCCCGTCTGCCGATGAACATGCCGCGCCATCCGCAACAGAATCTCTTCGGTCACCACCTGCACCGAGGCTGCCAGGTCCATTTCGCGTTGCGTGAGGGGCGATTCCGGTTTGCGGGGTGGTCCGCCGAAGAGCTGATCGAACCGCCGCGAGGTCATCGTCAACCCCTGGCAGTAGTTGAAGTAGTCCATGTTCAAGCGGAACGAACCGTCCGGCTTGAGGTCGATCAGTTTCTCGAAGATCAGGTCAGCGTATTGGGGAATGCCGTAGGGTGCCAGCCCCATCAGCTTGTATTCACCCGAGTTGACCTTAAACCCGCAGAAGTAGGTGAAGGCGGTGTAGAGCATCCCCGGCGAATGCGGGAACCGCAGTTCATGTGTCAACTGGATGCGGTTGCCATCGCCAACACCGAACGCCGCCGTCGACCATTCGCCAACGCCATCGACCGTGAGGATCGCCGCGGACTCATAAGGTGACGGGAAGAACGCACTCGCCGCGTGCGATTCGTGATGTTCCAAATAAACGTAGCGGCGGCGATAGCCGTGATTCAGTCCGCGATTCAGTTCCCGCTTCAGGAACAGCTTCTGTTTCAGCCAGACGGGCATCGCGGCAGCAAAGCTCCGCAACCCGGCCGGAGCGTATGCGAGATACGTTTCCAGCAGCCGCTCGAACTTCAACAGCGGCTTTTCGTAGAAACAGACGAAATCGAGATCCCCCGCTGTGATCCCGGCTTCCGCGAGACAGTATTCGACCGCACGGGCCGGGAACGCGGGGTCATGCTTGATGCGGGTGAAGCGTTCTTCCTGGGCCGCAGCGACGATCCGGCCATCGATCACCAGCGCCGCAGCCGAATCGTGATAGAACGCCGAGATCCCGAGAATCGCAGTCATGCACAGCGGTCCGAGTCGAAAGGGAAGATCTGACGATTCTCCGGCGAGACATCACCTGCGGAAGTCGGAATGGTAACATGAGGCTTCCGCCTGAGGCGAGTTAGGCCCACATTTCCGAGTGGGTCGATTCGCAGAGTGCACACGTGCGGGATTTTGACTGGATCAGACCGTGAACGAGATCAGTCCGTCACTCCCATCGCCCCCAGCGAAGCGCAAGTACCGCTTGCGTGTGCGGCTGCTGGCGCTGAGTCTGGCGATTCTTGTGGCCTTGCTGCTGGCGGAATTCTCGTTGCGGCTCGCCGGGTTGAATTTCGCGTCCCCGTATCAGCCGGATGATGCTTGTGGAGGACGACTGATCCCGCATGCCGGGTTCTGGAACCTGTCTGAAGGCCGCGTGTATGTCACCACGAACAGCGCGGGCTGGCGTGACTGCGAACACACTGCGCAGAAGCCACCGGGGACGTTCCGAATCGCAGTTCTGGGAGATTCCTTTGCGGAGGCCGCACAGGTTGAGATCGACGAAGCCTTCTGGAAAGTGATGGAACGCGAACTTCGCAGTTGCGACAGGTTTGCAGGTCAAACGGTCGAAGTGCTGAACTTCGGGGTCTCCGGCTATGGCACGACCCAGGAATTGCAGACCCTGCGGGAACATGTCTGGCAGTATTCGCCCGATCTCGTCCTGTTAGCCTTTCTGCCGGGGAATGATGTCCGGAACAATTCGCGCAAACTGGAAACCGACCACGGGCGCCCGTTCTATCAGCTGGGACCTGCGGGTTTGGAACTGGACCTGTCATTTCAGGAAGAGCCGGGATTTCGGCGATTCCGTGAGTGGGGCTGGATTAGGTTCAAGAACTACGTGATTACGCATGTTCGCGTAGCATCCGCTGCCTACCGGGCCAAAGAACGGGTCAAAGCCGCCTGGCAGTCATCCCGCGCGACCAGCCCAGCAGCGGTGGAAGCTGGACTCGACCAGTTCGTATTTGCCCCCCCGCGGGACGACGTCTGGCGCGAAGCCTGGTCAATCACCGAAGGGGTGATCGAATTGATGCACTCCGAGGTCCAGGCCCATCACGCGGACTTCGCCGTGGTGGTGCTGAACAACGCCGTGCAGGTTCACCCGGATCCCGCGGTGACCGAGCAGACTGCCCGTGCACTGAATGCGGTCGACCTCGAAGAGCCCGAGCGACGAATCACGACTCTGAGCGAACGACTCGGATTTCCGGCGATCCTGCTCACCGATCCGATGCGGACGACCGCCCGCACAAAGGGCGCCTTTTACCATGGGTTCGCAAACACGAGCCCTGGCAGCGGTCACTGGAATGCCTTAGGTCATCAAACGGCAGGTCAACTGATTGCCCGAGAGTTGTGTCAGCAAAATTTTCACAAAATCGGGAATTGATTTTTCCCGCAGACACGATACAACGCTAAGAGTTACGTTCGGGTGTGCCAGTTTGGGCGATTGTAGCCGGCCTCGTATTATCCAACCCGGGCACACAACGAAGGCCCCTGTGGACTCATGTTCCTCAGGGGTCTTTTTGTTGCACGACCCTGGGAAGATTTTTTGTGCCATATGAAAGAGACCCAACCATCGGAATGGTTGGGCTTCCAGGACGCTGGAACCTGGATTACGGCTTGGTTGGCGTTGGTCCACTGGACTGGACGCGACCAATCGCCTTGAAGGTGAGTGGTTCCGAGCGACCAGCAACGTTGACACTGAAGACTTCGTTGATCTCTCCAGCCTGATCGGCAGCGGTGAACATCAGCGGCACAACGTGAACCGCCTTCTCTTCGCTCGGCAGGCTCAACTTCGTCTGAAAGCCGCTGCCCGGCGTCCCGGCTTCCAGTTTCTCGATGCGAAACGGTTTGCGGCCGCGAATCACTACGTTCAGCGTTTTCGACTGTCCCGCGGTGACCACTCCCAGCGCCACGACTTCGGGTTGAATCGAGAACTCCGACTCGATCCGGGCGTCGACCGGCAGCGGAACCTGGGCGTTGTTCTGATCGTCGGTAATCAATGTCAACGTTTCACGAATGGCTCCGACCGGGGCATCCGCCGTCAGATTCACATGCAGGTCATAATTGACGGTCCCGTTGGGTGACCGCGATGTTTCGACCGCCTTCGCAGTGAGGTACGGTTTGGGGGACTTCACATCGCGAATCTTCCAGTCGGCCCGACCGGCATACGCCACCGTGACTTTCCGTTCGCCACCCGCATTCTGTTCAATCGCACCGAAACTCACGACTCCCGGTGAAAAGACCACATCCGTGCGAATGTAGACCTTTAAGGGAATGCGGACTTCCAGCGAGAGCCCCTTCGTCGGTTCACTGAGAGTGACGAGCGCCGCCGAGGTCTTCTCCCGCATGAAGCGGACGGTATCCATCGAAATTTCGATGTAGGCTTCCTGCCCGCTGAGAATCTGATTGGAACTCGGCTTGGCTGCCGAACAGCCACACGACGTGGAGACGTTCGTGATGAAGATCGTTTCCTGATAGAGATTCTTGACCTTCAGGTGGGTCTTGCACTCAGCACCACGGGCGACGATGCCGAAGTCGACGTTTTGACGCTCGAACATCCGTTGTGCCCAGTTCAGGGCCGGGTCCTGTCCGATGGGTGCGTCCGGCTTTTGAGCCAGAATGGTTGCTGGAGTGCAGAGCAACAACGCCAGAGCGAAGCGCACAGCCATGGGCGCGATCTCATTTCAAATGGAGGCAGGACGCCGAACTTCCGCAGGCATCGACGCTTCAAGCCGCGATCCCACAATCCTTTGCGGATGAACGATCGTATCGACACCTTGAAAGTAGTAGGACCGACCCGGATTGTCAACTTCGGGTCGGGACGGGCGCTGTGCAGATCAGTTTTTGATGGAGTGTGAAACGATGCCTTGCGCCTTTGACCAGCCCTCTCGCGAAATGCTGGAGGAACTCGTGAACTCGTTCCCCCCAACGCCCACCTACCCGGTCTCAATTCGCGGATTCGCCCTGAAGAGGGTCGTGGCTGCCCTTCAATTCTGGACCCAGAATGTCCGTCGACGTGGCGCGGGTTTGCAGGATCGGAAGGGACTGATACGATTCTTCTCACGGCGAGTCTGCCGCCACTGTCCTGTCTCGACGAGAGAGAGAATCGATGATGCTGCCTCGACGACTCTGGTCTCCAGTTCTGCTTGCGGTGCTGGTTGTGTGGTTTGCGTGCGGTGGTTCTGTGAGTGCCGCCGAAGCGCCCGCCCCCGAAAATCCGTTTCCCAATCGCGTTCCCGCAGTGGAGCTTGAAGGGGGCGTCGAGTGGCTCAACGCCGCCGGGCCCATCACTCTGAAAGAACTCCGCGGGAAAGTCGTCATCCTCGACTTCTGGACGTTCTGCTGCATCAACTGCATGCACGTTCTGCCCGATCTGGAATTCCTGGAGAAGAAGTACGGCAAAGAACTTGTTGTGATCGGGGTTCACTCGGCCAAGTTCGACAACGAGAAAGAAACGGGCAACATCCGCAAGGCGATTCTGCGTTACGAGATCGAGCATCCCGTCATTAACGATGCCAACATGGTCGTCTGGAGGAAGTTCGGCGTGCGGGCGTGGCCCACGCTGGTCCTCATCGATCCGGAAGGGTTCTACTGCGGTTACGTCTCGGGGGAAGGCCAGCGTGAACTGCTCGACCAGGTGGTCGGACGGGTGGTGGCCTATCACAAGTCGAAGAAAACGCTCGACGAAACTCCGATCCGCTTCGATCTGGAGCGGAACAAACAAGCCGCTACGCCGTTACGTTTTCCCGGCAAGATCCTCGCCGACGAATCGGGAAATCGCCTCTTCATCTCCGACAGCAACCACAACCGGATCGTGATCGCTTCGCTCGATGGTCAGTTCGTCGACGTCATCGGCAGTGGGGCGATCGGCTCAAAAGACGGGAGTTACTCCGAAGCCCAGTTCGATCATCCTCAGGGAATGGCCCTTGTCGATGATGTGCTTTACGTGGCAGATACCGAAAACCATCTGCTCCGCGCGGTCGACCTCAAGAAGAAGCAGGTGACGACGTTTGCCGGGACCGGTGAGCAGGGCCATGAACGCTCCGGCTCACACTTGCTGCGCTCGGCGGGCCTCAGCAGCCCGTGGGATCTGCTCGCGGTGGATGGTGTGCTCTACGTCGCGATGGCGGGGCCGCACCAAATCTGGTCGCACCACTTCGGCACGAAGTTCATTCAGCCGTATGCCGGTTCCGGCCGGGAAGACATTCGCAACGGTGAACTCGAGGAATCGGCCCTGGCGCAGCCATCGGGGATCGCCACTGACGGCCGTAATCTGTTCATTGTCGACAGTGAAGGCTCCGCGGTGCGGAAGATCACCACCAAACCGGACAACAATCTCAAGAAGCCCGACGGAGCCGTGACGACCATCGCGGGTGCCTCCGACCTTCCCGGTGCCCGGTCGCTGTTCGAGTTCGGCGATGTCGACGGTACGGGTGGCGAAGCCCGCCTGCAGCATCCACTGGGGATCGCCTATCACGACGGGGTGCTGTACGTCGCCGACAGCTACAACCACAAGATCAAGCAGATCGACGCGATCTCCCGGAAGGTGACAACCTGGCTGGGAACGGGTAAGCCGGGCGATGCGCTCGATGCACCTCAGTTCGCCGAGCCTGCCGGACTGGCGATTGCCCGCGGCACACTCTACGTCGCCGACACGAATAATCACCGGATCGTCGCTGTCGATCTGTCGACGAAGCAGGCGAAACTGCTCCCGCTGACCGGACTGACGCCTCCGAAGCCCGCGGCGGAAGTCGAACCGGACTTTGGCGAGAGCGCCATTATCAAGCTGGAACCGCAAGCGATCGCGCCCGGAAAGGCCGTCGAGTTCAGCATCGAGTTGCGACTCCCTGACGGCTACAAGCTGAATCCTTCCTCCTCAGCGGTCTACCGCGGCAAAGCGATCGGCGAGAACACGCTCATCGCGGCCGACGCACTCGGTGAGCGACACGAGGCCGAAATCGTCGATGGCCGCGCCATCGTGAAGTTCCCTGTCAGTGGAGCAGGCAAGGCGACCGTGCAGGTGACACTGACGTACGCCTATTGCCGTGATGCAGCCGGCGGGCTCTGTAAGCTCGGTTCCACCACGTGGGAGGTCCCGCTCAATAGCGATCCGGCTGCCAAGGGGGCAGCGATCTCGTTGCAGACTCCCGTACCGAAAACTCCTTAACCTCGGACAAACTGTTGAGTCCATCTGCAGGTGGAAGTCCGATCATCGATCAGCGGCGCGCGGAATCGGCGCGCGTTCGAGCCACCGTGCGTGCGATCTTCCACGCATTCATCGCGGCGCTCTTCACAGTCCCGATGTGGATCCTGTTGTTCCGCTATCGCGCCCTCGGCCTCGGCTGGACCGACGGGATTGCCCGCGAGTTCCTCTGGTCGATCAGCCTGGCGAACGTCATTGTCTGGGGAACGCCGTTGCTGATGGTGGGATGGCAGTGGAGACAACAGGCATATGCGATGCCCGGGTCCTCGTCCACCGCACTGATCCGCACTTATGCACTCTGGCAGGCGGTCGGCATTCTGGCCGCCATCCCGGTCCTGATTCACTTCGCCTGGAATCATCTCGGCCTTGGCTGAAATCGTGAGGTGGCCCGACTCCGGTGAACAGACATCACCGCTGCCAGCCAGTACGGTATCGCCAGTCGAGCCGTGGAGTGCTACACTGAGCGAGTTCCGCTGCGGTTGGGTCACCGTGGCCGGAAGGATGTCGAGGGCGTGGCGGCTGGGAGTCTTCGACGGATCATGTCCACTGAAGTTGCAAAAAGGATGACGTGATGCGCTCCCAGCGTTATTCCCCAGGGAATTCACGCCTGATTCGCGTGCTGGCAACGTTCGCTCTGGTCGCAATGACTGGCGGGACCAGTCACTTGATCGCCGAGAATAAACCGGCACCACCGCCAAAGGATCTGGTGAAGGCCGAGGCCCATCTCTCGACGGAACGCCTCCCGGCGGGCGACAAATGCCAGATCCTGATCCGGCTGACAATTCATGAAGGTTGGCATACCTACGCCAACCCGCCCAAAAGTGAAGAAGACATCCCGACCGAGGTCGAGTTCAAAGGCAAGCTGGGAACCAAGCTGGTCAAAATCAAGTATCCGGTCGGCGCGAAGTACGACCCGATGGATGGCGAACCGCCGAAGCTCGTGTATGACGGCCGCGTCGACATTCGCGGCGTGCTGGAAGTTCCCGCCAGTGCCTCGGGTGAGAACGAAGAGATGGAGATCACCGTCAAGTTTCAGGCGTGCGACGACAGTCGCTGTCTGCGGCCTGACGTCGTGAAGCTGAAGGGCAAACTGCCGGTTTCCAAGCTCGGGGAACCTGTGAAACTCGTCAACGAAAAACTCTTTCCGCCGCAGCCCTAGCACCCTGCAGGTCTCCGGGCGGAACGAAAGGCGATGCATGGACGCACCCGACCGCCCGTGGCGGACCTACAACGAAGGTCCGCTCGTCAAAACCAAGATCGTCGCGACCTTGGGACCAGCCTCGGCCAGCGAAGAAGTCCTGCACGATCTGGTCGTGGCAGGAGCCGATCTCTTCCGGCTGAACTTCGCCCACGGCAGTTATGAGTGGTATGCGGCCCAGATTCAGCGAATCCGCAACGTCGCCAAAGCACTGAGGCGACCGATTGGACTGCTGGGTGATCTCTCGGGTCCGAAGATTCGGCTCGGAGAACTTCCCGAAGAAGGCTATCGCTGCCGCTTCGGGTCGACCGTCTCGTTTGTCCGCCAGGCCACTGGTCAGCCGGACGAATTCACCTGCACCTACGAGCAACTGATCGACGATCTGAAGCCGGGCGACCGCGTGTTGCTGGCCGATGGCAGTGTCGGTCTCCGCGTGATCTCATCCGATGCTCAGTCCGGACGAGCGGTCTGCAAGGTCGAACACGCGGGGACGGTCCGCAGCCGTCAGGGGGTCAATCTCCCCGGTGTCTCGCTGAGTACGCCGGGCATCACCGAAAAAGACCGGGCCGATCTGAAGTTTGCGCTCGACCAGCAACTCGACTACATCGGTCTCAGTTTTGTCCGCAGTGCGGGTGATTTGCGGGAACTGAGGCAATTGATTGCCCAGCATGGCACGAAAACGCCCCCGTGGATCGTTGCCAAGATCGAAAAAACCGAGGCGCTCGACGATCTCGAAAACATCATTGAAGAAACCGACGCAGTGATGGTCGCTCGCGGCGATCTCGGCGTCGAGTCGGATATCGCCCGTGTTCCGACGCTGCAGAAGCGGATCATCCGCCTCTGCAATGAACGTCGCGTGCCGGTCATCACAGCGACGCAGATGCTCGATAGTATGCAGAAGAACGACCTCCCCACACGGGCCGAGGTCAGCGATGTCGCCAATGCAATTCTCGACGGAACCGACGCGGTGATGCTCTCGGGCGAGACCGCCGTTGGCGATCATCCAGTCGCGGTCGTCTCGATGATGAGCCGGATCGCCCAGGATGCTGAGCGGCTGCTGCAACCCCGGCCCTTTGCGGACATTTACAGTCCCCGCCGCAGTCGCGCGACAGCGATTACCGAATCCGTAACCGCCGGTGCAGGGACAGCCGCGGCGAGTCTGGGAGTCGACTTTATCGCCGTTGCCACCCGCGGCGGAAAAACCGCGATGGCGCTCTCGAAACAACGCTTGACGGTGCCGATCGTCGCCCTGACGGATCGCCCGGAGATCGCCCGCCGCATGACGCTCTACTGGGGAGTACTGCCGATTGATACACCCGCGGTCGCCCTTCCGGCGAAGGAACTGCTGCACGCCGTCGAGACCATCGGCCGCAACCTGGGTCTCGTCGAATCCGGCGGAAAGCTCATCCTCGTCGGCAACAGCGACTGGTCCCAGGAATGGCACGACATGCTGTTGGCCTACGTCGTCCCCTGAACCACCACCGACGAACAACGCACACCATGGACGCCCCGCCATCGCCATAGCGGGGTCTCATCGGTCGCTCTGTGACGGGAAGCTCACACATCCTGGAAATCGTTCACATCCAGAGTGAACCGCTCATCACGCGGAGCGTGATGGCGACTTTGAGGGCGGCCTATTCCACCTTCACCACTTCGATCGACAGCTTCCCCAGTACGGTCAGTAGCGACGAGAACGACGACAGCGGGGCGATTGCGTCGTCTTCTTCGAACAGCACATCGGCCAGCTTGATGTGCGTCGCCCCGATGCCGCCGCGACCGAGCGTGGCATCCAGCGGGATCCATTTCCCGTCGAGCTTTGCTTCAGTCCACATATGCCCGCCGAACGCCTGGAGCGATTCGACATAGACCAGCCCGACCGCTGCCCGCGACGGAATCTTTTTTGCCCGCAGCATCGCCGCGAGCAGCACGGCGTGTTCCGTGCAGTCCCCTTCCAAATTCCGTGCGACTTCGCCCGCTGAGGCGAGTGCGGTCGAGAAGTTTTTCTTCGTCAGTTTCTCACGCACGTAGAGTTCCATCGCCCGGGCCATCGCGGCTGCGTCGGTCAGACCCTTCGTCGCCGCTTCCGCGTGGGCCTGCACCTTTTCGTCATCCGCCTGCAGGAAGCGTGTCGCCTGCAGGTACTCTTTTCCCGCTGCCTCGAACCCGGATTTCGCTGGAATCGGCAACGCGATGACCGTCAATTCGGCCGTCTCCGTCGTGAGCGCTTTCAACGACTGCGTTTCGCCGGTCGGGAGCACTTTCGTCGGGTTATCGTCGCGAATCGCGACCTGATAGACTCCGCGCTTCGTCTCATACGGTCGCGGAATCGACCCGACCTTCACCAGCGTACTCACACCAAGATCGAGGTCTGCCACGGAGAGCGTCTGCAACGCCACTTCTTTGGTGACGGTGTACGTGACCATCTCGGTTCCGAGGAGATTCGTTGAACTCTTGACCGACTGCCCTTTCGCATCAACCCAGGCGGTGGTGATGATCCCCGGCAGCAGCGTGTTGCTCATTTTCATCTTCTGCAGCGACTGCTCTTTCCCATCGGACAGTTTGACAGTTTCGTTCTCCCCGGCGGTGACGGTCATCGAGCCGGCTCGCCCGAAGTCGGGAAAAAAGGCCTCGAAAGTCTTTGTTTCGCCGGCTTTCAGCGGGGCACCACGTAACAGCCGATCCTGATAGACGGGTGACTTCACGCCTGCTTTCCACGGCGACTCCGACTTCTTTTGCTTGCCATCGACTTCGCTGACCAACTTCAGCTTGTCGCCGACAACACGACCGGTGGTCTGCGACGGACTGGCCGGGGGATTCGCCATCGAGAAGCGGTATTCGAGCAGGTCGCCGTCGAGGGTTTCCTCGGTCGCGAGCGTGGTGCTCATGGAGAGGGTCTGCCCGAAGCGTTTGATTTTCATCTGGGTCTCGGCGACGGTGTGGACCGTCGTTTTGCCGTCCGCCGTGCGGGGATCAGTGAGAACGCGGGCATAGCCGACGCGCTGGCCATTCAGGTAGATCGTCTGCCAGACTTCCTCGCGGACGACGTCCGCCGGCTTGTCCGCCGCCGCGACCACCGCCGCCGTACACAACCACACCGCGATCAATCCACATCTCAACATTCGCTGATCCCCTGATGCGGCTGGCTTCATCGTAGGGCAGGCTCCCGCCTGCCGGTCTGTGGAAAATCACGATCGTTTCGAACCTGAGCGGCTCGGCGCTCAATTCCTGGACGCGAACTCGCCTCGTCCTGAACTTGTCCGTCCAGTATAGTAACTGGTTCATCGGCAGACCGCAGCCTCGGTTTGTCCGTTACAGGTTCCGCAGTCGGTCGAGTCGGCAGGGAGTTGGCAGCGATGTCCGAGGACGTGAAGCGCAGCAAGATTGAAATCATCAAGGAAGAAAGCCGCCAGCTGCGTGGCACCATCGCGGCTGAAATCGAGGCTGGCTCTGCCTGCTTCGCCGACGACACCGAACAGCTGCTGAAGATGCACGGCATCTACCAGCAGGACGACCGCGATCACCGCAAAGATAAAAACGCGGATGGCACCGCCAAAGGGAAGCAGTTCATCTGCATGGTCCGGACCCGCATTCCCGGCGGCAAAGTCACGGCCCAGCAGTTCCTCGATCACCTCGACCTCTGCGAGCAGTACGGCAACGGCACGCTCCGCGTCACGACCCGCCAGGGATTCCAGCTTCACGGGGTCCTGAAGTCGAACCTCCGCGACGCAGTCCGCGGCATCAACCGGACCCTGCTGACGACGCTCGCGGCCTGCGGCGACGTGAACCGCAACGTGATGGCCTGCCCCGCTCCGTTCAAGAACAATCCGGCCCATACGCAGGTCCAGACCTTCGCCGATCAGCTCGCGGCCCACTTCAAGCCGAAGACGACCGCCTATCACGAAATCTGGATCACCGACGAAGCAGGCGAGAAGGTCAACGTCGCCGAGTTCCAGCCGGTCGACGAGCCGATCTACGGATCACACTACCTCCCCCGCAAGTTCAAGATGGGGGTCGCCCTTCCCGAAGATAACTGCGTCGATCTCTACACACAGGACCTCGGCTATCTTGCGATCGTCGAGAACGGCCAGATCGTCGGCTACAACGTCCTCGTCGGCGGCGGGATGGGGCAGACGCCGTCCGCGGAGAAGACCTTCATCGCCCTCGCCCATCGCATGGCGTATGTCCCCGCCGAGCAGGCCATCGCTGTCGGCGAAGCGGTTGTGAAGGTCCAGCGCGACTTCGGCAACCGGGCCGATCGCAAGACCGCGCGGCTCAAGTACCTGATCCACAACTGGGGCCTCGAAAAATTCAAGGCAACCGTGGAAGAGTACTGCGGCCTGAAGCTCGCACCGCCGCGACCGATCGATGTGACCGGCGTTGATGACCACATCGGCTGGCACGAACAGGGGGACGGCAAGCTCTTCCTCGGGATCAACATCGAGACCGGCCGCATCAAAGATGAAGGCCCACTACGTCTCAAAACCGGCCTGCGGGCAATCCTCAACAAATACGGCATGGAGACGCGGCTCACGGCGCTGCAGTCGGTGATTCTCTGTGACATCAACCCGGCCGACCGGGCCGACATCAACCAGCTGCTCGCCGACCACGGCATCAAGGGGGCCGACGAACTGACGCTGTTGCGGCGGTACTCCATCGCCTGTCCGGCGTTCCCCACCTGCGGCCTCGCGGTCACGGAATCGGAACGAGCGCTCCCCGGTGTCATCGATCAACTCGAAGTCGAACTCGCGAAACTCGGGCTGTTGAAGGAACGTATTGCGATCCACATGACCGGCTGCCCGAACGGCTGTGCCCGCCCTTACACGCCCGACCTCGGCTTCGTCGGCAAGACGCTCGGCAAGTACACGATCTACGTTGGCGGCAACGTGGAAGGGACCCGACTCGGCTACATTTACAAGGACCTCATCCCGCAAGCCGACCTCGTCACCACGGTCCTGCCCCTCATCCAACGCTACAAGGCTGACCGGACCGCCGGTGAATCGTTCGGCGACTTCTGCACTCGGTTGAAAGCCGAACTCACCGCTGCGTAGGAGCAGAGGCTGATATGCCAGAGCGCAAGGGAGCCGCGAAGCGTTCAGCGATTCCTGCGGACGTACTCCGCGGGTTGAATGACGGCACGCTCGAATCGGCAACGCTCGCCGAGGGATTGGCGATCGATTTTGCCGTTCTCTTGAATGCTGCGGCCCCTGAGTTACCCGCTTCGTTGCGCGACACCGTGCGGGCGGGTGATGGGATCACGTCACGGATGCGCGCTGCCGGCACAGCACTGGCGGTCCATTTCGGGCCAAAAGGTTATGACCGCTTTACGCAGCATCCGTCCGACACGGTTCGCGGCTGGGGCGCGTATCTACTGTCCGCGCTTCCCAATCTCACCCTCAAACAGCGACTCGACGGGATCCGACCGCTCGCCGATGATCCGCACTTCGGGGTGCGCGAGTGGGCGTGGCTTGCCTTGCGGGAGGCGATTGCGGCCGACGTGCCACAGGCGATTCAGAGACTGACATCGTGGACGAAGCTGCGCTCCGCGAATCTCCGCCGCTTCGCGAGTGAAAGTACGCGGCCGCGCGGCGTGTGGTGTGCCCACATCCGATTGTTGAAAGACCAGCCGCAACTCGGCCTGCCGCTGCTCGAACCGCTCCGTTCCGATCCGGCGAAGTATGTCCGTGACTCGGTCGCCAACTGGCTGAACGATGCGGGCAAATCCGATCCCGACTGGGTCCGTGCACTCTGTGAACGTTGGGAACAGGAAAGCCCAAGCCCCGAAACCCGCACGCTCGTTGCCCGTGCCCTTCGCAATCTGTAGCCCACAGCTGGCCGTATCGCCGTTCATTTCTGCTGACGATGATCGACGAGTGATTCGTCAGACTCAGCGATCTGCAGCAAAATGCGACACAAATCGGTCGGTCTGCAGCGATTTGACCTGAGCATCTGCTTCGCGGAACAGTCACTGAACGCTCGCCATATCTCGTTGCTTGTAGAGGTCTTGCGGTGCGTCTCCCATGTTTTGGCACGCCGCTTGCCTATCAGTTTTCCCGCCGCACGACGCTTTGATCGTGCGATGAACTTCTCGCAGATCGGAGGCTGTGCCTCGTGGCGATGAACTCCGATGCGGGCTTTTTTGCGAAGGGGAAACGATGACTTTTTTGACTTTGGCAGCGTTAGGTTTGCACACCAACAGCCTGTTGGGCCTCGTGATCCTGGTGCTGGATATCGTGGCGATCGTCTCCGTGCTCACGGGGTATGGATCGCTGGGGCATAAGCTTCTGTGGACCCTGTTGATTCTGTGTCTGCCCGTGCTCGGGATGGTGCTGTATTACCTGATCGGCCGCAGCTCTGCCGATACGCGATTGAATCTGTAAGTCACCCGCTCTGCGCTCAAGCCTCATCCTTGAACGGAGCAGTCTCACCATGACAACGAATGAAATCCGCAGCGCGATTGAACGGAAGTTTGACCAGCTCACCGCCTCGCTGAATGTCTTGCGTTCGCATCTCCGCGAAGTGAAGCATGAAAGCCGGGCCGCGTGGGAGTCGCAGTTGGCCGAACTGGAACGGCGAACGCGGACCGCCTCTCAGCAACTCACGACATACCGTGCTCAAAGCAACGATGCCTGGGAGAAGTTCCAAGCCGGTATGGAAGAGACCTGGTCCTCGTTGCATCAGGCGTGCGAAGACGCACTGCATAAGATCAAGGCATAACGCTTGATTCCCTTCGACAGTCACGTCGAGGGATCGTCGATCGCCATCGACAAAGCCCGGCATGTCCGCATGCCGGGCTTTTGCCTTTCGAATGGTCTCGTGACACGAATTGCTTGGTCAGTACTGACCAGAAAGTGTTCGCGAACCGTGTCCCTGAAAAGGCAGATGCCGGGCATGCGGACATGCCCGGCATCGAACTCACGCTTGGCGTCTTCGCGATGAACGAAAACTGATTACGCTGCCGGGCCGACGCGGGTGCCGAGGCGTTCGCCGGCGATGACGCGTTCGATGTTGCCGGGCTTCTGGTAGTTGAGGACCACGATCGGGATGTTGTGTTCCATGCAGTGATGAATCGCGGTCGCGTCCATCACCTGCAGGTTCTGACGCAGCACGTCCTGGAAGCTGATCTCCGAATACCGGACCGCATGCGGATTCTTCAGCGGGTCGTCCGAGTAAACGCCATCGACGCGCGTCGCCTTCACCAGCAGGTCGGCATCGAGTTCTCGCGCACGCAACGCCGCGGCCGTGTCGGTCGTCACGAACGGACTGCCAGTCCCCGCAGCGAGGATCACCACGCGGCCCTTCTCGAGATGTCTGATACAGCGACGGCGGATGAACGGTTCAGCGACCCCTTCCATGCGGATCGCGCTCTGCACGCGGGTCGGCACACCGAAGCTTTCGAGGGCATCCTGCAGGGCGAGAGCGTTGATGACCGTGGCCAGCATCCCCATGTAGTGCGCGGTCGAGGGGATGATCTTCGAGTTCGCTTCGGAGAAGACCTTCCCGCGGAGAATGTTCCCGCCGCCGCAGACGACGGCGAGCTGCACCCCCGAAGAGACGACTTGCTTGATCTGCTGGCAGATGACTTCGATCTCGGAAAGACTCAGGCCCGACTCACCAGCTCGGGCGAAGCTTTCGCCACTGAGCTTGAGGACCACGCGACGGCTGCGGGGGGTGTCGGCCATGAATCGCTCCAGAAGGCTGATGCTTGTGGCATGGAAGAGACCCAGCCATCAGAATGGCTGGGCGTCTAATGAAAAACACCGCCGGGGAATCACTCCTCGGCGGTGTATCATGATACTCGAAGGACGGGCGTTAGTTCCCCAGCGCCCAGCGGACGAATTGCTTGGCCTTCAGCCCGCACTCGGCGAGGGCCTGGCTGACGGTCTTGCTGTCGTCCTTCGCGAAGAGCTGATGGACGAGGACGCCCTGCTCAGCGAACCACGTTTTCATCTTCCCATCGACGATTTTCTCGACGATGTTCGCCGGCTTACCGCTGGCAGCCGCTTCCGCGGTCAGGCGGGCACGTTCCGCGTCGACATCGGCCTGCGGGAGTTCTTCGGCGAGGGCCACGGCTGGCCGCAGCGCGGTGATGTGCATCGCGACATCACGCAGGACGGGTTGCCCCTTCTTGTCCCCTTCGGCGAGGACGAGCACACCGGTCTTCCCATCGTGATGCGAATAGCCGCCAACGTTGCCTTCGACCCGCGTGATCCGGGCGAGGACGATCTTCTCGCGAATCTTGTTGAAGACTTCTTCGAGAAGTTGCTGGAGCGTGGTTCCCGCGCGATCGGGAGCGTTCTGGGCGAGCAGCGCTTCCGGAGTGGCTGCACCGGGACCGGTGAGGAGTTGCTTGGCACACTGGTCAGCGAGGAAGACAAAGTCTTCTGCCTTCGCGACCGGAGCCGATTCACATTGCAACTCGACCATCACAGCCGAGGCCCCATCGTCAGCAACGAGGACCCGCACAAGACCTTCGCTGGTGACGTTTTCGGCGCGCTTGATCGCGACCTTCTTGAAGCTTTCCTTGAGGATCTCGATCGCCCGGGCTTCGTCGCCGCCGGCTTCGGTGAGGGCCCGCTTGACCTCCATCAAGGGGAGGTTCGTCTTGTCACGCAGGTTCTTCACTGCCTGGGCGGAAATTTCGGCCATAATGCATCGACTCCTGTTGTTCTGAGCCGCCCTGTTCGACGGAACAATGTGGGCGGCAACTGCGGCCGAGCTCAGTTTCAGAGAGCGCGGCATCCGCTGGAAACGACACCGCGGGAGTGGCGAATGTTCACACTCCCGCGGCGCAGACTCATGATGGATTCACAAAACTTACAGCGACGGGACCGGCTTGTACTGCTCTTCTTCCGTCGGTTCGGTCGCTTCCTTCGGCAAAGCGCCCCGGCCTTCAGTGATCGCCGCCGTCAGGTGTTGCAGCACGAGTTGGATCGACCGGATGCTGTCGTCGTTGCCGGGAATCGGCAGGTCGACCTGGTCCGGATTGCAATCAGTATCGAGCAGGGCAACGACCTTGATCCCGACGAGGCTGGCTTCGTGAACCGCGTTCTTTTCCTTCCGCGGGTCGACGATGACGACCGCTTCCGGCAACCGGTTCAGGTTCCGCAGACCGTCGAGGTTCCGCTTCATCTTGCGATGTTCGCGGATGAGGGCCGACTGCCGCTTCTTCGAGTAGGTTTCGATTTCGCCCGTCCCGAAAATCCGGTCGAGTTCTTCAAGCCGCTTCAGGCGGCTGCGAATCGTGCGGAAGTTCGTGAAGAGACCACCCAGCCAGCGGTAATCGACATACGGCATGCCGCAGGCGGTCGCGAGCTCGCGGATTGAGTCGGCGGCCTGCTTCTTGGTCCCCACGAAGAGGATCAGGCTCCCCTGGGAGGAGACCTTCTGCAGATACCGCTTGGCCCGCAGGAGACCACGAACGGTTTCCTTGATGTCGATGATATGAATCAGGTTACGGCGACCGTAGATGTACGGGCGCATCTTCGGATTCCACCGGCTGGTCCGGTGTCCGTAGTGAATGCCCGCATCCAGAAAGTCCTTCACGACAATCTCTGACACGTTCGCCAACTCCTGGTCGCCTGGGGCAAAAACCGCCCCGCTTCGTCGGTGATTCGAAAGTCCGGGGCGCAACCCGCCTCCGGAATGAATCGGACATCCTAGCGGCCGACCGCCGCGGCGTCAAACCATACCCACCGGGAGAGATATTCCCGCGGCACAGGTTGAGTCTGGCTGCCCCAATCACTCGCGTTCCGACCGGAGGAATCCGCCAAAACGCATCGCGTAGTAAGCTAGCACAAGCACCGTCTGCAGGGTCGCTGCAACATACGTCCACGCTGCCGCTGAAAGGACGTCCTTCACGACGACCGCACCGTCGGCGTCGACGATGCTCATGGTTGAGAGGAGTTGCTTCGCCCGGGCGCTGGCGTCGAACTCGACCGGGAGGTTGACCAGTTGGAAGAGGACCGCCGCTGCGAACCCGCCCAATCCGAGGAGAACCAACCACGGCGCATGAAACACCGCTCCCACGATCAGCAGAATGATCCCGATGTTCGGACCCGACGACGCTGCCGGGACCGCAATGTTGCGCAGGAAGAGCGGCGCATAGTGGTGGGAGTGTTGCAGGGCATGACCGACCTCGTGAGCTGCGATCCCGACGGCTGCCAGCGACCGTTCGTGATAGACCGCGGAGCTGAGGCGGACGACCCGGCTCGTCGGATCGTAATGATCGGACAACTCACCGGGGACTTCTTCGATCGGGATGTCGTGTAGTCCACCACGATCGAGAATCAAGCGGGCTGCTGCGGCTCCGGACAACCGGGACGGCATCTGCATGGCCCGTTGATACGACGAACGGAGCCGTACCTGTGCCCATCCCCCCAGCAGAAGGGCCGGCGCCAGTATCACGAAATACAATGGGTCGAAATAAAACATCGTTGGAGTTCCTTCATCAGCCGGTAGACGACTCGGTCGCCTCACCACACCTCAGAAGACATACGTTGCAGCGGCCCGACCGGTTGACGGAAATCGCACCGTCGACGATCGGGTTTTTAGAAATCGCTGCGAACGAACGGGAGAGATTCGGAGAGGAAGAGATTTGGCCACAAGAAGCACAAAAGGAAACAAAATGATGAGGAGAAATGCAGCTGACGGAATGTCGAACGCTGAGGGTCAAACTCGCGAACCGCGCTTCCGCTTTCCACATTTCGCTCGCGTCATGCTCTATTCCCTTTTGTTTGTGCCTTTTGTGGCCAAATCTCTTCCTGCGAATGACCGCGGTCATCCGCGTGTCTGTTCCGCCATTTCGCGTTTGAGAGCTTCGAGTTCGGCGTCGATTTCGGAAATGCGATCGCATTGCGGGTGATGTACCCCAATCGTCACCGGGGCGTGGTCCTCATGCGGGACCTCTTCGCGAAGCATGGCCCGTTTGCGGAGGGCTTCCGCCAGCCGGGCTTCGAGTGCCCGTTGCATGGTTGTGAGGTGTTCCCGCGTCGCGACTGCAGCCTGATGCTGCTGCAGCAAGCCCGCGACCAGATCTTCCACCTCCCGCTTACGGACCAGCGACAGGCGGGCGTCCGCTTCCTGCCCGGCCTTCAGCGCGGCCATGGCCCGTTGCGTCCAGTCGCCCGCGCGGTGCCGATGCTCCTGAATCTCCTGGTACAGCCGCTCTTCGTTCCCGGCCGCGGTCGCGACACTGCGGCGGGCACCCGCCATCCCTTCTTCCATTTCGCAGACGATCTGCTCGATCGCTGCGATCTTATCTTCCGCCTCATCAATAAGTTGCGTCAGATTGCAGGTCACGATATCGGTCAGGCGGCTGAAATAGCTCATGTCAGTTCTCTGAGGAGGTTCGGCACCGCGGCAGCGGGCAGCACATCACGGCCGATTCATGGTCAACGTAGTCGGGTCGACCGGGGATCATCAGCCAACAGATTTTTCCGGGATTGGGAATCCATCAGGCATCATCCTCTGGGAGTCCAGGATCGTCATACCCCAGATCCTTGAGCATGTCGCGCAGCTTTTCCCGCGACAGACGTAAACGGCTTTTGGCGGTCGGGAGTGTCGTCTCCATCGCATCGGCGATTTCGGGCAGACTGAGCTGCGCGTAGTGGTACAAAATGAAGGTCAACTTCTGCTCTTCAGGCAGCTTCGGGAACAGACCATCAACCACACGCGCCACCTCGTGCTGGGCAGCCAGATCCTGGGGAGCCGGCTGCTCCTCCTGCACCTGGGACAGGCCATCGTCATTCTCGTCATCACGGACCGTGGGTCGCGAGCGGACCGCCCGCACCAGGGCGTCGTGTGACCGTCGACGGGTATTGTCAATCAGCAGGTTCCGCGCAATCCGGAACATCCAGCCGCGGAAGCAGCCCCGGGGGAGATAGTCCCACGACTGCTGATAGACCCGCAACAACGTTTCCTGCGTCAGGTCTTCCCCCAACTGGGCGTCTCCCAGATGACGGATGAAAAAGCCGACCAGAGCTGACTGATGTTTTTCGACGAGTTGATCGAACGCAGTCCGATCGCCCCCCTGCAGACGGAGCATCAGCTCATCGTCTTCGTCCGGGGTTGGCGGCGGGGTGACAGTCAGCGGAGAAATGGGAGTACTCACCTATCCAGCAGTTCCGTGAACATTCAGTGTCGCCTCTCCCCGCGGGTGACGCAATCGCACCGCACCGCGTTGTTTCTGGGAACCTGGAATTTGCGGCTCACGTGGTGTCCCTCCCGCGACCGGAGTATCGTGTGGCTGGTAATGCTGGTTCGACGAAGGAATACGCGTGAGTTCGTTGCGGTTGGAATTCGGGGCGTCGGAAGCGTGGGATTGGAAGCCGGCGGCTGGGCAGGTCGCGCTGTCCCATGCAGGTCCTCCAGTGATCGAGGACCTGCGTGGGTTGCTGCGGACGGCTCTCGATGCTCCGCTGGAGTTTCCGCCGCTAGCGAAAGCCCTCGTCCCGGGTGACAAATTGGTGCTGGCGCTGGATCGGGGTGTCCCGCAGGCCGCGATGCTCATCGCGACTCTTTGGGACGTGTTCTCAGCGGCACACATCGAGCCGTCTGATGTCGTGATTCTGCAGCCGGGTCACTGGCGGGCGGACGCGGCCGCCGATCCGCGGTCACTGCTCACTGCGGATGTGCGTTCGGCGATCCGCTGGGAACGACACGATCCGACAGCGGAAGACCGCAGTGGTTACCTCGCGACGAGTGCCGGGGGCGAGCGCATCTACCTCGCGCGGACTCTGCTGGATGCAGACTTCGTGCTGCCGATCACCGCCGCCGGGTTCGACCCTCTCTTGGGGTATCGCTCGCCGATGAGTGTCCTCTATCCCGGCATGTCGAACGCTGCGGCGATTGCCAAAACGCTCGGGCAGGGACACCGCGAACTCCGTCCGCAGGATGAACGCCCCTTACGGCAACTCGTTGACGAAGCGGGCTGGCTGCTCGGCGTGCAAACCGTGCTGCAGGTCGTTCCGGCCGGGACGCGCGGCGGCGTGGCCGAGGTCTTCTTTGGCTCAGCGGAAGCCGTCAGCCGCACGGGGGAACACGCCCTCAATCGCGATTGGCGTGTCACCGCCAGTGAACGGTTCGAGACCGTCGTGCTGAGTCTTCCCACGGTTGATCGTGCTGTCGGTTGGGACGACCTCGGGACAGCTCTGGCCACCGCACGGAATCTGGTGATGGCCTCGGGCAAGATCGTCGTGCTGACCGATCTTGCGGAGACGCCGGGGCCGGGGATCGAACTGCTGCGGGGGCAGGGCGACCCCCGCTCCGCACAGGGGATTGTTCGAAAGGCCGGGCCACCCGATCTGCTCGCGGCGACGAATCTCGCGGAGGCGGCGGACTGGGCCCGCGTGTACCTCCTCTCCTCGCTGGATGCCGACCTGGTCGAGGAACTCTTCATGGTGCCACTGTCGGCGGTCTCCGAAGCCGAGCGGCTCCTCGAAGGGGAAGCCCCCGTGGCAGTCCTGGGAGCCGCCCAGTTCCTGCACACCGAAATCGACGAGTCAACCTGACCAATCGACGAGCCGCAGGGCGTGAGGCTCGAGTTCCTCACACTCGCAGACAACACCGCACATCGCTCGTCCATCCCAAACCACCAGTGTGGATCGACCCAGTCGTTGTAGAATTTACCAGCTGTGCTGGTTGTAATGATTGCAAGACTTACAACAAGTGGGGTGATTCTACGGTTTGCATGTTTTCTCTGGTGACGGCCAAGATTCCCTAAACAATGATGCCGAGGCCTCTTACGTCGACATGATCGTGTCTTCGCAACCTGTGGTGAGTCGACTGGCACGCGGAGTGCAATACGGTTTCCCCGGCGAACGCCATATCGCCAAGATCGAGTTCAATGATCGGGCTCCCCGCCCGGTCTGGGAATTACCTGCCGGCCCGCCGGGAGACGGGCCTCGCCCTGCCACACGCCACCCTTCGCACACTCTCGCCTACGCAGGCCGGATCGCTACCCGCAGCGATCCGGCCCCTTGCCTTTTAAAGCCCCGGCAGCGTACACCGATACGGTTCGTCGAATTGCCAACCCACCCCTGGGGCTCCCAATGTTCCGTCGTTTTCAGCTCTACTTTCAACGCCTGGGTCTGTTCAACGGGCTGATCACTCTCTTGATCCTCTCGCAGGTTCTGCTGGCCTACTCGCGCATGTGGCAGGCGGGCCTGTGGTGGCTCTGCGTGGCGTTGTTCGTGACCGGAGCCGGGGCGGCCTGCATCTACCGCTTGTTCATGTACCGGAATATCGAACGGGCCGGTTCCGTGGTCAGCGTATGCACGTATTTTGTCCTGGGGATGTATGGCCTGCAGGCGCTGGCCCACGTGCGGATCCCGCTGCCGGTCATCTTCTTCACGCACGTGGTGATGTGGTTCACCTGGGTCGCGGGATTCTTCCTGCTCTCGTACGATCCGTGGACCGATCACCCGGGACTCCGGACCGCTGTGGAAGAGCTGCAGGATGATCGGAATCCGATTCCTGCCGATCCGGACGAAGAAAACCCTTACCGTCGGACGGTCGACCGCTAAACTTCATTCGCCACTTGAGTCCCTGTTTTCCTGGAGCCTGCAGCTTTGGCTGATCCGATTCGCGATGAACTCCGCGTCCAGCATCGGACCGCGATCCTGGTCTCTGTTCCCGATCCCGACCGTGATCTCGGGAAAGAGCACGCCCTCGACGAACTCAAGGGGCTGGTCAAAACGGCCGGTGTGACGGTCGTCGGTGAGCTCGTTCAAAACCGTGAACGCCCTCACCCCGCGACGTGTCTCGGCAAAGGAAAGATGGCCGAGCTCAAAGAACTCGCCGAGGCGACCGGCGCCGAGCTGATCATCTTCGATAACAACCTGAGTCCGTCGCAGGGACGCAACCTGGAGCAGGAAACCAAGCGGATCATCGTTGACCGCAGCGAACTGATCCTCGACATCTTCGCGACCCACGCCCGCACCTACGAAGCCAAACTGCAGGTGGAACTGGCCCAGCTGCAATACACGCGCACCCGCCTGAAACGGATGTGGACCCACCTTGAACGCATCGACGGCGGGATTGGTGCCAGCCGTGGTCCCGGTGAAAAGCAGATCGAAACCGACCGCCGGATCATTGATACCCGCATCGCGGAACTGAAGGAGCGACTGAAAGAGGTCGAAATCCGCCGCGAACGGATGGTCCGTCAGCGCGATGGGCATTCACTCGTCTCGCTCGTCGGCTACACGAACGCCGGGAAAAGCACATTGATGCGGGCCCTCACCGGGGCCGACGTCTACATCGCGGACCAACTCTTCGCGACACTCGATACGCGCACCCGGACATGGGCGATTCCCAACTGGGGCGATGTGCTCCTCAGCGATACCGTCGGCTTTGTCCGCGACCTGCCCCACTCGCTGGTGGCGTCCTTCAAATCGACGCTGGAAGAAGCCCGGCAGGCCGATTTGCTGCTGCATGTCGTCGATGCCAGCAATCCCGAAGCGGAACAACAGGTTGCGACCGTCGAGCAGGTGCTGCAAGAAATCGGCGTCGAGTTACGGGACTACATTCTCGTGCTCAACAAAGTTGATGCGGTCGATGATCGCTCGGTGATCGATCTTCTGCGGGCCCGCTATACCGATGCCATTTCCGTGAGCGCCGCGACCGGTCAGGGTCTCGATCGACTGGCCGCCCTGGTTGCAGAGAAACTGGGACACGGCTACGTGCAAGCGGAGATCGAAACGTCGGTCGGCAATGGCAAGCTCTTTGCCTATCTGGCAGAGCACGCCGATGTCACGGACCGACAGTATCAGGATTCCCGCGTCACGATCCACTGCCGACTCCCCAGGAATCAGGCTTGGCGACTGCGGGGGGAAGACACTCATGTCCGTATCATCGATGCGATGACGCGGGCGGAATGAGGTCGCGCTGGTGAGCTCGATGGGATGTCAGATCTGTCGGCGACCCTCAAAATAGCCATTACGTCCCACGTGATGAGCGGATCTGGCAAGAGCAGACACTCCCTACGTCGTGTTTCTTTCGGCGGGTGGCAGAATGGCACGTGATCTGGATTCCGCTCATCACGCGGAGCGTGATGGCGACTTTCAAGACGCCCGTCTCAGCGGAGGCGTCCCAATGCCTGCCACGCAGGGGCTTCTTGCGCGAGCAGCGGCCAGTGTTGCAGTGTCGCTTCGCGAGGGGTCAGCAGGCTGAGTTTCAACGTGCGGCCGATGGTTCGCGAGAGTGTGAGTGTGTTGCCGCGGAGTTGCAGGCTGATCAGATCATCGCGCCGGAACAACGCGGCTCCCGGCGTGTCGTAGTAGCGTTCACCGAGGGCCGCTCCCGTCTCTTGCAGTGAGCCCGTCGGGGCCGATTCGGACCATGCTGGCAGCGCAGCGGTCGAGCGCCACCGGGAGAAGAACGACCAGCCGCGGCGATCGTTCCCCAGCGAGGTTTCCGCCCACGCTCCGCTCGCCTGCCGTTCGAGGAACGGCCAGAATAACAACCCGTTCGTGGTCCCCCACAGCCAGCCGGTCTGCGGTAAGCGGCGACGCTCCCAGCGGACCGCAGCCAGTCGCACGAGGACGGGACCGACGAGGGCCCCCATCTCCGCTGCGGGAGGGTCGGGTTCATCCCAGTCGAGCGAGTGATGGCACTCGGGGCATTGTGTCCCGCTGGGAAAGACCCAGGTCCAGCAGACATGGCACAAGATTGCCCGCATCACCCTTGCCCCATACTGGGAACTCACGCTCACGCAATGTAGTCTACGGCCGCCCGGCGAGGCAATTGCGATGGATCGATGGTTGAAGGTCGAGATTTGAAGGATCGCGATTGGAAACAGACCCGATGTTTCTAGCAGAGGGTGGTCAGTGCGTCGCTGCTGGTCGAACTCGTCGGGTCCTGTGTGGAAGGTGTCATGACGGACCTAGGATTGCCGACGGTGATCATTGTGCATCCGCGCGAGAAGCGGTCGAAATGTACCGTCGCGTGGTTGCGTGAGGATCCGCGTTTTCGGTTCTACAAGGGACCGCGCCGCCCTGAGGATTTGAGTGGGTACGTGCGTCTGGGACTCGATGGTCCCGAGTTGACCGCGGCTGACGCAGCAGCCGGGTTGTTGATACTCGACGGGACGTGGCGATTGGCCGACAGGATGGTCCCCGCAGTGGGTGAAGTCCCCGTGCGTCGTCTACCGCCGCTGACGACAGCGTATCCGCGGGTCTCGAAGATCGTGGACGATCCAGCCGGTGGCCTGGCAACGATCGAAGCGTTGTATGCCGCCTGGCGCTTGTTGGGTCGCGATGTGACCGGGCTGCTCGATCGCTATCCGTGGGGAACCGAGTTTGTGCGGATCAACGCGGGTTTCTGGCCGTGATCTCCCAGCGACAGCATTCGCTGGGCGTCAGGGGCTGGTTTTGAGCAGGTCGAGCGCGATGAGATGCGATTCCGAGCGCAGATAGAGTCGTCCGCGGGAGAGGACCGGAGCGGCCCAACTCGGATAGCCGATTTCCTTGAACGAGGTCCGGCTGATCTCTTTCAGGCCGGTCTTGCTCGGCTCAACCAGTGCCAGCGTGCCGCGCTCGGCGAGGACGATGAACTTCCCGTCGGCCAGAATCTTTGAGCCGCGACCATAGAAGGGCCACGGGACCGGTTTCCCCGTGTTCTTGTCGCGAATCCGCCCGGTGTCGGGGTCCTGTTCGAGTTCGTCGAGTGGTCGATCGAACCCGTTCGACTCCCAGAGGAGGTTGCCGGTCTCAAGCTGCACGGCTTGAAAGCGGGCTTCCTGTTCATGTCGACCGGAGAAGCCGTAGATCACTCCGTCCAGGACCAGCGGCGTCGACCAGTGACACGACAACCCTTCCGGCTTCCGCCACGTCACGTTGTAGTCTTTCCCATCGGGCGCGACTTTGAGCAGGGCCGCTCCGGTCTCATAGGCCGCGGTGAGCAGGATCTGGTCGCCGATGACGACTGGCCGGGCGGCATTGACCGATTCGTGCGTCTTCGAGCGGAACCAGTATTTAAAGTTCAACGCTCCGGTTTGCGGATCGAATGAGGCCAGACCCTGCCGCAACAGGCAGAGGAGATGTTTGCGTCCGTGGATGGTCGCGAGCGTCGGTGTCGAGTAACTGACGAGCATTTCCTCAGGTGTCCAGCGAAAGGGGCGACGACCCACTTCATCTCCGCTGATTCCATCCCAGGTCGATTTGCCGCCAGCTTCCCAGAGGACCGTCCCCTTTTCGGCATCGAACGCAACGACAGCCGAGTCGGGTTGCCCGCCGATGAGGACATACAACCGGTTCCCGTCCAGAATGGGCGTGCAACCTGCCCCGAAGAAGTGATCGGGGATGGTCCACTTCTTCGTGGTCTCCAGGTCCCAGACAACTTTCCCGGTCGCCAGATCGAGGCACGACAGCCGCCCCTGCGGTCCAAACGTGTAACAACGGGTTTCCGTGATGATCGGAGCACATCGGGAACCACCGTTATAGCCGTAGGGGTCGCTGAAGTTGGTCTCGTACTCGTGCTTCCACAACGTCTCACCAGTTTGTGCATGCAGACACTCGACGAACTCGAGGTCACGGTGCCGATGCATCACGACGAGGCGTTCACCACGCACCGACGGAGCCGCGTAGCCTTCACCCAGCGGCCGCTTCCACAGAACCGGGGGACCTTCAGCCGGCCACTTGGCCAGCAGTCCCTGCTCATCTGAAACTCCGGTCCCGTGCGGCCCGAGAAAGGCCGCCCAGTCCTGTCCCGCCCGCGCCGATTTGGATTCGACCGCCGGTTGTGCAACCGCTGCCGATTGAGCAGCGACCGCCTCGGGAGCGTCTTTCCCCTTCACTGCCGGTGTCGCTGCGGGTTGGGCGGTCGCGTTCGCACAACCACCAGCGAAGACCGCGCTCAACACCAACAGGGAGACGCTCATCGGTCGCTGCGACATCTTCAATCCTTCGGCGCTGACGGCGATTCATCCAACTGACGCAGATCATAAACCTGAAACGTCGGGTTGCGGTAGACCGCGGGGAGATCCATCGGTCCGAAGCGGTCGGTCACGATGTAATCGATCCCCGTCGCTTCTCGCAGTCTGCTCAATTCCGCGAGGGAAAAGCGACCATCTGCGAAATCGGCCTGCGTCATCTTCGTCAGGAACAACAACCGGCGATTCCACTCGACGATTCCGCGGGCATCCTGCGGGCAATCCTTGTAGTTGACGTACTCCGCTCGCTCGGCGAACCATTTGAATGTGCCACTGAAATGCGGTGTGTGCACCAGAGCATCCGGGGGAGAATTTGCCTTCATCCAATGGCAGACGTCGATCCAGTCCGCGTTGAGACTGAAGTCGATGTGATCTTCGGGTTGATCGACCCGCCACCAGCGTGCAGGCCACTGCTGGGACGCTCCCACCAGCGCACCGATGAAGAGGATTCCCGCTGTCGACCAGACGCCACGCTGCCAGCGCGGCTGTTCCCAGCGCGTTTGTTGTAAACAGAGCGCCGTCAGCGACCAGCAGACACTGATCGGGATCAGCAGGTCTGCGAGACGGAACGGGTAGAATTTCAACAAGGCCATCCGCCAGGTCTCCCCCGTTCCCGGCACCACGGGGCGCGGTCCCCAGCCGATCGCCAGACCGGCCAGCGCAAACAGCAGCGACCCCGCGACGATTGCCTGCCACAATCGCCAGGCCGGCGTGCTTCTCCCGGAACGGAGACCGAGCAACCAGAGTCCAATCAGGACGGCATATCCGAGATGGGCCCGTAACGGAAAGACCATCGGATCGAGATGATGTGACAGCCGATAGAAGACCTGCAGGTAGTTCGCGGCATAGCGGGTCTCAGCATCGATTGGTGCCAGCACGATTCTCAACACGGGAAGTAACCCTGGCATCGACAGGGCGATGACGATCAGTATCGACTCCACCAGCACCGGCCATCCCGGCCACGGGCGATCTCCCCGCAGGGTGACCAACAAGAGCGCACCGAGGGTGGCCAGTACCGCCCAGCCCCCAACCACCGGGTGCAGCGCAATCGCCACTCCCGCACAGACGGCCACGGTTCGCCAGCGTCCGTCCCACAACGCGGCCCAACCCAGAAAGATCAGTCCATACGCGAAGACCTTGCTCTCCATCCCGCCGACCAGCCATTCCCCTGACCAGTTTCCACAATGGGTGACGAAGACAAAGAGCCACGCCGAGAGGATGGCCGCCCTTCGATGAGGGACCAACCGGACGACACACGCGGTCCAGCCCGCAGCGACCAGTCCGAGGCTGAGAACGCGACCAATCCAAGCGACGACCGGCAGACTGCACATGGTCGTCAGCCAGCCGATCGTCGCGAAGAACACGGCATGCGCGTCGGCCGAGTCGAGGAAGAAGTCGCCGGGGCAGAAGTCGGGCTGCCAGAAATGCCGGGCCTTGGTGAGGTAATGCGGCTCGTTCGTCGCCGGGACCGGCGCGGCAATCGCGCTGTAGGCGAGCAGCGAAACCCAGACGACCAGGCCGTCCAGAAGCGCACTGCGGCGCGTCAGACGCTGCGCGCAGGTCGACGGTACCGCAGCGGGCGCTTCCTCCGCGGCCACTTACTTGGCCTTCTTCGCAGCCTTCTTGGCAGCTTTCTTCGTGGATGACTTCACAGCCTTGGGAGCGGCAGCGGCCTTCTTCACGGCTTTTTTGGCAGCTTTTTTCGCGGCCTTCTTGCCAGGCTTGGCAGCGGCGGCTTTCGGTTCGGCTTCCGTCTTATTGCCGAAGATGCGGTCCCAGTTTGACCAGATCTTGGGATTCGACCCCGTCCTGATAATCGGTCCGCTCATAAACCTACTGCTCCTGAAGAATCCAGTCCCGGAGATGCTGCACACTCCGCAACATCGTGCGGGTCGAATTCTTGATCGACCCCGCCCGCCTGTCAAGCGGGTCACGTCACGAATACGCGGCCTGAACCATGACCGACAGACGGAAACGGACCCCACGGCCGGTCATCACAGGCGGGATCCGGTCTCAAGCGACGCGGCGAGTGGGAGTGAAGGGGAGCACGGAGCGCGAGACGTTGATCGCTTCCTCGATCAGCGATTCGTAGGCGTCAGTGACTGCTGGCAAAGTATAAGGGCGACACAATTGATCGAGAGCCGCCTCGGAGAGTTCGGCTGGGGGCTGAGTCAAAAACTGAGACAACGTCGCCGCCGCCGTTTCCGGTGTACGTTCGGGGTTGATCGTCAGGGTCCGTGGATAGTCGTCGAGAATTTGACGGCTGGTGTCGTCATCGTGACGGACCACGTTCAGGACCGGTTTCCCGCTCGCCACATACTCGACAAGTTTGCTGGGCAACTGATGGGGCGTGGCGTTGCCAATATTGACGAGCACGTCCGCGGCCAGACGAGCGGCATCGGCCCGCTTGCGGTCGATTTCCCCATGCAGAAAAATCGATTGGCCGATGAGTTCACGGACCGCATCAAAATCGCGTGCACACTCCTGAACATCTCCCAGAAAATGGAGTTGCCAGGGGCGATCCGTGGGAGAGTTGATCAACGCCTCGCGAAACATGGAGAGGAGCGACTGCGGACTGCGGATGGTTCGATACAGCCGTCCAATAAAGACCAGCCTTAAGGCGGCCGTGTCTCGCTCCCAGGGGGGAAGGACCGAGGAGACCTCCGATGGTTTCACTGTGGGCAGCGAATACAGCGGAGGGATGACGCGCATTCGCTGCGGCGAAATTCCGAAGTCTTGTGTGTAGGATCGGACTGCGGAAATCGTCGTCAACGAGGCGGCATCAGCCATCTGCATGACGGCGGCTTCCGTGCGAAAGTTCTTCCGCCCATACAACCGGAAGTTATTCGGCGGCGAAGCGGTCAGGGTCGCAAAGGGATCACCGACGTCGACAATCCAGGGCCAATCGGGAAACTGCTGCTTCAACCGCAGTCCGATGACATGCCCTGAAAATGGATGCGAGACTGTCACCAGCGCATCATATCCACGTTCCTTGTGGAGTTGGGCCGCTAACCGGGTAGCGGGGCCGATCAGACCACAATCGGAATCGGGCCAACGGACCGCTCGCCACGCCCAGCGGGCCACGTCAACGAGTGGCCGTTTCCACGAGCGCGTCGCCCCCCCTTTTGCGCTCGCAGCCGACTGAGGCCGGACCAGCCATGAAGCGGGGACGCGAAACAGATCGGGAGCCTCGACTGCCGCCACATGCGGTCGACAAATCACATCGACCGCATGGCCGCGCGCCCGCAACGATTCTACGAGCGGCGTCCAGCGGAAGGCACGCGGCGAATTTTCTGGTGCAAACGACGGACAGATCACCAGCAGCTTCATCGCTTCATTCCCCTGACAGAAATTGGCATGGGTTGCCTGGCCTGTGGGAGCCCTGGTGCTTTTGCATGACCCCGGTCGGGTGCAATGGCCAGTAACACGTAACTCACAACGAACATGGTCTGCGTCTCTTCGTAGAGCACTAAGTAGTACGCCAGCCATGCGACGTACGCCGACGTGAGAACCCATGCCGTCCGACGCTGATCTTGTGTGCCAATCGACGCCCAGTGTCGAGCCAGCAGAATCGGCGTTGCCAGGGCGAGAAGGAGTACCGTAAATCCCGGCCACCCGATCGAGTACTGGAAGCTGAGATACAAACTGAGAAAACTCACGATCACATCGGAGTTATAGGTGCGGGTGAAGACCAGGTTGGAATTCCCGAAACCAGTTCCAACCCACGGGACGGGAGTCGATTCCAGAGCTTCGTAGATATACGCCCGATTGCTTCCCGAAGCGCCTTGGTCGAGCATCTCATCAACTCGTTCCCACAACACGGAAACAATCTCGGTGGATCCATTATTATTCGCGACAGCCAGCAGGCTGAAGGCCATCCCGGCGACGATGAAAATCAATGTGCCACCGACCAGCAAGCGGACGGGAATGACTCCGAAGGGATATAACAGGACGAAACCGCATCCCATCCCGAGAATCATCCCCATGACTCCGGAGAGGCTGCCGCTGAGCAGCAGGGCCATCGCCATGCACAAGGCCGGGATCCAGGCTGTCCGCCGGGGATCTGCGAAGCACAGCAGCAGCGGGGTCGTCAGCCAACTCGCCATCAGGCTCGGCTCGCGGAACGACCCCATCGCACGATGAAAGGCATAGGTAAAGGTCGTCGACTGCCCTTCACCGAACGTCCCTACACGTGTACGGGGCGGCTCCGGCCAGCCGAAACGATAGGCGACGTAAACGTAGATCGCGAAGAGGGAGACAATCATTCCCAACTGAACGAGTTGTCGACTCATCAGGTCTCGCTGGCCATTTTGCAGCAGAAAACAGCCGATCACGATCGTCGAAGTCGTGGAGAGCAAGCTGAGCATCCGCAGTGCGATGAAGATCGGATACGGTGTCGTTGCCATCGGCGGCATCATCGAGGCGTAGTCTTCGAGGGCCCCCTGAAAAACCGAGAGGGCAATCCCCCAGACCATCAACAAGGGCCAGAGAATACCACCCGGTGGAAGACGAATCGGCTCCCTGACTACCAGATAAAGTGCCACAGCGATCGCTGCCGCTTGCCCCAGCCAGGAAACCGGCACGGGGCCCACCGAATAGGCGTCGAGCGCATTACAAACCAAAATCATCCACCAGCACCGAGCGATCAGCGGCACGCGTTTGGAGATTCGTACAACCGGACTGGTGACAGACCTAGGCAGCGCGATGGCGGACATCCGCAACCTCCCCATAACCCGCGGAAAACGGTACGTCCGATGGACCAGGTGGCAGCAAACCGCATCCTGCTGGCCCCGTATCTTCAATCACCAGCGTCGATCCGTCCCACCAGACCGTCCGCGTGATGACGAACCCATAGCCAGAATGACGGCCGACGAATCGTGCGGACGTAAACTCCAGACACTCTGCCTGGCACCAGTCATCGAGCCAGAACAGATTCTTCGCCAATGAGCCCGGCTCGCGTCCGTCCTGCAAACGCGGACCAGTATGTGCCGAGACGCTGCGATAGCGGTTCCGGTCACCTGGCAGCGGCGTGTAGACATAGGTCCCCGGATCGCTCCAGAGGTCGCGACCTTCCGCATGAATCTCGACACTCAATTGATCGAGATGGGCATGCCCCCCGCCGGAACCGGCCGCAAGCCGCCCGCAACGCACACCGACATACCAATCGGCTCCGCGCCAGATGTATAAGCCGAATTGCGGGAAGGCGTGCAACCTGCGTACCCCAAGTGTTGTTGCCGGGAGATTCACCCGTGTCGTGGCAACATCGCCTTCCAGCTTGGCTGAGGAAGATGTCTGTGTGATGCGAGCTACAGGGATCGCAACCGACACGTCGGCAAATTCGACACCATTCGCCAGCCAGCGAATCACTGCGGCTTCGGTCGACCATTCGGCAGGTTGTCGCACCGCTTGCGGGAAGAGCGCCGACATTCCAGCCCACCAGCCTTGATGGCACAACGCCGTCACATCAACATCCGGATCGGACGTGTTTTCCGGTGCGGTCTGCAGTCGAAACAACCGCCCGCTGTCATTGTCACCGACTTGATGCACGCGGCCATTCGGCTTCGTCACCGCTTGCGTGAACTCTGCAGCGCGGATCAAGCGCTGGCGGAGTCTCTCCGGTATGATCTCGTCGGGTGTCGTCCCTTCCAGGGGACGAATCGTCAAACTGGGAGTCCGCTTCCACACCTGTGGCGAGAACTCACGGAACGCCTGCCGCCGCTCCTCCGGCAGTCCTGCGAGCAAAGCTGTGGCAAACAACACAAGTTCCGCGCTCAGTCGGTGATAGCAGACCGAGCCTTCAAAGTTCCCCCCATCGTCGAGAAACTGATGGTCGGTTTCCGCAATCAGTTCCTGCCGACCGAACGCCAGCCACGCATCTGTCTCCGAGGTCCGTGGTAAATGCGCCGCGATGAAAATGAGGCCGACGACATCGGAGAGATAATGATTCCCGCGGTGATCGGGAAACCACTCCAAATGATTAACGATATGCCGCCCGTGCTCCCACAAGCTGCGGGTCAACGTCTGCAAAAACGGCACGTCGAAGTGGACACCCGCGGCGTGAAACAGGTCGAATGCCAGCAACCAGTTCGCCGCGCGGATCGCGACGTCCATCGGGCAGCGCCAGTTCACGCCGAAGCGCAGCGGGTTGGTCGCGATGAAATCGAGCAGATGATTCCGGAAACAACGCACCAGCCGCTGCCCTTCTTCGGTCGGCTGGCGTTCCTGGCCGAGTGTTGAATAGAGCAGTGCCATCTGGGGCAGATGCTGCGTGCGGGCCAATTCCCAGGGGAGCTTGATATCCACACCGGGCTGTGTGCCGAACGCAACGAGACTACTCGGTTGCCGAGCAGACCAGCGGTAGCCCGATCGTACATCGCGTTGCCAGTCGAGCGGTTGATAATCACTGTCGTCGACCAACGCCCACACGGCACCACTCGCACGCCAGTTCGAGCGATTGACGATTTCCCGTAACCAGCGGCCATCCTTGTCGGGCGAGACCTGGGGACCAGCCGGATAGTGATAACCACCCAGGCCGACGGATGCTGCGCCGTAGCCAGCCTTCGCCCAACCACTCCCCAGCAGATGGAATTCCCCCTGCAGGACATGCTCGGCGAGCGCGTGAAGCGCCGGCAGACATCCTGCAGTGACCTGCACCGATTCCGTGCGCTGCAAAGGCTCTACGCACCCTGATGGAATCGCCGGACCGCTTGTCCCACAAAGTAAATCGCGTGTGGCCCGCCGATAGGACTCGATGCTGCGGCCCGCGCGTGACAAGGCCCGCACCCACACGGGGCGTGGCTGGGAGTAGGCAGCGGGTGGCGAAGCGCTCGTCATCGTGAACGATTGAAGTCCCTAAGCAGCCGAGCGGGCCGCGTTGTCCAATGCAGGAATCACATGGATCACGGCCTCTTCCCCTGTCAGGAGTTTCCACGCCCGCCAGGCAATCGACATATTCAGACAGGCCACACTGATCGTGGCCCCCATGGCCGCACCCAGAACTCCCAGTTCGGTGGTAATCAATCCACCGATCAACGGCCCACTGATCACGAGCAGCACCGCCACCAGTCGAAACAGAAACTGATAGTCGCGCAGGCGAAACAACAGATTGATGGCCGGGCTGCAGAAGATCCCGATTGATAAGCCGCTCGCCAGGACACGGAAGACGTTGATCGCTTCCGGATAACGCCCACCATCGGTCCAGGGGAACCAGAGACCGGCCGAGAGGATCGCGATCATCAACAACGGTTGAAACGCGGCACCAATCCACAATTGACGCCCGAAGGCCGTCCGCAGTTCATCCGATGTTTTCGCCTGCTGTAACGTTGGCAACGCAATCGTGTGAATGGCATTCAGTGCCATACCCAGAAAGCCCAGGAGTCGAAAGGCGGCCCCATAGATCGCGACATCCCGCCGTGTCGCCAGATGTTCCAGCAGAAACAAGTCCAGACGAAGCATCATCGCCAGCACGAGCGAGTAACCCAGCACGTACCGAATCGGCCCCATCAGCAGGTCGCCGACCAGTGACTGCACATCGGCCAGCGACGCGGAAAACCAGCAGCGCTTCAATCCACCGGCAGCCAACGAGAGACCAGTCGCGATAGCCTGAAACCACAACACCATGACTGCCGTCAACCCATCGAGCCAGCCGCTCAGCCAGGGAGAAACCATCAGGCAGAAGGCGACGGTCTTGACGACCTCGGTTGCAGTAAACCGGGCGAATTGGAGTTCCAGCCGATACTGCAATCGGCAGTATTCCACGAGCCCCGCCAAAGCCGACCAGACAATCAAAGGCAGCGCGAGCGCCGGATCGTATTCCGCCGCAGGAAACGCCAGGAACACCAGCAACGGTGCCGGGGCAAACGCCAGGCTTAGAAATGACGATTGACGGTGCGCCAGCGCCGTCTCCTGACGACCGACGATCGCGAGCTGGTAGAGATTCTGAAACCAGCCCGAGAAGACAACCGTAAATGCCGCTGTCACGACGGTTAACTGCGCGAATTCGTGGTCCGCCAGACAGCGAATCAACGCGAGATTGGCAATCCCCCAGAAGAGCTTGCAGAAGAGATCTCCACCGAGGACCTGCAGAAAGGCCCTCATGCCGCACTCCGAACTGATGACGGTTGAACCTGTCGGTGGGGATTCCACGCGAAGAGATCGCCGACGGTCACGCCCGCATCACGGTGGCCCTGCAGTGTTCGTTCTACTGCATGATGACCATCGAGATGCACGAAGCGGTAGTGCGGGCAACACTCGGCGAGAAACGCTGCGAGATCGAGTGGCTGGTAATCAAAGTATGCAGCCGTCTCGGGGTTCAACTCCACGACGATCGACGGCTGAAACTTTTCAATGAGCTGGCGAGCCCCCCGGAGGATCGAAAGTTCCGCCCCTTCCGCATCGAGCTTGATCACATCGAGCCGATCGAGTGTCGGCAACAGCAGGTCATCGAGTCGCCGCACTTGAACCTCGACCGCCGTTGCATTCTGAAATTCCTGCGGCGAGAGCGAAGCATGGCCGAAACCAATTTCCGCAGGCGGGATATAGAGGGTGAACGAACCGTCCTGCTCACCGAGCGCCAACTCGTGCACCGTCACGTGCTGCAGATTGTTCCGCGTCACATTTTCGCGTAACCGGGCACAGATTTGAGGCTGTGGCTCGAAGCTGATCACCCGTCCGGCAGGCCCAACTTTCTGGGCACCAGAAAGGGTGTAGTAGCCGATGTTCGCCCCGAGATCGAGGAAGACATTTCCCGGATTTAACTGCCCCAGTAGTGTTTGGGCGACGATCGGTTCCATTGCCAGGAAGTAGATCAATCGATCGACGAACTGGTCAGGGCGGAGGTGCATCGTCATCCGGTTGCCGATGTCGTAGACCCCTTCCCGTGGGACCGCTCCGAATCGCTCGGCCAGCGACATCACGCGATGACGGCCACGCAGCGTAGGGTTCCACCGATTGACTGTGCGAAACAGGCTGGAAAACATCGTGATTCCGCTATGAAAGTGAGCATCATGAACAAGTCGGTCAGGCAGCCCGTCGAATCGGTGCTTCCAATTCGACGGGTTGCTGGGCGATATACTCCCGCCACCACAGGGCCAGATTCATCAGGAACCAGCTGCGTTCCCCATCGCCGCGATCAAGCAATTCGGTCACCGCCCGGCGGTCGAGCAAGTCGGTCTCGTGACAGAAATCGAGCACGGCGGTCCGCATGACAGAGCCCAGGCGACCCAGGACCCAGTCATGAACAGGCACGCCGAACCCTTGCTTCTTGCGATGAATGACTTCGTCCGGAATCAGCCCCTTCACGGACCGCTTCAGGATCGACTTGAGATGGCCATCCTTGAACCGCAGGGCGCTCGGGATGCTCATCGCCAGTTCCACGAACTTGTGATCCAGGAATGGCACCCGGCCTTCAAGACTCACGCCCATGCTCATCTTGTCGACGCGCATCAGCAGGAGTTCCGGCAGTCGGACGTTGAGATCGCAATACGTCATCCAATTCAGATGAGACTTTTCCCAGGCCCGTTCTTGATAGCGGCGATAAATCGGTGCGAGTGTGTCCCATGCCGAGTGGCCTGCGAGCGATTGCCGCAAGCGGGGTGACAGTAGCCGAGACTTCTGTGCTTCCGTGAAGACATCACAACCGCCCCAGAACATCGGTTGTCCGCGTATCGCCCGGCGTAACGACTCGGCTACGATCCCTTCGCCACGGCCCGTTAGCGACAACCCCGCGACCAACCCTTGCCGTAAACCTGGAACGTTGAAGTAGTCGTTGTAGCGGGCGAGCGTCCACTTGCTCTTCCACGTCGGATAGCCGCAGAAAAGCTCATCGGCTCCTTCACCCACCTGGCAGACAATCACCCCGTGCTCGCGGGCCAGCTTGGAAACGAAATAGACCGGGACGCAGACCGGATCACCGATCGGCTCATCCTGCAGATGGATCATCTGCGGCAGGAACGAAGTGAGATCATCGACGGTCAGGAGTTGTTCGTAGTGGTCAGCACCGACGCGCTCGGCCATCGCGCGGGCGGCAGCAGTCTCGTTCGGATAGGTCGAATGCTCGTCGCGATAGCCAATCGTGAACGTCTTGACTCGTTGGTTGTCCCCCTCAGTGAAGAGGGCCGCATTCGTGCTGGAATCGATTCCACCCGACAGGAACACGCCAACGGGCACGTCGCTCACCTTCCGCAGTTGCACGGCGGTTCGCAGTTCCGCCAGAAGACGTTCGGCGATCTCGTCTTCACTGACATTTGTCAGCGGCTGCGTATGATCCCACACGTCCCAGTAGCGATGTTCGGTCATCCGCCCGTCAGCGGTCACCTTCAACCAGGTCCCGGGAGGGAGCTTTTTGATCCCCGCGAACATCGTCTCCGGCGCGGGCGTGGTGATGAAGCTGAGATAATCCGTGAGCGCCGCTTCATTGACTGACCGCGGCTGCTCGGGATCGGCCAAGAGTGCCTTGATCTCGGAAGCAAATGTCAGCCGACCATGATGCTGGCTGTAATAGAGTGGCTTGATCCCGATCCGGTCGCGTATCAGCCACAGTTCCTGCTTGCGGGCGTCCCATAAGGCGATGGCGAACATCCCACGGAACTTGTGCAGGCACTCGATCC
>JBGATC010000021.1:0-97012 GCA_044229335.1 Planctomycetaceae bacterium | reverse complement strand
TGTCCGCGGTCGGCCACCAGTCGGCCGTTCCACGAAGAGATGCTCGATCCGTTCCCATTGCGCATCCGCCAGTTCCGACCGTGGAACGGTCCGCGACCCCGTACAATTCCGACCCCGTTTCGGCCAATAGTTCAACGTCAGCTTCATGGCGAAGGACTCCTTTCAAAGTCCCTCGGCACGCAAATCGCAGACCAACCGACGTTATGAAACTGGCTCTAGGCAATCCACGCCTGGCGGATCAGATGCCTAGCAGTTAAGTCCGGGCGCACAGCATGACCCAACCAGAACTCTCATAACCCCTGGTACAGAAAATGGGGACAGGCCACCCCGATGGCCAAGATCTTTCTCCCTCTGCTCGCGCTGATTGCGTCTGGTAACGACCGTAAATCGGCCGTTGGGCCCCAGACCCGAGCGCAGTCTTATCGCCGAGGAACGAGCCAGAATCCAGCGGAAGGCAAGGGAGCAACATCCCGTCAATCGATTGACGGGAGTCACATCATAACTCGGACTACCCCCATCATGACCATCTGCCGACCCTCAGCGACTCAAGAGCAGACTTAACACACGTTCCTCACCAACAATTGCCCCCGGATTCACGAAGCGCAACGGCAGATGTCCCTGACGGATGCCCTTGGTTGATCATTGGGGAACATCGCGGAGAGCGAGTGGCGGAACGGTCCAGGGCATGTTGAGGAATGGGTTTTGTTTGCCGTCGGTCGCTTTGCGGACTTCGGAGAAGACGACGGAGTAGATGTGGTGCGTGTAAAGCAGATGTTCGTGTGGATCGAACGGGACGCCCTGGCCCACTTGCAGCGCTTTAAGAATCGCAGCGGTGAAGTGGCCATTCTCCGTTGTCGCCAGGGCGGCTTCGTTGGCCATCGCGGCGGCGAGCACTGTCACACCGATTGAGTCGTCGGTCAGGCTGCGCGTCAAGTCGTCGGTAGCAGGACGGAAACGCTTCACTCCGCTGGCAGAATGGCAGGCATCCATCACCAGGAGCACCGGGCATTCCACCTCGGTGAACGCTCCCCGCAGGTCTTCGCCGGAGAGCGACTTCCCCTTCAAGCTGACGCTTGGGTCGGCTTCATGCGTCAGGAGATAGTATTCGTCCAACTGCTTGATCCCGTGACCAGCAAAGAAGATCACGATGAGGTCTCCCGGCTTGGCTGCCTTGCGGAGATCACCCAGCGCCTTGAGGACTGTTGCACGGGTCGCCTGCTGATCAATCAGGATCGACCCGAACGTCTTCCCGAAGCGATTGTTCTCACCCACGCAGTAGCGTTCCAAAGCGGTGAAAATGTCCTTCGCATCCTTGGCTGCCGCCGAGAGATTCAATGCGGAATTCTGATACTGATTCACCCCGATGCACAAGCGGTGCAACACCGGTTGCTGACCGGCAGATTGGGGGGCCGAAACGAGCAGCGGTGACGAGGCAGCCGAACTCTCTTCATTCTTAGCCAGCAGCTTCAATTCATGCTTCCCAGGCGGAATCTCGATCTGCCAGAGAGCCTCGGCCTTTTCGCCCGCTGCAATTGCTTTTTGACCAACGTTGCCCCGCAGAGGGATCCCGTCGAGCAGCAGTCGGAGTGAGACAACGGGCAGATCTTTGGCGGTGGAAGTCGCTTTCCCCCGGACTTCCACACGATTGCCCTGATGTGACACCAGTTCGAGTTCGCTGCGGGGGGGCAGGATCGCTTCGATCACCGGCGAGCGGGTCTCGACCTGCTGCAGAGCCGCTTCCATCGAGCCCAACTCGATCAGCTTTTTCAGCAGATCGGGCCGCCGAAATTGCTTCGCGAATTTTTCTGCGGGATGAAAGGTGGCGAAGGCATCTGGGCCGTGGCTTTCCGACCAGCCGAACAACTTCTCGCCACCGGGGCTGGCGGTGAAGTACCCGTTGCCGGACCAGGCGACCCATTCGCCGTTCACGCGAGCAAACGACAGGAGCGGATAGCCGTTCCCTTCGACGGCATAGATGGCCAGGCGGTGCATCCCGGTCGAGACCAGCAGAAAGCGACCATCGGGAGAAGGGACGAGATCGCGCACGAAGATGGCGGACGGCTTCAAGCGCGCCGCAACGGTCCCGTCTGTTTTCGCAATGGTGACATGGGTCCTGCTTTTCTGGGAGAGGTTGGCGGCCCAGACGAACCAGGGAGACTCTTCACCGCGGGGGATCAGCGCTCCGGCACTCAGATTGGTCCCTCCCTGTCCGGTGCCGTGACGTTCTTCGCCGCGAACCAGTTCCACCGCGTTCGCAGTGGCCTGACGGAGCGTCCAGTCGCGGAGCTTTCGACGCGAGACATCAAAGTCCGCCGGGTCAAAGTTGCCGAGCGGTTGGAGTTCCGCGAGATCGAACGCGTACTGCAGGTCAGTCACTTCCGTGTTTGTTTTGCCGAGTTTGCGTTCCTCGGACCAGGCGATCATGGGCGACTTGCCCCCTGCCGACCAGCCGACGATCGTCGGTACAGGCGAAGCGGCCCCACAGCGCGAGACTTCGCTTCCGTCGGCCACGCGGTAGACGATGACATCGAGCCCGGTCGAGACGGCGATCGCCGCCAGGTCTTTCTTCGGTGACAGGGCGCCGAAGACGTGATAACGGGCCGCTTCGGGCGAACTGCGCAGCCGTGTCCCCGTCTTCGTCTTCAGGTTGAAACGGATCGTCGTCGCGCCGTAGCTTTTCGGCTCCGCGCCGTCGTTCGTCGAGAGCAGCACGTTTTCTTGATCGAGGAATGCGATCGAACGGACATGCGTGTCGCGCAGGAACGGCGCCGTCTCGTCCGTATAAACCAGCTCCCACTTCAACTCACCCGCGGCGGACCAGAGTTCCAAGCCCTTCGGTTCGTTCAGGAAGGCGGTGCGGCAACGGACGACGTGTTGGCTGTCCGGGGTCCATGCCAGTGCGGTGTGGGACCCCTCCGGTTCGACTTTCCGCGTCAATTTCAGCCCGTCCGCGCGCACGTCGAACAGGTAAAACTCAAGCGGTGCAGACGCGTAAAAGCGACGACCGTCGGGACTGAATTGCATTAATTCGATCTGGCGACTGACATCGGTCAGGGTAGCGAGCCGGGCCTGCGAGCGCTCTCCATATTCAGCCAAACCGGGGTTCGGAGGGGGGTAAATCAGGATTTCATAGTCTCTTCGCCGCGTATTGAGCGCCACGGCGAGCCGATTGTCGTGACCGAAGGTGAGCGCCGTGACCCGCCCGCTCAGGTCGTTGATCGCACGGATCTTCCGTCGCGCAATGTCCACGACCAGCAAGCGTGCGCGCGGTTCCTTGCGCGTCGTGTCCTGGGAGGGATCGAAGCCTCCCCCCAGCGCGACCAGGTTGCCGTTCGGCGAGACCGCCGCCACGCTCCAGGCGCTGGTCACGTAGCTTTGCTCTTGTCCATACGCGGGCAAGCGAAGAATGTCGAGCCGTTCGCCGGTGGTCGTGCTCCAGATCTGAATCGAGGAATCCTCGCCAACCGTGATCAACCGGGACTGATCCTGATTGAACCCGAGCGCCCGAATCAGCCCCGTATGCGATCCCGGATCGAAGACGGGAACAACGCGGGGAATGTTCTCATCGATCGGCCCTTCTTCCGGTTCGGAGGCGGGTGCGGCGGGGGGCTGGGCCTTTTTCTTTTTCACTTTCCCCTGCGCATAGAGGGGCTGTGTGAGACAGACCAACAAGAGCAAGGCCAGCCAGCGTGTCATGATCACGATCCCGAGTCCGTCGAATTCAGTATTCAAGAGCATCCCGGCTGCGCAATTGCAGCCGGGATGCAGAGCGATACAGCCAAACCAGCGGTTCAGTTGGTCGTCACGGTATAGGCCACTGCCGGGCCGCCGCCGTTGATGATCCGCACGGTGACGTTTTTCTCGCCGCCGCCGTTGCCCGGATGCCAATTGTAGAAGCCCCAGGCCCCCTTGCTATGCCACATGACCTTACCCCGGCTGTTGAGCACCTCGAACTGCGTCGTTCCCGTGCCGCGCATCGTCACGCTGGCGGGCGAATGAAGCTCGAAGGTCAGGTCGATGTTATGCGTCTTGCCGGTCTTAATGGTGCGAGTGATCGTCCGCGGTCCGCCGACCGCCCCGCGCGATTCCACCGACTTGGCCTGCTTGATGAGGGCTTCGATCGCCGCACCGTTGGTGGTCGCCAGCGCGCGGGCTTCGTCGAACAGGGCTTCGGCTTCTTCGGCCATGGAGGGGGCCTGACCCTCTTCAGAGACAGCTTTCCCGTCCTCCATCACCTTCGCTTCGGACGGCTGCAACTTACCGCCTGTCGCCTTGTGCGCCCGCAGGTAGATCGATCCCGCGGCGACGAGCGCTTCCGGCGACTTGAATCCCTTCAAGCCGGTGATGTCGCTCAACTCGCCGCGACCGAAGGCGGTCAATTGCGCCGCCGTCCCCAGTTCCTCGACCAGCTTCGCGGTCGCTTCCTTCGCTGGATTACTTGCCTCGGTCGTCGTCGGTTTCGGCTGAGCCACCGCCACCAACGACATTCCCAGTGAACCGGCCACACCGGCCGCAATCACCCATTGTTTTCCCAGAACTCGTAACATCGATCGACCTTTCAGAGCATTCATGACAGACACTTGTCAGCGACACACGCGCCGACCAACTGAGACCGGATTCAAGGAGCAGGTAACTGCCAGAGACGCACCGTGCCATCCGCGCCGGCACTCACCGCCTGCTGACCATCACCCGTAAACGCCAGCCCATGGACCGCACCGCGATGTCCATGCAGTTCGCCGGCTGGTTGCAGATTCTTTCGTGACCAACACCCGATGGTTCCCGCGGCATTGCCCCAGACCAGTCGTTCTCCTTGAGGGGAAACGGCCAGGGACATCACAGGCGCCGGGCTGGTGACAATCGTGCGGAACGAGGGTTCCTTGAGACTCCACTCCTGTACGTGACCATCATCTCCGGCCACGAGGTATCCCTCGGAGACAAACGCGACCGCTCGCAGCGTGGTTCCACCCACGACATGTGAGCGCAGCATGGTCCGGGATTGTATGTCCCACACGACGGCGGTGCCATCGGTCCCAGCGGAGAGGAGTTGTCGGCTATCCGGCGAGAATGCGATGGCATGCACCGAATGTTCCGCGGAACCAGGTAAAACCTCGAAGTCGCCCGTCGCGAGATTCCAGAGCAGAACCCCTTCCGCCCCGGCCGATGCCAGGACCTGGCCATTGGGCGAAAACGCCAAGGCGAGCACCAGCCGTTCATGCCCATTTAAGGGGGGCTGTTGTTCCGTGAGGGTCTGTGCATTCCAGCGGCGAATGGCCAACTCGGCCGGGATTTGCTTGTTACCCCCAGCGGTGGCAATCCACAGTCCATCCGGCGATGCGGCCAGACACCGGGCTTCGTGTGGAAGGTTTGTCGAGAGTGGATGGGTCGACATCGTGCCATCCCAGTGAACCAGACAGCGATCGAGACCAACCGACCAGATTCCAATACCAGGCTGGTCGGTAGCAGCGGCTTTCGTTGTCTGCACGACCACACCGGTTGCTGCCCGTGTATGCGTCGAGTGATGTGCAATTTCACCCACGAGGACGAGTTTGATCGTGCGCGGACGCTCCTCTTCCACAACGAAGGTCCGTGGCAGCAACTCACGACCCGGCTGGTCAACAACCAGTTCCACGGAATACTCGCCAGGCTGGAGTGCCACGACACCCTCACCAGCGAGGGTCAGCGGAGTTTCCTGGCCGTCACGCCGAAACTTGATCGCGAGCGGCTCTTTGTCTCCGAGGAACGTCATCGGCACCGGCTTGGCCTGCTGGGGTGCCGCGATGAACGCCCACAGCCCCACGCCGCCACCGCTCAACAGAGCCACCCCGAGCAGGGCAGCGAACCAGCGGCGGCGGAGCAGTCGTGTTCGCTGCTCGGCAAACTCCCGGACGATCGCATCCAGGGCGGCGAGTACCGCTTCTGCAGACGATGGTCGGTCGTCCGGATGACGGGCCATCATCCGACTGATCAGTTCGCTCAGCTGGACCGGAATCGCGGGATTCAACTCCGACGCAGGCACCGGGGGAACAGCCAGCACCGTCCACAGAGCCTTGAACCGTTTGTCTCCCGTGAATGGTGCCTGGCCAGTCGCCATGCGATAGAGCACACAACCCAGGCTGAAGACGTCGGTCCGCGCATCCAGCGGCTGACCCTGGGCCTGCTCGGGTGCCAGATAGCCCGGCGTACCGGAGATCCCGCCTCGTTCGCTGTTTCCTTCGTGATGCGCGATCGCCAGGCCAAAATCCAGAATCCGAACCCGGTCGCGCGGGGCTTCCAGCCAGAGATTTGCTGGCTTGATATCGCAGTGAATCAGGCCGCGGGCCTGTGCGGCTGCCAGTCCCTCGGCGGTTTCCCGACCGATCCGCAGGATCTCGGTGAGTGCAACCGGCCCTGGTGTCTGCTCCAGCCGCGCGTGCAGCGACTGGCCTTTGAGCAGCGGCATGACAATGCAGGTCTGGCCCTGACGGACTTCAATCGCAAAGATGGGGACGATGTGATCATGCTCGACCGCGGCGGCCGACTGGGCTTCACGGACCAGTCGCTCGGCCCCCTCTTCGTCACCGAAGAGATTGGTCTGCATCACCTTGATCGCTACCGACCGCAGCAGAATTGGATCGTAGGCATGCAGGACTTCGCCCATCCCACCCCGACCGAGCACGCCGCGAATCTCGTAGCGTCCCAGCTGCTCCGGCAGCTGCCGAGCGGACGCGGACGACGAACTGGAAAGCAACGTCGCGGCATCGAAGGTCGCAGTGGAATTCGCTTCAGGCCCTCCCGCGTTGGCGGTGTCCGAGAGTGCGGCGATGCACTGAAAGTGCGGCACCAGAACATCGACCAGCGCTGCAGAGACGTCTGTCAGTCGCAGATCCTCGGGAGTGCCAGGTTCGTTCCCGCCGACGCGCAGGGCACGGACCAGCTCATCTTCTGCACCGACAAGGCAGAGTTGTTGCTGACATGTTGAGCATTGGTCGAGATGCGCTTCGACTTCAGCCGCCTGGCTGTCGTCCGCCAGGCCGAGCAGAAACTGCTCCAGCTCGATCGGCGTCGGACAGGGGCCAGTCGTCGTCACGGGATGTGCCTTGAATCCATCTTTGTGGGGAGCGATTGTCGGGATGCACACTCAGTACACACCGACGCGTCGAAACCTGTCAGGTCTTCCGCGGAAAGTTGATATTTCAGTCGAGCAGCCCCTGCAATTCGCGGCGCAAGTATCTGAGAACGCGAGACTTCGCGAGATAGACGGCATTCTCTGAAAGGCCCAGCTCGCGGGCGACATCGGCCGCGGTACGACCTTCGACCACGAATTCCCAGCAGGCTTGCCAAGTCGTCGGTTCAAAGTTGGCCTGCATCAGCACCAGGGCTCGACGGACGAGATGCGCACGGTATTCCGCTTCCTCGAGATCAAGCCGTGGATCGGTCTCCGGGAGTTGGTCGGGATGGAGGGCCTCGTGGCGATTCTCTTTCGCCGAACTGCGCTGGCGGGTCTGGTTGCGCCAGGCGTTCATCAGCACGGTTTTGAGCCATGCCCGGAAACTGCGGGCGGGGTCGTAACGAAACTCTGGGAGTTTTTCGTAGAGCGTGACAAACACCGTTTGAGTGAGATCTGCAGCATCCGCATCCGCCAGCCCGACCCGACGACACCATGCCAGCAGCAGCGGTGTGTACAATTCGACGAAGCGATCCCACGCTCCGGAGTCTTTTCCGCGGCTGAGTCGATCAATCAAGGTGGGAGAAGTCGTGGTCACGAACTGCATTCAGCTCAAAAGACGACATTAACAGCAATCGAAACCAGGCAGAGCTGATCAACCAGCTGGCCGCGCGTTTCCTCTCCCCCCTGCAGTGGTCGTGGTGAGAAGGAGTGAGAGCAGGTCCCCGAACTTGCGCAACGTTGTGGCAGTGGTCGATTGTGCGTTCCGCTGATCAGAAATTTGCGAGGATGAATCTCCGGTTCAGTGCCTGTGGCAGCCGGGCCGGGTGCTGGAAGATCCGGATCAGGTCGTTGACCTCGTCCTTCGGCAGCCGGAGCGGTTCCTTGAAGACCACCCAGCTCACGTTTTCATCGTAGTCCGGTGTGGTCAGCGAACCCTCGTAGCGGTAGTAATGCGCCGTGTCGGCCGGGAGCCAGTCGAGCGGATTTGTAGAGACCAGATAGGCCAGGTGGTCCCCCTCCGCACTCGCAAAGGCCTTGAAGTGCGGTACCAGTCCGGGAACGACCGCCCCCTTTCCCGCGGAGCCGACGTCGATGAAGATCCCAAGGACCGCACGTGTCCCATCATCAATGTTCTGATGGACGACGTGCAGTTCCAAGATCTGCTGCTTTCCGCTCACCCAGTGCTCGCTTGGGTGGTGGAAGTGGAATCCGACGAGATGGAACAGCTTGCGATCGAGCGTAATCAACTGTCGCTGGTCGGCGCCGAAGATGACCTGTACTCCGTGCTCATCTTTCTTGATCGTCCCGTGAGCGGACTTCTTCCATTGGATTTTGAGAGCATCCTGACCGAAGTCGGTCCAGATCTGATTAGCCAAGTTGATCGGTGACTGCTGCGACATGCTCATCGGGGCACTCCATGAGCTGAGACTGACCTACACATCAGCCGAGCAGCGTATCTTGCGGACAAGTCAGAAGCGAGAGGCGGCCCCGGAATCTGCCGGGCCTCGCGAATCCCGAACCTCTTGCGAGTCACTGAATCCGGCAGTTGCACTCCGCCGAAAACAAGCGAACGTGAACCACTCTGGCCGACCTCGAATGTCTTGCCCCTGATGCACAGCAGGCTTTCTTCCACTCCTCGCGCTGATCGCGTCTGGTACGGACCGTGAGATTCGGGAGTAAATTGACGAGATCGCAAAATCACGGGGTTCGGGTACACCCGAATCGTTGGAGTTATGCGAAAAATAGGGATGAAACAGGTCAGCCGTCAGACAGTTCGCAACATTCTGAAGGAAGAAGGGATCGAACCAGTGCCGGATCGGACAGCGACCTCAACGGCCACTGGCGCACTTTCTGGCAAACCCTCACCCTGGCCACCTGACAACCACCATTCAGCGACCACACCCTCATCGTTGGGGCTCGGTGTGGACTCCATTTGTTTGCCGTGGGGCGTGCACTATGATGCCGGGCGTCCCTCGGAACGAGTGGCCATACCGAGTTGAAGTACGACCCGATGCCGAAGCCAGACCCTGCGGATGATGAACCGACGCTCCCCCCGCTCGAAGCATCGGGTCGCGAGTCGGAACCGACCCACACCTGGGCTGAGCGGACCGCGGCACCGCGTGCGGGTCAAGAGGACTCGAAAGTCGGTCTGGTCCCTGGGACGGCATTCGGACCATTCCATATCGAAAGCAAACTCGGTCAAGGGGGAATGGGGGCTGTCTACAAGGGGGTCCACTCACGGCTGAATAAAGTGATGGCCATCAAGGTGCTGTCGGAGTCCTACACGCAGGACGCCGATGCCGTCAACCGGTTTGAACGCGAGATGCGTGCCGTCGGAGCCTTATCGCATCCGAACATTGTTCAGGCGCACGACGCGGGCGAAGTCGATGGTATTCATTACCTCGCCATGGAATTTGTCGAAGGGAGCGATCTCTACGAACTGGTTCGGATGAAGGGACCGATGTCGGTGCCGCAGGCTTGCAAGGCGATCCGGCAGGCAGCGCTGGCGCTGGGAGCGGCTCATCAGGCCGGTCTGGTCCATCGGGATGTGAAGCCCTCGAACCTGTTTCTGGCGCGCAACGGCCAGATCAAACTCCTCGACCTGGGGTTGGCACGTCTCGCCGACGAAACCCACGCGGGGGGACCGCTCACCAGTGCGGGCCAGACGTTCGGCACGCCCGACTACATGGCTCCCGAGCAATGGGAGAACGTCCATGCTGTGGATGGTCGCTCGGACCTGTATGCCCTCGGCTGCACGCTGTTCTTTCTCCTGACCGGCCGTCCGCCGTTTGGTGACTCTCATCGTTCGGCTGCGAACAAGATGAAAGGGCACATGCTCGACGCGACGCCCGATCTGCACGCTGCGCGGTCCGAGGTCCCGAACGAAGTCGTCGCGATTTACAACAAGTTGATGGCCAAGCAGCCCGATGACCGGTATCAGACCGGGGCAGAACTTGCACAGGCTCTGCAGCGCGTGAGTGCGACCGAAGGTTCTGCAGAAAAAGCAAAGCCTGTCAGCCCGCCGGCGGCGGCCAAAGCCAAGTCGGACGATCAACAGCAGCGCAGCGATGCGGCGGCCCTGCTGCAACTTGCCGAGCAATTGATCGACCGGTTCGACTACGCCGAAGCCGTCCGAACCCTCGAACAGATTCCGCCCCGACATCGCAGCGAGGTGATCCAGTCCGCACTCAATCATGCGTCGGAGTCCTTGTCCGAGCTGCAGGAACTCCAGGTCGACATCGACCGGGCGCTCGCGCAGAAGAACTTCGTCGAGCTGAAAACCGGGGTGAAGCGTTACCTGGAACTGCATCCGGGACACGCGCGGATGAAGACGCTCTGGAAGCGCATTCAGACGTACGGCAACAAGCCCGCTGTCTTCCAGTCGACATCCGCTGCTCCAATGTCGGGAGGGACTTCTTGGATCTCGGGCCTGGTGCTCGCCGCAGGGGTGCTGCTCCTCGCCGGTGGGACCTATTGGCTGACCCGGTCAACGCTCGATGCGACGAAATCGGGGACAGGTCAAACCGCGGGAACACCCGAGGACTCGAACTGGAAAGTCGTGCTGACAATCGACGATCCCACGGCGAAGATCGTGATCGACGGTGAGCCGATCACGCTGAGTGGGCTGCGGACCGAGTTGATGCTCAAGCCGGGGAAACATCCCTGGTCGGCATCGGTCGCCGGAGCGACGTCGCAGTCCGGGACCCTGGAAGTCCGTCGACAACAAGCCAACCCCCTGACGATTTCGCTGCGCAACGGTAGCGTCCCGGTGGTGAATGGCACAGGCGCTCCAGCTATCAGTCTGGCGGAAATGCTCGCTGCACCGGACTGGGAATGGACGACAGCGGCTCCCGTTGCTCCGGAATTCTCGACGCCGGGAAACGAACGCGTGCATGGACTTTCCGCTGACGAACGGCTGTTGCTGCATTCCCTCAACGGTCGATTGTTGCTGAGTCGTCGCAAGGATCTCGCATCGCCTTTCGGTCCGCCGGAGGCCGTCGAAGTGGTCCCGGACGATGTGCGACACGGCGCAAGTCTGACCGGGGACGGGTTAGTCATCGCCTACACGAAGATTGTTAACAAGAATGACAACGACCTCTGGATGGTCTCCCGGCCATCGATCGAGGTCCCGTTCGGATCACCCGAGCGACTGCCGGACGCGATCAACACGAACGCCCCCGAACGTCATCCGGTTCTCTCCCCGGACGGCCTGAGTCTGTACTTCACGAGTGGTCGTGAGAATTCGCCCGGTGTCGGCGACATCTGGGTCACCCAGCGTCCCGCACGGGACCAGCCGTTCGGCACACCGACCCGCGTTCCCCCACCCGTCAGTTCCGACGGCTTCGATATCCCCTGCTGGGTTTCCCCCGATGGATTGGTCCTCTGCGGGCGTCAACAAGTCCAAAATGAGTCGAAATCGCTCGTGTGGACGCGGTCTGCAGTCGGCGCACCGTTCGTCGCCGGCCCGCGGATCACGGTCTGGCCCGATCAGCTGGGAATTGATCTGTGGTTGTCACCCGACGGGAAACGCCTCTACATGGACGGATTCAGGACCGGCAGGACGGATAGTGACTACGATGTCGTCGTCGCGAATCGCATCCGCAAAGTCGAGACCGCACCGACCGAGTCAGACGACCCCGCCGATCTTGTCGTGCCCACTGGTCAATACGCTCTGCAATTCGACGGTGTCGATGACTACGTCTCGATTCCCTCGCTCCGCTTCGACGGGTCGCATCCGCTCACGGTTGAAGCGTGGATGCTCGGCGAAGGGGAGGGGACCGCCTGGCTGATGGGCGGCAGTTCCGCCTACCGCCTCGCATATTCCGCGAATGACTGGCGACTCTACCGCATTCTGCCCGACAATTCGGCGACAGCCCTGGCCGTCTCGCGTCGCCTGAACAAGAAGTTTCTCCACCTCTGCATGACGGTCGACGGGGACCAGTGGCGGTTCTTTATGAACGGCCGCGAAGGGACCGAGGACGCAGGAAGCGGGCGATTCCCATCAATGGCAAAAGCCGAAACAACCCTCGGTGGGAATGCACGCACCGCAGGCGTGATCGACGGGGGCTTCTTCCGGGGCCAGATTCGCAGTCTGCGCATCTCGAAGACCCTCCGTTATACGCAGAATTTCCGTCCGCCTGGCCGCTTCGAGAATGACCCGGAAACCATGGTCCTCTACCAGTTGGGCGAGGGGATGGGCGAGACGGTGAAAGACGCGTCCGGCAACGGGCACGACGGTCAAATCCACGGCGCGACCTGGGTGCAACCGACCGCCACCAGCACACGCCGGGCACAACCCTGAACTCTCCCGCTCACATGAATCTGCCCCCTGTTGTTCGAGAGTCACCGATGGCTGAGTCTCCGGCCGAACTCGTCATTCAGACACCCGATTGCCAGACTCAGCTTGTGGCCCTCGTCCCTGGGCAGTCGTGTCTGATCGGACGCGGGAGTCTGGCGACCGTGCGGGTGAACGATCCGCTCGTCTCGCGAACGCATTGCCAGATCGATGCCCTCGGCGGGCACTGGCTGATTGAAGACGTGGGCAGCACAGCGGGAATCTTCCTCGCCGGGAAACGGTTGGAGAAGCATGTCCTGCAACCCGGCGATGTCATTCAGCTGGGCCGGACAACGCTGACCTTTCAAATGTCGGCCCCTGGTCCGACCCCGGCCGTACGCGCAGTTGCCCCCGCTGTGTCCCGGAATCTGCAAGACCTGGTGGGCCGTCAGATTCATGACTACCTGATTGAACGGCCGCTTGTCGAACATCCGCGCAGTGCCGTGTTTCTGGCGCGCGATATCGAGCGGTCGCGGGAAGTTGCGTTCAAGGTCCTGGCTTCCGAACCGCAGGCCGACGACCGTCAGCGTCGTCGATTCATCCGCAGCATCTTATCGTTGAGGGGACTGCAACATCCCCATCTCGTCCGACTGTACAGCGCCGGACAGCATGGGCCGTATGTCTGGCTGGCAATGGAGTACGTCCCCGGCGAAAACCTGCGGGAAGTGATTGACCGGATCGGCACGGTCGGCATGCTCGAGTGGCGGATCGCGTACCGCGTGGCGCTCGACATCGGCCGGGCACTGACCGTGATTGCAGACGCGGGCGTCGTCCATCGCAACATCACGCCGCGGAGCATCCTTCGCACCCCTTCGGGGTTGTCCAAACTGGCGGGAGTCTCGCTGGCGAAGGCCCGCGCCGAACAGCCGATGGAACAAATCACCGGAAAAGGGGAGTTGGTCGGCGAACTTGCGTATCTCTCACCGGAAGTGCTGCTGACAGGAACGCTCGATCAGCGATCGGATCTCTTCGGCTTGGGTGCGACCGTGTACGCCCTGCTCACCGGTCGCCCTCCCTTTCCGGCTGAGACCCTGCCGCAACTGCTCGCAGCCCATCGCGCGGGAGATCCCCCGCTGCCGAAGAGCTTTCAACTATCGATCGCTGACTTGTTTGAAGGGGCCGTGATGCGGCTCATCGCCCGCGATCCAGCCGACCGCTATCAATCGGCAGACGCCCTCGTCCGCGACTTGGAACGAATTGGCAAATACACCGGTCTGCCCGTTATCTGAAGACATCCTGCTGCAGCGGACTTGGTCGCCCCGTTGATATCGATGAAAGAGTTCTGGTTGCGAGCGGTTCCTGAATGGACTAACCCGGTGGGGGTTTCGATCCCCATTCTCATGCCGGAGAACCGCGACGATGTTTTACCTTGGAATCGATCAGCATGCCCACAAGCTCACGATCTCCCTGCGGGATGAACTGGGCGATGTGGTTCAGGCGCGGCAGGTGTCCACGCAGCCGGGGAAGTTTCAAGAGTTCTTTGAGCAGTTGAAACACGAGCATCTCCACGACGGGGATTCGTTCCTGGCAGTGGTGGAAGCGTGAGAGATCGGAAGAGGTGCCCAAACTGGATCGCGATCAGATCGTCGTACGATCGTATGTCGGCGGGCTGGTCAAGTCGTTTGAGCGAAGCGCGACGTGACAGACATGGGGCGCGATGAGCGACCTCGAATCATTCGTTGAACCTTGAGGGGAGTTCGATCAGACTAAGATGATCGAACCAGGCCTGACCCGAAGCGGTGCTTCCGTGGTGACCGAGCCGGACAGCGATGTCGACCGATGTCCGATCTCCAGTGTCAAAGACCAGGGTCAGATATTTCCAACCGCTCGTCCCCACGAGCGTCTCCCGGCTGCGCTCAAACCCACCCAGTACTGATAAGCTCGCCCCGCTGCTGCCCCCTTTTTCGCCGATCACGATGTCGTCAGCGCGGCTCCAGCCTGAAAAGAGGTATTTTGCTTTGGGTTTAACCGTCACCGTCTGCCACAGGTGAGCATCATCAGCCTGAACCGTGGAGAGCTTTGCGACTCGTTTTCCCTCCTGGGCTTTGGCATCAACTTCCGATTCCCCGATTGATAAGTTCCCGCGCCATGAGCCGACATTCCAGTTGGAAAGAGCCTCTTCGAAGGACGCATTCCTCAAGAGATTTTTCCGCCGACGCTCGAGGGTGAGGTACTCGGGAAGGAACACCAGCTGAGCTTCTCGGATCGTTCCCAGTTTCCAAGCGTTTTCTCCGAGACCGGTCCGGGAGCCGTCTGGCTCGAGGACATTGCCGGTTAGAAAATCGTGATACCAAGGCTTCCAGAACCGGGTGGGATGGTGCTTGTAACCGTAGCTGGCGTCGACATGGAGTCCCCCTTTGGGGAGCTTGATCCCGTTCCCTGCATAGAAGGCCTCCAGCTGATGCTGCCATTCGTGGAGAAAGACTTCTGTGGTTTCAGAGTCTTTTCCCCAGGAGTCTGTCGGGCCGTGATGGACAGAGGAAAAACCTGCGAAGTTTGCCCCCTCGTTAGGGCCGATGCTCCAGCCAAATCCCACATTCAAGCCTTTCCCATCGGAATTGGCGGCCTTCCAATAGAAGAAGACCCCGTCGTATTTACCGAGCGGGGCGAACTGCTGGAGATCTTCTTTCACATCGGCTGGTGACAGCCAAAACGCGTTGTTGCCCATCGGACTGACGGTCATCACGGCACGGGGGGAGACAACGACCTCCGGCTTCCACTTAAGACGGCCGTCGGTCAGCTCAGTCACGAAGTCCGGAGTATGCTCACTGAAGGCCCGGCTGACGGCTGCAATGTTTTCTTGGGACAGCTTGGTATTGATAGCTGGGTTGTCGGGGACGTTGACGCGGGTTTCTGGTTTGATGACGAGGAGAACACGCCACTCTTGGGGATTTTGACTCCGGGGTGATTCTGCCTGAAGGATCGAAGCCCAGGCAGCCCAAATCAGAATCCCTGTGAGGCAGGCCCATTTCTCGATCCTGCGGACACCTTGAAAGACATTTCTCATCGAAGAAGCTCCGGTCGAACTTGCGAACTTACTTACCAACATTCTGAACGTTGCAGTTCGGGAGAACGGATCGCAGTGATTGTGCTCCGGCCTCGGTGACTTTTGTGCCGTTGACATCCACGGCTTTCAGATTCTTGAGTCCCTTCAAATGTTCCATCCCAGCATCCGTCAGTGGCATCCCGGCCACATTCAGCAACTCCAGCTTTGGGAGTGATGCCAGATTCCCGAGTCCAGCCTCTGTGATTCGCTGGCAGTTGAAGAGATCCAGCAACTTCAGATTTGGCAAACCCGCCAGAGTCTTGAGGCCAGCATCTGTCAGCGGTGTGTCACCAATCGACAGGGTTTCCAGTTGTTGGAGCGACTGAATTGATTCCAGGCCGGCATCATTGATCCCGCTATGTCGCAGATAGAGTTCGCGGAGTTGTGGGCTGTTCCGAAGACTCTTGATACTGGTCACGCCGCGATTGGCGGTCAGGTTCACCACTTCCAGGTTCGGCAGTCCCTCCAGGAATTCGAGCCCCTCATTGAGGATCACATCTTTCCCATCGAAGCTGATGGCCGTCAGCTTCTGAAGTTCAGCCGGCAATTGATCTCCAGCTTTCAACGACTGTGATCGGCCGTCTGCAATGACTGTGACCGATCCGCCGGATCGTAGAACCCAGTCCGCAGCCCTGCGTTCGAGGTCAGCGATTTTCGGGATTGACTGGGAGGCTCTGAGCTTCGCCAGTTCCGATTCGGCCATGTCAGCCCGAGCTTTTTCTGCGGCAAGAGCGGCTTTTGCGGACTGCGCATCGGCTTCAGCCGCCTCGGCCCGCGCCTTCTCCTTTGCCAGTTGAGCGGGATCGCTCCCTGCTTGGCACCCCGGGAGAGACACGACTCCGGCTGCGACCAAAACAACCCGCAACATCCAATGAGACATGAAAGAACCCTTCAGGAGTTTCGGTCTTGGGACTCTCGCCAGCTGCGAGTCCTTGCCGGTGATCGATTTGATTTCTAACGCTTGTTCGGGTCGGCATCGACTCGACATGCGGGGAGCGCCGCTTTGATGGTCTGCACACCCTCGCGTGTGACCTTTGTCGCACGGACATCAAGCCATTTGAGGAACTTACAATCGCGGAACGGCAGCATCCCCGCATCGGTAATGGGGGTTCCACCCACCCAAACCGTGTCCAGTTGTTTGCAATCATGGAACACGCTCAGCCCTTTGTCCGTCATGTAAGTGTCATGCAGGAACAACATTCTGAGTCCCTGATTCCCCTTGAAGATCTCCAGGCCTGTATCGGAGACACGCAAGTACGCCAGCCCGAGGGATGTGAAATTGGTTTTGCCGCGAAAGATTTCCAGCCCCTTCTCGGTGACACGGGTACTACGCAGATCCAGTTCCGTGAGATGCACGCAGTCCTTCAAGACGGCCAGGCGATTGTCGTCCAGCGCCTTGACGTCAGCAAAATAGGCTCCCGTTAATCGAAACGGTTCCGACGGCAGACCACTCACCTGACGAATCTGGCGGTCCTGTCCGTTCACTTTGACGAATCCCCCGCCCAGCGCGAGCAGCGACTCGGCTGCTTTCCGATCCGGGTCATCGACCTTGGTGACAACGCTGACGACCTGCTTCCCGAGTTCTTTGATGCGAATGTTGCGTAGGGAAATCTCTCCCTCGCGGGCATTGAAGCCGATGTGACCGTCTGGTGAGAGGTGATTCAGGATCTTCGGCAAATCTGGGTCGATCTTGCCCGGTTGTTGCGAAACCCAACGATCGAGGTCGATTGTGTTCATCGTCTCTCCGTTCAGGTCCACGGTAATCTTTGGGCCGACTGCCGTCAGACGGAACTGGTTCCAGTCGTCCTTGATGCGCGGTTCGCGGCTCGGGCTTTTGAAGGGATAGAAGGTGCCGAGCCGCCAGTAATTCCCTGGAGTCCCCCGGAGATTCATCGGTACATGCAGCCCACGATCCGAGAAGTCGTTGTTCGGCTGATCCGCGCGAATGACCAAGGTATTCGTCCCGGTTCCTCGAAATTCCAGTTCAAGTACAAAATCTTGAAAGCGTTGTTGCGTCCAGAGATTATTCCTCTGCCAGACACCACCGGGGCCATCGTTCGCATTGGATTTGTCTCGAACGATCGCGCCGTCTTTGACCACCCAGCCCTGAATCACAGTCACTTTGTTGGGGTTGTTCCATCCCTGGAAGTCTTTGCCATTAAAGAGATCGACCCAACCTTCCTCAACCGCTGCCGGTTGAATGGGACGCAAACGAATGTTCTTGAACTCGACCCACATCGGCTCGCCGGCGTGAAGTTGAAGCGCGAGGATCCCCTGGGACAATGCCAGGGCGGGATGATTGTCGGTGAATTCGAGAAGCAGCTTGCCGTTGAGGTAGTGCTGAACGCGATTGCCACGGGCAATAATCTCCACATCGTTCCAGTCACCGAATTTGAACGTCTTGCCGAATTCTTCTTCGGAGATTAACCCCGATTTGACGACCTGCTTGCCGTCAACTTCCCAGGTCGCGACTTCCCCGACGAGACAGCTGCGGCCGCGTTTACCACCTTCGTCGTAGATGAAGCCGGACGTATTTGGGAACTTCAGTTCATTGCGGAGCTCGTACTGATAGCCGTGGACAACCCACTTGTTACGGACCGTGTCGTCAACGTTATGCTTCGAGCGGTACTGAATCCCCGAGTTGTTCGTGGCATTGCAGCGAAAGGTGATGCGCAGGTCAAAATCTTTGAGAACGCCGTCCTTCCAGATCAGGCAAGTATTTCCCTGGGCAACGTTCTCGGAGGTTGTTTCCCCGTGGATCACGCCATCTTTCACGCTCCATAAACGTGGGTCGCCATCCCAACCGGTGAGATCCTTGCCGTTGAACAGAGCGACGAAGTCATCATCGGGAGGTGACTGCGGAGCAACTGGTGTCACATCCTGAACGACGACGGGATCACTCTCTTTCGCGCCGACGTCAAACACGAACCGCCTGAAGAGTTTGTCGGCTTTATTGACGATGAGTTCATGTTTGCCGGGCTTCAGTTCGATCGGTGCTGCAAAGGCCGTTGCAGCGATCGGTTTATCATCCAGGAGAAACGACAAGGCGGGATCCTGGATGTTCTCGATCGGGATATTCACGATCACCGTGACCGTGTCCTTCCTGATGAAGAAAAAGATCCCGAGCAGAACGATGAAGCCCATCAGTCCGGAGCCGACGAGATAGCTCCACCAGGGAATCCGTTGAGTGCGTCCCGCCTTGGTGACGGCACGCTCAACCTTGGATTCCACATCCGAGGAGATCGCGGCGAGCAGGTCGACAAACTGGTTTGTCGCGATCGCCTTCTTCGACTCAACCGCTGGTGGGGCCGAGCGGACCTCACCGGGAGTCGACCGCGAAAAATCCATGAGCGCTGTCGCGAATTCCTTCATCGTCGCGAAGCGCTCACTCGGCTTCTTGGCGATGGCGCGCATGCAGATCGCTTGCAGGCGAGGATCGACCTCGGCTCGGAACTGAGAGGGCTGGGGAGGCTCGACATGGAGAATCTGGCCAATGACCTCGGTCACGGTCCCTTCGAAGGGCCGACGACCGCAGAGGAGTTCGTAGAGCACCACCCCCAGGCTGTAGAGATCGCTCGCAGGTCCGACCGCTTTGCCATCTCCCCGGGCCTGCTCCGGAGACATGTAAGCCGGTGTCCCCATGATCTGCCCACTCTGGCTGATCTGAGCATCTCCCGCGTTATCCCGGCGGGCGAGACCAAAATCCATAATCACCGGTTCGCCCTTCCGGTTGATCATGATGTTCGCGGGCTTCAGATCTCGGTGGATGATCCCCTTCTCGTGGGCTTCTTGCAGTGCCAGGGCAAGCTTACGGATCACTGCCGCGATTTGCCGCTCGGAGAGTTTTGGCTGGGTTTGCAAGAGCTTGGATAAGGGTTTGCCATCGATGAAGGACAAAACGATGTAATCACGGCCGTCGATGGTCCCGACTTCATGCACCGGGCAGATGTGTGCATGATGCAGTCCCGCTGCGGCTCGGGCCTCCCGCAGAAACCGCTCGCGATCCTCCCGGGATTGTTTTCCAGCAAATCGGGGGACCTTAAGTGCGACCTCACGATCCAGCTGCGGATCACGCGCCCGATAGACCGTCCCAAACGCACCCTCTCCCAGCACGGAGCGGATTTCAAACCGTCCAAGATTTTTCGGCAGCCCAGTGGAAGGCTTGGCGAACGATTCCTGGACGCGAGGTCCCTGCGATGTCTCCACCCCTGTGAGTTTGACTGAGGAGACAACGGAAGCCGCGCGGACGGCCTCTTCGAAGATCGCCTGGATCGTGACGCGATCCTCGGGAAACCGTTGTTCGTAGTCGGAGACGACCGGAGTTTCTCGTTGCCCCTTGCGGAGTTCGATGTCCAACTCAAGCAGCGCTCGAAACAATGCCGGACGGACGGTGGTTGCGACGGCTTCCAGGAACGCTTCGATCCGCGGATTACGACGGGCCCGAAAGGCTGCTTCGTACCGATCGCATTCCGTGTCGATGTGTTCCGCCAGCGATAATGGAGAGGAAGGTTCCGACATGGTGACTGCTTTAAGGTGGCTGTCGCTGCTCAAGTAGACAGGATCTGGCGGTGAATTATCGCGTTTGTGCCAAGACCATGGTCCAATACTTCTGTCCATCCGCATCTTGTGAGCATGCCACACCGATGTGCGTGTAAGTGGCTCCCAGCATGTTGGCACGATGACCGGGCGATTTCATCCAGGAATCGATCGCCTCGGTGGGCGTTTCCTGGCCGCGGGCGATGTTCTCGCCGCACTTGACCCACGCGAAGCCAACACGAATTAACCGATCGCCGACGCTCTGTTCATCGAGTTCATGACTGAGTGTCGCACGCTTGGCCAGATTCAAGCCATGGGCACTCGCGGCCAGATTCAAGAGTTGCTCGGCGATCAAGGGTGTCAGTCCCGCCTTTTTCCGTTCGGCATTGGCACGATCGATCAGCTCTCGCTCAATCGCGGATTGTTGGGTTGGGTTGGGAGTAACGGTCGGGGAAGCAGCCGGCGCATGTGGCGGTGCCGGTGCCTGTTGCGGTGCCGGTGGTGCGGGTCTGGGTGTGACTGCTGGGGTTGGAATGGCCTGGGGAGCAAATGGTCCGGGATTCACAACCGGAGCAGGCATCGCTGCAGGCTGAGCCGGGGAGCATAGAGCCGACGAGGGGAGTTGTGGGCCAACCACGACGAGCGACGTCGACTTCAAGTTCTGCAGCCAGAATGGATCAATCTCTTCCCCATCGGTGGAGTAGGCAACGACCATGTCCCGAGCCATCCGTTCTTTGATGCGCTCGAACGGGACATTGATACTGTCGCCGAGATTGAATTGGAGATGCCGGGCAGCCAGCGTGATGTCTTCACTCTGTCGGACCGTCTGCATCAATGTGATGGGGGCACGTTCCTGGGTGGCTCCCTTCTTGAACACGGACATCGCAGTGACTGGGGAAGTCGATTCCGATGTTCTGCGTAAGACGATGTCGTCCGGACCGCTCCGCCCCAGCATCACGAATTGTGGAGCGGGCGATCGTGGCAATCGCGCGAGTGGAGCACTCACCGCCGGTGCCGCGGGGACCGCAACCGTTGCAGGAGAGGGAGCAGCACCCACCGGAGTGGACTGTTGCGGTGTTGGAACCTGCTTCGTGGCTATCGCCATGATGATGGTCCCGGGTTTGAACAAATTCGCGTACGCTTCCGGGAGTTTGGCATCCGTCGCGGATACAACAACCAGTGCTTCCGCCCCGATCCGAGAGCGTAATTTCTCTAGCGGGATGACTCGTCCATCGGTCTCGAAGGCTTTCAGCTGAGAAGCCGGAATGGACTTCACAACCGACTGATAGTCTGGAACGACAACGCTGTAGGTCTGCGTTTCCGAGACTTCTTTGTATTCCGTCACCATTTTGACAACGGACTTGCCGTCCACCATCTCCGTCACGGTTTTCGATTCGGGAATCTTTTTCGTGACGGTCCGAACGCGTGTCTCCACCTTGCAGACGGTGTACTGAGTCTGCAATTGCCACTGACCGGATTCGTCGAGATGCAGCAATTGCTGGGTGGGGGGAAGACTCTGTTCCGCACCCCAGGCTGCGAATGGAGAGAGTAACCAGAGGGTCAGTCCGATCCAGCATCGATTCATGGCGTGTTCCCTTCGGATGCGAAATTCTGTGCGGCACAGAGCTTGCCGTTACGAGGGGAATGCCAGTTTTTTGCTCGACGCGACACATCCTTCGAAACATTTTCATTTTTTCGAGAGATTCTTTTCCAAGACCTCCCCGATAGACTCATCCCGCGTCGGTCACGCCGAGAACTTCCGACCAGCGCAATCGCACGATCTCCAACTTACGCTGGACTTTACGTTGAGTCCAATCGAGCTGCACGGCGATTTCTTCGGTCGTATGCCCGAACAAGCGGAGCATCGCAACCGGCTGCAATTCCTCGGGCAGCGACTCCATCAGCTCCGCTGCCAGCAGGTCGAGTTCTTGTGTCGGCAGGACCGAAATCATCTCCGCCAGTGAGTTCGCTCCTGTCAGGTCTGCTGCGGAAAGCACACGCCCCTCGCCGCGTCGTACTGCCGCGTCGTTGCGGAGCTGCTTTCCGACTTTGCGGACAGTGATGGTGGCCAGCAGACTCCAGAGACTGCCACGACAGAGATCTTGCAGGTACTCACCCGAACGAATCTGCTCCCAGAAGCTGATGAGTGCTGCTTGGGCTGCATCTTCAGCGTCGTTCGCAGCCGCCGCTCGACCCGACAATCGTTTCTTCGCCAATCCCACCAGGCGAGGAAAGAATCGCTGCCACAACGGCCCGAACGCTGCCGCATCTCCTGTGCGAGCCAAGGCGAACAAATGGGTGACCGATCCCAGCTCTGGATCACGCCCGTCATCTGGTTCGGAAACCTGTGGCATCGACATGGAATTCAACTACGGATGCCATACTGACCGGAGGGCTGCCACGCAGCGACGTCAATCGGCCGCATTTTCATCTCCATCGATCAGGCGATGCAAGTCCTCCTCGTCAGGATCGAAGCATCGCTGTGTCAGCTGCAAAAGTCTCTGGCTCGGGATTCGATTGGAACCTCGGAGTTCCCAGCGGAGATCCGCGGTGTTGTCACCGTCAAATGCAAATCGCTCTGGTCCGACGAGACGGACGCAGAGCGGTTTGTTGTGGTCGATCGGAATTACTTGGCCGTCGTGCGAATCCGATCTCTCCCGACATACTCATCCCAGCTGTCGTTGTGCCCGATGTAGTGGATGAAATGGGCCCGTTTTTCGATGCGGAGCACTGTGGCGGGATACCACTTCCCTTTCCATTCGACTTCCACCTGATCACCCTGACGAATCTCCGTCGAATTCCGAACTGCCTGAGAATTGGAAGTGGTTTCACTCGATGATTGCCCATGGTCTTTCAGAAACCCTGAGAATTTGCCGGCATCGAGAAGCTGCTGGAATTCCCCCGCGGTGGGTTCAATGATCACCTGCTTGCCGAGTTCGACTCCATCCGCGTAAGTGCTCAACCCGAACAGTCGGCCATCGGGCAGGTAGTGGCGGCAAGTTCCATGGGCCACGGCGTGATCGTGTGGAGTCTCGGTGGATTTCTTTCCATTCCGATAATAGAGGGTCTGGATACCGTGGGGCAGCCCTTGCTCCATGGTGTCGGTCGATGCGACCGTTCCATTTTCATACCAGGTCGTCGTCTTGCCTTCCGCGAGGCCGTTCACGAAAGTCATTTCGCTGAATTTCTTGCCGCTGGGGTAGTAGAAGCAGTTTCATAAGGGGCAAAGCCTCTGTAACAGCCGGTGAACGCAGGCGAGGATCACGAAGGCGAGGAAGTGATTAGGGTTGTGGTCGTAGCGGGTGGCGAGGCGTCGATAATTCCCCAGCCAGGCGATCGTCCGCTCGACTTTCCACCGCTGCTTGTACCGCTTGAGCACGCGGCAGTCGTGCGACGGGTGGATGCTTCGGCAGTGCTTGCGATGCGGCGTGATCAGTTGAATGCCGTCGGCGGCCAGTTCGTCCCGCAACTTGTTCGAGTCGGCCGCCCGATCGTAGATCAACCGCGGCGAATGCTGTTCGAGCTGATGTTCGTCGAGCAAGGGTTGAATGAGATGGACTTCGGCGTCATTCGCAGCGTGCAGATTGACGGCCATCGGCAAACCTTGGCCGTCGATCAGCAGCATCAGCTTCGACCCCTTGCCAACCTTCGTGAGGCCCACGCAGTCCCCCCTTTTTTCGCGGCCACAAAGGTCGCGTCAGCCATCGCCACGTTCCAGTCGATTCGCCCTGGGTCAGAAGGGAAGACTCCCGCGGTCGTTCTTCATCCTCGCCACGGCTCGGCGAACAACCTTGCGTCTTTCCAACGAGCCCCGGACCGCAACACCCAGAGAATGCCTTCGAGACACGGCCGCGGCGGAGTCCGCGGTCGCCCGCCGGTCGGCCGTTCCACGAACACATGGGCGATCCGTTCCCATTGAGCATCCGCCAGTTCCGACCGTGGAACAGTCCGCGAACCCGTACAATTCCGACCCCGTTTCGGCCAATAGTTCAACGTCAGCTTCATGGCGAAGGACTCCTTTCAAAGTCCCTCGGCACGCAAATCACAGACCAACCGACGTTATGAAACTGGCTCTAATCTTCTCACCGACTCTCCATTTCTTGATAAGATTTACGGAGGTGTCGTTGTCGATGAATGCACACCTCATGCTCATGGGGAATTGGTATGACGCCGTTCGTGGCCTCGCGCTGGTGCCTGATCTGCTGGCTGGTAATTGGTCGCATCCTGACAGCTGCTGAGCCCGAGCCGGCCGGAGATTCAGCAGCGCGCGAGTTCTTTGAATCGAAGATCCGCCCCGTCCTGGTCAAGCACTGCTATCGCTGCCATTCCGCGGCCATGGGAAAAGCCGAGGGTGGGTTACAGCTTGATTCGCGTCCCTTGATGCGGAAAGGTGGCGATCGTGGCCCGGCGGTTGTCCCCGGCAATCCCGATGCCAGCCTTTTGCTCACGGCGATTGCACACGGGGATTCCGATCTCAAGATGCCGCCGAAGAAGGAGCGTTTGCCCGAGGCCGTGATCAATGATTTTCGATCTTGGATTGCCCACGGTGCGACTGATCCTCGAGACGTCGCTGCCAGCAGCATCCTCCCGCCGGTGAGCATCGAAACCGGACGACAGTTCTGGTCGTTTCAGAAACCCGTGGCTCACGCACCACCTCCGACAACGAACAACGGCTGGGCAAAGCGAGACCTTGACCAATTCATCCTCGCCAAACTGGAAGCTGCCGGATTGATCCCCTCACCCGATGCGGACCCTCCGACTCTGCTCCGACGTTTGCACTTCGATCTGGTGGGTCTGCCTCCCAATCCGGAAACTCAGGAGCAATTCCTTCGGGCAGTCCAGCAAGAGGGTGCGGATGCTGCACTCGCCGTGGAGGTCGACAGGCTGCTTGCATTACCGCAATTCGGCGAGCGTTGGGGTCGGCATTGGCTCGATGTCGCGCGGTACGCGGAATCGAGCGGCAAGGAAGCAAATGTCTCCTTTCCGTATGCGTTCCGCTACCGGGATTATGTGATTGATGCGGTCAATGCCGACATCCCCTTCAACCGGTTTCTCGTCGAACAAATCGCCGGGGACTTACTCCCTTATGAGAACGACAAAGAGCGGGCGCGATTGCTCATCGCGACTGGCTTCCTCGCCCTCGGGCCAAAGAATCTCGACGAAGGCAATCCCAAGCAGTTTGCCGCCGATGTGATCGATGAACAGATCGACGCCGTCACCCGTGCGGTGATTGGCAATTCGGTTGCCTGTGCGCGCTGTCACAATCACAAGTTCGATCCGTTCATGATGGAAGATTACTACGCCTTGGCGGGAGTCTTCGCGAGTACGAAGACGTTTTTCGGGACGTTCGTGTCGCCGACCAACCGCATCGGTGGCGATCCGCTCGCCTTGCCACGTGGGGCGGGTGAACCGATCCTGCATGCCTCGGTGACGCGGGCGCATGTCGAGAAGCTTAAGCAGCAACTTGTCGAGTTGAAGGCCGAGAAGATCGTGACCCTCACCGACGCCCTCCGCGTGTTCTGGCGGTCTGGCGGAATTGAGGGAGAACTGGAGCGCGTTGATGAGGAGGGCCGCGCGCTGCCACTGGCGATGGGCGTCCTTGAGGCGGAAAAACTGATGGACGCCCCGCTGCTGGAACGAGGCGAAGTCAATCGTGCGGCGCGGACCATCCCGCGCGGATTTCCGCGCGTGATTGCCTTGGCCGACTTGATGACCATCCCCGCCGATCACAGCGGACGGCTGGAATTGGCCCAGTGGCTCACCCATTCCGAACAGCCATTGACGGCGAGAGTGATTACCAACCGCGTCTGGCGGCATCTGTTCGGTGTGGGACTTGTCCGCACCATGGACAACTTTGGCTTCAGCGGTGAACGTCCCAGTCACCCCGAATTGCTGGACGACCTCGCGGTGAAATTTGTGGCAAACGGCTGGTCGGTGAAGAATCTGATCCGCGACATCGTCCTCTCACGCACGTACCGTCAAGCTTCGATCTATCGGGAAGATGCCTTCCGGACCGATCCGGAGAATCGCCTCCTGTGGCGCGCGTCGAAGCGACGACTCGAAGCCGAAGCCATTCGTGACGCGATGCTGAGCGCTGCCGGGGAACTCGATACAACGCGCCCCATTGGATCCTTAGTGGCCAGCACCATTGGTGATCGGCCGATCTCTTTAATCGGCCTGGATACACGACTCCCAACCGACCTGGATGGTTCACGACATCGCTCGGTTTATTTGCCTGTCATTCGCGATCGCTTGCCCGATGTGCTGGACCTGTTCGATTTTGCTGAACCGAGTCTCGTCACAGGGGATCGTGAAACGACGAATGTCCCAGTCCAGGCGCTGTATTTGATGAACAGTTCGTTCGTGCGGACGCGGGCGGTCGCGCTGGCCGACCGACTGATGCGCGAAGCGAACGATGACGAACAACGCTTCCGTCGCGGCTTCCTGTTGTGTCTCTGCCGCAATCCCGATGGAGCTGAGCAGCGAATCGTGACCGAGTTCCTCCAGCAGAAATCGTTGCTTTCCGGAAGTGAGGAACAACGAACTCGCCTGTTACTCCAGAGTTATTGCCAGGGGCTGTTGCTCACGGCCGAATTTCGCAACGTCGATTGAGGCCAGATAGGTGGATCGACGATCGTGCTCCGGTCTCTCCTTCCGTTTTTCGTGAGGATGCATCGCATGTTTCATCTTCCCATGCCGCGGCGCCGAGCACTCCAAACGCTCTCATCCGGGTTCGGATATCTGGCGTTCGCTGGTCTGGCACAGGAGGCCGCCGCGAAAGAGGCCGCCGCGAGTGCGGCACTGGAGACCAAGGCCCCGCAATTTCCAGCGCGAGCCAAGCGAGTGATCTTCCTTTGCATGAACGGCGGACCGTCGCATGTCGACTTGCTCGATTACAAGCCGGCACTCAATAGCAATTCGGGAAAGTCTTCACCGGTGGGACGCGATCGGGGCGGCGCTCAGTTGCTCGGGTCGCCGTTTCAATTCTCCCAGCACGGCGAGTCCGGACTGTGGTTTTCGGAAGTGCTGCCCGAACTTGCCAGGCACGCCGACAACCTTTGCGTGATTCGCAGCATGCACACCGACCTGCCCAATCACTCGCAGGCCTTCATGCAGTTACACACCGGCAGCTTTCAGTTTGTCCGGCCATCCGTCGGTGCCTGGACGCTCTATGGGTTAGGGAGCGAAAACTCGCGGCTGCCCGGATTCATCACACTCAATCCCCCTTCCGACAACGGCGGCGCGCGAAATTACGGCAGCGGTTTCCTCCCCGCAATGTGTCAGGGGACAAAGATCGGCGGGAACCAGATCCCCGGTTTCTACGCAGCCTTGCTTGGTAAGACCGAAGAGCCAGGGCCGCCGCTCAAGAATCTTGATCGGGGCGATCTGCCGCAGGCCATGCAGCGGGCCCAACTCGATCTGGTACGGAATCTCAACCGGCACAAGCTGCAAGCCGACGTCTATCATCCGGAAATCGAAGGGGCGATCGAGTCGTTCGAATTGGCTTTTCGGATGCAGGAGGAAGTCCCTGACGTCCTCGACATGCGGACCGAGCCCGACTCGATCCTCAAACTGTATGGCGTTGGTCCAGGACTCCCCACGGACCGCTTCGGTCGACAGTGCATTCTCGCCCGTCGCCTGGCGGAAGCCGGGGTGCGGTTCATCGAAGTGACAGCCCCCGTCGGCTGGGATCACCACTTCCGACTTCAGGAAGAATTGTCCAAAAGCTGCGCGGCGACCGATCGTCCCATGGCCGGGCTACTCACCGATCTCGCGCAACGCGGATTGCTGCACGACACACTCGTGGTCTGGGGCGGTGAGTTCGGACGCACCCCCTATGGCCAAAGTATTACCGGTCGCGATCATAACAACAAAGGCTTCACATTCTGGATAGCCGGCGGCGGCGTGAAAGGGGGGATGGCCTACGGCGAAACCGATGAGTTCGGCTACGAAGCCGTCGAGAAGCCGGTCCACATCCACGACTGGCATGCCACCGTGCTGCATCTTCTCGGCCTCGACCACGAGCGGCTCACGTTCAACTACGGCGGCCGGAACTTCCGTCTCACCGACATCTACGGCGATGTGGTGCACGAGGTCATCGCATGAGACGGCACGGTATGAATCAAATCGAAGATGCGCACCGATAATGAGCAGGACTCCCTTGCGCGACGTGTCCTCTTCAAGATCTGTTCCGCGGTTGCCCATCGCGGGCCTCTGAATCACGCAGTTCGTCGCTCAAACGACTTCACTAATCCGCCGACATACGACCGCACCACGATTTGATCGCGATCGATCAGCAGGACTTCATCCAGCATCACACCGATCCGTTTTCTGCCGCTTCCGCTCCGCCGGCAGATTCAGGATCACCTTCTGGCATTGATGATCTTCCAGGGCCTGCAGCAGCCAATCGTTGAAGCCGCAGCCTTCCACCACCAGAAACGATACCCCTACCCGGAGAAATCGTGCTTCAACCATTCCAAGAGCTCCTGGATCGATTCCGGTTGGGTGGACACTTGCCGCGCCTGCACGACATCACCCTGATCATCCCGCAATGAGATCGTGAGCTGACGGGCGTGCTGATCGCTTCCAAGGAACAACATGCCGGGGTTCTCCGAAAATGGATCGGGATCACAATCCGCACCAGTTGAGTACCACCGACGCTCACTCGCATCCCGTGTTATTTGATTGATATCAACTGTCGTGAAGCAGAACACGAAAGAAGGCGATCACGGACTCGCATTCGGCCAGACCGCTGCGAGCGCTTCGAATGCCTGGGCAAGAACATCCTGATCCCCGGCGAGGATTGGGTGTCGTGGCGATGATGGTGTCCTCGTAAGACTCGCCAGCATCGCAGAATCTTGCATGGCAGCCGCGCGCCTGCATCTTGACAAAGATTTGATATCCGCCGTTCACTTCTTGACCCCTATTTGATGCGACATCTGGTTCAATTCCCTTGATGAAACTCATCGAGGATGAATCGAACATGGACATCGCATGGCTCTTGGCCGGGGTCGCCTTTTTCGTCGTCTCCTGTGGCCTGGTGCAATTCTTCGGCAGCCTGAGAGCGGAGGACTGACCGTGGACTGGACAACGATTCTCGCTCTTGTCGTGGCGGTCGTGCTGGTGATCTATCTGGCGGCTGCCCTGCTCGCACCGGAGAAGTTCTCATGACCACCAATGGACTTCTGCAACTGGCGATCTATTTCGGAGTGCTTCTGGCCTGTGTGAAGCCCCTCGGGTTCTACATGGCCCAGGTGTACTCCGGAGCGGCGACGTTACTCGACCGTCTCGTCGGACCGCTGGAACGATTGCTGTATCGACTCTGCGGCATCGACAAATCCGCTGAGATGACTTGGCGGCAATACTCCGTGGCGGTGATGGCGTTCAGCTTTGTGAGTTTTGTCACTGTTTACTTACTACAACGAGCGCAGCAATGGCTGCCGCTCAATCCCGAATCGCTGCCCGCAATTTCTCCGGACTCGTCGTTTAACACAGCGGTGAGCTTCACGACGAACACGAACTGGCAGGGATACGGTGGCGAGACCACGATGAGCTATCTCACGCAGATGCTCGCCCTTACCGTGCAGAACTTTGTTTCGGCGGCAGCAGGCATGGCCGTGCTGATCGCGCTGATTCGGGGGTTCACCCGGCATACGGCCGAGACCATCGGCAATTTCTGGGTCGATCTCATGCGTGGAACGCTCTACATATTGCTACCGCTGTCCCTGTTGTTGGCCGTCGCACTCGTTTCACAGGGCGTGGTGCAGACCTTCACCTCGTATCACGAAGTCTCGCTCCTTGAGCCGACGGTTGATGCCGAAGGTCATGCCGTTACGACACAGAGAATCGCTGTCGGCCCGGCAGCATCCCAGATTGCGATCAAGCAACTGGGGACGAATGGGGGTGGATTCTTCAACGTGAACTCGGCTCATCCGCTGGAGAACCCGACGCCGCTGTCTAATCTGCTGCAACTGCTGGCCATCCTGCTGATTCCCGCCGCCCTGTGCTATACGTTCGGCGAGATGGTCGGCGACCGCCGCCAGGGGTGGGCGCTGTTGGCGGCGATGCTGGTAATCTTCGTGCCCCTGCTGACGATCACGACGAACTCTGAGCAGTCGGGCAACCCGATCCTCGCCCAGTTGGGTGCCGATCAATCGGTTTCTGATTCACAACCCGGTGGAAACATGGAGGGGAAAGAAACTCGCTTCGGGATTCTGAACTCGTCGCTGTGGGCCGTGGCGACGACCGCCGCCTCGAACGGTTCAGTGAACTCGATGCACGACTCCTACATGCCGCTGGGGGGACTGGTGCCGATGTGGCTGATGCAGTTGGGCGAAGTGATCTTTGGTGGCGTCGGTTCCGGCCTCTACGGCCTGTTGATGTTTGCCATCGTCGCCGTCTTCCTGTCTGGCCTGATGGTGGGACGCACCCCGGAATATCTCGGCAAGAAGATCGGGGCCTTCGAGATGAAGATGGCTTCGCTGGCGATCCTGTTCCCTTGTGCGATGGTGCTGGTGGGGACGGCGGTGGCCGTCGTTTCGGCATCCGGTCGAGCAACGATCTTCAATCCTGGCCCGCATGGATTCAGCGAAGTGCTGTACGCCCTCTCGTCAGCGGGAAACAACAACGGCAGTGCCTTTGCGGGCCTGGGAGCGAACACGCCGTTCTACAACGGACTCCTGGGACTGGCGATGCTCGTCGGGCGGTTCTGGGTGATGCTGCCGGTCCTGGCGATTGCCGGATCGTTGGCGGGGAAAAAGACCGTCCCTGCCGGTCCGGGCACGTTGCCCACACACACGCCGCTGTTTGTCGTCCTACTCGTGGCCGTGGTGATCGTGGTGGGAGCCTTGAGCTTCTTCCCGGCACTGGCGTTGGGTCCGATTGTCGAACACCTGCTGATGACAGCGAACTAGGAGAAGTCATCATGACCAAAACATCAACCAAGCTGTTCGACAGCAAGTTGATCGTCGATGCCATCAGGGCTTCGTTCTTGAAACTCGATCCTCGTGTGCAGCTTCGTAATCCAGTGATGTTCGCCGTCTACCTGGGCAGCCTCCTCACGACAGTGCTGTGGGTGAACTCGCTGAACGGAGTAACTGGCGAGTCGTCTACATTCGTCCTCGGCGTGACGATCTGGCTTTGGTTCACCGTGCTGTTCGCCAACTTCGCCGAGGCCATTGCCGAAGGCCACGGTAAGGCCCAGGCAGCGTCGCTCAAGAAGAGTCGCACCACGGTCATCGCCCGGAAACTGACTGGTTCCAGTCCGGGACGGCACGGAATCACGCAGGACGTCACGGCGACTGATCTGACGATCGGTGAAGTCGTGATTGTCAAAGCGGGAGAGACAATCCCGGCGGACGGCGAGGTGATTGAAGGAGTCGCCTCGGTCGATGAGAGTGCCATCACCGGCGAGAGCGCTCCGGTCGTGCGGGAGAGCGGTGGCGACCGCAGTTCAGTCACGGGTGGGACACGGGTGATTTCCGACTGGTTGATCATTCAGGTGAAGACGCTGCCGGGCCAGAGCTTTTTGGACCGCATGATTGCGATGGTCGAAGGAGCCAAGCGGCAGAAAACTCCCAACGAGATTGCCCTGGCGATCCTCCTTGCCGCACTGACGCTGATCTTCCTGCTCGTGGTCGCCACGCTGCTTCCGTTTTCAATCTTCGGAGTGCAAGCATCCGGGCAGGGAAGAGCGATTAGCCTTACCGTGCTCGTGGCACTTTTCGTGTGTCTCGCACCGACGACCATTGGGGCGTTGCTGTCCGCCATCGGCATCGCGGGTATGAACCGGCTCAGCCAGGCGAACGTCATCGCTATGTCGGGTAGGGCGGTCGAAGCGGCGGGCGATGTGGATGTGTTGCTGCTCGACAAGACAGGCACGATCACGCTCGGCAACCGGCAGGCGACTCGCTTCATACCGGCATCGGGAACCACGGAGAAGGAATTGGCTGAAGCGGCACATCTGGCGTCAATGGCGGACGAAACTGCCGAAGGACGCAGCATCGCCGTCCTGGCCAAGAAGCAATTCGGGCTGCGAGGCCGGGATTTGGAACAAATTCAACCTCACTTCGTTCCGTTCTCTGCTCGAACTCGGATGAGCGGTGTCACTCTGGATGGCCACGAGATTCGTAAAGGGGCCGCCGAAGCAGTCGAGACACACGTGCGAAGTCTCGGCGGATTCCTGCCGGAAGATGTTCGAACCGCTGTTCAAGACATCGCCAAGTCCGGCGGGACGCCGCTCGTCGTCAGCCGGGACGACAAAGTGCTCGGTGTGATCGAACTCAAGGACATCGTGAAAGGGGGCATCAAGGAGAGATTCGCCGAACTGCGGCAGATGGGCATCAAGACCGTGATGATCACGGGCGACAATCCACTGACCGCCGCCGCCATCGCCGCCGAGGCGGGTGTGGATGACTTTCTGGCCGAGGCGACTCCCGAAGCCAAGCTGTCGCTGATCCGAGATTACCAGAAGGGCGGACGGCTCGTGGCCATGACCGGCGACGGTACAAACGATGCTCCCGCTCTGGCCCAGGCCGACGTGGCAGTCGCCATGAACAGCGGCACGCAGGCGGCCAAGGAAGCCGGGAACATGGTCGATCTCGACTCCAATCCGACGAAGCTCATCGAGATCGTGAACATCGGCAAGCAACTGCTGATGACCCGTGGCTCACTGACGACCTTCAGCATCGCCAACGATGTCGCCAAGTATTTCGCTATTCTTCCGGCGGCCTTTGCAGCGACCTATCCCGCGCTCAAAGCATTGGACCTGATGCGACTCTCGTCGCCGTCCAGTGCCATTTTGTCAGCGGTCATCTTCAACGCCCTGATCATCATCGCCCTCGTGCCGCTGGCTTTGAAGGGTGTGGCGTATCGCCCTGTGGGGGCGGCTCAACTGCTTCGCAACAACTTGCTCGTCTATGGCGTGGGCGGATTACTTGTCCCCTTCATCGGTATCAAGGCCATCGACCTGCTCCTGTCAGTGGTGGGCTTGGCATAAGGAGAACGACCATGATTCAACAACTTCGCACAGCAACACTCGTCTTGATCGCCATGACTGTTCTGACCGGCGGCGTCTATCCACTGATGGTGACCGCCATCGCGCAGGTGGCATTTCCCAGGCAGGCCAACGGCAGCCTGATCCAACAAGGTGCGAAGATTGTTGGTTCGGAACTCATCGGCCAGCCGTTTTCTCGCCCCGAATACTTTTGGGGAAGGCTCTCGGCGACCAGCCCGTATGCCTACAATGCAGCGGCCTCCAGTGGTTCAAACTTCGGCCCGCTGCACTCCGGTCTCAAGGAAGCTGTCGAAACTCGCATCTCAGCACTTCGCACCGCGGGTTCTGCGGGGAAAACAGTTCCAGTCGATCTCGTGACCGCATCCGGGAGCGGTCTGGATCCCCACATCTCTCTGGCGGCAGCCGAGTTCCAGATGCAAAGAATCGCCGCATCGAGGAACATATCGGAAGATGCCGTGCGCGAGCACGTTCGCCAGTCCACGGAAGGCCGAGAACTGGGAATCCTTGGAGAACCTCGCGTGAATGTTCTTCGACTGAATCTCGCTTTGGATCAACATCCGGGAAACTGAGACCGTCCATGCCCGATGCTCGACCCAATCCCGATGATCTGCTGGCGCAGGTACAGGCCCAAGAGGCCGACTCCAAACGCGGCTCGCTGAAGGTGTTCTTCGGGTATGCGGCCGGTGTCGGGAAAACCTATGCGATGCTGGAGAACGCCCAGCGAGCGAAAGCTGAAGGGCGAGAGGTCGTCGTCGGTTATGTCGAACCGCATGGTCGCTCTGAAACGGAAGCCTTGCTTGCCGGTCTCGAAATTCTTCCGCTGCGTGAGTACGAATATCGAGGAGTTCAGCTTCGAGACTTTGATGTCGATGCGGCCCTGACTCGGCATCCCGACCTGCTGTTAGTGGATGAACTGGCCCACACCAACGCCGTCGGTTGTCGCCACGAGAAACGATGGCAGGATGTCGAAGAGCTTCTTGAAGCGGGGATCAACATTTGGACGACCCTCAACGTTCAACACATCGAGAGCCTCAATGATGTGATCGGCCAAATTACCGGTGTCACCGTTCGAGAGACTGTCCCCGACCGGGTGTTCGATCTGGCGACGGACATGGAACTGCTCGACATCACGCCGGAAGAATTGCTGCTCCGACTCAAGGCCGGCAAGGTCTACGTGACCGAACAGGCTCAGCGAGCAATCCAAAGCTTCTTTCAGAAGTCGAACCTGACCGCACTTCGAGAACTTTCTCTGCGGCAAGCAGCTCGCCGGATTCACACGGATGTCGAATCGGCACGCCGTGAGAAGTCAGCCATCCAACCCTGGGCCACGGCCGAACGGCTGCTGGTCTGCGTGGGGCCGAGTCCCACGACTGCCCGTGTCATTCGTACGGCTCGACGGATGGCGGCGGCCTTGGATGCGCCTTGGCTGGCGGTTTCTGTTGATCTCACGGGCGAATCAACAAGCACCCCCGCCAAGCAGCAGGTCAGCCACCACTTCCGCCTTGCCGAACGCCTGGGAGCGGAAACGGTCACACTGGCCGGGCAGAACGTCACCGACACGATTCTCGACTATGCCCGTTCTCGCAATGTCACCAAGATCCTGATCGGCAAGACGAATCAGCCTCGCTGGCGGCGACTGCTCGTCGGCACCGTCGTGGACGATCTGCTGGAAAAGAGCGGCGAGATCGACGTGTATGTCATTCACGGCGAGGAAGAGAAGGCAGAATACGCTCCCACCCGAACAACAGCGTCGTCGGCAACGAAGCTCCCCTATGTCTCGGCGTTTGTTCTCGTCGGCCTGACCGGTTTGCTCGCCTACGGGCTTCGCTCTCTGCATCTCGCCGATGCTGAGGCGAACACGGTGATGCTGTTCCTGGCGGTGGTTGCCTGGACGGCTTTTCGTTATGGACGAGGGCCAGCCGTGTTTGCGAGCATCTTGGCCGTGCTGGTCTTCGATTTCTTCTTCGTTCCGCCGTTCCACACGTTCGCCGTCGCCGATGCGCAGTACGTCGTCACGTTCGCGGTCATGCTGACCATCGGGCTTGTGATCAGCACACTAACATCTCGACTGCGGGCTCAGATCGAGAATACTCGCCAGCGGGAACGACGAACGGCTTCGCTCTACGAATTGGGCAAGCAACTGAGTTCGTTATCTGGGAATGTGTTTCTGGTCGGAGCGGCGGGTGGAAAGGTCGCCGAGATGCTAGGCGGTGAAGTGGCGATCTACTTGCGTCAGCCTTCCGGCACGCCTGAACTCGCCTTTGGGCACGACACCTTCATCGCCAAGCATGCGGTCAGTCTGGCGGTGGCACAGTGGGTCATCGAGCACGATCAATTCGCCGGGGCCGGAACGAACACGCTGCCGAATGCGGCGGCGCTGTTCTTCCCACTTTCCGGCTCGCAAGGCACGCGCGGAGCCATTGCCATTCGTGTGCCCGACACAGAGCGCTTACTTGACCCGGAGTTTCGCCTCCTTTTGGATGCGTGTGCGAACCAACTGGCATTGGCTCTGGAACGAGATCAACTCGCGATTGAGGCCGCTAACGCTCGCATTCAAGCGGAAGCCGAACAGGTTCGGAGCAGCCTGCTCAGCAGCGTGTCACACGACCTCAAGACCCCGCTGGCAGCCATTGCCGGGGCGAGCAGCAGCTTGTTGGAAACTGCTGCGCTCGACGAAGACACCCGCCGTCAGTTGCTCGAAACCGTGGCGGATGAAGCCGCCCGTCTCAATCGTCTCCTCGAAAACATCCTTCAGATGTCGAAGCTCGATGCCGGAGCGGCGACTCCGAATTGCCAGTGGCACGTCCTGGAAGAGCTGATTGGATCGGCACTGCATCGCACTCGTCGGGAACTGGCCCAACACGTAGTGGCCGTCCAACTCTCCAATGACCTGCCGCTCCTGTTCGTGGATGGCCTTCTGATGGAGCAGGTATTCGTTAATCTCTTCGAGAATGCGGCACGCTATACACCCGAAGGAACAGAAGTGACGATCCGAGCGGCACTGGATGGCAAGTCCGTGCGGATCGCCGTCTCGGATAATGGACCGGGACTGCCGGCCGGTGCCGAAGAACGGATCTTCGACAAGTTCTATCGAGCTTCTCCAATGGCAGACGGCGGTCGCGGAAGCGGTCTCGGACTCGCCATCTGCCGGGCCATCATCAAAGCCCACGGCGGAACGATTGTCGCCGCCAACCGCCCCGGTGTCGGCGCCGAATTCTTGATCCGGTTGCCGCTTTCCAAGGATGCACCGCAGGTCATGCTAGAATAGGGCCATGCAAGCCAGCGGACATCACATTCTGATCATCGAAGATGAGCAACCGATTCGACGGTTCCTGAAGGCGTCGTTGTCGAACGCGGGCTATCGGGTCAGTGAAGCTGTGGCCGGTGAAGAGGGATTGCAGATGGCATCGGTCCAACAGCCCGATCTTGTGATTCTGGATCTCGGTCTTCCCGACATCGATGGGCAAGACGTGCTGAAGCGGCTGCGGGAATGGTACACGTCGCCAATCCTCGTTCTCTCCGCACGGGATCAGGAGTCGCAGAAAATCAATGCACTCGACTGCGGTGCCGACGACTATGTCACCAAGCCATTCGGTGTCGGAGAGCTTCTTGCCAGAATGCGAACGGCCCTGCGTCACGCTCACCGGGTCGGACCGGAAGCGACAACCATCACCGTTGGTGATCTCCGGGTCGATCTGGCGGCCCGGCTCGTCTACCGCAACCAGGAAGAAGTGCACCTGACGCCGCTGGAATACAAACTCCTGGTCACGATGATCAAACACGCCGGGAAAGTGCTGACACACCGATTTCTGCTACGCGAAGTCTGGGGACCGCAGGACTCCCAGGAGAACCATTACCTGCGGGTCTTCGTGGCCAGCCTCCGCCGGAAGTTGGAGCATAATCCCGCCCGGCCGCGCTACCTTCTGACCGAACAAGGGGTCGGGTACCGCTTCGCTGCGGAATAGGACGAGCACGGTTCAACGAATGTCCCGCATTTCCCTCTTTCGGCCGAGGCCTGTCAGGTCGCTCTTCTTTCCAACAATTTCACCAATCCGCCGTCGTAGCAGCGCACGACGATCAGCTCGCGATTCAGCTCTCCAGACCCTGTCGTGTGCTTCGATTCGGGCGATCAGTATCGTCGCGAGCCGTTAGTACTCGCCGATCACTTCGCCGCCGGCGCGGGTGGCGAGTTTCTGCCAGAGGGGAGTGTCGATGTTTTCGCTCACGAAGCGGACCGCACCGTCACTTAGTAACGCATGCACACCGCCGGTATGACGACTGCGCGCGGCGACGTTGAGGCTCAGCCGATCCCACCAGTAATTTGTCCGGATGCTATGCGGCAGGCCGCCTCGGCAGTCGATGTCGCGATCATTGGGCCCGCGCAGGTGGTTGTACATGGAATGTCCCGGAGCCCCGTACAGCCAGCGACTGCCGCGCGTCTGTTGCAGTTGCAGGCCGCTGCCGTGGCATTGCGTCGCATAGTCGGTCAGTTCCGGTCCGTTGGTGGCGTTGTCGTTGCCTTGCGTCAGGACGAACCCGTTCGTGGCCGAAACGCCGTCCCAGATCGACGGTCCCCCTTCCGCCTTGATCGTTTCGCTGACGCACACCGTATTGCTGGTTCCGTCGGTGATGTCAGCGAACCGTGTGCGCGAATTCTCGAAGAAGACCCCCGTCACGGGGACGCCGCCGGGATTCCGCGGCGACAGCGGATACGTCGTCCCGGTGCAGAGCGGATAATTGTGGACCGCGCTGTTCACGACGACTCCCGCCACAGTATTGGACTGCAGGACACGGAACGAATCGGATGGGCACAGGAAATACGGAATCGTCTGCCCGAGTGCGGTTCCGTTCTTCGCGGGGTCGTCCGGATCCGCGTGGAAGTCGATCTGGTTGTAAAGCGTCGCGGCGTCGAGCATCGGCAGCAGATGGGCATAAGCCGAAAAGCAACGCCCCGCGCCGTCGACCGTGCTGCGCATCCGCCCCGGCGGCAACGTGGCATGCACGTCGTGATAGTTGTGCAGAGCGATGCCGATCTGCTTGAGATGATTCCGGCATTGGGTCCGCCGAGCCGCTTCACGCGCCTGTTGGACCGCAGGCAGCAGCAACGCGATCAGGATCGCGATGATGGCGATCACCACCAGCAGTTCAATCAGCGTAAAGGCGCGCCGTTGCATCTTTTGATCCTGAGTGCGGTGTCTGATCCGGACGGCCCTGCGCGGCTGTTGGAGCGTGTCCTCTCCGCGGTTCGGTCCTCCGCCGGATTCTCGTCCGTCGGATCATGAGTAGACGATCGGTGTCGCCGACACAATCGTCGCGGTATCATGACACGATCATGTCGCTCGCGTCGTTTCCCAATCGAGTTCGTGATTTCCGTCTGGAACGGGGGTGGTCGCAGGCGGAACTGGCCCGCCGCAGCGGCATCTCGCGAACGGCGGTCAGCGCGATCGAAATCCGTCGTCTCACGCCCTCCGTGGCAATCGCCCTGGCGCTGGCCGCGGCTTTGGAATGCCGGGTGGAGGAGTTGTTCGGGGCGCCCGCTGGCGGAGCGTCCACATTGAACTGGGCGTGGCCAGTCACGCAGACGCCCTGCCGCTTCTGGAAGGCCGAAATCCAGGGGAAACGGTGGCTCTATCCCGCAGAAGCAAGTTCCTTTTTGGCGCTCCCGCACGACGGTATTGCTGGTGCCGGCTTTATTCAGTCCGAACGGATCGATCGCGCGGGCGAGACCCTGGTCCTCGCGAGTTGCGATCCGGCCGCTGCGCTCCTTGCGACCGAGTTCTCGCAACGGACCGGGTTCCGATTGCTGGTCATCGGTCGTGCAAGTCGCGAGTCGCTGCGCTTACTGGGCGACGGCGTGGTGCATGTCGCTGGGGTGCATCTCGCGAGAGCCACCAGTCGTCGCGGAAACGTGCACCAGGTCCGGGAGCAACTGGGGGCAGGGTATGTCCTGCTTCACGTGGCCCGGTGGGACGCTGGCCTCGCGTTGGGACCGGGGCAGACTGCGGGTTCGGTGACAGCTGCGGTCCAGGGGTCGCTCCGCTGGATCGGTCGGGAACCGGGGTCCGGGGCTCGGCAATGTCTCGACGAAATTCTGGAGCATCGTCCGACGCCGAAGCGCATCGCCCGCGACCATCGCGGCGTTGCGGAGGCGATCCGCAACGGTTGGGCCGATGCAGGAATCTGTTTGCGGGTGGTGGCGGAAGAAGCAGGTCTGCGGTTTCTCAGCGTCCGGCAAGAGTCCTACGATCTCGTCTACCGGAAAGCCGATGAGCACGACCCGCGTTTGCATGCCCTGATCGGAACGCTGCGCACGCCTGCCGTGAGGCGCCTTCTCGGCGAACTCCCCGGTTACGACACATCTGCTACTGGCGAATGCACCACAACTTAGAGCGTCTAACAAAACGGTCTTGTGGGGATGTTGGGGAACCGCGACAACTCGCGTCACCAAGGAGGGTTGACGGATGGCGCGGGAACTGGTGTCGGACGAGTTGTGGGCGTTGATTGAGCCGTTGTTGCCGCCGCCCAAAGCGGTGCGGACGTTTCGAGATGGTCGTCCGCCCAAGTCGCCTCGGGCGGTGTTGGAAGCGATCTTGATCATCTTGAAGACGGGGATCGGGTGGGAAGACCTGCCGCCGCAGTTCGGGATGAGTGGCATGACCTGCTCGCGGCGGATGCGCGACTGGAGTGCCTCCGGCGTGTGGCTGAAACTCCAGGTGGTCCTGATCGAACGGCTCCACCAGGCGGGGGCGATCGACTGGTCGCGGTGCTTCGTCGACAGCTCGAATGTGCGGGCGATTTTTGGGGGGCGCACACCGGACCAAACCCCACGGATCGCGGCAAAGCGGGAGTCAAACACCACCTCGCGACCGATGGTCAGGGAACGCCGCTCGTCGTCGACGTGACGGCTGCCAACGTGTACGACAGCCAACGGCTGCTGCCGCTGGTCGATGCGATTCCGTTCGTGCAAGGACCGGTCGGAGCACGGCGTCAGCGACCGGCACGGGTCTGTGCAGACAAAGCCGACGACTCTCGCGCTCTGCGGGACGGGCTGCGGTCGCGCCACATCGTGCCGGCACGGGCCCGACGGGGAGTCGACGAGCGGCCGCTGGGTTTTCACCGCTGGATCGTCGAGCGAACGATCGCCTGGTACCACCAGTTCCGCCGCCTCCGCGTCTGTTATGAGAAACGTCCCGACATCCACTACGGCTTCCTCGACCTCGCCCCCGTCATTATCACCTTCTGAAAATGGCGCGCCATGTTTTGTTAGAGGCTCTTAGATTCACGCCTCAAATCCATCTGCGCCGTCGGTCGTGGACAGAGAATCAATCCAGTTGAGCTAGAAGGTACTCGGGCTGACACTTGTGATCAGATCTTCGATCTCCTGGCCGAGCGCTTTGTCGAATTCCAGCAGGCGCTTCCGCTCTTCTGGCTTGGTGTGCACCTCTCCTTTGATCCAGCTCGGGAGGATCTTGGACTCATCCTTCATGAATTGGACGTACTTCGCCAATTCACGGTCCTGACCAGACGCGATCAGCGCGAGGAGTGGGTGAAAGATCTTTGCCATCGGGGTATTGTCGTGACTTCGTATTCTAGTGGGAGTTACACATCCCTGTACCCCGCTTTGACCCAGAAAAAGAGCGCCGAAATCGTCCGAAAAAAATGTGGTGCTGAGAGACGGCTTTTCGAGGGCCGCTTCAACCGGATTTCGGCACTTCCGACGAGCGCTGAGCACGAGAACGTGTTCGCCGTTGATTCATGAATCGACGAAACTGTACGGTCAATTTCGACGGGCTTGGAGCGTCCGTAACAACTACGGACAAATGAGCCTTTCTACAGACAATCCCTGCAAAGGAATGCAAGCGAATGCAATGATTGCAACATGCAGCCGATCTCAATAGAGTCTGGAAATCAAGCGGAATTTACTGAAATGACTCGCTCGGAACCGTATGCTCAAGTGGATCGAGCATCGGTCTACCGAATCGAAGGGGTCTTGTCAGCGGTCGATCATGGAACCTAACGCCGGTCTCTTCTTTGAGACTCCCGGCAGGGTGAGATATTTCGCAAACACTCTGTACCATCGGTTCCAATGCGAATGGATGAAACCACTCCCAATCGCATCATCGGGTTGAGGTGAGATTGAGCAGGTCAGCCCCTGCAAGCCAGCTCTCCAGCCACCGAGCTTGAACAGCCATGGATAGTTGCGCAGCGGGTGTTGCGACCAGTCGCGGGGTGCGTTGATCGCCTGAAAAACCGGATCCGCCAGCAGTTCCGGACAGCGGACCGTTCGCCAAAATGTCTCGACTGCTTCCCGCAGTGGCTCCCGCAGCAATTGCAGTCGTGAGAGGACTGCCAGTCCCAGCCTGAGATGGCGCTGACACCCAAAGGCGACCGACTGGTTGAAAAGTGGCTCGTATTCCGAGGGCGAAAGCGACTCCACTGCCTGCAGCAGATCGGCCAGCCACGACATTCGGAAGAAGCGATGAGAGGCTCCATGGTAAGCGAGAAACAGCGTCAAGTCGACGGCGGGCAACGCGCGGAGCGTCCCGTAATTGCTTTCGATTCGATCGTTGGTACCGTGGCTCAGGACAATCGGGGCATCGAACCCGGCGATCGTCAGGCGCCAATGGAGTTCTAACAAGATTCGTGACGGCCCGGAGGATTTGAAGAACGCGGCGTCTTTATGTCTGGCCAAGGTCCGCTGTTGTTGTCTTGGAGTCAGCTTCGGCAAGAGAGTTCCCGGGCCTTCGTATCCCATCGCGCTGAGGATTTCAGCTGTGTGAACGGCCTTGTGCAGCGGAACGACGAGATCCAGATCGTGAAATTGTCGGCACTCCAGTCCCCCGTACAACTGAAGTGCTAGCGCCGGGCCTTTGAAGGGCATTGACGGAATGCCCGCCTGTTCCAGGGAACGGGTGACGCGCACGAGCTCTGTCATGAATTGGAGGTTGCGCGCGGCATTGGCCTGGAATCGTTGGCGGGTTTTCTCCCACGCCTCCTGTGGAACCAGGTCGGGGACGGAGTTCTTCAGCGCGAGGTACAGATGCGGGACCAGCCTGTGCCGTTCAGCGAGGACCGCAACTTGGGTCCAGTCGAGCGGTTGAGACAGATGCTGGCGCAAAGCTTCCACCTGCGCCGCATCGGGCGTTTGCCGCAGACAGAGCACCAGTAACGACAGTTCGCGGGAGAACGCGGGTGGAAACGGCATGGAATTGGCTCTCCCGTTTCTGAAATTTCGCCCATTTGTTCTCTTTGTACCTCTGTGTTTCTCAAACACTTGAAACAGTCAGAGGCACAGAATGAACCCAGGAGGCTGCCGAGAATCGTCCGGACTACGCAGCCCGCCGTTGGGCCTGTTCCTGTCCGGCGCAATCTTCAATCAGCCAGTCGGCGACCTCATCCAGACGCGACAGGTCGTCGGGGCGGGACAAGCGAGCGATCGACACCGACTTCAGCATGGAAGCGCTCTGCTGAAAGTGCCGGACCTGCCCTGGTAGTCGTCGGAGAAACTGGAACCGATAAGTGTTGTTCATGATGGCCGCCAGTCCTTCCGACTGCTCCAGGGGAAAAATCCCTTCGCGATCCCCTGGACAGCATTCGTGAAGCAGGTAGATCCGGCGGAGTGGCAATTCTTCGCCGCGGTGTCGGTTCACGACGTGCAATTCAAACTTGTTCAGAAGCTGCCGCACACGCGGTAGTCCCGCAGCTTCAATTCCGAGCGCCCGGGTGGCATCTTCCCACAGCCGCAGCCTGCAGAATCCGGGATACGCCATCGCTCCCCGGCTGGTCTGCTTCACGGCGAGGACATCGTCGGCAACCAGTGGGAAGCCGCGCGCATTGAGCTGCGCGGAAAGCGTCGACTTGCCGGCCCGTGAGGGCCCAACGATGGCCACACACGAATCCCCGATACGAACCGAACTGGCGTGCAACGGCAGAAGTCCGCGCTGGTGTAACACGGCCCCCAATGGCGACGTGATCAGGAACGCCCGGATATCGTCGAGCGTGCTATCGGGTTCGGGGCGGACCAGGATTTCCTGGCCATGGCGAATCCAGTAGCGGGCGACACCGGGAACCATCACCAACGCTTCCTCCTCGTTGGCCTGAAAGGCGGCACCGCGTGCGACGACAGTGGCCAGTGATTCCGGCACTTCACCGAACCGGATGGAGACCACGGAATCGCCCGGTTCTTCAGCCGGCAGAGCCCCGAACAACTCGATCTCCGACGCGACATCCAATCCAGCCACGCGGTAGTAATCTAGTTCCTTCACGCGACTGCTCCGATTTCTCTTGTTCTCTCGGGGCGATAATTGGCCGGGATACCGACTGCGGATTGAATACGGCTGGAAGGAGAATTCTGAAAATTGAACGCCCGCTCCCTTCATTCGACGAAATTCTTAAGCAGCCATTTTTCTGTACTTTGCCGAGAGGTTTAGAACGTGTACCAAGCAGCCCTCAAGTGAGGGATCTCGCTTGGGGAAATGCTCCAATTTCGCAGCCACCCAAAGACGGCCCGTCATCCGACTTTATCGGTGGATGCGAGTTTAGCGATTGAGTCGATTTGGGAATGTTTTCCGCCGTGAGGGCCTCGAACGTCGTCACGATGTTTTATGGGAAGCGAAATTGGGGGGGCGGATGCGAAGCCCCCTCCGGAAAAGTCTTTCAACTCCTACAGAACGTCCTGATGATGTTCGTTCGATTGAGCCGATTAGGATTCAAGGATGGCCTCGTGAGGTGATTTGCCTGACATTTCACTCACGAATTGCCGAGTGCCCCCAACCATTCCAAATCGCCAGAGACGCAAAAAGTCCTCTAGGAAAAACGATCGGAGCCACGTATGTTCCCCAACCCAAACACATTCCAGCTGTTCCCTGCGGAAAGCCAGCCAACTCTTCAGAATGGTGGAACCTCGGTACCACAGCCGCAAAAGCGCGCCTGGGTCAGCCCAAACCTCCGCTGCCTCGCGACGTCAGCGACAGAAAATAATGCTGGCGGCGGTGGGGATGGTGGTTTCTTCCCCTCTCAAGCCTCATAAAGTTATCGATGTATGAGTGTAATCGCTGGCATTATTCACAATGACGGTCGTCCAGCCGATGCCCGTCACGTGTCAGCGGTTACGCAGGCGTACAATTCGCGTTCGGGTTCTGGTGGCCAGGGTCTCTGGATCCAAGGCCCGGTGGCCTTGACGCAATGGATGGGCCTCTCTTCACCGGATTCGGGGCGCGAAATCCTGCCCTCTGCCAGCAGCGGCGGCAGTTTTGCCATCGTGGCAGAAGCGAGACTGGACAACCGCGACGAATTATCCGCAGCCCTCTCGGTTCCCCATTCGGATCGAGCGAGTATTCCGGACAGTGCGCTGATCCTCCGGTCGTATCAAGCATGGGGAGCAGGTTGTCCAGACCGGCTGGAAGGCGATTTTTCTTTCGCGCTTTTCGACTGTCAGAACCAGACCTTGGTTTGCGTTCAGTCAGCTTTTCCGACTCAACCCCTCTATTATCTGCAAGTCGGAAACAGTTTCGCCTTCGCGTCGCTCATCCGTCCTCTGCTGGCGTTGGCGCAAGTTCCCAAGCAGTTAGACGAACAAGCTTTCGCCCGCTTCATCACGATGGCGAAACTCCGGGCCGATGCTGACCCGGCCGTGCGTGACGAAACGATGTTTCTCGGTGTCAAGTCGTTACCACCCGCCACGACATTGACCGTCAGCGCGGATGGTTCTGTTCGCATGCGAACCTGGTGGCGGCCCGATCCGGCCCGCGAGATCCGCTTATCGAGCGACCAAGAGTACTACGACCACGTTCGGGAGTTGACCGTTCGCTGTGTTCATGACCGAATGCGCAGCGAGCGTCCGGTGGTCTGTTGTCTGAGCGGCGGTTTGGATTCATCAGCCATCGCCTGTATTGCTGCCCGCAAACTGCGGGAAACCGGGCAGCGATTGACCGCGATCTCTTCGGTGCTTCCGCTGGATCATGCCGGGCCCGAGCAGGACGAACGAGAATTCATCGACATCGTCAAGCATGCGGAAGATCTTGAAGTCCAATATCTGCATCCCCGCCAGTCGATGGTCGACAACGAAGTGCGCTACCTGGATTGGCTGGAGGCTCCGGATTTTAACCCCAAAGGGTACGTCTATCGCGCGTTTCACGAAGCGGCCGCCAACTGCGGCGCGGGAACCATTCTGGACGGCTGTGGGGGGGAAATGGGGCCTTCCTGTCACGGCCAGGGATGGCTTCCCTCTCTTGCCCGCAACGGTCAGTGGCGGTTGCTGGGACACGAACTGCGGGCGATGTCACGACTGAGCGAGCGAAGTTTGCTGGGACTCTTTCTGCGCGAGGTCATGGCGCCGCATTTCATGACGGTCAAGTCGTGGTACCAGCGTCTCAGGCATCCCCGGCGTTACGGCGGAACTGTCTCGCTGCCGTTGAATCTCCAATTCGTCCGCCGCCAGGGTTTGGACCATCACCTCCGATGTAACGATCCAGCGCTGGCCTCTCGATTTGATGCTAAGCAGCGGTTGGCATTTGCCATCCAACGCATGCAGGGAGGGGGGGCGGCACTGAACCAAGCCAGTCTGGCACATGGCATCAGAACCTGGTTTCCATTGATCGATCGACGACTGATCGACTTTTGCCTCGCGGTGCCCGCCCGGTTGTACCAGGTGGATGGCTGGCGCCGAAATCTGATCCGCCAGTCGATGCAGGGAATCTTGCCTCCGCAGATCCAATGGCGGCAGACCAAGGCCCCGTTTTCGCCCGATTTCTATCACCGCTTTCAGGCGGAGCGCCAAGTCATTCGCGGGGAGTTCGCCTCGATTCCCGCTGGAGACATCGCCCACGAGTACTACGACGTCGAGCGTATTCTGCAGACCATCGACCACCTGGCCGATCGTCCCGGTGGCGAAACCACGCCGGAAGGCTTGCAGATCAAATACTCCGTTCAGTCGAGCCTGGCAGGCATTCGCTTTCTGCGTTGGTTCGATCAGGTCAATGTGAACCTGACACCCAATTGTCGAGCGGCGTAGCTACCACCCCGAGTTTCCAATCTTCGGTGCCGTTTCATTGCTGGAAAGTCGATCTGAGCAGCGGTCATTGACCAGAGTCTGCTCACGCAATCAAACACGCGGATCGCCCGCTGGGACCGCTTGCCCCGCTGCGGGGGCTGCGCCCGCGCTTCGTGCCATCTCAAGCCATCGAATGGTGGGCTTGGACGTGCCCTACCGTGGTGTCGGTCGCCACGTTCCCGTGCCGAGTAACAACGCTGAGGCAGACCAACCCGCACCATGAGCGAGGAAATGGATTCCATCTCCTCGCTCACGCTGCAGATTAGTCTTCGTCTCGACGGTGAGAGACGTCTTTCGTTTGGATCGCATCTGCTCCTGAGAAGCGGCACCCCTCCAGGACGATCCCGGCCCCTCTTGGAGAGTTGCCGGAATCGTGGGCAATACCTCAGGATCGCGACGGGAAAACGCCCTGCAGCGCGATGACGAAATTGATGCACAGATAGGGTTGCAGAGTCGACACAGGCAGGTTGCTGCCGGTCGCGTTGGTCGCGGCTCCGGCTCCAAAGGCGACCGAGCCAATCTTCAACGCGTTGTTGGGATCCGTCTGCCCAGTGACATACGTATTCCCGGCAGCCGTCGCCAGGAAGCCACCGGCAGGTGATGGACTGTTCGCCGGGTCAGTCCGTGCCCCAATCACGACTTTGGCGTTCGCCTGGGAGAGCGCGTGGGTGTGGGCAGGGAGATTGTTCACGGTCAGGGTGGTGTTCTCGGTCCCAGCCCGTTGGCCAATCACGTAGCTGGACAATCCCGGCCCCTGTCCCTGATGAACGGGAGCACGGCCACGCATATCTGGCAAAGCGAAGGTCGATACGCCGTTGCCACCATAGGTGGTTCCCAGGAGCGAAAACAGCGCTGTGTTTTGGGCAATGGGCAAGAGTTGTCCGTCACATAAAGCCCAACCTGTCGGAGCGAAGTTGAAGCCAACCATCCGGATTTCACCAATGAACGGATCTGACATCGCGGTCTCCTTTGTAAACGGGTTCAGACACAGAGAGAGATGAGGCGGGGACGTGTTGAATTCACGAGAGGCGTGCCCCTCAACGCTGGGCTAGCTTATCATCCTGGATCGCTTCCACAAACGACACCAGGTAATTCAACATTGGCGGGTTGTACAACTTGAGATTCCATGAGGAAGTGAATTCCCGTGTCACCGATTACCTGAAACCCCAGCCGCTCGTACAACGCCAGTGCGGGGTTGAACCGTTCCACGTGAATTCGAACCGGCTTGCCCTGGCGGCTTGCTTCGGCCAGCAAATCGGCCAGAATCGAGCGGCCAATCCCTTGCCGACGATGCTCTGGCAACAGCGCGATGTCGATAATCCGCAACTCGTCCGGTCGGTGATCGACGTAGAGCCTGCCGACCGGCCGATTGTCCCGCAGAACGATCTGGAACCTCGCATTTGCAAAGTGCCGTTGGTAATGGGTGTGCTGGGCCTGGAATTGCATGCGCAGGAATTGCTGCTTTTGTTCCTCGGGCCATTGAACCTGTTCGATGTCGCTGCGCGTGCTGGCATACACCAGGTAGAGGAACTCGAAATCCCCGGCTTCAATCGGACGGAAAGTAATGGCTGGGGGCATGAAAAGTGGTTCTACACATCACGCGGAATGAGATGAGACGAATTGTTTGGCTGCCAGTTGAACTCTGCACATAGAATAGGCTTGCGCGGCGTCGGCCCACAATCAACACAAACTGGTTCCTGATGTTTTCGGCGCTTGAAGCGAGTTTGCCCCACCCAAGTCTCTCGTGAGTTCTAACTCTCAGGGTTCCTTGACTGTGCTCTGGTCGTTCCGCCGACCGAACGTTCCGCCGACACAACGCCGGGACGACCGTCATCAGCGATCTTCAGACGTCTAAGACGTCGGATTGACAGGACACGACACTCGACTTTCATCAGCTTGTTCAACATCCCAAGGAAACCCGTGGGTGCAGTGCAGTTTCAGCAGACTCAGTTGATCACCGCTTCGTATCGAGGTCCCTCGGCGTCCGGAATGATCGGGACCAGGAACAAGGTCACCGTGCCGAGCCGCTCGTGTTCCAGGTTGTAAGTATTCTGTGGCAGGACAACGTCGCACGGTCCGCGAAACAGCAACGCCATCGGATCCTGCCGCGGCAATCCTTCGTAGGCCTTCAATGGAGTCACTTCGATCAGCGTCAGGCTCAGGGACTGATCGGCATTCAGCGGGAGTCGAAACGAGTCGCCCATGTGCCCGGTAAATGCCTCCCGGGATGGAATCTGGCCCATCGAACTTCTCGCTCTTGATTTCAACAACACACCACCTGCGGTGAATCCGAAAAGTCCCCTTAGGAATTCTTGCAAGTCTGGACATCGACGACTGGCGACATCCAGGGGGGACTCAGGGTGATGCTTAAACCTGGATTCGGGGTTGGCATGAGGCTCGAAGTTTCAGTCATGGAGCGACCGAGCTGATTCCGCGAGTCACTCCGTGATTCGCATTCCAACTCCAAACTCAGGACACGACGAAGCACGATCGCCGGCGGTTGGGACCGGGATGGCGACTTCAGTTGAAGATCACCTGATAGAACACCCTGGGTACTCGCAGGCCTGTCCTGTCTACGACGTTGTTCAAAAACATTTCGGCCTGCCCCAGTCGTGAACTGCTCGAGAACGCGCTGGTCTGGCGCACCTCGTTCATGAAGATGTCGAACTTGCCCAAGTCCGTGATCGTGAGCGAATACGAGCCATCCGAGAGATGCACACCCTTCGGTGCAGAAAGCAACAGCGAAAATGGCTCCTGTCGGACGCCTGCGGGGCGCTGGGCGCGGTTGCGATCGCGGTGCTTATTCACGGCAACCAGCACGAATTGGGCCTGCGAACCGGAAACTTTCACGTTCTGTCCCACGGCCGGTTCAAAGGTGGCGGCTGTGACCTGTTCAAGATCAAGAGTCGGGTTTTCGCTCACTTCAGCTGGAACGGTACCTTTGCGCCCCGGTTCTCCAGTGAAACCATTCGTAGAACTCACCGTCATCGCCATCGTGGAAGCGACGGCGCACTTCACAAACGCACGTCGTTCAATCAGAAGGTTCGTCATAATCATGGTTTCCCTTGGCTCGAGTTTCGGCAGCGATCCCGTACCCCACGTTCAACCCGTTCAACGGGTTTCGGGGTTTAGAATGCATTGGGTTTTCTGACATTGGTTGCACTCACGCTACTGGCCGCGTTGAGGGGAGGCAATCGAAATTGGTCTGGTCGGCGAAGATTCCGCACTTTCCCGACACCAATGATGGACCGCGCACGAGAGAAATTGACGCCGTCTTGCCCTGTCGGATGGATCTTGCCAGTGGCGTTGCAGCGCTGAGATGGCCCGTCGATGAGCACGCCCTCGAAATCTCCGCTGCGGATTCTGCAGACGGCACACGAACTGGTCAGCAGTGTGTTGTCGTAGTACTCGCACCTCGACAGTCCGAAGAAATCACGCTCTTCCTACTGTTCTCCTGCCTGGTCCTGAAGGCAGCGATAAAGCTGGACGATCACGACGTGACCGCACTGCTGAACGCCTCGGCCGAACCACGGGAAGCGATCGGTCTGAAGCAGGTTCCGCACTTCACGTCGCTGCAGAAAGGAGTACAGCGGTTGCTCAAGAGACTTGTCTCGGAGCCACAGCTAGCCCGCTCTGTCCGGCGCTCAGACTGTGCGTTTCGATTCCGGGTGCAATCAGCGATTCCGTCATTTTCAGTCGACGATCTGCGACACACTTCCGCGTCATTCGAATCTTTGACTCAACCGGCAAACTCCCCGCAACCGATAAAACCAGACAAGTCGGATCCTTTTCTCAATACCACGTCACGATGCTGAACTTGGACTTTTCCCCCGTCGCCGCATCTCCGGACAGTCCGCGACGTGGAATCGTCTGGCTGGCGTCGTACCCCAAGTCGGGAAACACCTGGTTTCGCATTTTTCTGAGGAATCTTCTGCACCAGCCGGAGGACGATGACGAGATCGGTGGCACGTCGGGCATCTCCAGCAGCCGCGACATGTTCGACCAATACTCCGGACTCGATTCCTCGAATCTGACGGTCGACGAAATCGACGGTCTGCGACCCAAGGTCTACGAGGAAGTTGTCCTGCAGAACGTGGCGCTCCCCTTGTTCCTCAAGTCGCACGATGCCTTCACTTACTTGCCGAATGGTGAGCCATTGCTGTCGCGGCGCGCATCGGCGGGAGCCATCTACTTCCTCCGCAATCCCCTCGACGTTGCCGTGTCGTACACGTACCACTCAGGTCATGAAGACTTTGCCAAAATGGTCCGCGACATGGCGACACCCGATCGGGCCATTTCAAAATCGAAAATCGGCCTTGATGTGCAACTTCGCCAGCAGTTACTGAATTGGAGCGGCCACGTGCGAAGCTGGCTCGACCAGACGGAAGTGCCGGTCCACCTGCTGCGGTATGAGGACATGCTGGCCCGGCCCCTGGAAACGTTTCGTGGTGCGATCCGTTTTGCCGGTTTGGAGCATGACGACATCCAGATCGCTGCAGCCTTGGAGCAGAGCCGGTTCGACCGGCTCCAGGAGAAAGAACGCGAACGCGGGTTCCGCGAGCGTCTGACCGGGGCGAAAGTCTTCTTCCGCGAAGGGCGTTCCGGATCGTGGCGCGACAAGCTCACCGACGAACTAGTGGCCCGTGTGCTGGCCGACCACGGCGACGTCATGCGGCGATGCGGATACCTCGACGAAAACGACAGCTTGCTCGTTTGACCACATTGGATCACGGGTTGTCCAGCAAGAATAAGTGCAAAAAGTTGAATTCCATGCACAACGAACAGCGGGAAAGTCCCACGCGTTCACCGTGGTACCCGCTCGTGCGCTATCTTCACTTGCTGGCGACGCAACAACCGGGGCGATCCGCCGGGGCATTGGTACTGATGGTCCTCGTCGGACTGATGCAGGGGGCCGGCGTACTGCTGTTATTGCCGATGCTGGAGATCGTCGGGATCTCGACGGGAACCTCCTCTACCCGTGGCCCGACGTTGGGGGTGGATTGGTTATTCAATACGGTTGGATTGCCGCACACGCTCGTCGCCGTGCTGCTGGTGTTTCTGACGGTGGCTGGCGGCCATGCCCTGTTGGTCTACTGGCAGACGGTCGTCAGCAGCGAGCTCCAGCAGGAGTTCGTGCGTTCGTTGCAGAACCGCCTGTACCGCGCCGTGGTGAGCGCCGAGTGGGGATTCTTCGTGCGCACCCGCTCGTCTGACTTTACGCACGCCCTGACCAACGACATTGCGCGGGTTTCTGCGGGCACGACGTACCTGCCGCGATTGGTGGGGGCGGCCATCCTGACCGCCGTCCACACCGCGATGTCGCTGACACTGTCCCCCGTCATGACGGCCATCACGCTGGGGAGCACCGTGTTGCTGTGGCCATTGCTCTCGCGCCAGAACCGCCGCTCGCATCAGTCCGGCCTGCAAGTCTCCCAGTTCACCCGCAGCTTTTTCGCCCGCGTCTCCGACCATCTGGCAGGAATGAAGGATGTGAAGTGCCTGGGAGCCCAGACACGACACATTGCAGCGTTCGAAGAGTTGACCGGCACAATGAACGCCGCCCACCAAAAGTATGTGCAAACCACGGCAGCCACGGCACTCATCTACACGCTGGGGTCCGCCGCGGTTCTCTGCGGATTGCTCTGGCTGGCCGTGGAATGGTTGCGAATGCCGCTGGCAGAACTGCTGCTGCTGGTGTTTCTCTTCTCACGGCTGTTGCCAAGGATCAGGGAAGTGCATGCCAGTTGGCAACATGTGCTGCACATGTTGCCCGCTTTTGATGCGGTCGGAAATCTTCAGGAGCAATGCGAATCGGCCCGCGAGGCCCCGCACGCCAGCGGGAAGGAACCGCTGAACCTGGAACACGAGATCGAAGTCCGCGACGTTTCCTTCCGGTATGCGCTGGAACACGTAACAACGACGGGACCGACCCGCTGGGCGCTGCGCGATGTAGGACTGACGATTCCCGCGAACAGCACCACCGCCATCGTCGGACCGTCCGGCGCTGGTAAGAGCACTCTGGCCGACGTGTTGCTGGGGTTATTGATCCCCGATGCGGGTGACATCTCCATCGACGGCCGACGGCTCTCGGGTGACCTCACATTCAGTTGGCGTCAGAACATCGGCTCTGTCGGTCAGGACACATTTCTGTTGCACGACACCGTGCGCGCCAATCTGCTGGCATCCAGGCCATCCGCGCGTGACGACGAACTGTGGGACTCGCTGCGACTGGCGGCAGCGGATCGGTTTGTCGCCACCCTGCCGCAGGGACTGGAAACCGTAGTGGGTGATCGCGGGTTACGGCTCTCGGGAGGCGAACGACAGCGAATCGCCCTGGCACGGGCGCTCCTGCGCCGCCCGTCCGTGCTGGTGCTGGATGAAGCGACCAGTGCCCTCGACAGCGAACACCAACTCCAAATTCACCACGCGATTCAACGCCTGCATGGCAAATTGACGCTGGTGATCATCGCGCACCGGCTTTCGACGATTCGACACGCCGATCAGATCGTGGTGCTGGATAGCGGCCGAATCGTTGAACAGGGGAGCTACCACGAGTTGATGGCCCGACCCACGGGGCGATTCCGTTCCTTGGCCGATTGTGATGAAACGATCTTGTGCGATGCGGCGTCGCAGGTTCAGTCCGCCGCCTGATTTCTTGAATCACCCAATGAAATGAACTGACGAACCCCTTTTTCACGGAGCACAAGATGTCTCGATCCGACTACCGCCTGAAGATCTGTGCTGAAGATACGATCTGCCAAAGCACCGACCCGATCGCCGCCAACATGGATGGCGAGATCGCGCTGATGAGCATCACCACGGGCAAGTACTACTGCCTGAACGAAACCAGCAGCCGCATCTGGCAACTGATCGAGCAGCCGCGGCCTGTCAACGAAGTCTGCCGAGTCCTGCTCGCGGAATATACGGGAATCGAGCCACAAGAGTTGGAGGCCGCCTTGTTAGATCATGTCGCCGAGCTGGTGGAAGAAAATCTGGTGCAGGTGAACCATGCCGCGGCTGCGTAAATTCCTGCGATTGCCGATGGCAGACTGCTGTTTGCTGGTCGAGGCGACTTTTTTTGCCGCACTGGCGCGCATGGCCATTCTGACTCTTCCATTTCGCTGGATCGCGCCCTGGCTTGGACGACACACAGAATCCACCGGCGAGAGTGGCGAAACAGTGGGCGACGACCCCGTGCGGCAGCGCGTCGGCTGGGCTGTCCAGGTGGTCGGTCGTCACACGCCCTGGCAATCGAAGTGTCTGGTGCAGTCCATCGTTGCCCGGTTGATGCTGGGCCGCCGGGGCGTCGCCGGCACGATCTACCTGGGCCTGGCGAAAGATCCCGACGGACAACTGAAAGCTCACGCCTGGCTGCGCAGTGGCGAGATGATTGTCACCGGCCGCCGAGGCATGCAGCAGTTCACCGTACTCTCCAGTTTTGCCTTCGGGATGTCCAAAATAGTCCGATCGAATGTCGCGTGAGTCGTGTGCCCCACACGAAACGGCCTCCGGGTTGCGGATCGGGCCGCGAGGCCGTCGTCATGCGCCGTCCTTTGGAGATTTTTTCAGAACCATGACCTCGTCGGATTTGCCCTCGCTGGTCCGCCTGTTTCCTCGATCAAAGTTCAGCGCGCGCGTTGGACACCAGCCTGACTCACCTGGGTCCAAACCGATGCTTCATCGGCGTTCCCTGTCAGCGCACTTTCGCGTACCGACATCTCCGACAAACCCCATGCCATACCGACAATCAATGAGTGGTTTTGAGGTGATTTGCATCGGTATGCAACCTGGCCATCTGCCCGCGAGAGTCTACAAATCACGGGGATGTTACTGAAAACTCGCTTTCGGCACTCTCGCTCAACTGGATAGAGCATCGGTCTTCGGACCGAAGGGTGGATGTCGCCCTGAACGAAACAAAAGACGAACAAGCTGCCCGCAACGAGCAGGCCGGTTGTGAGGTCCCCGGCAATGAGCGCCAGGGTCCCTCGGGGTTAGTACTTCGGAAAGATCTCAGGGCCGGGGAATCGCTCCTCGAGGCTTTCTCTCAGATATTCTTCTCGCGACAGGTTGAACAACGGCCAGCTTGTGGGGCGGACACGGACGATGCGCCCAGGGCGGATGCCTTCGATGATCTGGTCGGTCTCGAAACGAATCTGAATGCCGCTGCTGCCTAGCGGGGCGTCTCCTGGAAGCCGGGTGACTTCCAGAATCGTACCGCCCGAGGCCATGTGCGCGGGACTGTAATCGCCGTGGGTGTGCTTCAAGGTATGTTCGACAGAGTTCATCTGCGCGGAGCTGCCGGCCTTGAAGTCTGCGTAGAGGGTGGTGTCCATGCCGCCGAATAATGTCGCGGTCACCTTCGCCCGACCGAACTTGCCGTACTCGACGGCATCCACCCAGGCCGGCATCCAGCGGCTACGGATCAGAGCTTTGTGTGTCTCGGTTTGATTCCTGGTGGCTCGCTGCAGGGCGACCTCATCCAGCCAGATATCGGAGATGTGATATCGCAGGAACACCCCCCCGGGCGTGGGCTGCCAGGTGAGCCCAAGCAGAACCACCTGGTCGCCGAGAGCTTTCTTTCCGCTTGCGGGCCAGAGGCCCTCGGCGATCAAGTCGTCGAGACTCAGACATTCACGCCCGCGCCAGAATCGCGTGGCGCTGTTGAAAGTCAGCTTCTCCACGTTGGCTTTGCGATCGCCACCGGCTTTGGGCTCACGAGTGGCCGCAATCATCCCTTGATTCGTTTGAACGTCGACTTCCTTCAGTTTCCACTCCAGGCCTTCGCGCAGGCAGAAACTGGGTTCGTCTTCCAGCAGCAGGACGTGATTCTCCGCAGGCCGCTCAGGGTTTCCTTTCTGGAGCACTGGCACGGAAGACATCTTCGGGTCGGGGGGAAGGAACGCTCGCACATGCAGGACGGTACTGAGCGGGATGTCTCGAAGATCTGCCGGCGCGCCGTGATATCGCACGATGCCGTAGGGCAGCATCGCGAAGGGATGCGGAGCGTTGCGGAAGAACTCGCCGGTCGTTTCCACGCGAAGACTGCCGCGCCGATTCGCATGGTCCACGAACGCCAAGACACCGCGGTAGGAGTGTGCCTTGTCGAACGGCGGAAACTTCCCCATCTCTGGGCGGAAAGGTTCTGCTTGTTTCTGAGTTCCGGGTTCTTCGCTTCGAGCGATTCCCTGAAACATCGCCGAATCAGCCAGCACCAGCCCTGCGCAACACATCACGAACCTCAAACGAGGCACCAAAAGCCAGGAACCTGCATCGATGAGATGTCTCATGTGTGGATCAGTATTTCGGGAAGATGGCTGGAGAGGGAAAGCGCTCGTCGATGCTGGCACCGTCGAACAGGTACTCTTCTCGGGGGACTTGCATCTTGGGCCAGCTTTCGGGACGGACACGCACAACTCGTCCGGGGCGGATTCCTTCGATGATTAACTCCGTCTCGAACTGGATCTGGATGCCGCTGCTGCCGACGGGGGCTTCTCCGCTGACCTGAGTGACATCAACGATCCGGCCATTGGAAGCGATATGGGAGGGACCGTAGTGACCGGCCGTGTGCTTCAACGTGTTCTCGGCACCGTTCATCTGGGCACCGACGTCCTTCTGGAAGTCGGCATAGAGAGCCGGGTCCATGCCCCCGAAAAGCGTCGCCGTGACGGTAGCGCGGCCGAACTTGCCATACTCAACATCATCGACCCAGGCTGGCATCCAGCGGCTGCGGATGAAGACTTTGTGCGTCTCGGTCTGGAACTGGGCCGCGTTCTGGATCGCCGTATCGTCCAGCCAGAGATCCGAGATGTGAAATTCGGTGAACGCGCCACTCAATCCATCCCCCGGCGCGGGTTTCCAGGTGATTCCGAGTTGGACTGCCTGCCCATTCAGGGAGTGCTTGCCACTCGCGGGCCATGTCTTTTCTGCGACCAGATCAGCGACTCGAATGCGCTCACGACCACGCCAGATGCGAGTGGCGGCATCGAATGTCAGTTGTTCTTCTTTCGATTTGCCGGCTTCGCCAGATCTCGGCTGGCGACTCGCGATGATCTTTCCCGCGTTGTTCTGAAGAGTGACCTCTTTGAGCTTCCACACCTTGCCCTCGCGCAGGCAGTGGCTGGGCTCGTCCTCAAGCAGGAGCACATGATTTTCGGCGGGGGCGGTTCCCGTGCCTCGATAATGCCCGACATCTTTCTCCTTGTTGTTCACCGGCAGTACCGGCACAGCGGAGGTCTTTGGGTCTGGCGGCAGGTAAGCGTAGACATGCATCACCGTGCCGAGCGGAATGTCGCGCAGATCCGCTGGCGCGTCTTGATAACGCACGATGCCGTAGGGGAGCATGGCAAACGGTTGCGGATCGTTCCGATAGAATTTGCCTGTCCCTTCGACGCGAAGGCTGCCCCGACGGTTGGCATGGTCCACGAAGACGAGTTCGCCCCGATAGGCATGTGCCTTTTCGAATGGAGGGAATTTCCCCGCCTCGGGGCGGAAGGGCTGGGTGGCCTGTTCTGAGGTCTTTGGTCCCGGTTCCTGGCTCAGGGCGGGCGAAACGACGAGGGACCAGGACGCAAGCACGTAGAGCGCGAACCGAACGCTGCACTCGCTCATAGTTCGATGACCTTGTTGCTGTCACCGAACTTGTCGGTTTCGACACCCATGCGTTGTGCCATCATCAGCAGCAAGTTGCTCATGTGCGCGTTCGGGTTCGCCGGGCGGCTGCAGAGCGAGTAGTGTTCGCCCGGCTTGTCGAGCTGATAGCCCTTGAAGTGACCCTGGTTGAAATCGAGATGGCTGCCGTGCTTCAGGCCAAGGTCCGAACCACCGGCGAGCACCAGCGGCAGGTTCGCGTTACCGTGGCTGTGGCCGTAGGACATGCCGCTGCCGAACAGCGCCATCGTCGTGCCCAACAGGGGCTTCCCGTTGAGGTCATTCGTCTCCGCGAGCCGCGTCAGGAAGTAGCTGTACTGCTCGATGGCGAACGTATCGTAGTTGGTCAGCTTTTCCATGTAGCCCACATCGCCACCGTGATGGCTCAGTTGATGGCGCGACTCGGTGATGCCAATCTCGGGAATCGAGAAGGCATCTCCTTCGCCGCCAAGGCTGAAGGTGGCGACGCGCGTCACGTCGGTCTGGAAGGCGAGCACGATCAAATCATAGACCGTGCGGAAGTATTCGCCGGCTTGCGTCTGGGGGATATCGCGATTGGTGCGTTTGCGATCATCGTCGGCAATCGTCGGCAGCGGAGTATCGAGCCACGCATCGGCTCGTCGAGTCCGAACTTCGGCTTCGCGGACCGAAGTGAGGTATTGTTCCAGCCGCCCTTTATCAGCCGCCCCCATCGATTGTTCGAGGCGCCGCACCTCCGCGAGGTTGGCATCCAGCACGCTTCCTTTGCGACGCAGTGTTCGGCGCTGGGCCGTCTTGCCACCTTTCGGTTCTTCAAACAGCGAGGCGAAAATCTCGCTGCAACGACGCATCGACGGCAGCCGGACTCCATCCGCCGTCCAGCCGAGTGAATCTCCTGTGAGGGCGATCTCCATCGACGAGTAACGGGTGTGCTTCGCCGTGATCTCGGCCATCTTCTGATCCACCGAAATCGTGTTCTTATCTGAAGGACCAAGCTTCCCGCCGGTCAACCAGACCGAGATGCAGTTGTGATGATGGCTCAGGGCACCGGGATGATGCAGGCCACTGATCGGCGTGATGACCGCACGATGTTTTTCGAGCGGTTTCAGTGACCGCGAGAACTGATAGTCCTTGCCGGGCGTCGTGATCTGATAGTTCAAGGAATGCACGCCGTTCGCGAGATAGATGAACGCACTGCGTTTGGGCGTCTCCGTCTTTCCCTCTGCGGCCCGCAACGGAAGCATGCACTCCAAAAACGGCAGCGAGATGCAGGTGCCTAACGCCCGCAGCGCGTGTCGTCGGTCGAGCAGCCAGGATTGTGAGAGGAAGTTCATGGTTCTGGGTTCCGATTGATTGGGGGACTGGTTTCTCATGCCACTCAGCACCGAAGGTGCGACCGATACCAGCCTGGGACAACGCCCCAGGGATCGAATTTTCCTGAGATTCTCCGAGGGCCAACGGCCCGATCGCATTTCTGTGAATCACGGTTCTGCTAATTGGCGCTGCGCGTTGACCTTGGCTTGGATGTTGCTGACCAACCTGGGGCATTGCCTCAGGCTGAAAGGGAAGGAGCTATTAGCCCGGTAGTGCTCTGACGTTGTTGCTGATCGCCGCTCCCCTCATGGCCGCTTCTGCCATCGCAATTCCATCGCCGCTGGTCATCTCTTCCTGATCAAATCGGACATCGCCACCGCGCGGATGATGTCTTTCACCCGATATTCGTTTTTCTTCGCTGCGGCATCGATCAGTTTCAGGTCGTCTTGATCGTCGACGGTGAGCACGCGACGGAGGGCGTAGGTGCAGAGGTGCTCGATGAAGGCTCGGGCGATGTGTTCTCGGTCTTCAATGAGCAGCTGTTTGAACTGAATCGAGTCTATGAACGGGCGGCCGTCGGGCATTACACCCGAGGCATCCACGACGGGATTTTCGCCGACACCCGTCGGCACCAGCTCGCGCGTGCGCCATTGGCCGACGGCGTCGTACTGGTCGAACGCCAGTCCCAGGGGATCGATCTTCGCGTGACAGGCGGCGCAGCTCGCGTTCTTAGCATGGACTTCGATCCGCTGCCGGATCGTGATCTTGTTGCCTGTCGGCGGAATCGGTTCGATCGGATCGACGTTGGCCGGTGGCGGCGGCGGAGTCTTGTTGAAGATCGCTTCGCTGAGCCACACGCCACGATGCACTGGTCGATGCCGAGTCCCATCAGATGTCAGCCCGAGCACCGCCCCCATCGTCAGCAGCCCCCCGCGATGATCTTCGGGCTTGAGCGAGACTCGTTGAAAGCCGCCGATCTTCGGTTCGGGCAATCCGTAAAAATCACAGAGCCGCGCGTTCGCCATCGTCCAGTCAGAATCGATGAAGCTGTCGACGGGCAGATTCCTGGCGAACATCTCGCGAAAGAACTCGACGGGCTCCGCTCGCAGGGAGGTTTCGAGCCAGGCATCGTAAGTCGGATACAACTTCTTGTCCGGTGGGAACATCCCGAGCCGGTGGAGTTGCAGCCACTGCCGCACGAAGTCATTGATGAAGCGATTCGCCTTGCCATCGGCGAGCATCCGGTCGACTTCTTTGGTCAGTCCGTCACCTTGCAGAACGCCGCTTCGAGCCGCTGCAAACAATGCATCGTCCGGCATCGAACTCCAGAGGAAGTACGACAGCCGCGACGCGATTTCCGCATCATTGAGCCGTTCGCGCGGGGTGGGGTCGCCTTCAACGAGATAGATGAAATGCCGCGATGTCAGTACGCCTTGCAGGGCGACTCGATACGCCTCGGCTGGCTTCTCCCCCGCGTCCCGTTCCGAACGATAAGCCTGTAAGTAATCCGTCAGCTCGTCCTGATTGACCGGTCGCCGCCAGGCTCGTTCGGCGAATCGCTGCAGGGACTCGGTGACAACTTCGATCGTTGCGTCATCCGGCGGAAGCAAACCCGTGCGGCGCGATTTCTCGGCTTCGGTTTCGAGCGGTCCTTCCCATTCGATCCAATCGAGCAGCACGGTCGAGAAGAGGCCATGGCCTTTGTCGTCAAACATCTGCGGAGCATTCGGGTTCAGCAGTCGCGTCTCGCTACTGTGCGTGAAGATGTAGCTGCCGCTGTTGAGCGCATTACGGAAGGCAGCACCGGCTCGACGATCGACGACGTCGGTCGCAACGACGCAGAAGTCGAGCGACATCGGCATCTCCAGAAAAACTTCGAACTCATGGACCTGCGGGCTGTCTTCCGGTGCGGTGATGTCAAACTCAATGAGTCCATCAACCGTCTCTTCACCGGTCCGCTTGCCGATACTGAGGTGCGCCGTCTGGCCGCCGATCGGCCGAGTACCGCTCGCCTGAATCCGGACCTTGTAGAGCCCGCTGTGCTCCGGTCCGACCTTCCCGAACCAGTTCGGTGACAGCGCATTGTGAACGCTGCCGGGATAAAGCAGATAACGCAGCGGCCGCTTGATGCCGAACCGGTCCAGCGCCTCTTGCTGATTCTTCCCGCCGTTATAACGCAGTTCGGCAGCCGTCTTCCGAATCTTGCGAGCATCGCCTGAAGTTGCCGGAAACGCCCGATCCAGCACGAGTCCCGCCGCACGGTAATACCGATCAACATGTGACGCCGAGAGCGACAGCTCCGACCCGATCCGCTCGAACCCATGCCAGAGCGTGTCTTCGTTCAATTCGCCAGGCTTCGTCGGGTCGTACCGCACGCCGAGCAGGTCATAGACCGAGTTCTGATACTCCTTCCGACTCAGCCGATAATGGGCCACCGCCGGTCGAGCCGCCATTCGTGCCGCGCGCCCTTCCTTGAGCCGTCGATCGAGACTCGTGACGAACTCCGAGATCTCCTGTTGAGTCGGCTGTGGCTCTTTCTTCGGCGGCATCTCACCGCTATTGACCTTATCGAGAGCCTCGGCCCAATGATGCGAATCGCGGCCCAACTTGAAATCTCGCGACAGCTTGTCGAGCCGAATGTCCCCCTCTTCCTTCTGTGGGCCATGACAGCGCATGCAGTGCTTTTCGAGAAAAGCTTCAAACGGCTCCGCACCGCTCACGGCGTTGGTGAAGCCAAAGGTGGCGGTCAGCGGCAGCAGTGCGAGCAGCAAGGTCGATTTCATGGATGAACTTCAGTCTCAGACCCGGAACAATGAATTCACTCGACGCGATACAACAACTACCTACCTCTTGTCTACGCTGCCACAAGCGTGCAGCTGCGCTATTGTAGCATCGAGTTACACGAGATTGAGCGCTCATCGGGCAAATTGACAGGGCCTTCGTATTTTCGAGGTTGACTGATCTGTGCCCAGTCAGAGAGCCGAGAGTCCAGAGACGAGAGCCAGCAGAAATGCAGCAAATCCTGAGGTCATCTCTGGCTCTGGACTGTCGTCTCTAGACTCTCGACCAAAGGCAGACTTCCCAACTTCTAAAAAGCTTTGGCCAGGGCAAAATGATGAAGCGGCCGTGCAGGCCGATCAACAGTTTCTGCACCATCAAGGACAGCTTCTTGCTGCGGGTCGAGAATGTTCGCTGAGCGGCTCAGTCAAACTCAGCGGGTTTCGATCACGAGCGAGCGTTTGACGATCCGTTCGGCGGTGTACTCGACCCGCAGCCGGCCGTCGCGGAGGGCCAGGCGGAAGAACGGATGAATCACCCGGTCGGTGAGGTACGGTCCGCGCAACACCTGGGCGGGGGGGAGTGGCTGATCACTGACCAGGACGGTAATCTTCTCTTTGCCAAGCGATGGCTGCACGCGGATCTCACCTGTCTGGGGAAAGCGACCAGTCCCTGCAGGGGGAATCAGTAACTCGCCGTGCTCGGGGGTTGTCTTCTCGAGTTGCGTTCCGGTAAAGATTAGACGGGCATAGAGGGGCGTGCGCGAGCGGTTTGCGATGAGGACCACGGCTCCTTCCCCCGGTTGGAACAGGTTATTCTGCTTGTTGGTCGAGATCGTCACGTCGAACGGCGGCACTCCCGGAGGGAAGTCGTCCCGTGTGACACCGTCCAGCGGCACGACCGGTTCGCCCAGTCCGAGGTCATTGACCACCACGGGAAAGTAATCCTCCCAGGCATCGCGGCGGATCGAGCCGCCGGGTGCACCTAACGACACCAGTCCCAGGCTGGCGAACTGTGGCAGGCGGAACATCGGTTCGAGCGTCTCGGTATCGGTGAGGCCGAGTTCTCCCGCTGCGAGTTTCAGCGGCAGTTCTTCGTCGAGATACCGATGCGAGACCGGCGCGAGCGGCTCGATGTTTTGCGGTTGCCCCATGGCCTGTTGCAGCGCAGCGACGAACTGCTGCCGGGACGCGTCGAGCCGCTGATCCATTTCGGCAGACGGGCGATAGAGTTCCAACGCTTCGATTTTGTCGAACGAGATGCGCCCGGGAAGCCGCTCAAGTGCGGGGCGAACAGTGTCGGTAAACGACTTCACTCCTTCGTCGTGACACCGCATACAGGCCAAGCCGTTGCGGACAGTTTTATCCTCGGCGAATTTGTCGGTGACGATGTCCGTTGGGGCGGCATCGATCCGTTTTCCGGCAGCGTTGGCCAGGTAGTAGCCATTCAAGCCGTTGGGGAGCGTAAAGACGATCTCGCCCCCGACTCCCTGCAGGTTCACCGGGTCGAGGAACATATTCTGCAGCCCTTTGCTCGCGCTGAAGTCGATGCTCTTCCAGTAAGCCCCTTCACGCGACGGATGAAATTCGACGACCCGGTTGTTCTTCGAGACGCCGGAGACCGTCATGCCGGAGCGGATCGCGGTGTGACTGCGGAGGTTGTCGATGACGTCGACACCAAGCTGGGCTTCCAGTTCCTGCAACGTGAACGGCAACTGGAGAAAGTCTTCATAGAGCGGAGACTGTGTGATGACGCTGCAGAACCAGTCGGCCCGCAGGAAGGGAATCGGGCGCAACAGATGGGCCGGATGCAGGTACTCCTGGGCGAGCGCATCGAAGACCGGAGAATCGAGCGGAATGACTCCATAGGGATATTCGAGCAGGGCCAGGTCGTAGATGGTGACATCGGCGACCGGACCGGGGCGGCCGTTCTCAATGATCCGATACGGTCGACGATGCCAGCCGAGTCGGCGGATATCGATGCCGAACAGTGTCTCGTACGGTGCGTCGATGACCGACAACGGGGCGACGACCGGTTCGCGCGAAAGATGGTTAATCGCTTTCGCCAGGGCATCGCGCTGCAGATCGAGCTCTTCCCGCGTCGCTCCGGCTAGCGCCAGGTGGTTCGTACTGAAGTACCGCCAGAAGTAGCGTTCCAATGGGGGGAGCGACCGCTGATGCTGCAGAATCTTTCCGTGCAGGGCCGTGTTGCTGACTTCTGTCAGGGGGAAGGCATCGGACGTATCCACATCGGGGGGAAAGTTGGGAGCCCCCGCCGCGATCCACTGGCGAACCTGTTCGATCTGGGCGTAACTGAGCGGCCGCTTCCCCTCGGGGGGCATCCGCTGCGCGAGGTTCTCGGAGGTCACCAGCTTGAAGATGCGGGATTGATCCGCATTGCCGGGGATCACTTTGCGGCGCTGAATGAGGTTCTCGCGATTCAGAATCTTCACCCCGGCGGTCGGGCGGTTTTCGTCGTGACACCCCAGGCAATGGGTCCGGAAAATCGCCTTCACGCTCGCTGCGAGTTGCTCGGGGGATTGTGTCGTTGGGAGTTGAACCAGGGCGGGGTCACTGGCGAAGGCTGGCGCACCCTCGTTGATCCACGACTGCAGCAGGTCGGTCTCGGCTTTCGACAGCCGGGGTTGCGGAGCAGGGGGCATCCGCAGCGAGTCATCGGCTTCGAGAACGCGCTCCATCAGCACGGATGCAGGAACATCGCGCGGAACGACCGCCTTGCGAACCGGATCGATGAGCGCTGCATGGCTCAGGATCGGCAGGTCGGCTGCGACATCACGCGGGTTCTTGCCGTGACATTCCAGGCATCGGCGCTCGAAGAGATCGCGGACCTTCGCGGCCAGGGGAGATTCCTCTGCTCGCAGCGAAGTGGCCATCAGTCCCAGGCAGACAATCAAGATCAACGATGAGTGGTTGCGCGAGGACATGGGAGTCGCCTGTGAAAGCGGATGCATGGTGAGCAGGAATCAGTCTACGAACTGCCAGTGCCTCTCAGACACCCGGTTTCCCGGTGAGTGTGTAGGCTGCCCAGAAGAACGGATGAGCGGCCCCAAATCTTCCCCGCCGCGACTCAATTTGTTTGATTTGCGAATTTCGGAGGGCCTCGCCGGGGACCTGCCCGTTGGCGAGGTTCTCGAAGAAGTCGCTGATCAGCCGGGCGGATTCGACATCGGGGATCTGCCACAACGTCGACGCAACCGTCTGTGCTCCAGCGAGTTGGAACGCCTGTCGCAGTCCGGCGACCCCTTCCCCGTTGCGGATATCACCCAGCCCCGTTTCACAAGCGCTGAGGACAACCAGCTTCGTGCCGCGGAGATCCGTACTGACGATTTCCAGTCCGGTGAGGACGCCATCATCGACGGTTGGATCGTTGGATTGAGCCCGATGGTTCACCCCCGCCAACAGCAGTCCGCAGCGGAGCAACGGATTTTCCAGCGGTTGACCCGTCCGGTCTCGCGCCAGCAAGGGATCGGTCAACGCGGTTTTTCCTGCGGGCACGCTCTGCTGATCTTCCAGGAAGAATCCGTGAGTGCTGATGACCGCCACCTGCGGCCGGGCGAAGACCTTGAAGATTCCTTCCAGTGCGTACTGGTCGGAATAGAGGATCGGCGCGACTCCGGTGTAGCGCTGCAGATTCGGTTTGACCGCTTCCGCCTCACGAGCCGTGCCTGGAAGTCGCTGCACCGTTCCGAGTTGCAAGGACCGCGTGGGGGTGCGCAACAGGCTGCGCGACTGGACTTCGGTCAGCAGCTTCTGCGTCGCCGCCTTCGTCTGCGCGATTCCCAGATCGAAGTCGGGGTTGGCCATCATCATCGGTGAGTTCGTCTTGGGATGCTTGGGGGGCGGGAGGACCAGATCACGTCCACTGACGACGTAGCTCACCTGATGCTTTTCCGTGACATAGCCCTCGTCCCATGCCATCGCTTCCCAGGGCACGAGCCACAACGCACCGTCCGGACTGATGATCCACTGCGACTTGCTTGCCAGCGACGCTTTCATCGGCTCGAGTACCAGCTTCGAGAGGGCTTCGAGCGCCGGCCGCAATGCTTTCTCGGCCGCTTGTTCTCCCTTGTCCTGGATCGCCTGTCCCGACGCGGCCAGTTCCTGGCGGAGCGTCTTCACCGCGGCTTCGATCGGCGCGGCTTCGCCCAGATCGATCAACTCGGGTGTCCCCTGATTGGCCGGAGGAATGATCCAGGCAAGAAAGCGCGGTCCAGGGTCTTGCTCGCCGCCGCGAAAGCCGCGTAATTCGACGCGAAACACGTCGACGTAGATCGCATCATTCGGAATCGCCGCGCGGAGCGCTCCGGTCTCGATCCATGGATCTTCTGCTTGCGGACGTCCTGTGACCTGAGCCAATTGCCGCGCGAGATTTGCTTCCTGCTGCCGCAACTGATCAGAGCGCTGGCGTCGAGCAGATTCCGATCCCGGGAGATCGGGGTCGAGCATTTGCGCAGCTAACTGCTTGCGGACGGCTGTCAGTTGGTCACTCAGTCCACCAGACGCCGTATCTTTGCGATCGCGGGTTTGATACGCCTGTTCGACCAGAACCTGTTGCGTGATGGCCTTTCCATTGAGGACCCAGGCTGCGGATTGTGCAACCGCAGCGACATCATCCTTCCGGTGCCAGGCGACTGTGAGTGCTTTGTGGAAATGCTCGACGTCGATGTGCTGCAGATAGGTCAGTTGTTCGGTTTCGGAGAGCGCGGGGAGGACCTTGGCGACGTGTCGACGGACCGCACGGCGTGACCTGTCGACTGTGGCTGCGGCTTCAGTCCAATTGCTTTGCGCTCCCGCTGCCATCGCTTGTAATTGCAGCGAGCGAATCACTTCGGGATGCTCCGGACCAAGCACGGCCTCAGCGATCTTCATGCTGCGCGAAAAGTAGTCGAGCGCTTCGGGATTCGCGCCGCGCGCCCAGGCAGCCAGCCCGAGGTAATGCAGCATCAATGCTACGGAGGAATGCTGCTGGCCATACTGCCGTTCGAGGATCCGCAGCCCCCGCTGAAAGTCGGCATCAGCCAGTTGCGGTCGGTCGAGCTGTAAATACAGCAGACCCCGGTGACTGAGTGTCGTGGCGATCAAAAAGTGATCCGCACCATAGTGCGCTTCCTGAACGGGTAACGCCTGATTGAACAGGGGTTCCGCCTTCTCGGTCGCTCCGTTCACTCGATAAAAATTAGCGAGGACGAGCCGACTCGCAGCCGCCCCCACGTGGTTCGCACCGTAGGCCGCTTCGTTAATCCGAATGCTTCGCAACAGGAGCGGCTCGACCCGATCGTACTGCCCCAGTTTGAGTGCGAGAGTCGCGAGACCACTTAAGGACAACGCCACGGTGGGATGGTTGGGCCCCAGCTTTGCTTCACGAATTTGCAGGCTGCGTTGCAGATAGGGTTCCGCCTCCTGGTAACGGGCCTGGGCAGAAGCCAACCTTCCTAATTCGCTCAGATTCAACGCGACATCCGGATGATCTCGACCAAGCTGCGCCTCGCGCGTTGCCAGACTTTTCTTGAAGTAGGACTCCGCCTCGGCAAAACGGTCTTTGGTGAAATAGAGTGAGGCCAGGCTATATTGGGTATTGGCGATGCTCAGCTCGTTTCGTTGTGGTTGCGACTCCTTGATGCGTAAGGCCCGCAGGAACAGACGCTCCGACTCGCTGTCGTTCCCGAGCTTGTCGGCCACGATCGCCAGGTTGCTGACCGTGAGCCCGACGTCGAGATGATTCGCGCCAAGCAGTCCTTCCTTGATGGTCAGACTACGCTGGTACAGCGGCTGAGCTTCCTTGTAGCGGGCGGTCATCACGTAGAGGTTCGCCAGACTGTTGAGCACGTCGGCCGCCTTCAGGGTGTTCGGGCCGTATTGGGCTTCCCGCGTGCGCAGACTCCGCTGATAGAGACCCTCCGCTTCGCGATAGCGGGCAGCGTCGCGATAAGCATTGGCCAGGCAGACCTGGATGGTGGACGTATCCTTGCCATTCTCACCGTAGGCCTGAATCGCCAGCCGCATGGCGGTTTCGAGGTGTGGGATCGCTTCTCGGAACTGTCCTTTGGCACGAAAGGCTTCCCCTTTCTCGAAGGCAGCCGAGAGTTCCTGAGACTGCCCGCGGGCTGCCGCTGCAAAGCCAGCGATCACGAGCATCGCCATCGAGACGATCCTGGTGCATGGTCCGAATCGCAGTGACATGATGACTCTTTCCACAGAGTGCCCGGGAGTTCATGTTCTCCGGGGAGACCTCAAGGCGTTTGGGTTGATGACCGACCACTGATACGAATCGCGGACGGTCTGCTGGGGCGATCAACGGTTGTTGAGAACGCCGTTCAGGAGAGAAATCAGACTTCCGATCGGCACGTTCAAGCTTCAGCTGAGGAGCAGCGTAATCCACTCAACGACTTCGGGCTGTCTAGCCCTAGGGCTTGAAGTAGTGAATCACGATCGAGAGGACCGGTGTGGGATCCGCGCGGAACTTCACTTTGCGGGTGGCAGCGTTGATCCGCTCGCCGTCGACGATGAGTCCGCGCGTGCTGGAATCCGCGAGCAGACGTTGCTTCAGTTGATCGAGAGTGGCGACCGACTGGTTGGGGAAGACACTTCGCGACAAGATGCCAAAGTCTTCGTCTTCGTGAGCGAGCAACTTCGGCGGTGGTGGCTCGTGCTTGAGCTCACGAAAGACGACGAAGCTGATCGTCCCCACATCGCGACCGTAGTCGATCGCGCGGGTGAGCGACTCGGCCTTGGAAAGGACGCGGAAGGCTTTCGCCGAATCATCCGTCACCTGAAAACCGTGCAGCGTGATCGGCGGATCGCCCGGTTCCAGGATCCATTTGCGGCAGTCGAGATCCTTGAGCCGTTGCTGGCCGAGTGTGCTCTCGCCATTCACCTTGAGCACCACACCATAGCGTTCGCGGTCGGATGGGTCTTTGCGGTGGAATCGGAACGCGACTGCCTGCCCTTCGTGCGGCTCGGCGACGTAGGCGACGCCGTCGCGATACTCGATGGGCACCGGACGATTGTCATAAAGAATCTCCAGGACCGCCGGTGCATGCGGAGCAACGATCGGATGCGGCGTCTCCGCCTGATGCACCGCCGCAGCCTGATGGACGATTTCTTTTCGAGCAGCCTCGGCGATGTCGACCTGACCGCCATCGAATAATCCACGGACGACGAAACTCTCTCCCGCTTCGATCAGATCGTCGACACCCGGCGTGGCATCGAACTGGACCAGCTTTTCCAGTCCCTCTTTACCCGGAGCAAACGTCGCCAGTCCGACCGTCATGGTCTGACGATCGGGACTCATCTGGACCACGCCGACGATGAAGGCGTCGGGGGTCACCTGCTGGTCACCCCAGGCGAGTGGATACCGTCCGGTGAACAGAGCTGCCCGGCCTTCGGGAGTCAGGTGATTGCCGCCGGGGATCTTCACGGCCACAGCACTGGCATCGTGAATGAGGCCGAGCGGTTGCCGGACATCATTCGCCATGATGAGTGCCAGTTCGAGCTGGTCGGCGAGGTTGAGATTCAGCGGACCGACGTTATCGGACTGCTGGCCTTCACCTTTGCGGATGCGGAATTTGAGGATCCCGACATTCCGATAACCCCGCTCCCGACAGAGCCGCAGGACTTCGGGAGCATGCCGCACAAACTCCCGTTTCAGTTCGGCAGCGTTGGTAACTCCCGCGAGCAACAGCCAAGACACCACGAAGCGGGCAACTCGGCATCGATTGGAACTCAATGACAGTGACATGATAGGGCCCTGCGTTCTCATTGCGACTGAACGACCAGCGGACGGCGTGATCTGAGCGGTGGAGTTCCCGATCAGTCTTCCATTTCAAGGTTCACCACCTCAGCCCCTGTGGCTGCCGGAACCTGTGAGTGCTCCGGCAGCCGCTTCGTACTGAGGATGCAGCTTGTCGAATGAACCGATCAAACGCATCGGAGACCAGTCTGGCGGGGTCGGGTGACCCCGCCTGCGACTTGGATTACTCAGCGGGAGGGGCCACAGCGTGCGGAGCATCGAGGCTCGGCAGATCATCCGGCGGGAGATCCAGCGGAATGTTGTCGACCGATTCCGGGATCGGCGGCACAGGCGACGGAGGCGGGAAAGCCGATTCAGGAATCTCCTGTAGCGTCCCCTTGCGATGCTCGGGTTTGAGCATCGAGTACTCAGCCCGGCCATTCAGATTGACTTCGCAGCGTCCCCAGTACTGTCGTTTGTACGGGTTGTAAAAGTAAACGTGCCGCGGACGTGAGGGGTGAAACACAACGTAATGGTGCTTGAACCCGGTGAACTGCGGGGTTGGCTTGTAATAGTAACGGCGGAAGTGATAGTTGGCCGTCGGATGTTTGTTCCAGCCGGAGTAGTACTGCCGTGGGCTGAAGTGTTCGAGGGCCTGGGCGTCACTGCCGACGAGGGTGAAGGGGGCTGCCAACAGCAGACAGGTCATGAGTGTGCGTTGGGTCGTCATCTCGCGTCTCCTGAAAGATTGAACGGGATTCGCTCTCACGCAGAGGTCATTCACCGCGTCGGCAGCGAATCGTCACCTGCTTCAACGTCGATCGCTGACGAACCTTCCCGGAAATTTGCAGAATTGAAAAATTGCGGGAGCGCACCGATCGGGTCGCTTGAACATCGCCCCGATCGACAGAGGCAGATTTACCGGTTGCGGACGAACAGCACCGCAAATTCTGGTCAGCTGCTGACGCATCCGCAAGGATTGTGCGCGGCACCAGTTGAGGAATCGCAGTCGACTACGGACAAGTACCTATTAGCAGGTAAGGTCACAGCCAGCCGATCGGTGCTTCCAGATTCCGGGAAGTTACGACACCTGGCGATTTCGCAGAGCGGTCGCCAGTTTGCGGACCGTCGCGTCGGTTTCTTTCCCGATGACTTCCCAGGGACGCGACCCCTCCCGCAAGGCAGCGAGTTGTTCATCGAACGTTTTCGCCCAGGCGCGGCATCGCTCTTTCAGCCAGTCGCGGTCGACATCAGCCAATTGCGTGTGGGGGGCAGCCAGGAGCGCATCGCAACCCCGTCGAAGCGAAACTAAACGGCGCTCGACGGTGGCTGAACTGGTCATCGGCTCGACGAGTTCCCCCTCGGCTACGCTTGCCAGTTGACCGAGATACTCCTGTGGCACGAGTTGAGCGGTGAAGACCTCCGGTCGATTCCAGCCCGTTTGGGCCTCAGGTTGTGACCACCAGAGGCCCACGCCAATCAGCACAGCGGCCGCCAGACTCCCTATCAGCGAGGCCCGCCAGCGAAACTTCGACTTGGGGGCTGCGACAACGACGTCCGCAGCTGGCAACTGGTCCGTTAATCGGGGTGCCAACTCTTGCCACTGCGCTTCGGTTTGAGTGCGCGCGGCCGACGTATCGAGGAGCGCAGTCCAATATGGTTGCCCCGCCTCCAGCACCCGCTCCTGAAGTTCCAGCAGTCGCAGCGGATGTTTCAGCAGCAGTCGGATTTGCTCTGCAGAGAAAACACTCAATCCGCGATCGAGGACGGCAGACCCCTGCGGACCGCAAATTTCGTCCAGTTGCGGCACGGTTGTCGTCTGAGTCGCATCTCCCAGCACCAGAGACAACTGGTCGACGAGTTCGGCTAACTCGTCGCCAACGAGTTGCCGCTCCAGCCACGAGGGCCAGCGTTGCGGATCATCCGGGAGTTCCAGGAGTGGAAGCGTCATGTGAGTTTCCGTTCCACGCACTGCCGCACTTCGGATTTGCCGCGGCTCACGCGCGATGAAACCGTCCCGATCGCAATCCCCAACCGGTCTGCAAGTTCGTGATCACTCAGGCCCGCCTCGATTCGCAATCGGAGAATTTCGACAAACGGCCCTCCCAGAAGTTGCAGGCATTCGCTCAATGCCTGTAGATCGGAACGGTCGATGACGGCAGGACGTGCAACGGGATCGGTGGCTTCAGAAAGTGCCTGTTCCGGCCGACGTTGCAGCTTCCGGAGGAGGTCGAAACAAACGTTTTTCGCAAGTTGAAACAACCACGCCTCGAATCGTCCTTCGGCAGGATTCCAGAGATGTCGCCGCGGCCAGACCCGCAGCCAGACATCCTGAGCGACGTCTTCAGCATCGAGTGGCGGGCGGCAGCGTGCCCGCAGAAAGGGCATCAGTCGCGGATTGTAACGGGCGTGCCAGCACTCGAACGCAACCCGATCCCCCGAGAGGATCCGCCTCCAGAGTTCGGCGTCGTCTGCATCGGGGATTCCTGCGAGACCGCTCATCCTGACACAGTAATCACGGCGAACGCCCAACTCAACAGGTAACCAGAGCACACTTCCCCGCCGCGGGCCCCACCCCTTCGCCCCGAAAGCTGCAGAGATGGAAGGCCGCATCCAGATCGGCACACAACCGACACCACGCTCCCGCCCCGACAATGCGGAGAACTTCGGTCTGGTCGCCCACCACGACCAGCTCGATGCGTCGCTGACGTAAGCTCCGCGCCAGTCCGATCAGTTCCCCCACGAAGCCCGCTCCCAGTTGAGAGACGGCGGAATGATCGACGATGACCATCGACGTGCTGACCATCGTCGCAATGTCAGCGAAGTCGACACCCAACTGCTGGAGCCTCGTCAGATCCAGGGAACTGTAATTCCGTGACCGAAGGGTGAGCAGCGTCGCCGGAATGTGTGATGGGTAAGAGACTTGGAACGATAGGTAGGCGATCATGATCGATTCCTCGCGGATCAGAACTGGCGCGGTTGAGGAAATTCAGCCGCTCTGCCTGATGAGAACGCTGACGAGCGCGCCGACCTTCCCAGATTTCTCGGGTTTCCTCTCGGAAAGCTCGTAGACAGCGTGTTGTTGGACACGAAGACACTCAGAACTGTTCCCGCAGTTTTCCCGCCGCAGCAGAATTCCCCACGAATATCCCGCAGAGTTCGAGGTCTAAATCGCTCCACGCTTTGTTCGAAACGCTGTGGGGACGTGTGTTGGCGAAAGGTGGCCGGGACCGCGCGGTTTTATGAATGATCCGCGGTGACCCATCGCGGCCGATGCCGATCATGCCGCCCGCCGCTCGAACGACTTCACCAGTCCGCCGACAGTCGATCGCAAGACGACCTGCTCGCGATCCAGTTGGGGAACTTCTTCGCCATCCTCGCCCGGAGCGCGAGCGCCGGATGTCTTCCTCTTTTCGGCATGTGCAAAACAGCCGCAGCTTGCGCTCCGGGCTAGGATAGATTGTTACCACGCGTTGCCGAGGACTTCGCCACCGCGGATTGTGGCTGACGCGCGGAAGAGGCCTAGAGCCATGTTTTCGCTGAGGAACCGCACGCTCCCATCGGCGAGTGTGAAGTGCGCTCCGCCGATGTGTTGACTGCGGAAGCCATTGCGGCCCTGCCAGTCGTTCGCCGCATACGGTGTCCCATCCGGGCGTTTGGCGTTGATCGGGAAGTTGGCGACGGCACACGCTTCGACCGAGTGTGCCCAGGCGTAGCCGAGACCGAAGTTGCCGTTGCCGGGAGACTGCGCGTTGTAGACGTCTTCGCCGACCGCGATGGTGTTGCTGGTACCGTCGGTGATGTCACGCAGGCTGACCGGCTTGACCCAGTTCATCGGAAAGAAGATCCCGTCGCCATCTTCCCACGGCTCCATGCTATGTCCGGCGGTCCCGGGATTGGCCCAGTCTCCCCAGGCAAAGTTCGCTCCCTGGACTCCCTTGTAGTTCGTCAGACCGACGAGCGGGTTCGTCCGCAGATAATGCGAACGCTCGTTCGCCGCGCCGGGAATGAGATCGGATGGACACAGCAGGTAGGGCAACCTCGTCGAGATGTACGGGCTGTCCTTCAATGCAGTCGTCTCAAATTTCAACTGATTGTAGATCGGCGATGCGTCCATGTAGGGCATGATCCCGACGATCCAGCTCCACGAGCGCGAATCCTCAAAGGCATAGCCCCACGTTGACGACCAAGCGTAGTCGCCATAGCGGTTGATTGGGAAGTAGTTGAAGGTGTCGTGATAGTTGTGGATCGCGAGGCCGAGTTGCTTGTTGTTGTTTTTGCATTGCGTCCGGCGGGCCGCTTCCCGCGCCTGCTGGACTGCGGGGAGCAGCAGCGCAATCAGGATGGCGATGATCGCGATCACGACCAGGAGTTCGATCAGCGTGAAGCCGCGCGGCGAACAGCGGCGATCATTCCTGTGACTCATCGGTCAACTCCAGATCGAAGGACGTAGCCGACCCCAATTGCGCTTGGATCCGCAGAGGACTCCGTTGCGGGTCACCGTAACGGGCCGGCAGGATTGACCGCGGCAGCGTGGGATGGGCCGCGGTCTTTTCGGTGGACGTGGCTTCATTGGCCATCACCAGCACGACGTAGTCACCGGGAGGAGCACCGGCCCGGCCGTTCGTGTAGATGATGTACTTCCCGTCCTGCTCGATGCTCCCTGTCGGTTGATCCCACAGCCCCGCTGTCACAGGCCGCAACGAGACCGTGCCGTGCGGTAACGGCTTTCCCTTGTGAGTCACGTGACCGGTAATCGAGACAAACGGAGGCCCGGGCGCGGGACAGCCGACGAGACCGACCAGTCCGAGGATCAGACCGGCAATCCACGCAGATGTTGTTGATGACGAGGTGTGTCGCACAGAGCAGACCAGTGAAAGAAACGGCGAGCGCCGCCACGTTATCGTAGCGGGCGGGTGGCCAATTACCAGAGGATTTTCCTAGCCCGAAGCGCAAGCGCCGGGTTCTTCGCCTGCTGCGTTCGTGACGAACAAGAACCCGGCGCTCGCGCTTAGGGCTGGGAGAAACTCAACGCCGCAACAGTTGGCGGAACTCGGCGAGTGTGCGGGTGTTGGCGACATCGTGCTTCGTCAACCCGGCGCGGCGGGCCTGATAGATGCCCCAGGGAAGCACATTGAAGCCATCCGTGCTGTGCGAATCGGTGTCGATCACGATGGGAATGCCGCGGGCTTTCGCTGCAGCGGCCTGGATATCGTCGAGATCGAGCCGCTCCGGGTTCGCGTTGATTTCCAGCATGACGCCATGATCGGCCGCGGCTTGCAGAAAGGTCGCGTAATCGATGTCGGCCCCCGGTCGCTTGCCGATCAGTCGTCCCGAGGGATGCCCGATCGCATCGACATACGGATTGCGGATCGCGTTGAGCAGGCGTTCCATGATCTGCGCCCGCGGCTGCTTCAGGCCGTAATGCAGGACTGCGAGGACCCAATCGGCTTCGGACAAGACTTCATCGTCGAGGTCCATCGACGCATCTTCGAGGATGTCGCATTCGATCCCGCAAAGAATCTCGATCCCCGAGACCTGCCCGCGGACTTTGTCGATCGCTTTCCAATGGGCGCGCAGGCGGGTCGCATCGAGTCCGTTCGCCATGCTCACGCGCTTCGAGTGATCGGTGATCGCGATGTACTTCAGTCCGCAGGCTTTGGCCGCTTCGGCCATCTCGCGGATGGTGGCGGCTCCGTCGCTGGCGGTCGTGTGCATGTGCAGATCGCCTTGAATGTCAGCGACCTCGATCAACTCGGGGAGCGTCCCCGCTTCGGCCCGTTCGATCTCGCCCCGGTCTTCCCGCAATTCTGGCGGAATCCACGGCAGGCCGACGGCTGCATAGACCTCTTGCTCGGTTCGGCCCGCGACCGCTTCTTCCCCGCGAAAGACCCCGTACTCGTTGACCTTCAATCCTCGTTCCTGAGCGCGGCGGCGGATGACGATGTTGTGCTCTTTCGACCCCGTGAAATACTGCAGTGCTGCACCGTACGACTCTGCCGGGACGACACGCAGATCGAGTTCGATCCCCGTCTGCAGTCGGACCCGCTGCTTGGTTTCGCCGCGGGCGAGGACCTTTTCGACGAGTGGGTTCGCAGCGAGGCGATCCATCGCAGCGACGGAATCGGCTGCGATTGCGAGGACATCGAGATCGCCGCAGGTCTCTTTGCGACGGCGGCAACTCCCCGCTTCCGACACCTGCTCGACACCGGGAACGGTTTGCAGATCGGCGATGATCGCGTCGACCGCCGCCTTTGCATGGTAGAGCAAGACCCGCTGGCCGGTCGTCGCCAGCAGCGCCAGTCCTTCGAGGATCGTCTGCTGGGTCTTCTTACCGAAGCCTTTCAACGTGGCGACGCGGTCCTGTTCACACGCTGCCTGCAGATCGGCCAGCGTTTTCACTTCCAGATGTTCCAGTAGCGCGGCGACTTTCTTCGGGCCGATGCCAGGGATGCGGAGCATCTGGCGGACATCGGGCGGGAAGAGTGCACGGGCTTCTTCGAGCGCGGGAAGGGAGCCCGTCTTGACGATCGTTTCGATCTTCTCCGCCAGATCCTTGCCGATCCCGGTGATCCCCGTGAGATCGTGCCCCGACTGCGCGACGATCGCCGCGGCTTCCTGCGGCAGCGACTCCAGGGTGCGCGCGGCATTGCGATAAGCCCGCACGCGGAACGGGTTCGCTCCCTGGACTTCGAGCAGATCGGCGAGTTCTTCGAAGAAGCTCGCAATCGTCGCGTTCTGCATTGGTTCTCTCATGAAATACGGACGCCCACGGAAGGTGTTCCGTGGGCGTCATCAATACCAACAAAGGATACCGTTACTTCTCGACGATCCAGATGTTGCGGAAGCGGATCGGGTTGCCGTGGTCCTGCAGATACAGCGGACCGGGTTCCGGGCCTTCATTCACCGGAGCCGCGGTCGTCTTCTTCGGCAGGGCCACATCCTTCTGCACCACAACGCCGTTGTGCTTGACAGTCATCCGGGCATCGGCGGTCTTCTTGCCGTCGGCGTCGTACTTCGCTGCGGTGAAGTCGATGTCGTACGTCTGCCAGCTCAGCGGGGGATAGCACATGTTGGTGCTCGGGTCGCTGATGGTGTAGATCCCGCCGCACTCGTTGTTCTTCCCGGCAAGACCGAACGAATCGAGGATCTGGACTTCGTAACGCCCCTGCAGATAGCAGCCGCTGTTCGCCCGGCCCTGACCACTGGCGGTTGGCATGTAGGAGAGCAGAAATTCGAGATGCACGGTCGCGTTCTGGAATTTGTGCTTGCTGGTGACCCCTTGAATCAACAGATTATTCGCATCGAGCTTGCCGTTATCGAAGGCATCAGGTGAGGTGCCATCGAACAGCACCTTCGCCCCTTCCGGCGGCTTGGCACCGAGCGTGGGACTCTTGCGTTCGACTTTCTTGAACTCGGTGACGAATTGCCCGTCGGAGTAGATCGAGATCACGCCGTTCTTCACAGTCGAGCGGATCTTGTCCTGCGCGAAATGGACGGCCCCGTCTTTCAGCTCGCCGTCGGCTTCAATCTTTTCACCGCCGAGGAAGCCATCACCCGGCAGACCACCGGGATAGGCGACTGCATGAAACTTGCCGTTGCCGCGGGCGATGATCTGCACGCCGTATTTCGAGGTTGTCCCGTCCTGGGTGATCTCGCCGGAGTATTCGCCCTGGTAGGGGAAGTCAGCATCCGCTTCTGCAGCGGAGAGGGCGGCTTTGGATGGTTCCGCAGCCATCACAAAATTCGGCAGGCACAGCAGGCCAGCGAGCAGAGTCCATGTCCATCGACGCATTGCGCGATCCTCAGAGTTGCGTTACGGGGTTTGTGTCAGGTCACGTCGGGGTATTCTCCGCGGGACGCTGCAGCCCCGCAAGTCGAACCACCGGACTACGTGATTGGATCGTATCTCATACCGCAGCGCGAGCGACGGGTTCTGTTACTCATCCTCATGAGACGATGAAGACAAAGAACCCGGCGCTCGCGCTGCGGGCTGAGTAAGCTGCATTACGGTTTCTTACGAGGTTTTGGGACGGCACCGCCACCCCCGCGTTTGCCGCGTTGTGCTCCGCGGCGACCTTTGACCGGCTTGCTGCCGGGAAAGGCGTCGCTGACCGGTTCGACTTTCACTTCCTGGCCGACCTGTTGTTGCAACTGCACGATACGGTCGCGGAGCTGGGCGGCCCGCTCGAACTCGAGGGCCTCGGCCGCCTGCAGCATCTCCTGTTCGAGTTCCTGCAGATATTCACGCGTGACGAACTGCGTTTCATCGGCGACGCCCGCTGCGGTCCGGACAATCCGCTGGGCCTCGGCTTCTTCTTCAATCCCGCGGCGGATCGCCTTCTTGATCGTTTCGGGGGTGATGCCGTGTTCTTTGTTATAGGCCAGCTGCAGTTCCCGACGGCGTTCGGTCTCGTTGATCGCCTGCTGCATGCTGTTGGTGACGGTGTCGGCATAGAGTACGACCTCCGCATTCACGTTGCGGGCGGAGCGGCCAATCGTCTGGATCAGACTTGTTGCACTGCGGAGGAAGCCTTCCTTGTCGGCATCGAGAATCGCCACCAGCGAGACTTCCGGCAGGTCGAGCCCTTCCCGCAGCAGATTCACACCGATCACCGCGTCGTACTTGTTTTCACGCAGTTCCCGCAGCACTTCAACACGGGCGAACGCATCGAGCTCGCTGTGCATCCACGCACAACGGATCGCCTCTTCACGCAGGTACGTTGTGAGGTCTTCGGCCAGCCGCTTGGTGAGGGTGGTGACCAGCACACGTTCGCCACGGGCAGCCCGTTGACGGATCTGGTCGATCAGATGCGGCACCTGCCCCCGCGCGGGATGAATGCGGATGACCGGATCGACCAGGCCAGTCGGACGGATGACCTGTTGAACGACTTCGCCCTGCGATTGTTCCAGTTCCCATTCGTCGGGCGTCGCAGAGACGAAGATGGTCTGCTTGCGGCGAGTGTTCCATTCCTCGAAACGGAGCGGACGGTTATCGAGCGCCATCGGCAGCCGGAAGCCGTGCTCGACGAGTGTCGTTTTGCGTGACCGATCCCCAGCGTACATCGCCCGAATCTGCGGGACCGTGACGTGGGATTCATCGATGAAGACCAGCGAATCGTCCGGGAAGAAGTCGAGCAGCGTATACGGCGGCTCACCCGGCGGACGGCCCGACAGCGCCCGGCTGTAGTTCTCGATCCCCGGGCAGAACCCGATCTCGCGGAGCAGTTCCAGATCGTGCCGCGTGCGGGCATTCAACCGCTGGGCTTCGAGCAGCTTGCCTTCTTTCCGGAAGCGTTCGAGCTGTTCGTTCAGCTCGCGTTCGATCTCGGTGCACGCATCCTGAATGCGGTCTTCCGGGAGGACGTAATGCTTGGCGGGATAGACGTAGATCTCTGTGAGTGAACGAAGGGCTTCACCGGTGGTCGGGTTGATGATCGTCAGCTTCTCGACTTCATCACCCCAGAACTCAACGCGATACGCGAACTCCTCGTAAGCGGGCCAGACCTCGACCACATCGCCCCGTACGCGGAAATGGGCCCGCGTGGGTTGAAAGTCGTTCCGTGTATACTGGATGTCGCAGAGCTTGCGGAGAAATTCGTCGCGGTCGACTTCTTCGCCGACGGTGAGTGGGACCATCGCTTCGAGATAGTCCTTGGGCGAACCGAGACCGTAGATGCAACTGACCGACGCGACAACGACCACATCACGACGGCTGACGAGTGCGCTCGTTGCGGAGAGCCGCAGACGGTCGATCTCTTCGTTGATCGACGCGTCTTTTTCGATGTAGATATCCCGTTGTGGGATGTACGCCTCGGGCTGGTAGTAGTCGTAGTAGCTGACGAAGTAGCTGACGGCGTTATTCGGGAAGAACTCGCGGAACTCGCCATAAAGCTGGGCCGCGAGCGTTTTGTTGTGCGAGAGAACAAGCGCCGGCCGCTGCAACTGCGCGATGACGTTCGCCATCGTGAACGTCTTACCCGAGCCGGTCACGCCGAGCAGGACCTGATCGCGTTTCCCTTCCTGCAACCCACGCACCAGCGCGGCGATCGCGGCAGGCTGATCGCCGGCTGGCTCATAGGGATTCGCAAGCTGAAAGCCAGGCATGGGGAACTCTTGTAGGGTGGGCCGAGCGTCTTCGCGAGACCCACCATCTTGCGAAAGAAGAAGGTGGAACTCGAAGAATCGTTCCACCCTACAAGCTAATGACAATCGTCTACTTTCCCCAACTGTCGAAGACGCGAACGGTCGCCCACGTCTCTTTGTTCTCGGCGATGAACTGCAGATGCCGCGGATGCGTCTGGTACTGGTCGTGGGACGCTTTGTCCTTGAAGACGACACACAGACAGATGTGGAAGTCGCGCTGGTTAACCGGCCGTGCGAGTTCCTCGACCAGCGGGCCAGCCCCAAAGTACAGGAGACCATCGTGCCCATCCAGGTACTTGTGACAGGCTGCGTTGAGCGCCTGGATCTTCTCGGGTGTTGGGTCTTTCAGCGAGAAGTAGACGTTATGAACGAGGGGCTTCGAGGCGGGCGCGTCAGCGGCCATCATGCGGGGTCCTGCGGTGGTGATTGCGAACAGTGAAACGAGCACGCCAGCCAGCGTGCTGAACAACAACGAACGTCGAGACATGGGTGGAACTCCAAAAGAAGCCCACGGAAAGCATTCCGTGGGCTTCCGGGGATTTCGAATTTACTTCTTGGCGAATTTGTAGATGCCCTGGCCGGTTGCGCTGACGACCATGAAGTAGACCTCGCCCGCTTCATCTTCGCCGAAGCTGATGACAGGCATCGCCGCCCCTTCGTAGCCGATCGTACGGTTGGCGACGACGGTCTTCGACGCTGGATCGTACTTGAGCGCCCAGATCTTCCCGCTGACGTAGTCAGCATAGAGATAGTGCCCGGCGAGTTCCGGAACCTGCTTGCCACGGTAGACATGACCGCCGGTGATCGACTTGCCGATATCGTGGTGGTATTCCCAGATCGGGTCGATCACGCCGGAAATCACGCCCGCTCCGTTCGGTGCGAAGACGTGCTTCCCTTCGCGGAGATTCCAGCCGTAGTTGCCACCCTTTTCGATGAGGTTGATCTCTTCCCAGACGTTCTGGCCGACATCCGCCGCCCAGAGGACGCCCGTCTGCCGATCAAAGGACATCCGCCAGACGTTGCGCAGACCGGAGGCGTAAATCTCGGGCTTGGTGATGGCCTGCTTTCCCCCGGCAGCGATGACATTCACGTAGGGGTTGTCCTGCGGAATCCCATAGGCCGTGTCGGTCCCCTTCTTGTCGACATCGATCCGCAGAATCTTGCCGAGCTGCGACTGCAGGTTCTGAGCGTTGTTGAGTGGATCGTTGCCCGCCCCGCCATCACCCAGCGCGATGTAGAGATAACCATCCGGCCCAAAGCAGATCGTGCCCCCTTTATGATTCCAGAAGGGATGCGTGATGCGGTACAGCTCGACTTCCGAAGCTGGATCAGCGACGTTCGGATCGGTCTTCGAGACCGTGAACCGCGACACCACCGTCGTCAGCAGCGGCTCTTTCGTCGAGTAGAAAATGAAGAACTGGCCGTTCTCTTTGAACTTTGGATGGAACGCCAGTCCGAGCAGACCCTGCTCGTTTTCATTGTCCTTGTAGAGGACCTTCTTCGAGAGGTCGAGGAAGACTTTCGTCGCCGTATCGCCCGCCTTGAAGACATGGACCTGTCCCTGCTGCTGCGGGACGAAGATCCGGTTCGAACCATCGCCCGCATGCGTGAGGAGAATCGGCCGCAACGGACTTGGCTTGCCGTTGTTGTCCGGCTCCCAGCCTGTGAACTTCAATTCGGGGAAGGCAAGGACTGGCTTGAGCGGCAGAGGCGACGTATCGACATCAGCCGCAGTCGCTGACACACATGTCGCGACGAGGAATAAACTCAGCAAGCAACCCGGACGCATCATTCTCAGTGACCTTAATTGGGGCAGGCCCGCAGGCGTGCCGATCGTTGAAGAACTTTCATGACGCTCACATGATCGTGAGCGGTCGCATTTCGAGTGTGTAGTCCCACATAGGACGACGGATGCGCTTCCGTGTGAGCCTCAACTCGGCATGCACTGCCTGGGAGGGACGGAATCCATCCAGCGTCGACTCTGCCAATTCAAACTTCGCATCACCGCGGACGAAGAGGTCGAATCGCAGTGATCGTCCGCGGGCGTCGATCAACCAGTATTCAGCAACTCCCGCTGCGAAGTACCGCTCCGGCAACAAGACCGTATCCTTGCGCACGGACGAATCGCTCACGAACTCGACCGCGATATCGGGCGGACCGACAATTTCGATCGTTCCCTCAGGACCGCCCGTCCGCGCGGGACGGAACTTCACCCGTCCATTCGTCACCGCGGTCTGCGACACGAAACAGACGTCGGGTTCGACTGACAATTGGGCTTTGGCACAAGTGACGCGGCTGCGGTCGCTGAAGACCCATCCGAGTCGCTTCTCCTTGACCCATTGATGCAGCACAGCCGTCAACTCGGTCTTGGGGAAGTTATGGAGGAACAGGTCTTCGGGTGACATGTCGACCTCGATCGAACCGTTGACGTAGTCGATTCGTCCCTCGGTAGGGAACCGGGAAGAATACGCCCACCGACGAAACTGCGCCAGCGTGTCGATCCCCGTCGGAATCGACACGTCGGTCGCATGTTCGGTCTGCAGGACGATCGTCGTCATGTCGCCCGATCCTCGTGGTCTATCAAGCATCCGCCTTACGACAATTCCGCCCGGACGGTTTCGAGCAGCTTCTTGGTCGCCTTGATGCCGTCGGCTTCGCTGAGCTTGCTCCCTTCGTACTCGATGCCGATGTAGCCGCGATAGCCGAAGGAGAGGACGATGGGAATCATCTTTCGGTAGTCGGTATGGATTTCGTTGCCCGCGTCGTCGAAGTCGTGGGTCTTCGCGGAGACCCCCTTGGCGAACGGCATCAGGTCAGCGACTCCCTGGTAACGGTCGTAGGCGATCTTCGGTCCCGCGACGCGGAAGTTGCCGAAGTCGGGTAGCGTGCCGCAGCCTGGGTGATCGGCTTTCCGCATCACTTCGGCGAGCCAGGCCCCGTTCGATGACAGTCCGCCGTGATTCTCGACAATCACGCTGATGCCGTGCGTCGCCGCGAACTCGCTGAGCTTCCGCAAGCCGTCGGCGGCGCGGGCCACCTGCTCCCAATAGCTGCCGCTGCTCTGGGCATTCACACGAATCGAGTGACAGCCAAGGAACTTCGCCCATTCGACCCAGCGGTAGTGGTTCTCGACCGCGGTTTGACGCTTCTTTTCGTCCGCGTCGCCGAGGGCCCCTTCGCCATCGACCATGATGAGGACGCTCTTCACGCCGTTGTCGTCGGCCCGCTGCTTGAGGTCCTTCAGGGTCGCGTCGTCCCTCTTCTTGTCCTTATAGAATTGGTTGACGTACTCGACCGCGGAGATGCCGTACTGTTCCTTCGAGATCTTCGCGAAGTCGAGCGGATCGGCCTGCTTGGCGAAGAACGCCTTGTGCAGCGACCACTGTGCGAGCGAGATGTCGAAGAGCAACGGCTTCGCCGGCTGGGCGACGAGTGAGCGGGGAAAGACCGCCGCAGCAGCGGCCAGGGCGGACCAGCGGAGAGCGTCGCGTCGCGTCATCGACAGGGGCATACAATCGTCCTTCGAGTCGGGTCGATCGGGTGGTAAGGGACAGAATATCACGTCGCCAAAATTCTACGAGGACAACGCGCCCGGCGAAAGCGACCCTCTTCTTGGCCTTCCCGGTGACGTTGACTCCCACCATATTTTCCCGGTTTGGCCTGCATATTTCCTCGGTTTGGGACTTGCAGATCAGATGATCCCGGGCAGACTCGCAGCGAATCGGTGTTGTGAGGCCGACACCGCATGTTCCGTCTGCACCGCGCCTCCGTGAATCTCGCTTCAAGAATGCCCTTCAGTCCTTGATTTCCCCTGCGCTCCCCCGTCAGAATGCGCCCGGTCGGTCTGATGCAGATCTTCGTCCGGGTCATCGCTCTCCGGGCAGTCGGGCCACAGTTCCTGTTCCAGAGAGTCGCTGAGCAATGAAATTCCTCGATGGTCAGACGGTTGGTATCGACCTCGGTACGACGTACTCCGCGATTGCTCAGTTGAGCGCCGATGGGCAACCCGTCTCGCTGCCCAACGCTGACGGACGGAACATTACGCCCTCGGTGGTGCTCCTCGGCGACGACGGCAGCGTTGTGGTCGGGCCGACCTTCGAACGGACCACACAGGAGACGCCTGACCACATCGTCGAAGCCGTCAAGCGGCAGATGGGGAACAAGAACTTCTTCGTCGTCTTCCAGAACAAGAAGCTGACCGCCGAATTCGTCTCGGCCCTGATCATCAAGAAGATGAAGCAGGACGCCGAGAAGACCATCGGGCCGATCGCGAATGCGGTCATTACCGTCCCGTACTACTTCAACGATGTCCGCCGCAAAGCGACGCAGGACGCCGGCCGTATCGCCGGTCTTAATGTCGTCGACATCATCAACGAACCGACTGCCGCCACGCTGGCTTACGCCTGGATGAAAGGCGAACTTGGCCGGACCGACCTCAAGCAGGATGCGAAAACCATCCTCGTGTACGACCTCGGCGGGGGGACGTTCGACGTCACCGTCGTGCGGTACACGCCCACGCAGTTCCGCGTGCTCGCGACCGATGGCGACGTGATGCTCGGCGGGATCGACTGGACGAAGCGGATCGTCGATCACGTGGCCGAACAGTTCCTCCGCAAATTCGGCGAAGACCCGCGCAGCGACGCCGAGTCGATCCGCAACTTCACCCTGGAATGCGAAGGTGCCAAGCGGAAACTCAGTAACCAGTCGCAAGTCCCACTCAGCGTGTACCACCAGGGGAAAACTCTCACGCTGGCACTGACGCGGAATGATTTCGAGCGGATGACGAGCGATTTGCTCCAGCGCACCCGCGATACGACGGAACTGGTGATTCAGCAGGCGAAGGTCGATCCGTCATCGCTGAATGAAGTCGTGCTGGTGGGCGGTTCGACGTACATGCCCGCGGTCGAGAAAATGCTGGCGGAAGTCTGCCGTCGCACGCCGTCCCGCGAGTTGCGGCCGGAAGAAGCGGTCGCCCAGGGAGCCGCGATCCACGCCGCGATTCTGGAAGCCCGCGAAAACCGCGGTTCTTCCAAGGTTGCCCAGGCGGTGATCAACCGGCTGAAGGCGGTTTCGACATCGGATGTCAACTCCCATTCACTGGGGGTGAAGGTCTCCGATCCATCGAATCGGTCGCGGAAGATCAACCACATCATGATCGAGAAGAACTCGGCTGTCCCCTGCAGTATCTCGCAGCGGTTCGTCACGAATTCGCCCAACCAGCAGACGATCCACGTTTACATTCTGGAAGGGGATGCCACCGATCCGGATGCTTGTACGCAGATCGGCGACTTCCGGATCGTGAACCTGCCCCCGAACCTTCCCGCGGGTTCACCGGTGCAGGTGACGTACAGTTACGATGCGAACGGCCGGATTCACGCGGAAGCCAAGGAACTGACGAGCAACCGGGTGGCCCAGGCCGAGATCGTCCGCGATTCCGGGCTGACAGAACAAAACGTCGACGCCTTCGAAACGCTCGCTTCGAGTTACCAGGTCGAGTAGCGTTCACTTCAGCCAACGGTCAAGTTCACAGCAATCGAGAGGCACGGGCTGCGGAAGCATCCCGTGCCTCTCGGCTTTCACCACCGGATCGCCGAGGGTGCCGTCGGTCATTGGTGGGGAGAACGATCGTTGAGTGTCCGACTCTGCTCAGTCCCGGAGGGACGACAGAGTGGTAGCCCCGGCCGTGAGGCCGGGGATCACGATGTCCTGCGATGTCGCAGCCCCGGAGGGGCGACAGAAATTCGGTGGGACACTCACGTTCGCATCTCTGTCGCCCCGCTGGGGCTGGTGTGAATTTGGAATACAAACCCCCGGCCTCACGGCCGGGGCTACGGCTCTGCCGCCCCTCCGGGGCTGAACGGTGCCGTACGGGAACAAACTGACCACATCCAATGACTGACTGCACCCGATCACCGGATCGCCGATGCAGCACGTCCCGACACTCGACATCTTCACCGACGTGTGGCACGATTGGGATGCTGTCCCGGTTCTGGACAGCGTCCCCTGATCTCCTCGCAAGGTGTTCGCCGTGGCGCTCGATGTCTACAAGGAATGGCTGGGAATCCCTGAAGGTCCCCGCCCGCCCGATCATTACGCCCTGCTGCGGCTCGTGCAGTTCGAAGACGATCCGGAGAAGGTTCGCAAGAACTACAAGAAGCTCAACGGACACGTCCGTAAGTATGCGACCGGGCAGTACTCCGATGAGTCGCAGGCACTGCTCAACGAACTCGCCAAGGCGATGTTGTGCCTGACCGATGTCGAGGCGAAAGCGGACTATGATCGCAGCCTCGGGCGCGTCGTCGAAGAACGGGATGCGAAGACCGGTCGCAAACCGCTGACGGCTTTTCTGCAGGATGAAGGAGTCCTCTCGTCGTCGCAGGCGAATGAAGCGAAGAACCACGCAGAACGTTCCGGACTTTCGGTCCGCGATGCCGTGGTCCAACTCAAATACGCTGACCGCGAACAGGCGACGCGGGCCTATGCCAACGAGCTGGGGATGGCCTACGTCGACCTCGGGGAGATGGTGCCCGAAGAAGCCGCACTCGATGGCCTGCCGAAAACCGTCGTCCGACGTTTCACCTGCCTGCCGATGTTCGTCCAGGAACAGCATGTCCTCGTCGCCTGTTCGGACGAGCCGGGGATGGAACTGGAAGAGGAGGTCCGCCTGCGATTTGGGGTGCCGATGCGGGCGGTGATCGCCAGTCCCACGGCGATCAAGGAGAACATCGACCGCTACTACGCTGCCGGGATGCGCAAAGAAACCGCGGCCCCTGCGCCCAAAAAGGGCGTGGCAGCGAAAGTCGCGGCGAAGGTCGCTCCGGCCAAACCTGTGGGGAAGATGACCGACGCGGAGAAACTGGAACGCCGCAATCTCGGCATCGTCATGTGCTGTATGACGTTCGTGGTTCTCGCGAACCTCGATACGTGGGTGCTGTGGGATGCGGTCTGGAAGAATTTCACGCCGAGTTTCTTTCCGTTCGTCTCGACGATCCTGCTGGGCGGGCCGGTGATCTTTATCCTGTACCAGACCCACATCCGCCAGCGCTGAGTGAACCGATCCCCAGACTTTACACGGCTCAGGTGTTTCGCTTGCGTCTTCGCGACGTCCCCAGAAGAACATCGCGAAGACGCAAGCGTTTAAGGGATCATTTCCCGACGGGAACGAATCGACCGATGGGATAGCCCGCGGCGTAATCGATCTCCCAGCGGCCGTTCGGGGTCGCATAGGTGATGACTTCCTTGCGCGCGAAATCGGACCGACCGTTCCGGACTACCGCCTGCGGACTGTCGGCCTTGAGCCACTGGCCCGCGACGGCCTCGACGATCTCGGTTCGATTACCCAGCGGATGCCCCGCACTGGTGAAGACTTTCCCATCGAGTTCAGATTTCTTCACCCAATGGGGAACAACATTAAGTCCCGCGGTTTGGGCATTCGCTGCGAGCGTCACGGCATCGGCATAGGGACAGGTGGCGTCCTCTTCGCCATGGACGATGATCAGCTTCGCCGTCCCGCCTTGGGCTTTCCAAGCCTGGAGATGTTCCAGCCGACTCGTTTCGCGCAGGGCCTGCATATCGACCGACAGATGGAACGGACTGTTCGGATCGCGGACGTATCGAGCATTCAGACTGCTGCCGCCGGGTTCGTTGAAGGCGATGTCATCACTGAGCCGCACCATCCCGCACATGTCGATCACCATGGCGAAGGTCCGCGGAGCGAGCTTGTTGGCCATCAACGAGACATTTCCGCCACCCGAACCGCCGGTCACGAAGATCCGTCCGCTGGCCCATGGCGTGCGGGCTTCCTCGAGGTGGAATTCGACGAGCCATAACGCCCGCAAGGCATCGAGCGCCTGCAGATAGCCGAAGTCGTAGGGTTCGGGGCCTTTCACGCCTTCCTCAGCACCGCTCTGCAGGTAGTTCACGCAGAGCGCGATCACGTTGTAACGCTCGGCCAGGACCTGCGGGGCTGCCGTGCCGACACAATCGGTCCCGCCCCAGTTGTGCAGTGTGAGCATCACGCCGGTCGAAGCCTGCACCGCGCTCAGCTTCCCCTGCGGATAACGGACCGTGACCCGCACCGTCCGCGGTCCCGGCTTCAGCGGCCACTCCTGAACCGGGATCTCGATCGTCCCGTCTTTCTCCGGAAGTTGGGGCCAGGTCTCCGCGAACCCGGTCGCGGTCACAATAAGGCAGAGCCAGGTGAGCAGACAGAGGCGCATGGTCGAGGTCTCATTCCATGACGGGGAAGACTCCAATCGACGATCTCATCAGGCCCATCGCGAAGACGCAAGCGTTGACCGCGGCGTCATGATGGTAAGCAAACGAGTTACTACTTTTTACCGAAGCAATAGACTTTGCCGTCGCGGGATTCGCTGCCGACGACGAGGACCCCTTCACCGATCGCTGGTCCCGCGGAGATCGCCTTGCCCGCGGGGAACTTCCAGCGTTCTTTGCCGTCGGCGAGACCCAGTTCATACAGGTTCCCGTCGTTCGAACCGATGAAGACCCGGTCACCGACGATTGCGGGCGAGCTGTCGATCTTGGCCCGCGTGGTAAAGGTCCAGGCCCGTTCACCCGTGGCCCGACGGATCGCGTGGACCTGTTTGTCGCGACCGCCCACCACAATCAGGTCGTTCGTGACCGCTGCCGAAGAATGGAACGGGAACTCGGCATCGCCGGTCTTGTACCGCCACTCGACTTTCAACGCCTGCCAGTCGACCGCGACGACTTCACTCGCATACGTGCCAACATACAGATGCCGGTCGATGACGGCAGGCGACGCAATCAGATACGTTTGGAGCGGAAAGTCGGCGTGCAGTTTGCCGGTATCAATATCGATGATCCGCAGGTGCTCATCGCAACCGGCGATAAACGTGTACTTCCCCGCGATCGCCGGGGCACAGTGCACGTAACCGTCCGTCTGGTACTTCCAGGCGAGCGTGCCATCCGCGATCTTCAGCGCGTAGAGGTGATTATCATAAGACCCAAAGATCACGCGGCCGTTGACGATCGCTGCCGAACTGAAAATCTCGCCATCGGTCTGAAACGTCCAGAGCTTCGTCCCTTTGCGACGATCGATGGCGTGCATCACGCCATCTTCATCGCCCAGGTAGACCGCATCGGCCGTGACGGTTGGGGACGACTTGAAGCCCGGGGCGAACGTGTTCGGTTCGACCTTTTCGACGGTCTTGTAAGTCCAGACGCGTTGTCCGGTCGCTTTCGAGAGACAAACGAGTTCACCCGACAGGCAGGGAACATACACATGCTCGCCGACGATCGCCGCGGTCGCGACAATCTGGTCGCCGAGTTCCACTTGCCACAGGAGTTCCAGCTTCTCCGGCAGCTTCGCCGTTGTCACACCTGTGAGAGCCGGTGTGTGACGGAAGCTGGCCCAACTGTCTTCGTCGGGAACTTTCCACTCGGCCGCAGTGGCAGTGAAGGTTCCCAGGCATACGAGCAGACCGCAGACCGTCAGAGCTTGGGGGCGAACGCGCATCGGTACATCTCCTCCAGACTGTCGGCATCAACCGGGCGTGGATTAAACGTTCCTGTCCATTGTACTGCAGCATCGGCCGCCAGTTGCGGGAGCCGATCGCTCGTCACTCCGCATTCCGGCAGCGTGGTCGGACAACCCGCTGCCTGCACCCACTTCGTGAGGCGATCGGCCAGCAATCCACTCGCAGCGGGATCGTCCGCAGCGCACAGCCCGATATCAGCGGCGAGGCGACCATACAACGGGCCCACGACCGCAGCGTTGTAACGGATGACGTGCGGCAGCATCAGCCCGATCGCCAGCCCATGCGTGATGTCGAAATGAGCGGTGAGAGGATTCGCGAGGGCATGGGTCGCCCCCAGCATCGAATTCTCGATCGCTGCTCCGGCCAGATGAGCGCCGAGCAGCATCCCTCCCCGGGCAGCGAGACTCGTCGGATCTTCGAGCACGGCCGGAAAGCTATCGGCCAGTAACCGCCAGGCGCGACGACTGTAAACCTGCGACAGGGGATTCCGCTTCGTAGTGACGTGCGACTCGAGCGCATGGCTGATCGCGTCGATCCCCGTCGCCGCCGTCACACCAGCCGGCATGCTGACGGTGAGCGCGGGATCGAGCAGCGCGACGCGGCAGGCGGCTTTTTTGTCGCCGCAGGCCATCTTGCGATGTGTGGTTGCGTCGGCGATCAGGGCGAACGACTGGGCCTCACTGCCGGTCCCCGCGGTCGTGGGAACCGCGATCAGGGGCAGCATCGGCTTGGTGGCCTTGCCGACGCCCCAGTAATCATGCATCGACCCGCCATTGGAGTAGAGGAAATTGATCCCCTTGGCGCAGTCCATCGCACTCCCGCCGCCGACCGCAACGAGGAAATCAATCTGCTCACGTTGGGCGATGGCGAGTCCGCGATCGACGTCTTCCGTCGTCGGGTTCGGTTGCACATCCGCAAAGACGATCGACTTCAAACCCGCTGCCGCGAGACTGGCCAGACAGTGTCCGGTATGCCCGGCCCGTTCGATCCCAGGATCGGTCACGACGAGAACCGTGCGGCCCCCGTATTCCTGCACGAGTGCACCCAACCGGTCGACAACGCCCGCACCAAACACAACCCGCGTCCGCGGGTCGTAATCGAATGGCGCGAGAGGATCGTCCATGGATCGAACTCGGACAATGAGAGCGGTGGGACAGCAGCGTCGAGGCGCAGACGACCTGCCGAATCTTACAAAACGGCAGGTCGTCGGTTTCAGCAGCGGTTCAGGGCGATCACTCCGAGTCGCCTGAGTTGGATTGGGGGCTGGCCTTGAAGCCCCCCTTGAGCTTGGCACCCTGCTTGATCGCGAAAATCGTCGACTTATTCGAGATGAACAGCGTGTCGTTCGCGGCCACCGGGGTCGAGTAAATCGAGTTGATCATGTTGACTTCGTTGATCAGGTTCTTCTTGGTCGACAGCTCGAAGATCGAGATATCGCCATCTTCGTCGCCGATGTAAACCTTGCCATCGACGATGAGGGGTGAACCCCACGACGCGGCGAACATGTCGTGGGTCCAGTAGACCTTGGGTTTACCGGCCGAGCTGAGCTTCTTGGCATCGAGGCAGTGGACCAGTCCACTGAAGTCCGCGACGACGAGGATGTCATCCTTGATCGCCACGCTGCCGATCGTGCGGTGCATCGTCTCTTCGAACTTGATCTTGCCATCGCCATCAGCATCGAAGCTGTCGTAATGCCAGATCACGCCGGAGTTGGGATTCGGGCGGGCTTCTTCCCCCTTCTTGGTATCGACGGCCTGCAGCCGCTTGTGTGCCATCGGTTTGCCGTCTTTATCGAACGCCAGCTCGAGGCTGATGTCGCCGCGACGATTCGGATCGAGGCAGTAGAGATGGCCGATCCCTTCGCCGTGCTCGGGGTCTTCACCCACGGCCGCGTAGACATTGCCATCGTAGAAGACGGGCGTCCCGATGAAGTGATTCCGCGTGGCCCGACCGCCCAGGAGGTAGATCGATTCCTTCGGGTTGCCGTCGAACTTCCACAGGAGTTTCGGTCCCCCCTTGCCATCACCCGCGGGGTCGAAGCTGTAGATCCAGCCATCGCCTGAACCGTACGCAACCTGCTTCTGGCCGTTGGTCTCGAAGCAGACGGGTGACGACCATTGCCCGTGGAGGACGTTCGTTCCCGGGCTGCCATCGGTCCAGAGGACCTTGCCGGTGTTCTTGTCCATGCAGACGTGGCTGGGTGCCTTGGGAGCGGGGATGTTGATGTGCGATTCATCGACGCCGTTCCCGGTATCGACGAACAGCCAGTCGCCCCAGGCGGTGACCGAGCAGCTGCACATGTTGTGCTGCGACACGCCGAGTTCGGTCATCATGTCGAACCGCCAGATGATGTCGGCTTCGTCTTTGTTCTCATTCGTTTCGGCCTTGAACGGACCGTTGTTGACCCCGTCGTGGAAGCCTTCGACATCGAGGCACATCACTTCGCCGCGGCTAGTGACGTACCACATCCGCTGGTCTTCGCAATAGACGGTCGAGCAGATCCCCTGCTGTGGCCAGTCATGCACGCGACCGGATGGGAGCTTCGGGCTGGAAGCCTGCCAGAGGAACTTGCCGGTCTTCTCTTCGAAGCACACAAGGGCACCGAGATCGATGTTCTTCGGATATCGCTTGAGGTAGCCAAAGTTGTTGTTCGTGCCGACGTAGACCTTGCCGTTCGCCACGACTGGATTGCCGTAGGTTTGTGACCCCAGCGACGCGGCCCAGAGGATGTTCTCGCCCGAGTCGAGGTCCCACTCGGTGGGGATGTTCTTGCAACCCGGTGTGTTGTTCCGATAGGGCGTGCCGCCCCAGCTTGGCCAGTCCCCTTTGCCAACCTTCAGCGTGGCGATGTGCTTGAGCGCCTCCGCAGTCGGGTCGAACTTGGCTTGAGCGAAAGCTGTCCCGGTTGTCAGCAGCAGTGTCGAAATCGTGATCCAGCGCAACATGGCAGATCCTTGGTGAATTTCCGTCCGATGGGACGGGGTGAGTTTGATCGTTGTCCGTGGTCAGTTGTCCGTAGTCAGTTGTTACGAAATGCCCCGTCTTTGCAACGGACCACTGACCACTGACAACGGACCTACCACTAATTCAGCGGCGTCACTTTGAGATTATCGATGAAGATTTCCGCGTTCCCGGCGTTGCCGAACAGACCGGGGCTGCCGTGGGTATTCGGCGGGCTGTCGGTCCACTCGACCGACCAGTCTTTCGGTTCTGCTTCGTCGCGCTTCCAGACTTTCCCCTGCAGCAGGGCTGCATCTTCGCCGTCCTTCTTCGTCATCGTGACGCGGAACTTCAGTGTGTACCAGGCATTGGCCGTCCACTCGTACGGCTGGTCGTGGTACTTCTGATCGTGAGGAATCCAGGAGTACAACTTCAGCTTCTGACCCGGCCCCTGCATGTCGAAGCGGTACCGCTGACAGATCAGCCCGACATCGGCCAGCTTGGCGTTCTTGTCCGCCGCCGCCGCCACGGGGACTTCTTCGGGGAAGAAGTCGGCTTGAATCTCGTAGTTCGCCGAGTCGGGATGTCCGAGCCAACCCTGGCTGCGGGTCCCCTTCGGAATGGTGGAAATCTTGCAGAGCACCCCGTTCCCGGTCACCTTCCGCGGACCCTTCGTCACCTGCAACTGCGTGCCGATGGGAGCCGCGCCGGTCCATTCCCACTTGGCGATGACTTGTTCATCCTGCAGCAGCTTCAACGCCGGATCGAGGGCCGCCTTCGCTTCGTCCTGATTGGTCAACTGTTCGAGCAAACCGAGATACCGCTTGAAGCTCGTCCAATCTTGCGCCGGGGTGGTGTCGTCGAACTTGGCCAGCGGGGCGGGGACGTTGGTAAACCGCGTCGCCAGATACAGGTAGCAGCGAGCCGCGAGCCGATTCTCGGCCTTCAACTTCTGGTAGAGATCGAAGTCGAGACCGATGTGCCGATAGCGCAGGCCCACTCCGGTGATCGGAACCACGCCATCATCAAAGGTGAACGACCACGGGAAGTCCGGAACGACGCGGACTCGGGCCGTCGCCGTGATCCCGTTGACTTCCGCCGTGACGATTGACGCATGATGCTCGGGACCTTCGGGAACCGTATAGTTCCCCCCTTTGACGTCCCCTTTGCCAGCGACCGAGTACTTCACCTGATCGGCCGGGGCAACACCCAGATACCGCCCGTTCGCGTTGTACAGGAAGACCTGGTACTTCAGGGATTTGCCGGGTTTCATCAGCGTTTCGGCCGGCACGAGCAAGGCCTGAGCCGGCTTCCGATCGGCATCGGCCGGGGTTTCGATCTCCGTCTTCGGAATCGGATCAGCGGACGGTTTCACGTCCTTCTTGCCGATGCAGTACATCGCTTCATCCGTCGGCAGGTAGATCCGGCCATGCGAGATGATCGGTGAACCGTTCACTTCGGCATCCAGCCGCAGTTGATGGACCTTCTTGAGACCCTTCGCTTCATCGGCCTCGAAGATCGACCAGCGACCGGTGGCGTCGACGCAGTAGAACTTTCCATCGGCATACACCGGGCTGCCGCGGCCCATCGTGCCGAGCTTCTGCTTGCCGACAATCTCGCCGGTCTTTAGATCGTTGATGAAGAAGTTGCCGCTGTCGTCGATCGAGTAGATCCGGTCACCGACAACGATCGGCTGGGTCTTGCCGATGAACTCTTCCGTGGTCCGCCAGAGCTCACCCGTCTTGGTGATATTGCCCGACTTGGAACCATCGATGGCGAACAAGGCACCCATCTTCGTGGAATCGAGATTCTCTTCACTGTGCCCGCAGATGACCGTGCTGCCGATGACGACCGGCGGGGTGTTCAACCCACGGAGTGAGACATCGTAGTTCCAGATCACCTTGCCCGTGCGGGGCTGGAAGGAATAGACGCTGCCGTCACCCGTGCCGAGCATCAGGTGGGTCTGGCCGCCGATTGTGGCCAGCACAGGGCTGCTGTAAGTCGTGTCTTCGGGGAGCGGCCGCGTCGACTGGAACCAGACGCATTGGCCGTTCCGCTTGTCGAAGGCGAGGATGCGATGAGCCGGCCGGGCCATCTCCCCCCAGCCGATGATCACGCCGCTGATGATGACCAGGTTTTCGTGAAGGATCGGGAAGTTGGTGCGGCCACCGTACGTGGTCAGCAGGCCGAACTCTTCGCTGAGGGAACGATCCCACACCGGCTTTCCGGTCTCACCATTCAGGCAGAAGAAATTCCCGCAGACACCCAGGGCGAAGACATTTCCGGTTTCCGGATCGCCCACCACGCTGGACCACGCCACGCGCGTATCGGGAACATCGGAGAGGAACACGTTGAAGATGTGTTCCCAGAGGACCTCGCCTGTTTCCGCGTCCGCACAGATCACCTTCTCAGCTTCTTCGAGCGTCGCCGGTTTGTGACGGGCGAGCGTGTAGAGCTTGCCGCGCATCACAATCGGCGTGGACCGCGTGCCAAGGGCTTCGCTCTTCCAGACGAGGTTCTCGCCATCGGGCGACCACGTGTCGGGAAGATTCTTTTCGCGGGAGATCCCGTTCATTTCGGGACCGCGCCAGTAGGGCCAGTCGAGCGGGTCTTGAGCAGCAGCGGGGGTTGACGCCATCGTCAACAGGCCGACAGCCAACAACAGACCGGAGAACCACTGTCCGGTGAACCAGAGACGACCCAACATCAGGGAGTTCCTCAGGGGGGCGGCAGTCAGGCGGGTGAGCATCGGCAAGTCCCGCGCAGCGCGGGAGGTTACGGGTAGGCCCGCAATACCTGTTTCAACATATATTTGCCCATTCGTGATGTCAACCCCCGCTCCGCCCATCGCGTCCCGCCATTTAGCCCCCCGTCAATGACGGGGGGCCGCACATCGGGTCGACACCCACCGATCACAAATCCCCCGGCTCCAGCACCGCGATCTCCGAAAGATGCCGATGATCGCCGTTGTAATCGAGGCCGTAACCGACGACGAACTCGTCCGGAATCTCGAACGCGAAGTAATCCGGACGCAACGCAACCGTCGTGCGGCTCGACTTCCACAAGAGCACCGCCGTGGCGACCCGCTCGACCCCGCGCGCCTGCAACGCCTGGACGAGAGCTGCCAGCGTCCGGCCGGTATCGAAGATGTCATCCACCAGCAGCACATCGCGACCGGCCAGATCGGGAAGCAGACTGAGATCGATCCGCAAGTCATTCCCGGTCGTCGTCGCGCCGCGATAACTCGACGCCCGCACAAACCCCAGCTGATGCGGCATCGCAATCTGCCGAATCAAATCCGCCACCAGCACGACGCTGCCATGCAACACACCGACCACGGTCAGCGGCCGCCCCTGAAAAGCCGTGGTGATCTCCGCCCCGAGCACCGCCACCCGCTCCGCAATTGTCGCAGCCGGGATCAGCGTCCGCATGTTGACTCGGCCCTTACACAGGAAGATTGGGTGGGTCTCGGAGTGGATTGGATTGACTTCGCAGGGTGGCCCAGCCGATTCGGCGGAGTGGCGAAGTCAGATGAAGCAGCGCAGTGCCGTCGACAGAATCGGGTCGACATTACTTTTTCAGCCAGCGTCTGCGTTCAGTCAGCGAGCCGCAGTGTACCATGATCGGGGCTGGATAACAGGACCGATCCGTCCCATCGCCTGTCGATGGTGCGGCATCTTGTCGCTGCGCAACCCAGCCTGTTCAAAGCCACTGGCTGGGCCACCCGTCAACCGTGGAGCACTTGAGCCGGTCTGATGTTCCACGACTACGTCCGCGAAGCAGTGGAACATTCACGCCTGTGAACTGAAACGAGTACTGCCACCCGGCCTCTCCGCGGATTTCCGAACTAAGCAGACCGTAGAATCTTTTCCAGCTTGCGTCCTTTCGCGAGCTCATCCACGAGTTTATCCAAGTATCTGACCTGTTGGGTCAACGGTGTCTCAATGGCTTCAATTCGATAGCCGCAAATCGTGCCGGTGATCAAGCTCGCATGCGGGTTGACCGTGGCCTCGGCAAAGAATTGTTCAAACGTGGCTTTGTTTTCAATCAGACGTTTCAGATCTTTTGCATTGAAGCCAGTCAGCCATGAAATCACGACATGAAGCTCCGCTTCGGTACGGCCCTTCTTCTCAACCTTCGCAACGTAGTGCGGATAAACTGAGGCGAACGTCAAGTTCGCGATCCGCTCGTCGTGATCTTTGGTGGTCCTCATGGCGGCCTTGTGATCGCTGACGCGTGAGCGACGCTAGAACTAAGGGAACCCGAGTGCGGATAACGACCAAGCTCACTTGCCCGGTCCGCTCGGTGAGCTATGACTCTCGAAAAACCTACATGCGGGCAGAGTCAGGTGCAGCGCCTGGTTCGGCGATCCTTGGCTGCAACCAGCCAGCGGCTACTTCTTCAGACCGAACGGTGGCCGATCCCGGCCGAATCGGTCCAACATCCGGCCCCCCGGCTTCCCCTTGTATGCTTCCAACGCCTTCTCGAACAGCGACACCGTCACCTTCTCATCCCGTGTGTACCGGGCCTTCGGGCAGTCGGGGGCTTTCCGATCCTCTTCGTACCAGACGACGAAGTGCGAACCACCCGATCCCTTCGGGTCGAATTCTAGCCCGTCCAGCGCCTTCCGCACCTCCTCCGGCTTGAAGGTGCCGGCCGGTGCCAGCCAAGTGTCGGGCCCACCGGCCCCGAACACGAGCTCGGCTGAGCCGTCGTTGCGGATGTCAAGCAACCACCCGCCCGGTGTGTGGAGGGTGTACAGGTTCTTGAGTTTCGCTTCCGGCGGCAGGGCGAACGGCTCGCCTTCAAGCACTTTCTTCCCGTGCGGGTTGTCCTTCACCCGCCCCGCCGTCGCTGCCTTGTCGAAGAGTGGCACCACCACCGCCTCGTCCTGACTATACCGGGTCGGTGGTTCTTTCTTCGGGGCCTTCGCCCACTCGGAATGGAACCAGTATGAGTAGTGCGTGCGATAGCGGCCCTCGGCCTTCGGCTCGAATTTCAGCGCATTGAGGGCATTCAGAACCTCATCCACATCGAACGTACCGGCCGGCACTGGATAGATCCTGGCTCGGTCAGAACCGTCACGCAGGTCGGCGGAGCCGTCACTCCGGATGTCGAGCGTCCAGCCGCCTGGGCTACCGATGCGCACTGCCCGATCCGCTGACTTCGGCGGATCGGCGGCGAACGAAACGGTACCGACCAGGGCGGCGAGAATGACGGCCCAGCGGGTAGGCATGGCGGCAGTCTCCGGGGGTTTGCACTTTCAGTGGCACGGTAACCGCAACTCGGAGTCCCCACCACCGCTCGATACACCGGCGCTACACACTGACCGAGCGAGGATCTAGATTACGCCAAGCTTCTGTCGCCGAACTAAGGGGTGGCAGAACGAACTGCGTTGAGAATAGCCGGCAGCATTCGGCCGTCAATCCCAATGGGCTCAGTGGGATGCGTCGAGAAATGCCGCGTGAATAGACCGAACATTTCTTGCGCGGCGAGTGACGCTGGCGGCGCGCCTGCCCGTCGCTTTTTTACTGAGCAACTGGGAACGCAGTGGCTCACAGTTGAATTGGGCCAGCAATCTCGGTTTCCGGGGGCTTCCGCTGACGCGGAGCGTCCCCGCGACCCGTCGTCTGGTCCTCCCCTAGATCATCAAAGAGGTCAAAGACGATGGGCACAGTGTAGAGACCGGGGACATCGGTAACAGTTGTTCGGAGACATCGGTAACACATTCGGTCAGTCTGTCGGTTCCTTTTGGAAGGGACGGCTGGATGACCTGGAAAGTGATCGATGCGATGTCTCAGAAGCGTGAGT
>JBGATC010000073.1:0-19594 GCA_044229335.1 Planctomycetaceae bacterium | reverse complement strand
CCCGCTTCGGGCTGGGAAGATTCAAAATGCAGAAGCCGGGCGTTGCAGACAGCGCCCGGCTTCGTGATCGATCGCGTTCGTACTGAACGAACTATTGAGCGGGAGCAGCCGGTGCGGCGGCAGCGGCCTTCTGCTTGTTGATGAGTCGAGTGAGCCGGCTCTTCAGCCGAGCCGCTTTATTCTTGTGGATCAGGTGCTTGTCGGCAGCCTGGTCGAGCTTCTTGATCGCGGTTTGCAGCACGGTGGCAGCCGCTTCCACATTCGGAGCGGCCCCCGCGACGCCGACAGCCGTCCCACGGACCTTCTTCACAATCGTCTTCAGGGCTGACCGCTGGCCGCGGTTCCGTTCCTGACGACGCTTCATCTTCCGCAAGGCCCGCTTGGCACTCTCAGTATTCGGCATGGTCCGCGATCACGAAAATGGACACAACGACAACCCGTCCCGCAACTTTTCCGGGACTGTGGGAATCGATGAGTGTAACCGCCCGCGGCGTCACCTGCCAGTGACCGAAGATGGAAAATCAGCTCGGCGGAGTAATCGTCGCAAGATTCTTTCTAGAATAGATTTACGGTGACGTGACCGGCCTCTGCACCAGGGTCACTTCTTCCCCAAGGCGCGCTGCTGAGCGAAGAAGTCCTGCAGGATTGCCCTGCAGTCTTCCTGGAGCACCCCGCCGAGGACTGTGGCCCGATGATTGAGACGGGGATCATCGGTGATCTGATAGAGGGTGTGACAGGCCCCTCCTTTGGGGTCGGTTGTGCCGTAGATGACTGTCGGGATCCGTGCCTGGACGATCGCACCGGCACACATCGGACACGGTTCGAGCGTGCAGACCAACGTGCAGTCGGTCAGCCGCCAGGAGCCGAGCGATTCCGCGGCCTGGGTGATCGCGATCATCTCGGCGTGGGCCGTCGGGTCGCGGAGCATCTCTCGCTGGTTGTATCCGGTTCCGATCACGCGGCCGTCGTGCACGATGATCGCCCCGACCGGCACTTCGCCTTCGGAAAACGCCTGCCCCGCCAAATCCAGCGCCAGCCGCATCAGCGGTTCGTAGTGACTGAGCGTCGGCAGGTCTTCGGGGATGAGCATCAAGACTGTCTCTCACGTTAGTCAACGAGCGGATGGGCACGATCAGCTCACGGCGGCTTTGGCCAGGGCGACTGCTTCTGCACACAGGGACTTCGCGACGGCGTCGCCGGGGGCTTCGGCGATCACGCGAATGATTGGTTCGGTATTGCTCGCCCGCACCTGGACCCAGCGATCGGGCCAGTCGAGCCGCAAGCCGTCCCCTTCGGTCGCGATGGCGTCTCCGTAGGTCTTCCGTAAAGCAGCACACGCTGCAGTGACCCGTTCGCGCGGGCAGTGCAGCTTGTCTTTGACGATCGTGTATTGCGGTAGCTGATCGACCCAGGTCGAGAGGGGACCGGGTCGACGGGTGAGTCCTTCCAGCACGTAGGCCATGCTGACGAAACTGTCGCGGACATAGCCGACTTTCGGCTCGATCACGCCGCCGTTCCCTTCGCCACCGATGACCGCCTGGACCTCGATCATTTTGGCCACCACGTTGGCTTCACCAACCGCGGACCGATGGAACGGACAGTCGTACTTCGCGGCGATGTCAGCCGTGACGCGACTGGTGGAACCATTCACCACCACCGGGCCGCGTGCGCCGCAGGCCAGCAGATGGTCGACCGCCAGCGCGAGCGTCAGTTCTTCACCGATGTAGCGGCCGGTGTTGTCGACAATCGCGAGGCGATCGGCATCGGGATCTTCCGCGAAACCAACATCAGCACCCAACTCGCGAACTTTCGCGGCCAGGTCGGTCAGATTCTCTTTCAGTGGTTCCGCCGGATGTTCAAAGCGGCCATCGGGAGTGCCTCCAAGGACGGTGACACTGCATCCGAGGGCTTCCAGCAGTCGTGGCCCGAGGATCGCTCCGGACCCGTGGTTGACATCGAGGACAACCTTGAACTGACGAGCACGAATGGCTTCCACGTCAACGAGACTCTTCACCCGGTTCAAATGGACGAGTGCGCCGTCATCCATGGTTTCGACCGAGCCAAGACCGCTCCAACTCCGGTACTGCGGGGGCTGCTCCAAAGCTGCGAGCAGCCGTTGCCCGAGCGCTGCATCGAAGACGCCCCCATGCGGTGCAAACGGTTTCAGGCCGTTCCATTCGATCGGATTATGACTCGCGGTAATCTGCAATCCGCCCGCGGCTTTCAGATGTGTGACCAGCACTCCGCAAGTTGGCGTGGAAGCGATTCCGAGATCGATCACCTTGCAGCCCGTCGCCAGCAGACCGGAGAGGGCCGCGTGGCGAAGCATCTCGCCGGTGCTGCGTCCATCGCGGGCGAGGACCACGGTTCCCCCCTCGAAGATCGTCCCCAACGCCGCAGCAAAGCGCGTGACGTATTCCGGATCGAGTCCGTCACCAATGATCCCGCGCAACCCCGAGATGCTGAGAATCCGTTCCGCCATGTCATCCTCCGTGGTGCAAGCAGTCGTCAATGTCGCGGAGTGTAGGTCATCACGGGCGATGTCTCAAGCGGCGCCCCTCCTTGAAGCCAGGGATCGACTACTGGAAACTCGGCTCGCAGGTTGCACCAGTGCACCTGACGGATCCGGCCAGCGAGTGCTGGGAAGAACGGGTCGACCAGACCAGCCGCACTGAGTTGAGTCACCGGAGTGCCGGGGACGAGGGGCGTCGATTTGAGCAGCAGGAGTTCCGTCGCCGGCCACTGCCAAGCAATCCAGGCAGCGAGTGAGTCGCTCGTCACGTCCCACAGATGCGGCGGCGCTTCATCCGGCTGGCGTTGTTCGGCAATCGCCAGAAACTGTGACGGTGCCAGTATCGGAATGCTGCCTTGTTGCCACGCTTCGACAGCCTCGGAAACGGTCTGCACCACACGGCCTCGAGTGATCAATCGCGCGAGCAATGTCGCGTTGAAATCGAGAGCACTGATCGCGAGGTGATGGGCGACATCCTCATCGAGCCCGAAGCGGGGCTGCCATTCGCGCACGAGGTCGGCAGTCGGCCCGCCACCGGGAATCAAGATCGATCGGGTTCCCGTCAACGTGGACAGCAACCGCGTCAGTCGTGCTCCGAGATCGGGGAGATCGAACAGGCTGCCGCCGACTTTGATGACGGTGATGGACATGTTCTGTGCGCAGGAAAACGCCCACGGAAGGCATTCCGTGGGCGTCACGAGAGTTAATCGATGATTTTGGAGATCGGATACTCGACGATGCCGCGGGCACCGGCGGCTTTCAATTGCGGAATGATGTTCCGCACGTACGACTCATCGACGATCGTGTTCACATCAACCCATTCAGGGTCAGACAAGGGTGAGACCGTCGGTTTCTGCAGCGCGGGCAACTCGTTGATCACCGCTGCCAGCTGATTGCGGGGAACGTTCATCATCAGCCCGACCTTCGTCTCGGCGGCGAGGCACGAGCGGAGCATCAGGGCGATGTTTTCCAGCTTGCGACGCTTCGCAGGATCCGCGAACGAGGCCTTGTTCGCGATGAACCGGGTGGTGCTCTGCAGCACTTCATCGACGATTCGCAGGTTATTCGCGCGGAGTGAACTGCCAGTCTCAGTCACTTCGACGATCGCATCGGCGAGCAGCGGGGGCTTGACTTCCGTCGCGCCCCACGAGAATTCCACCGCGGCTGTCACGCCATGCTTCGCAAGGTACGCTTTGGTCAGGCCGACCGCTTCGGTCGCGATCCGTTTTCCCTGCAGGTCTTTCACCGTCTGCACGGGCGACTCGTTGGGCACGCAAAGGACCCACCGCACCGGACGCCGGCTGACCTTCGAGAACATCAATTCGCCGATCTCGTGCACGTTGGCCTGGGTCTCGAAGATCCAGTCGTACCCGGTGATTCCGGCGTCGAGAATCCCCTGTTCAACGTAACGGGCCATTTCCTGGGCACGGATCAGCATGCACTCGATTTCCGGATCGTCGATCTCCGGGAAATACGAACGCGACTGAAACTTGATGTTGTAGCCCGCCTTCTTGAAAAGTTCGGCGGTCGCTTCCTGCAGACTCCCGGCAGGAATCCCCAACTTGATCAACTTCTCGGTCATGGATCTTCACTTCGTTAGCGGGGCGTGGAATCTCAGTGTACCACGCCAGACCGGGCTGGTCAGCCGTTCGCGAAGACGCAAGCGAAATCGGGTCGACGCGGGACGCGGTCGGAGATTACTTCTTGTAGACGGCTTTGGGGTCGAAGACCCGTTCCCCGACGGTGCTGACGGCTTGTGTTTGCGGGTCGATCCGGCGGAAGAAGCAGCTTTTGTAGCCTTCGTGGCACGCTGCGCCACCGATCTGGTGGACTTTCACGAGCAGGGTATCGGCGTCGCAGTCGTAGTAGAGTTCGCGGAGTTCCTGGACGTTGCCGCTCTCTTCACCTTTGCGCCACAGCTTGTTGCGACTGCGGCTGAAGTAACAGACCCGGCCGGTTTTTAAGGTCTCCGCGTAAGCTTCGGCGTTCATGTACGCGAGCATTAACACGTCGCCGGTGGCAGCATCCTGAGCGATGACGGGAATTAAGGATGACTTAGAAAAATCGGGACCGTCAGCAACAACCATCTCAACCTGCTCTGCAAGATCAGAAGGGATCGAATCGGGACGATGCAGCACCGGAAAAGACGCCGCGGTTTCTTCACAGGTTCGCCCGCTTACTCGGGTTCGCCCCGGTGTTTATCAAGAATCACGCAATTCCCGGAATCGCTATAACTCACAGACGTCATAAACGCCCGCATCAACATGATCCCGCGACCGCACGGACGCTCGAGATTCTCTTCATCGGTGGGGTCGGGGACTTCTTCAGGGACGAACCCCGGCCCTTCGTCTTCAATTTCGATGTGCACGTGCGCGTTGTCAATCGTCCAGCGGACATGGACCTTCTTCTCTGGGTCCATGCCATTGCCGTGTTTGATTGCGTTGACGAGCGCTTCTTCCAGCGCCAAGCGAACGCCAAAGACGTCCCGCGGGGGGAATGCGAGCTCTTCCAACCGGTTGACGATCCGTTCCTGGATCGCCTGACCCGCGGCTGTCTCGCTGGGTATCTCTTCCTTGAACTGTTCAGGCTGGGCCATGGAATCAGCAGTCGGAGATCGACGGATGCCGAGCGGACGCGCGACCGCCCCGGGAATTGGATCAGAAGCCTTCGAGGGCCTGTTCCTGACTGGTTTTGATGTCGAAGATCTTGTTCAGTCGGGTGATCTCGAAGACTTCATAAATCTCGGGACGAATGCAGCAGAGCCGCAATTTCCCTTTGGCAGCTTTCACCTTCTTGTCCATGGTGATGAGCTTGCCGAGTGCCGCACTGCTGAGGTACTCGACGTTACTGAAGTCGAGGACGATCTTGCGTCGTCCATCTTCATCAATCAGACCGAACATCTGATTGCCGATGATCTGGATGTTCGTTTCGTCGAGAATTTTCTTATCGACGAACTTGGCAACGGTAACGTCGCCGATTTCTTCAAGATCCAGCCGCCGTGTCGACATGCTCGTTCCTCAGACTTCCAGACGCTCCCCCGCTTGCGGGGACGAACCCTGAACCGACCGTGCGATCTCAGCGTGAGATGTGAACGTCGAACGTGAAGGGATTCGCCACCGTGCTGCGCCGGCCCGCGGCGCGTCTGCGTGGTTCCAACCATCATCCGCGGGCGGGTTTGCAGTGTCAAGCGCGACTGACAGAATCACCAGCGCCCGCGACTGCCAGCGGTTTTTTCCCTAGAAACAGGTAATGCGGAGCCCGCAGGAACGGGATGTACGGCAGTTTCCCTCGCCGCTGCGAGAGTTTCACGGTCTCGAACCGGCTCTGCAAGTACGGGATGTGATCGGGATTGAGGAAGACATTGTCGTTCGCGAACCACATTGGCCAACCGGTGCGTGTCGACCAGCCGTGCTTCACCAACCCGTCTGCGGGATACTTCCGGGCCACGAAGAAGTCGACAATCCCCAGAATGCCACCCGGCTTGAGCATCCGCAGCGCTTGATCGACGGCGAGGAACCAGTCGGGAATCATCGTCAGCGAATAGGACATCGTGACGATGTCGGCGGAGCCTTCCAGCGGCAGGAATTTCGTCGCGTCGGCATGCACAGCGACCACATTCTGCCAGCCTCGCGTCCGAATCCGGGCTTCCGCAATCTGCAGCAGCGAGGACGACAGGTCGACCAGATACGCTTTCTGAAAGTTCGCAATCCGCGATCCCCAGTGTTCAGCGTTCTCGCCGGTCCCCGCACCGAGGTCGACCCAGACGCCACCCGCCGATGGGGTGAGCCATTGAAAGAGTTCTTCGCGGCCGTGGAGCATCCGTTTCCGGAAGGCGTCGTAGCCAGTCGCCTGACCTTTGTAGAAGTTTTCGAGTCGCTCTTCGTGAGTCTGCCCTGCTCCGCGCTGAAAGACGAGATGCCAGAGGATCTTGAGGTCGTTGAACATGCCGCGGGGGGCCTTGCATCGCGGCCAGAAGCATCGGCCGCACACCGGGAAACGGTCCCGGCCCGCCGCAGACGCCCGGTCTGCGGACCCGTAGTCTACCCGCCTGCCACCTCCCCCGCGAGTAAGTACACCCGCCGCAGGCGGCCCACTCAAAGCCCGGCGTCGCTCTGGACGCCGGGCTTTTGCCTTTTGATGAACGCCGAGCGGGCATGGTCACGCTGCGGCTCCATCGAAAGGCAGAAACCCGGCATGGAAGACCATGCCAGGCTTCGATGCGCCCAGCCGCCCCTTGCCGATGACGTTGGCAACCTGTCACAATCCGGTGCATGAATTTGTCAGCCTCAAGGATTATGACTCGATGACTGCCACCCTCCCTGTTGAAGCTGCTGTCCGGGATCGCTATGCCACGGCCGCGAATGAGCGGGTCCCGGAACTCTGTTGCCCCGTGCAATATGATCCGCAATTTCTCAAGGTGATTCCCCAGGAAGTGCTCGACCGGGACTACGGCTGCGGCGATCCCTCGAAGTGGCTCTCTGCCGGTGACACGGTCCTCGACCTCGGTTCCGGTGGCGGGAAGATCTGCTTCATCGCGGCCCAGGTCGTCGGCCGTGCGGGCCGGGTCATCGGCGTCGACTTCAATCCCCCGATGCTGGAACTCGCCCGCTCGGCCCAGACGACCGTGGCCGAACGGTTGGGATACGACAACGTCCGTTTCGTCAAAGGCCGCATCCAAGACCTGCAGCTCGATCTCGATCTGTGGGAAGCCTGGCTCGCGCAGCATCCGGTCCAGGATGTCGCGGGCTGGAGTGGTGCCGAAGCCGAGGCGGCCCGACTGCGACAGACCGCCCCGCTGATTCCCGAGAACAGCGTCGATGTGGTCGTCTCGAACTGTGTCCTCAATCTGGTCGGCAACGCGGAACGCACCGCACTCTTCCGGGAAATCTTCCGCGTGCTCAAGCCCGGCGGACGGGCGGTCATCAGTGACATTGTTTCCGATCGTGACGTCCCGCTGGAATTGCAGCACGATCCAGAACTCTGGAGCGGCTGCATCAGTGGAGCATTTCGTGAAGACCTCTTCCCGGAAGCCTTTCACACCGCAGGCTTCCGTCAGATTGAACTCCTGGAACGGCAGGTCGAGCCGTGGACCGTGGTCCGCGGCATCGAGTTCCGCAGTTTGACGGTCCGTGCGTGGAAGCCACTCGCGGCGACTGGTCCCGCTCAGCGGGTGATCTATCGCGGACCGTGGCTATCTGTCACCGACGAGGAAGGGGTCACCCTCACCCGTGGTGTAGCGACCACTGTGGATGCGGCTGCCTACCAGCGGTGGATGACCGCCCCCGCTACGCAGCAGGAATTCTGGTCGCTCGACTCAGAAATGCCGGTGTCATCGGGCGGTTGCTGTTCAGCCCCGAGCGGACTCACGATCCTCGGGAGTTGCGCTCCACAACCGCAGGGCGGCAAGTGCTGTTGATCCGGCTTCTGTCCACAGCAGAAATCACCACGTTCCACCTTCCTTGAAATCACCATCATGCGATTCCCCTTAGTTTGTCGACTCGCCGTTGTGGGACTCCTGTTCTGTGGGTGCGGGGCTCCCGTCAGCACAGAACCGACACCGGCTCCAACCAACACTGTTGAGGCACCAGCCTCGACCGGGCCCACCGAGCCCGATTCTCCCTACACGCTCGAACTCGACTTCACACCGTTAACACTCGCCGATTTCGAGCCTTTCCAGGCGGAACCGACGACGTGGAGTGAGAGCGACGGCACACTGACGTCGACCGGTAAGCCGAAGGGCTACCTCTACTCGAAAGCCGAGTATCAGAACTTCACGTGGCGGCTGGAGTACCGCTATCCGCGTCCCGCACAGTTCGATGAAGCGAAGTTTCCGGGCAACACCGGCTTCCTCGTCTTCATCACGGGCGAGCACAAAATCTGGCCGATCTGCCTCGAAGTGCAAGGCAAGCCTGTGCAGATGGGAATCGTCAAAGAAAACGGCGGCGCGCAGGCTCCCGAGTTAGAGGACGACGACGCGGTTCGTCAACGAGTCCGTAAGCCGGTGGGAGAATGGCAACGCCTGGAAATCGTCGCGAAAGATGGTGCGCTCACGGTCACACTCAACGACGAAGTCGTCTGCCGCAGCCAACCCGCATTCCTCAGCAGCGGCCCGATCGGCATTCAGGCCGAAAACCAACCCTTCATCATCCGCCGCATGCGAATCCGCAAAGACGAGTAGTCCACGATCGCGGCCTGTCCTCGCAGCTTTTCGGGCCGAAGGCCCAATCCTTACCAGCCTGGGGCAACGCCCCAGGTTAGTCGCCAATAAAACGGCAGAGGGCTGTAGGCCCGACCGATTTCTGTCACAACGATGAATCGGGCCGATGGCCCTTGGATCGAACGCGGGACCCTGTTCCTGGGGCGATGCCCCAGGCTGATATGAGGTCGGGCCGTTGGCCCTGAAAAATGAGGTCGCACGCCATCATTCGCGCGTCCTCACTCACCCGACATCGTTTCCATCGACGCCCCTTCGTCGTTGATCGCGTCCAGCATTTGTCGTAGGCGGCCGGTTTCGCGGCGGTTGAAGTGAAGAGCGATCCGCGGCAGGTGGACGAGGTGCGATTCATCGTGCTCGTGGTGATGGGCCTCGACCCGTTCGATCTTTCCTTCGAGCAGCAGATCGTGGAAATCGTGGTTCAGCCGTGCCAGGAATTCATCCGAGAGGGCGTTCTTCAAGCGGAGCACCAGCCGATCCTGAACGAAGCGCATGCTGTCGTAAACGTTGTAGAACCGCAGAATCTCGCTGACCGCATCGTCGAGTCGATCGGTCCGGTGAAAGAGCGACAGGTCCGCGGGAGAAATCAGGTTCCGGCCGAGCAATTGTCGCCGGATGTAATCTTCCCACATTCCCCAGTAGTGATCGCCCGGCGAATCGATCAGCACGACCGGGAGCAGATCGCGTTTGCCGGTCTGGATGAGCGTCAGGACTTCGAAGAGTTCGTCCTGTGACCCATAACCGCCGGGGAAGAGGACGACTGCGTGGACTTCTTTCACGAACATCAGTTTGCGGGTGAAGAAGTACCGGAAGGTGACGAGCTTCTGATCGCCACTGATGACGAAGTTCGCTTCCTGCTCGAAGGGGAGCAGGATATTCACCCCCATCGACATCGCCTGGCCAGCACCGACGTGGGCGGCTTCCATGATGCCCCCCCCGGCCCCGGTGACGACCATCCAGCCTGCTTCAGCCATGCGGCGGCCGAATTCGACCGCATGTTGATAGTCGGGATGATCGGGCGTGGTGCGGGCCGAGCCGAAGACGGTCACTTTTTTGATGAGCCGATACGGCCGGAAGACCTGGAACGCGTACCGCAACTCTTTGAGTGTACGACTGAGAATCTTCAGATCGCCCCGGGCGGCGATGTCGCGTTCGAGACGGTCGACCGTCGAGCGGATTTCCGCGATCAGGGCTGCTCGTCCCGCAGCGTCATGCTCACGCGCCGAGAATTCCGGGTTCGTGTCGTCCGTCATCCGTGACCATCCTGCTTCAGCGATCGCATGACGGTTGCCGTTCAGCCATCGACCGCTTCGAGCGCTTCATCGCGTGTGTTGTAGATCGCCCAGAGCGTATCAAGCGCGGTGATTTTCAGGAGTTCCCGGGCCATCTTGCTGGCTCCGCACAACACCAGTTCGCCGCCGCGGCTTTTCACCGCGGTATGACAGCGCAGCAGCAGCGCGAGAAAGACCGAGCCGAAGTAGCTGACTTCGCTGAGGTCGAAGACGACCATCGGTGAGTCATGCTGCTTGAGCGGCTCCATGACAATCTCGGCCGCTTGTTCGATGAGTTCCCAACTCATCGATTCGACATTGCTCGCCGGGGTGATGACCACGGAGTTGCCGTGCCATTCCAGCCGGAAGTCATCGTTGCCCTGGGGCTTTTTGGGAGCTTTGCTCATCGGATGATTTCGCTTTCAGGTCGGGTGTCCGCCGTCGCTGGGCGTCCCACCATTGACCCCATGCCTTGATCTTATCGTCGATGCGGGTATCCGGGGCAAGTCCAGCCGCTGACGACTCGGGGGCCAGTCGCTCCAGACTTTGCAGCAAGGCCAGCCGGACCGGATCGGCGGTCTCCGTCCAGCCGAGTCGAATCAGCGGCTCGATGAACCGGGATTGCCCCGTTTCTCCCATCCATCGGGCCGCCCGTTCACGTTGCCGGGGTTGCGAATGATACGTCAGTCGGACCAGTTCTTCGCAGGCCGATTCGTCGCGCAGCCGGGCCAGACTCATCAGGGCTGTCAGCCTGACTTCTTCGTCAGTGTCACTCAGCAGGCTCCGCAATCCGGGCACGGCGGGTGTGGTTCCCTGGGCCGGGAAGCCTTCAATCGCCATCGGGTTCGAGCATTTTCCGATCGCCGCGATCGCTGCCAGCCGCACGCCCGGATGGGAATCACGCAACAGCGGCAGTAACCATGACGCTGCCTCAGCGGTGGGATACCGCTCGACCAGTTCGACGCCCAGCCGCCGGACATCGGGCCAGGTGTGATGCAAGGCGAGCAACATGATCGGCTGAGCATCAGGGCTGCCATCGGCCTTCAGAGCGGCCAGACACGACTGCCAGACGAGCTGGTCCTGCTCCTGGGTGAGCTGTTCGGCAAGTTGACGCAGCATGCCCGACGTGAGCGGGGTGGTCTCGGCCGCGGTCTGCAGATTGCGGGCGGCTTTGCGGCGCAGTTGCAGATCCGTCGCTGCCAGATCACGCAACGCAGCATAGCCCGGAGAGAGCCGGGGGAGCGCATCCCGGACGATCGCTGTGCGGTGTGGATGTTCGGGTGGCGTCTCCAGCGACCGTTCCAGCGTGGTGACATCGTTCGGCGACAACTGCAGCAAACGATCCCAGGCCGCATGAAACTCGGTCGTTCCCGTGGTGGCCTCACGGAGCTCGAGCAAGACTTGTGACGCCGGACTCACTGCCTCAGGAGTTCCGTGATCCGGGTAGACCACGGTGGGGAGACTGCTCGACCAGAGTTCCAGGGTGACACCCAGGGTTCGGGCCGCATCGCGGACGGCCAGATCGCGTTCCGCAGGTGCGGCTTCAATGGGGAGTTCCGTCAGTTGTGCATTCTGCTCACGCAGGACATACGAAGCGGCCTTGCGGGTTGCCAAAGAGCCCACGCGCACGGCTTCGAGCAACAGGCCGGTCTTCCACGGTTCGGGCCACGTCTGCGCGGCGGACAAGACCGCGGCTTGCACATCCGGGTGCGGGTCGCTGAACATCGACCGTAATTCCTGTGCGGAAGCAGCAGTGCGATGTTGTGCCAACCCGCGCGCGACCGCGATGCGGACTTCCTGGTGGGAGTCGGCCCGATAGGGCAGGACCTCTTCGATTCCCCAACGGGCCAGCGCCGTGACGGTCAGTGCTCGCGCGCGTCCCGATTCTTTGCGGGCAAACTCACTGAGGGCGATCTTCGCTTCCGGACTGGTGAGTCGCCCCAAAGATAGCAGCGCCGCGTCGCGCACCTGCGGTTCGGTGTCACGGAGTTGCCCCGTCAGCCATCCAATCGCCGATGGAGACTGTGCAATTCCCGCCCAGCGACCGAAGAGGATGCGAATGCGTGGATCGGGATCATGTCGACAGGTATCGATGAACGGTGGCCAGTTGTTCGCGTCAAATCGCTGTTCAAGTTCGGCCTTCGCTGCGGCATGAATCACACAGGCTTCCATGGCCGCCCGACGCAGTGCTGTCGCTGTCGGTGTATTTTCAGTGCGGGGCTTGATCGCTTCGGTCAACTGCGGGAGCTGATCCGGCGGGAGAGAGTGGGCCAGCGAGTGCCATGCCGTGATGCGGATTTCATCGGGGAGTCCGGGACGCAGAAGCAGCTGCCCGATCGGTGCCAGCGCGATCGATGGCTGTTCGCTCTCGGTCCGCAACACGGCACACCAGGCTTCGGTCGCTGCGGCTCGCTGAATAACCGCCGACTGCGATGGGCGGGTTGCTTCAAGACTCCCCTGCGTCAACTGTTCGAGCCGTGTCCGGTGCGCGGGGAGCACTTCGGCCGGTTGCAGTCTCGCCAGCAGGATCACGGCCTGATCACCGATCCGCCCCGATTCTCCCGAGAGTTGCTGCAGCACAGCCCGGGCAGCCGTCAGTTCTGAGGAATCTGCCCGCTCGGGTTGCCCTGACCAGACCCATTGCCAACGCACACTCGGATGCGGATCACGAGGCCCGGCCACATCCGCGACTGCAGATTTCGCTGACGCTTTTGTAGCGGCAGACTTGTCGAGTGCATCACCCGGCAGATAGAGCCAGCGCCACGGGCGACTCGGCACGCGCGCGGGATCCGTGACGTTCCAATGCATGTCGAGCTGCCACGCATCCTGATCGAGCCACTCTCGAAACTCCGCGAGTAACTGCGGATCGACCTCGACTTTGGTCACCGCGGGAGGCTGGCTCTCTTCCGGTTTGCCCGGTGCGACTGGGGGAGCTGAGTCTGGCGACTCGAACCGATCCAGCAAATGACACCCAGCGAGACCACACCAAAGCACGAGCCATGCGGCGCGAACCAAGGTCCGCGGCAGTCTGCCGGCACCGTCCCATGTCTCGTTTGCGGAGTGCATCCCTGCGTCGCCGCTTTGACCTCGAAACCGAGTTCACCGCCAGTGGCGAGAACGGCGTAAGTTATCTGCTGGCGTCATCTTCGGGAAGACGGAATTACCACCTGCTGCTGCTGACTGGCCGTGGCCATGGTCCACACGACGGTCAAGAGACACGGGTCGCGAGCGCAGGATCGACGACCAGCGACCACTGCTTGTCGATTTTCTTCTCCGAGACGCTGAGGGCCGTCCCCAAGTCCTGCGCAAATAACCAGATGCGGAATTCTTCCAGCATCCAACGATAGTTTTCCAGTTCGGGATCGAAGCGGTCGATCGAGGCCGCCGCACGTTGTTTCCACCGCTGCCAGCGCGGCAGGAGCGTGGGCAGCAATTGCTGATCTTTGATGGCCCCCCCAACGGAGAGTTTCTCCAGGCGACGCGCGATGCCGCGGAGATACCGCGGCAGGTGCTGGATCCAGTGCCATGGCGTCCGGATCAGAAAGCCCGACGACAACAACGTCGACAGATGGTCGTGGACATCGCGGCGGGTCGCTTCGTATTGCGGAAGATTCGTTCGTTCCCAGGTCCGCCGCACGAGCGTGTACGCTTCGAACAACGGGAGCACCTGCTGCACGACTTCGGCCGCCGCGACAGACAAGCGGCGTTTGCCTTCCGCGAGTCGCAGGCCAAAATCGGGCTGACTCCTTGGCCACGGTGCGGTCGCGAGAAACGCCCGCTCGGCGATCCGCTCGGTGAGATGTTGTCGCAACGGAAACGGCTGCGGCAGCGTCTGCCCGAGCAGTGTCCATGCATTGAGGTGCGGCAGATGGTCGACCTGCTGTTTCAACTCACGGGCCGCGGCGAGACAGAACAGCCGGATCAACCCGAAGCGGAATTCATATCCGGCTTGAATGGGGGAATCGAGCAACCGCAAAGCGACGCTGTTGCCTCGATCGATGAGCGTCGGCGTCCCGATCAACACCGCCCCGCCGCGTTCCACCCGCACGGAATCGGGAAGCGGCCCGCAACTCCACGTCGTCAGCCCGTCTTTCGTCCAGTGCGGATCAGGAGTCGCGGCGAACAACGCGGTCGCAGCCGCTCCCAACTGCTCGCGGAGCGCACCGAGGTCGCGTTCCGCGGCGATCGCCTGTCCTTCCGGATCGACGACGGCAATCCGCAATCGCAGATGTTCGGGCAGCCGCTGGTCATCGAAGGCGGTGATCGGGACCTCGACCCCGTAAGTCTTCCGCAGTTGCCGGGTGATCGCGGCGGGCAATTCTCCCGCACCAAACTCCAGTTCCGTGACGATTGCACGGGCCGTCTCGGGGAGTGACGGGAGACTCCGTCGCAGGTCTTTCGGCAGCGTGCGAAGCAGCGCGGTGACCTTTTCTTCGAGCAATCCCGGCACCAGCCAACCGAGCCGGGCCGCATCGAGCTGATTCAAGCCCGCCTGCGGGATCGTGAGCGTGACGCCATCATCTTCGGAGCCGGGATCGTGCTTGTAGCTCAGCGGGAGTGTCCCGCCACTCACCGCGAGTTGCGATGGGAACAACGTCGTCGAGGCGACCTCTGCCGACGGAGCCAGCAGATCGGCTTCCGTCATCGACAACCCACGGACTTCGGCCCGATCACGCGGGCCACTCGTCAACCAGCGCTGCAGACCAGCCCCATCAACGATGTCGACCGGGAGCCGCGTCTCGTAGAACGCGATCAGGTCTTCTTCGTCACGGAGGGCTGCCGGTTGCCGTGAACGGGCCTGGAGATCGGCGAGTTGCTGCGCGAGCGCCCGGTTCCGTTCCAGGAACTCGGGCGGCTTGGTCCACAGGCCCAGCACCAGTCCCTCCCGGATCATCAGTTCGCGGGAAACGACCGCATCAATTTTGCCATAACGAACGCGACGCTTGGGGACGACCGGCAACCCGAACAGGCTCACCTTCTCATAGGCGAGGGCCGACTGTGCATCCGGGTCCCAATGGGGTTCGCTGAAGGTCCGGGTCAGCAGATGCCCGGCGAGCGGTTCAATCCATGCGGGATCGATGCGGGAGACCGTGCGCAAATAGCGGCGGGTCGTCTCGACGAGTTCCGCACAGACGATCCACTTGGTCGATTTGCCGACCAGGTGTGAACCGGGCCAGAGATTCGCCTTCCACCCGCCGGTTGCCAGGTACTCCCCCGCTTCGGTGCGATACGCGATATTCGAGAGAAATCCGGTCAGCAGGGCTCGATGGATGCCCGCTGAGCGAACCGGATCGCACGGGCCGTCCGGTAATGGGGACCGTGGTCCTTTCGCGCCGACTGCGGGCTTGTCGTTCGGCTTGCGCTCCCGACGGTCGCGTCCTTCGTCCCGCATCAGTTCGCGGAGTTCGCGATAGATGTCGCTCCACTCCTGCATCCGCACAGGCGAGAGGAAATTCTGCTGACAGGCTTTCTTCAACTGGCTGCGGGTCAATTCGTCCTTCAGTTTGTGATAGAAGTCCCACAATCGCAGCAGACTGAGGAAGTCGGAATCGGGGTCGGCGTAGCGCGAATGGGCCTCATCGGCGGCCTGTTGTTTTTCGAGCGGGCGATCGCGCGGGTCCAGAATTTCCAGGGCCGCTGCAATGATCAGCACATCTTCGAGGCTGTGTTCCTGCTGCGCTGCGACGAGAATCCGTGCGATGCGCGGATCGACCGGATAGCGATGCAGCGTCCGTCCCAGCGGCGTCAGTTGATACCGCTCTCCCGCAGTCTGCGGCCCCGTCCGTTCTTCGACCGCTCCGAGTTCGAACAGCGTCTTATAGGCATCACGAATCGCTTCCGTCTTCGGGGGATCGAGGAACGGAAATTGTTCAATCGGCCCTAATCCCAGGGCTTCCAGTTGCAGCACGACAGCCGCGAGATTCGAACGCAGAATTTCCGGTGCGGTGTAGCGATCGCGCTGGGCGTACTCATCACGATCGTAGAGTCGAAAGCAGACACCAGGTCCGACACGTCCACAACGTCCTGCCCGTTGATCGGCGGATGCCTGGGCGATCGGTTCAATCGGCAGGCGTTGCAGTTTCGACTTGGGTGAATAGCGGCTGATCCGGGCCAGACCGGTATCGACGACATAGCGGATGCCGGGCACCGTGAGCGACGACTCGGCCACGTTGGTCGCCAGCACGATTCGTCGATTCCCGCCGGTCGCGAAGACCCGCTGCTGTTCCTGGACCGACAACCGGGCATACAACGGCAACAGCTCGACCGCACCACCCGGCCAAGATCGACCACGGAGACGCTTCATCGCCTCGTGGATCTCACGCTCCGTCGCGAGAAACAGAAGCACATCACCCGGACCGCGTTCACAAGCCGCCACCGTCGCATCGACCAGATCATCCCACGGATCGCGTTCGTCGTCGGCTATGCCCCCAGCACGTCCCACCCCGGCTAACGCGCGTTGCTCGTTCGGCCACCAGACCGTTTCGACAGGATACGTCCGACCTTCCACCGTGAGGATCGGCACCGTGCCGGCGATCGTCGCGAAGTGATCGGCGAACCGCTGGGCATCGATTGTGGCCGACGTGATGATCACCTTGAGATCGGGGCGCTTCGGCAACAGCCGATGCAACAGCCCCAGCAGCAGATCGATGTTCAACGAGCGCTCGTGGGCTTCGTCGATGATCAGCGTGTCATAGCGGGCCAGCAGACGATCGGTGGTCGACTCGGCGAGCAGCAGGCCATCGGTCAACAGCTTGATGAGCGTGACCGGACTCGTGGCATCGGTGAAGCGGACCTGGTAGCCAACTTCCCGGCCGAGCGGGACGCCGAGTTCCTCAGCCAGACGACTGGCGATCGTGCGGGCGGCGATGCGTCGCGGTTGCGTATGTCCAATCAGTCCCTCACGACCACGGCCGAGTTCCAGGCAGAGCTTCGGCAACTGCGTCGACTTACCCGATCCGGTCTCGCCACAAATCACAACGACCTGATGACGCTGGATCGCGTCGAGAAGTTCCGCACGACACGCGTGGATCGGCAGGGAGTCGTCGTATTTGACGACCGGTCGAGCATCAATCCGAGCCTGCCAGGCGGCTTGCGCCGCGGCGAGATCGGCTTCCCAGCGGGCCAGATTGCGATCGAACGGGCGGTTGTTGCGTTCCGCATCGCGAAGTTCGCGCAGCTTCCGGCGCAGCCGCAGACGATCGCTGAGCAATACACTCGCCAGCGCCTGTTCCGCGACGGCGGGGGCCGGCAATCGACTCGACACGCGCTGCGCCATCATCCAGAAGAAGACAACCGCCCCGCAGCCACGGTTCGGTCACGGGAAATCCAGACCAGCAGTTTAACAGCAGGCCACCACAGGATGCGACCGACTCGTCAACTTCGCGGTTGATCGCATACCTGCTCTTGAATGGTACAGGCTGCTCCCCGGTAACCGTCTCAGGCGTGCAGTTCAGGTGAGCGGAACGGCGCGAGCCGTCCGGTTCTTCGAGTGCTTCTGTCCGTGTTGAAACGCAAGAAGTCTTCGAGCGACGTGATCTTCGCAGGGTGGCCCAGCCGATTCGGCTGGGTAGCGAAGCCACAAGATGCTGCGCCATGCCGCGTACAAAGCAGAAGCTGCCCTGAATCGGTGGACGTGTGGTGACATCATGATGGTAGAATCGATGCACGAGCTGCAGATGGATTCGGGCTCGGTGTATGCTCATGAATGTCGATGGTGCAGCACGTGGTTGCTGTTGTAACCCAACCGGTGCAAAGCCACCGGCTGGGCCACTCCGCCACTCCGACCGTAGGGTAGAAACGCGGACCCTACGGTGTACTGTGAGGGGATAGGCGGATGAGTGCTGAATCAGCCGTCGAGAAGCCCTTCTGCGTCTGCTCTGGCTGCGGATTGAAATCCACCCGCACCGACCTCTTCCGCTTCACGCGGCTTTCGGCGACGGAAGTCCGCCGGCTTTGTCCCATGTGCGACGACGAGCGGAAGGCTGGCGAGGGTCATGCTCGGTACATCGCCGCCTTCCTCGTGGGGGTGGGGCTGTTCTTCTTTATCACGCCGCTGGCGATGGTGTGCTTCGCGATCAGCATCGGTTTCCTGCTGATGATCCCGATCCACGAATTTGCCCATGCGGCGATGGCGAAACTGGTCAGGATGCACGTATATGAAATTGCCCTCGGCGAAAACGGCCGCCCGCTCTGGGAGTTTCAGTGGGGGCGTTGCCGGATCACGATCAAACGTGGCTTAAATGGGGGACATATTGTTCCCTGTGCCGTCTCCACCCGCTGGTGGCGGTGTCGGTATGGTCTCGTCATCGCCGCTGGTCCAGCGGTGCATGTCGTCGCCATCTGGCTGCTCTGGCCGGACTGGTCGGCCAGTAATGGTGGACCGGTCTGGACGCTCTTCATTTTGTTCGGATTGCTGACCAACGCCTTTCTGCTGTGGTACTCGCTCGTTCCACCGTCGTCCGTGAACTGGTCGACGGGCCGATACAACGATGCGGTGCTGCTCTGGCGGGTGATGTTTTCCCGACCAGGCGACCTCGGGGACCAAGGTTTGAGCTACATCTATCATGAGGCGATCTACCACTTAGGGCGGCGCGATCTCTCGGCGATGCGGCGCGTGCTGGCTGATGGATTGCGGGAGTTCACCGAACATCTATGGCTGCAGTCATTAGATGCTGTCGCTTCTGTTCTGCAAGGCGAACGGGACGCTAGCCGCAAAGTTTTTGAGCGTCTGCTTTCTCATCCCGAGGGCACTCCCGATTCCCATGCCTACACGCGCATGCATCTCGCCTGGCTGGAATTGGCAAGCTACCCTTCACTAGACCGCGTGCGCGTCGAGGAACTCACGCGGGAATCGATGGATGAACTCCCCTGGATTGCTCTTTTCCAGAATATTCGCGGCTGTGCTCTCATTGCCAATGGTCACGACGTTGACGGTCTCGCCTGGATCGACCGTGCGCAGCGAGACAACAGTTGGTATGAACGGGCGCTCGGCGAGGCCTACCGCGCGCTCGCGTCGATGCGGCGCGGGGACTTGGACGAGGCACTGCGTTGTCTCGACCGCGCCGCCGAGCAGGATCCCCATCTTCCCGTAGTGACAGCCATCCGCCGCGAACTCTCCGCGCGTGTTGAGCCATGACCCGGAGTCCACAGAGAGGAGCGCGGCGCGGAATGATTGGACGGGTGACGTTGCTAGATGCACAACAGAACCGGCGGGTGTTCCCGGTTGGCGTCTTCGCCTGCCGGGGTGACGTAGTCACAAGAAGTTAACAGTGGTTCTGGAGACACCCTTTTGTCGCTCCGCGACCTCGGTAGCGATCCGAATCGCAACCGGAGCCACCCGCTAAAGGCGTGCAGATCACGTGAGCGGCACGGCGCGAGCCGTCCGGTTCTTCGAGTGCTTCAATCGGTGTTGAGACACAAGAAGTCATCGTGCGGAGTGATCTTCTCTCAGTAGAAGACACCGGGGGGCTTGCGCCCAATGGCACTTACTTTAGAATTCTCGTAGAGCGAGCTTTTTTGGCACGCTATTTGCGCCGGGACTCTGACACCTGAATGAGGAGTCAGATTGGCATGGACGCTGAGCCGTTGGACCCGGTG
>JBGATC010000072.1:0-19828 GCA_044229335.1 Planctomycetaceae bacterium | reverse complement strand
CATCGCCTAACAAAACCGCACGGATGACACCGGGGGCGACGATGAGACCGCCGGTGGCTCGCACCGCGCCGGACTTTCCGCTCCGCAGCCGCTCATTCGACCCGACCACCGGCCAGTTCCTCTCCGTCGACCCCCTCGGCGTCGCCAGCGGCGACAGCAACTTCTACCGCTACGTCGCCAACAGCCCGATCAATCAGGTCGATCCCAGCGGGGAAGTTGCGGAACCGCGACTGAGCGAGTTGTTACGCCAGATCGATGGAGAGCTGGCTGCAGGGCGGAGCGTGAGCGTGATTACGCCTGACGGCCTAAAGACATTTAATCCGCAGACGGATCGAAAACTGATTCGAGAGACGCTGGCGAATGCTGCGGAGCCCGTGGTGGTCAACGGAATTCAGTCGCTGGTTCCACCGGAAACCTTGAAACCGTACCACACACCGCCCGACAATTACCCGAAAACGTTGACACCTCAGGAATGGGTCCTTGACCAAGCAGCGGAGTCCTTGGGGCTGAAGTCTGCCGACGATTTGTGGCGTCCGCCGACAGAAAAGATTGCGCCGTTTATTGAAGATGCCGAACGCCGCGGCGAGTGCTGTCCGCTGTTCAATTCGCCCGACGTCCAACTACGGAAAATCTGTCGCATTCGCATCAAACTTCCCTGCGGTAATAAGACGGTCTATTTCTGGGTGGGAGTCTTAGGGAAGGGGTGGACCGTCGGCGATCAGTACATCATCCTCGGGCGTGACTTCGAGGGGACGCCGCAGTCGTTCCAGAAGAAATGCCGTGATTTCTACGAAGAAAGCTGGAAGACAGTCGACGAAGCCTGGAAGACGCGACCGCTGACAGGCACTTACTGTAAAGCGCGGGATGGAGAGTATGGCAACGCGCTTCTGTCCGGCGTCGGTGACGCAGCGATTGTGCTCGGGCCCGTGGGGAGCCTGGCCAGTTCGCCGCAACTCCTGCGGTTTGCGGCGATCGCGTCGGGAACAGCCGCTGCCGGGCATTTCATCTACTCGTGGGGTCACTTCTTCGCGGGCAACGATGACGAATCGTTCTATCACAGTCTCGAAGCGATCATGTACGTCTGGGGCGCAGTCGATCTCGCGGAACAATGCCAGACCCTGAAAACTAAAAAACCATGGATGTCGATTCCCAAAGAGTTTCCCGGACTGCCAGCAGGTGCTCCAGTTGTGATGTTTAGAACAATTGGTGAGCGAGTGACTGCTGCGGGGCTGTCGATCTCTGACGATGCGATTGTAAACTTTGGGTCAGTTGCCCGCGATGTAGTATCTCCATTGACGGGTACTCGTTCATATTGGTGGCGATACGGTGACATCAAGCATTTGACACCGAAGCAACTGCAGCTGGCTATTGGAGATCTTGCCTCCGCTGGTCAGCCCGGCGGGGCTACTGTGATGCGAGTCAGTGCCAGTCCAGCTCAAGAATTCACATTAAAGCCGCCAACCTCAGGCGTTGGCATAAACGAATACGCCATCGACACACCCGTTCCAATCTCAATGAATGCAACCATTGGTGAGTGACTATGGAAGCGGTTCTTCAAGGATTAGTAGATGGTGTTCACATCAGCAGAATAACTGCAGGGCTTGTTCCTGCGCCTCAGCAGGCCGCTCGCCAAGGCAACCACCTCTTCGTCAATTTACTTTACACGGAGGCTGCCGCGAGAGTCGAACCGAGCCAGCTGATCTCCATTGCCCGATCAGACTTGCTTCAGGTTGCAAAACTACTGTTATACAATAAACTTCTTCTTGATACGCGATCCTTATGCGTAAGTGTCTATGGATGCCGAATTGATGCAGATGCTGAACGCCTGTATAGATACAGTGTGCCTGAAGAGGGCTATATCATGGATTGTAACTTGTTGACTAGTGACGCGCTACTCAATGCAACCGGAAGTATCGAAAGCTCCAACATTACCGCAGTAGATCAGCTTCTAGTAGCCATGTAAAGCCAGTTCCATGACGTCGACGGGTGGCGGACACTTCGCGTAGCGGAAGCCACCGGAGGGCCTGCGGCCGAGTGGGATGGGTGCTCGATAGGACGTTGCGTCTGTCTGTTTCTGGATGGTCGCGTGGCTGGCGGGACGCGTTATTGTCCGGCGGATTCGACCAGCGCTGGCAACCGAACGGTGATAGCGGTTCCTTCATCGATCTGGCTTTCGATGGTGATGGTCCCCTGATGGCCGCGAACGACGGCCTGGCAGATTGACAGGCCGAGTCCGCTGCCACCGTCGGCTCGGGAACGGGCGGCGTCGACGCGGTAGAAGCGATCGAAGACGTGCGGCAAACTCTCGGCCGGGATGCCGATCCCGGTGTCCCGCACGCACAGGACCGCTTCGTTCCCTTCGAGCAGCAGGGTGACGAGCACGGACCCATTCGGCTTGTTGTAGCGACGGGTGGCGGGGGCGCTCCGCGAGAGCGGAAGCCCCCGAATGGACGTGGGAGATTCGACCGAACTGAGACAATGGACGGGTGCGAATTCCCAGATTGCAAGTGCCATATGGCCGCGGTTGTCATCACCCGCACTGTTCCGGGGGCTTCCGCTGCGCGGAACGCCCCCGCCACCCGTCGGAAAGGGCACGAGGAGCGGACCGTCAATTCAGGGTGGGAAAATCGTCTGGACAATTGGCCGAGTGACGGTACGATCAGGCTCTGTGCGAAACAGGCGTCCTGTCAGAGTGAATGCGCCATGTCGTCGACCACGTCGCCATCGCCTAATAAAACCGCACGGATGACACCGGGAGCGACGATGAGACCGCAGGTGGCTCGCACCGCGCCGGACTTTCCGCTCCGCAGCCGTTCGTTCGACCCAACCACCGGCCAGTTCCTCTCCGTCGACCCCCTCGGCCTCGCCAGCAACGACAGCAACTTCTACCGCTACGTCGCAAATAGCCCGTTGAACCTGGTTGATCCGAGTGGGTTGGATTCACGTTCGACCGAATTGGAATACGGCACGGGAGCGGAGAGCGGGAAGCTCTTCCTGCGGTGTCGATCGACGACAACTTACGGTCTCTTGGGGGCCTTCTGGTCAAATCGGAATCAACGCGAAGAACTGGGAACGCTCGATGCCTTCGACCATGTGACACGCGATGCGCTCGTGATCGGACCGGACGGGAAGGTCGAGCGCAATGCTCACTGCAAGGTTCATCGTCAAACGCTGCTCGCCGGGATCGCTGGCGGAACACTGCGCTGTGACAACATCGACGCCTTCTTCCTGCAGCATTGTTCCGACAATCCACAGCCACCGATGCCTGCAGACGAACCGGACACTTTGGCACCAGATGCGTCCAGTTGTCCGCTGAATCTCTCACCCGACGCCACGCCCCCGACCTCAAACTTCAGTGTCAGTTCAACACAGAAGGGGCACATTCGCTACGAACGTGAGTCAAACGGAATTGAGCATGCCTGGTATGAAGATCAGTCACGGCTTGAGTACAGCTTCTTCCTACTCATCAAGGATCAGGTCCAGGTCGGTCGTGTGAACGGAGACAAAATCACACGTCTCGTCGACGGGATTCCTGCTGATCGGACAAAGAAGCAGGTCGAGGATTTTGCCGAACACGCCAGTTTCAATCTCGATGATGAGGCTTGGGACGATTACTTCCGCCCGCCGGCCAACGTGGATGTGATGAACTGCCCTCTAGGCGGTGGGCAGGCCCAGCAAACCGCCAGCGGAGGCGGTAGTCAGGAGTACTGTCTGGCCTCGGTTCCGGTCCACGTTACCGCGTTGCTGGGACATCTCATCGTCAGTGCGATTCTGGAGTATGTGGGGATACCCGTAGGCGCGCGGGTCATCAACATGGCGGTGCTCCGTTGCGGAGCACGCAAGCGGCTGCGGCTGACTATCAGATTGACTGACGGCAAGGAGATTGTGAAGGACATCACCGAGGAGCAGATGGAAGCGGCAGTCAAGAACGCCCGAAATCTGTCCAAGGAAAAAGGCCCCCGCGGCGCCGCCGCCAGAGAATTCCTCGATGCCGTCGGAGAAAATGCTCCAAGCCCAAGTGGACCGCCTCCAAAGCCGTTCTCCCCTGAAGAACAGCGTATCGCCGACTATCTCGAACAAAACACAGGATTGAAGGCCACGCCCAATCCGTTGGAGGGAGTTCCGGGTGCGGGACGGCAGGGCGATGCTTTGATCGCAGGTGGGAAATACGAGTTCAAAACCCTCGATCCCGGTGCAACGGCCAACACCGTCAAGAACGTGGTCAACAACTCAATCAGAAAGGGGGGACAGGCAAGAAATATTGTAATTGATGCACGTTGTTCAGGTCTCACAAAAGAAGCTGCCGAGCAAGGCTTGTCTAAAGCAATGGGGATCTCTCGTGGGAAGATCGACAACATCACAATCATCGGCGATGACTTTTTCATCAACCGTGCAGCACAGTGAGGCCTTGATGCCCAGAATGGTTAGCGTCTTTTGTGATACCAGTGTGTCGCTTCGTGGGATGGTGAGCGCAATCGAAGAAACTCTTCAAATCACATTCTCGATGAGGGAAATCGAAGGTGTCGGTGTGGTGTTTGAGAGTACATACGATGGTGCAGTAATTGCCGCATTCGAGGACCACGGATTGGAAGATGACAGTGGCATTGAATTCACAAAGTATTCAATTGAAATTGATTTTTCGGGCGGACAATCGGAGGTTGATTTACTTGAGACCGGGTCGAGGGTAGCCAAACGACTATCCGAGCAGATTCGATGCACAACCATTGTTGTGAACAATTTGCAGCAGTTGAAGGCAACGTATCACAGCCCCGTGTGACGTAAGCATTCCACGAATGAGCATCAGCGACGCCGGGTGCCACGGGCGGCCTGCCCGTCCGTGCGAGCGTCCCAGCGTCTCCCACCGGCCAACTCATCTCCGAACACCGCACTGGGGAGACGAGCGACCACAATGCCGACTCGTGCGACCGCGTCATGTCTTTCAGTTGTTGATTGACGCTGTGCTGCCGATCGCGTCTGATCGGGGATGGGGACTTGCATTCCATCGGAGCATCGGCCATGAACGTCAGTGGTTGGTTGGGGCTGACCGAGTCGGACGGGGGAGCGTTTGATGTGGCCCATCTCAATCTCGCGGTGTTTTACGGTCGTGCGCCGCGCGATCCCCAGCGTGATCTTGAAGAGACAACGATTCTGCAAGAATGGGTCGAACTGGTACGGACCGGGATCGCGAATTCCTTCGCACGGCATCGGAACACTGCCGCGAATTTGTCCGATCCGGAGTTCGCCATGCTGGTGATGGCGACGGTCTTACATCGAAATCTACAGGTTGCATATCACCTCTCGTTCAACGAGGGGCCGTACAATGCCAGTGACCCCGCCAACCTGTTTCTCTCGGGGCTGCTGCTTCAGCGCCGCGGCAGTTGCGTGACGATGCCATTGCTGACGCTGGCGATCGGTCGTCGATTAGGGTACCCGCTGCACCTCGTCCTGACGAAGCGGCATGCGTTCTGTCGCTGGGAAGATTCGGCCGGTGTGCGGTTTAACATCGAAGCCGCGAAACACGGTTATGGGTCGCATTCCGATGATTATTACTGCACCTGGCCGGCCCCATTCTCCGAAGCAGACATCCGGTCCGGAGTCTATTTGCGAAACTTGACTCGCCACGAGGAAACCGGGTTCTTCTTTTATCAACGCGGTCTCTGGAAATTGGAAGAATTCGCGTTCGACGAAGCAATTCAAGCTTTTGAGATGGCTGGCTACTTTTGGGCGGGACTGGCGGCCGCGCAAGCCGAGCGACGGAATGTAGAACTGCTGGCCGCGATCCATCGAAGCCGAGGCGACGCCCCTGTAGATCAGCCGCTGGATCGAACCTGGGTCCGCAGTCGTCTGCCGCAGGCGGTCAGTGATGCTGAGTTTGCAGCAGCCTGCGACGACTGGGACCGCATTGTCGCGAACCGTCAGCGGAGTTCATGAATCGTCTGCCGCTTACGGTTCCGTGAGCATCAGTTTTGCGAGACTAGCGGGATGGCCCCACTGGTCTAACAACTGGGCGGAGGAGACGCTACAAGTTGCTGCGTCATGCCGCGTGCTTGGTTGGTGTGAGCGTCAGATCAGGGACGAGATCGTGGGCGATGCGGGCGAGTTGGTTGCGCGAGCGGAGCGCGAGTCACCTCGACGAACGACCGCTCGAGTTCCGGCGGCAGCGTGACCGTCGGTGCGAGGATCACCACGAACGTGCGGGGCGTCTTGCCGAGTTGGAGTTGTTGCCAGAGGGCCTGCTCGATCTCGGGGCTGTTGAGGAACCGATGGAAGTGGACCAACGCGAGCAGTGTCGTGCCATCCGGCATGGCGAGTTCGCGGAGCGCCTCGGCCGGTTCGAGCGTTTCGAGGTAGAGGCCACTGAACGCGGCCCGGACTGCTCGATCTCGGGGCTGTTGAGGAACCGATGGAAGTGGACCAACGCGAGCAGTGTCGTGCCATCCGGCATGGCGAGTTCGCGGAGCGCCTCGGCCGGTTCGAGCGTTTCGAGGTAGAGGCCACTGAACGCGGCCCGGACATAATCGAGCAGTTGTGTTGCGAGCGACATGCGGTCTGTGTGCGTGGGCCCGTGGAGGGAGCCGCGGCCTCACTAAGCGAAGACGCGATCAGAGCGGCAGGGCAGACAGCAGCGTGGCCGTTGAGTGACTGTTCACCGCAGCAGCGGTGACTCAACCGGCGTGGATCGCGATCCGGATCGAACCATCGGCGAGCGTGTGCTCCGTCGCCACATGACCGGCCCTTCGGGCTTCGAGCAGAGTTTTCTCCGCCGCGTACCGCTGCTGAAAGCGTTGCAACTCCACGGGATCACCCCAGCGGCCGTCGAAGTTGTCGTAGTGTAGACGCCCCGCGGTCGTGTCGCAGACCAGCGGATACCGCCATCCCGGCAACTCCACCGCCAGCCCGGTCGCTTCGCTGCTGAAAAGCCGCACGGTGCGGTGCAGCGGTGGGGCGAGTTGCAACCGTGCACACGCCGCACTCACCGCTACCGGATCGCGGACTTGCGTTTCAATCGTCACCAGATGACTCATGGGCACTGTCTCCTGTTACGACGCATCCCCAACATCACCGCCAGCTCGATCGAAGACCCTCCCCCGACCGGCCGACGGCGTAGGGGACGCGATCAAGTGTTATGACAGGAAATGAGCGTGGATTTAGGTCGTCACCCGCCCGCTGCTCACGCGAAGGGTCTGCGATCCCGTGAAAAGAGCTAGAAGAACGAGGTCGCCGGGTCACTCAGCAGGGGGCGATCAAGAGTTATGCCCGGATTTCCAGCGGGATTTAGCAGGGTGGCCTTTCGCGTGGACGATTCAGCAAGGCCTGCTGCTCAACAAGTGTGAAACACTCCTGGTAACAGAACAAATCGCAAATCCAGTGAAGTTCTGAGGGGTAAGACGCATCTCATAATTCACAATGATTTAGTTAACGGCACCGCATTGTGTACGGGCGTCCCAGGACGTAGTCTGTCCTCCCTGAAGCGTTATGGTCTTCTCCATAGACGTTAACACCGGGAAACGACCACGATGGCCGACTCCGTCCAACTGTTGCGGCAATGGACTGTCCTGCGGACTCTCTCCGCGCGGAGGCATGGGGCGACGCTCAAGGAACTCGCTGCGGAAACCGGCGTCTCCGAGAAGACCATCGGCCGCGATCTCCGCCTGCTCCGTCGGCTCGCGTTCCCCATTGATGAGCGGCTCGGCGATCACGGCCGCAAGCACTGGATCATGACCGACGCGGACGGACTCCCCGCCCTCGGCTTCACCCTCGAAGAAGCCGCCGCGCTGTCCCTAGGTCGCCAGTTCTTGGAAGGTCTCGCGGGGACGCTCTTCTGGACCGGGGCGCAATCTGCCTACAAGAAGATTCAATCGGCCTTGGGGGACGCGGCGCTCCAACACCTGCGCAAACTTGCTGCTGCGTTCTACCTCAAGACGCACACGCTAACCGACTACAGCAGCCGCGCGCTCATCATCGACCAACTGATGATCGCCATGGAAGAGCGGCGGCTGACGGTGATCACGTACCAGTCGTTGCAAAGTACCGAGCCGGTTTCGCACTACGACATCCACCCGTACGCGCTGGTCCATCACAAGGGGGCGCTGTACGTCATCGCCTGGTCCAAAGACCACGGTGAGATTCGCACGTTCAAGATCGACCGCATCTCGCAGGTCGATCACCTGCAACTGCAATTCACCCGCCCGGCCGACTTCGACCCAGCGACGTACCTGGCCCACTCATTCGGCATCTTCGCCGAGGACGGCCCGCCGCAGACCGTCCGCGTCCGCTTCGCTCCGAAGGTGGTCCGCCTGCTGGAAGAGAAGCGGTTCCACCCCTCGCAAACCCTCACGCGGGAGCGGAACGGCAGCGTCCTCGCCGAGTACACTCTCGCCGGCTTCGACGAATTCGCCTCCTGGCTCCTCAGCTTCGGCCCGCACGCCGAAGTCCTGGAACCGCCCGCCCTGCGAGAAACCCTCACCACCACCCTGAAACAAACCCTCGCCCAATACACCCAGACACCAACCCCCAATGCCAAACCGCCACCGCGAGTGAAGCGGAAAGCGAAGTGAGCGGTTACTATTGTTCGCAACTTACCCTTGTGACTAGGAAATCCTCGACCATGGCCAATTCCGTGAATACTCTGACTTACGATGATGTGCGTGCTGCGATGACTGACGGTGCAGCTGCGTTTCGGATGACGACCCGACTGGAAGCAGTGAGCCCGAAAGTCTTCCCTCCAACTTACGAAGGGGGCAAGTATGCAACGGAAACTCGGCGGATCGACGGTCAGGACGTAAAGTGCGTCCTGTTGGACTCCGTGCCATCTCAAGCCAATCGCATGGAGTTGGCGTTACAGGATGCGTGGGATTCAGACGAACTTGAATTGCCGGTCGTGTCCACGGATTTTACGGCCGTGGAGAATCCCGGCATTCAGAAAATCACGAGCCTGCAAGCGCCACACCGTATCGTGGACGCGATTTTGCGGGACAGTTATCTCGGTGAGACGCGGTTCCGCGCTTCGCCTATCGGCAAAGAGCTCGACCTGCTCAGTCTCGCCAACGCGACACCACTGTTGAAATACGCCCCGCACTGTCTGGTCTTCGGGATGTGGGACAGCACGGGACCGCGCGGCGGTCTCGGGGTGAAGTTCGCGCGCGCGCTGGTCTCGGAGATCATCGGCGTCAACGCGGTTGATGGAGTGAAGACGAGCAGCCGGATTGACCCGCTGAATATTCGGGTCAATAGCGGTGTCCTTTACAAAGCTGAGGAAGGGTGGACGCTTGATGATAAGAGTGCGGTCAAAGATAAAGGTAAACCAGTCAAACTCGGGAAAGATGGCAAGCCGTCGGAAGCAAACCACGGAAATGTCACGCCGTCGATTTCTGCCGGTGGGTTCACGATTGACTACGCCGAACAGGCCACGGTTCTCTCGTTGCCTTCGTTGCGACGCTTGAAATTTCCTGCTCAACCATCGGAGAAATGTACAACGGAAGGCAATCTGGCTGCACGCTCGTACTTGGCAGCACTGGGACTCGTGGGGGCGACTCTCGCACTCGATGCAGGCTATGACCTGCGCAGCCGTTGCCTGCTTCGGGCTCCGAACCAGATCACCTGGGACTTACTGGGACCTCCGGGCGACGATGGTAAAGCGTTCAAATTGCCACGAAAAGAGGCACTCGAACTCTACAAAGTCGCCTTAGCGGCGCTGAAGAAGGCCAAGCTGCCGATCGAGGTGAAGGAAGTGATTCTCACGCCCTCCCCCGATCTGGTCACGCTCGTCAAAAAGAGCATGGAGTTGGCCGCCACCGAAAGCGGGGGCGAATGATGTTTGCACTGGGAGTCGAATTATTGATGCGGCGTGCCATGATGACGCGCTGGGACAATCGAGAGGAACCCGAGTGGCCGCCACATCCGGATCGAGTCTTCATGGCCTTAGTCGCCGCTTGGGGCGAAGGCGGGGAAGATGTGGACCAGAAAGCCGCGTTGGAATGGTTGGAATCGCTGCCAGCGCCGGCCATGCGGGTCAACCTGTCCGGGACCGGCCGGGAGACTTGTACCTGTTACGTTCCCGCAAATGATGTGACCAATTGCATCGAGGTCCTGCCAGATCGCAGGACCAAGAATGCGAGAACTTTCCCCACCTTCGTTCCCGATGAAGCGAGTTTTCATCTGGTGTGGGCTGGCGAAGAAATCACTCCCGGTCATCTCGCAGTGCTTCAGGAACTCTGTTCGTCAGTAACGTATCTCGGTCATTCCGCGACGCCAGTGCGCATGTGGGTTCAGCGGGATGCTATCGACGCGAATCTCTTCCCGACGGAGAACAGCACAGAACATAGTTTCCGCGTTTTCGGAGCAGGGCGGCTCGCAGACCTGATCGGACGTTTTAATCGGGCGGCGATCGAAGATTATGGCAGGCTCAAGCAGGCTGAAGCAGAGTTGGCGACGGAGCAGAAGGCGGCAACGGGGGCAAAAAAGAAAGAGTTAAAAAGCCAGCTTGAAGCGACCAAGGCGTTATTGCTGGAGCGTCACGGGGACAAAGTCCCACGCATGTTACGCCCCGTGCCCATGCGATGGCTCGGTTATTCGAGCCAGTCGGTGGTACGCCCAGAGGAAGTGCAGGATGGGCCTTTCGATCCGGGACTCATTGTTCTCCGTCAAATCGGGGGGCGCAGATTCTCACTGGAATCAGCTGGGATGATCGCCACCGCAATCCGTGACACGCTCATGTCGCGATGCAGCGGACCTCCACCGGAGTGGCTCAGCGGTCACTCACCGACTGACGGTTCTCCGAGTACGATTCGCCGACCGACGTATCTCCCGCTGGCGTTCGTTGATCGCCACCATGCGGATGGGCATTTGCTGGGCATCGCCATCGCGGTACCACGAGACTTTTCTGAGACACAGGTCGAAGAACTGCTCCAGTTGCTCAGGGATCATGGTGAGCCGGAAGATATTGCTGGCGAGCATGTTGGCTATCTTGAACTGGGAGTGAAAAATGCTGAACTCAGCCGTGAAGTGGGCAAACTGTTCTTCGAAATCGACGACCGCCCCTTTAGTCAGCGAGCCTTGGCGCTGATCCCCAATCGTTGGATTCGGCCAGCCGCCTGTTGGAAGTCCGTAACTCCCGTCGTGCTCCCGAGGTTTCCACGTCGCGAACTGACGCCGGAGCAAGTCATTGCGAAGGCTTGCGTAGATGCTGGCTATCCCGATCCGGAGAGAGTTCGAGTCGGATACGCATCGTTTCTGTCAGGCGTTCCGCACTCACGCTCGTTCCATTCACGACATAAGCGTGATCTTCCACCGCGCCCGCTGATGCATGTGGAACTGGAATTCTCCGTGAAAGTGCGTGGCCCTCTTATTATCGGTGCCGGTCGATACAACGGCTTTGGTTTCTGCAAGCCGCAAGCGGAAGGAGAAGCGAAATGAGCGCAGTCAATGCCGACAGGTTTGTCGAATTCTATCGGGCTCTGTCCGTGGCGATTGCTCAGCTTTCGCAATCGAATGGAGCAGACGGCGAACAAATTCCGCCGAAACCGAAAGACCCTTTTCCTTGGCAGACGCGCATTGCCAAGCGAGTCAGTGATCCGGCCAATGACTGGCCGGATGCCATCGCCTTGCCCACCGCCGCGGGGAAGACTGCTTGTATCGAGATCGCGATCTTCGCGATGGCCGCCCAGGCCAGTTTAGGGAACTCGCGGACTGCTCCCCGGCGTATTTTCTTCGTCGTGGATCGCCGGATTGTCGTAGATCAGGCTTATGAACATGCAAAGAACATCGCGAAAGTTCTGAACGCTTCGCACGATGGCATCCTCGGCAATGTCGCCCGAATGCTTCGAGAACTCGCGGGCGATCCCAACGCTCGTCCGCTCGATGTCTTTGCGTTACGAGGCGGGATGTATCGTGAAACCGCCTGGATTCGGTCGCCATTGCAGCCGATGGTCATCGCCTCAACGGTGGATCAGGTCGGCAGTCGTTTACTATTCCGCGGCTATGGCGTGTCCGACTCGATGAGGCCTGTCCATGCCGGGCTCGTAGGAAATGACGCTCTCATCCTGCTGGATGAAGCCCATTGCGCAAAGCCTTTTCAGCAGACGATCAGCTACGTCCAAAAATACCGGGAGTGGGGTGAAGCCGATGCACGCCCACCGTTTCGATTCGTCTCGATCACCGCAACACCGAACCAGACGGGTGACATCGTGCGGGACGAGGCGGACGACCACGCCCACCCCGTCTTGGGGCCGAGAATTATTGCCAGTAAGCCCACCGCGTTGTTGATCGCAGACCGCGCCAAAGGCAAGGCCTGGAAAAATTGGGGACCGCCGCTGGTCGAGAAGCTGGCAGAACAGGCACAAGGACTCCTTGGCATTGAACTCGGCCAGATGTCGAACGGGCAATTATGCAGTGTTCGAGCGGTTGGCGTGATTGTAAACCGAGTCGCGACTGCACGCGAATTATCGAAGAAATTGACTGTATTGAGCCAGAACAGAGATGGCACCACCTCATTCGATGTGATCCTGCTCACCGGTCGAATGCGACCGGTTGATCGGGATGAAGTCCTGAAGCAACTCGCCCCGCTCTTTTCTGGGGCAAAAGAGTCTCTCGAAAAACCGATCATCGTGGTCGCGACCCAATGTTTGGAAGTTGGGGCGGACTTGGATTTTCATGCACTTGTCACGGAATGTGCGAGCCTCGACGCGTTACGTCAGCGATTCGGTCGCCTGAACCGAGTTGCAGCACGACCGACTGCGAAGGCTGTCGTTGTGGTGCGCACGGACCAGACCGAAGAGAGTTCGACTGATCCCGTCTACGGTTCGAGTTTAGCTGAAACGTGGAAATGGCTGAAAGCCAATGCCACCCAGGATGTGTTCGACTTTGGTGTCGCTGCAATCCGGGGATGTCTTGAAGGCGTAGACGTTGCACCCCTGAACGCTCCATCGCTTGATGCGCCGGTACTGTTTCCGGCGCATCTCGATTGCTGGGTGCAGACACACCCGATCCCCGTCCCTGACCCCGAACCATCGCTGTTTCTGCATGGCACGCGAACCGGCCTTCCAGATGTCCAGGTTGTTATTCGAGACGACTTGGGCGATGACGATCGGCTCTGGTCCGCGATCGTTTCGCTTCGTCCACCAACATCGGCAGAAGCCGTCCCAGTGCGCATTGATGTCTTTCGCGATTGGCTAGCCGAGACTGGACGAATTGACGACTCCAGTGACATAGAGGGGGATATTGCAACTGTTGAGGAGATCCCTGAGGCTCGGGTGCGTCGTGCGCTACGTTGGTCCGGTTCGCAGAGCGAGGTCATCGTCGATCCGCGGGATGTTCGCCCCGGCAACACCTTCGTAATCTCCAATGTCCAGCAAGACCTGGATTTACTCGGCGATTTTCCACGAAACGTCGACGGTCTCATCGACGATTGTGGTGACCTGGCGTTCCAGCGCTCTCGCGACCGTGCGATCTTGCGCCTGCCGGAATTTCTCTCCGCGGCTGAACGAGAACAACTAAACGACGAAGAGTTTGAGGTTCAGCTCACGAACGCTATCGAGGGGTGCTTGACAGTCACCTCACCCGAGTGGATCAAACGGGCTGTTACTAACTTACGGGAGCCGCGAAATCGGTCGTGTATCCCTCATCCACTGAAGGGTTGGATCGTAATTGGCAAACGAAGGTTGCATCAGTTCGACCCCGGGTTTCTGGATGATGCGGAATCGAGCAAGTCACCATCCCGACCAGTCACACTTGAAGATCACTCTCGCGGAGTCGCCAGTGTCGCGGAGCGATTTGCTGTCGGTTGTGGACTCGAAGCCGACCTGTATCGCTCTGCAGGATTCTTCCACGATCTTGGGAAGCTCGATCCTCGATTCCAGGCGATGCTCAAGGGTTGTACGCCGCTGATTGCCGCCGGAACACCACTCGCAAAGTCTGCAAAGTACGGGTCGGCTGACCGTTCAATCCACCAATACCCCGCTGGTGCCCGCCACGAATTGCTATCGGCAGCGCTCGTCGCAACTAAGACTGACGATGACTTGTTACTTCACCTGATTGCGACGCATCATGGAGCCGCCCGCCCGTTTGCTGCGGGAGTCGAAGAGAATTCAGCTGCCAAGAAGCCGTTCACGGCATGGCTCCTCGGGGAAGCCTTCTCGCTGGAAACATCCGCTCAAGACGTGGTTGGGTGGAATGCCGACTTGCCCGAACGCTTCTGGCGGGTCGTCAGGAAGTATGGGTGGTGGGGGGCAGCGTTTCGAGAAGCCATCTTTCGGCTAGCTGACCACGAACAGAGTCGACGGGAGCAAGAACCAGGAAGCAGCGAGCCAAGCGTTGCGGCCATTTACCATTTGCGAACAAGGGAGGAGCCAAAGAAACAGCGAGCTCAGATTGAATTGCGAGGAATTGATGGTTCACAACTTCTAGGATTCCTCGCTGCGCTGGGAACCTTGCGGATGGCGACTCTCATGCAGCCGTCGAGCGTCCTCCCACTTCGCCCCCGTTTATCGTGGGGAACACCGCATTCCATGACAACACCGATCATCCAGCTTCCATGGGAATGTGATCGTCAAGATTTCGCGGTCCAACTTGCTGAATCTCTCAGGCTCTCAAGTTCGCGGACGGAGTTCTCTTTCGCCGTCGATCTATCGGTGGCACATGAAGTCTTTCGCGAATTTAGTATCCAGGTAGCTGACGCCTCGACTGAGGTTGATCGAGCCGGCGTCGATTTCGCGGCAGCTTTTGGTTCCGATGCGCAATGGAAGGATGCAGTAACCATTAGCGACACCGCGTTCCGAACAATGGCTGGTGCCGGACATCAGCATTTCCTGGGTTTCATGTCAAATATCCTCAGAACCGTTGAGGCCGCTCATGTCTCCAAGTCACTCTACAGCGATTGGAGATACGACGATCCTGTCGAAAAGCTGACGATGCGTTGGGATCCAATCGACGATGTTCGCTATGCGCTTCGCTGGAGAAACCCAAGCGGCGACCCAATTCGTCGTTCACAAGGATCGGTTCTTGGGGCGAATGCCCTGGCAATTATGGCACTCCCGTTGTTTCCGACAGTTCCACAAAGTGACGGATTGGAGACGACAGCGTTTCGTGGCCGGCGGGCATCTTCGACGTTTGTCGCCTGGCCACTCTGGTCTCAGTCCTTGACCATCGACTCGGTCCGCTCTTTCCTCGCGATGGACTGCGGTAAGTTATCATTGCTGGAGCGAACAGCCGCAGGGATTAATCGGTGTTTTCGAGCCCAAAGGCTCACCATTGGCAAAGTGCGTAATTTCTCACCGGCGTCTGCACTGCCTGCAGAGTGATGATCCATCGAGAATCGCCCTCTCACCATGCCGGGTTGCTGCCGTCATCAGGAGTCTGTTGACAGCGCTCCAATGCCGTTTCGATGGCGTTCACTCAGCGAGTCGTGTCTGTTTCAGTAATATAACAACGGCATGATGTCATCGAGAGGGTGTGGCTGAATTTGTTCGAGAATCCTGCTCACTGGACACGTTACTACCGGATTGTGCAGAATGCGTATGGCACTTGCTCTTTGGCAACTTGGTGAAATTGGGGGCCGCGGCGGGTGAGGTCGCGGCGTCACGGAGGATGACCCTCGTACCTGAGGAGTCGTGCCGTGATTGCGCCCAGGCCGGATGACGATGAATCGCTCGCGCCGCAATTGACCCCCGCCATTGGCGACCCGCCGGACGCGGTCGCGCCGCAAGCCGAGGCCGCTGCAAACGCCACGGCGGCGGGCGACGCGCCGGGACTTTCGGCCAACGGCGGTCCAGTAGGTCCGCTTGGTGGTGCAACATCCGGGGCGGAGTCGCTGTTCGGCAGTGGCACCAGCGTCGATTCGAACGGCGGTGCTCCCGGACTTTTCGCCTCGGACAGTGGTGGATCGAGCGGCTTCGATCTCGAAGCGATCCTCACCGGTGCAGGGGAAAACGCCGTCGCCACCGAGGCGGAACTGGTCCCCGCCCGCATGCTCAACGAGTTCGCGTATTGCCCGCGGCTGGCGTACCTCGAATGGGTCCAGGGAGAGTTCCGCGACAACCTCGACACGCGGGAAGGAACATTCGGGCACCGCAATGTCGACCGACCGACCACGAAATCGTTCGACCCGCCCATACCGGTTGACGACGACAGTGACGAAGCAAGTGGAGACGAAGGATCGTTACCGGCGGATCGGCTCGCTGCACGGGCGCTGCAACTGTCGGCTCCGTCGGAAGGTCTCCTGGCGAAGCTCGATCTCATCGAACTGCAAGGCCGGCGGGCAGTCCCCATCGACTATAAACGGGGGACGGTCCCCGACAATGGTCAGCAATCTTGGGAACCCGAGCGAGTTCAGCTCTGTGCCCAAGGACTCATTTTGCGGGCGAATGGTTATGAGTGTGACCACGGCGAGTTGTACTACATTGAATCCCGCCGCCGGGTGGTGATCCCGTTCGATGACTTGTTGATCCGCCGCACGCGGGAGCTGGTCGGCGAATTGCAACTGATGGCAGCCGAGCGCGAGATGCCTCCGCCGTTGGTCGACAGTCCGAAATGTCCGCGCTGTTCGCTCGTGGGGATCTGCCTGCCGGACGAGACGAATTTCCTCCGCGAGGACCAGACGCCAGACGGAGTGACGCATCCTTCAGAAAAACGACCGCCGCGAAAGCTCCTCCCGTCGCGCGACGAAACCCTGCCGCTGTACATTCAGGACCAGGGGGCTTACGTCGGCAAGGAAGGCGAGCGACTGAAGGTCACCCCCGTGAAGTCGCCCCCGGTCAATGTGCCCCTGATCAATGTGTCGCAGTTGTGTCTGCTGGGGAACGTGCAGGTGACGGCGGCGGCGATCCGCGAACTCGCGAACCGCAACATCCCGATCTGCCATTTCTCCTACGGCGGCTGGTTCAATGCCGTCACGACCGGCATGAGTCATAAGAACGTCGAACTGCGAATGGCCCAGTCGCGGACGGCGTTCGATCCGCAATTGTCGCTCGCGGTCGCGCGGTCGTTCATCTCCGCGAAGATCAAGAACTGTCGGACATTGCTGCGACGGCACGCCGAGGAACGGTACAAGTCCGAGTTGGACCGACTTGCCGACTACCTCCAGAAGACCGACCGCGTCACCAGCCTGGAATCGCTGATGGGGATCGAAGGGATGGCGGCGAAAGTCTATTTCGCCGGCTTCGCACGCCTCATTCGCGGCGGCGATGAGTTCCAGCTGGAAGGCCGCAATCGGCGACCCCCGACTGACCCCGTTAACGCCCTCCTGTCGTTTGTTTATGCGCTGCTCGTCAAAGAGTTGACGATCACGTTGCAGGCCGTGGGCTTCGATCCGTTCCTCGGATTCCTGCATCAACCCCGTTATGGACGCCCGTCGCTCGCCCTCGACCTCGCGGAAGAATTCCGCCCCCTCGTCGGCGATTCCGTCGTGCTTACTCTCATCAACAATGAAGAAGTCAGCCCGAAGAGCTTCGTGAAGCGCTCGGGAAGCGTGGCCCTCACCGACAACGGCCGCAAGGCGGTGCTCGCCAGTTTCGAACGACGACTGGAGACGGAGATCACGCACCCGATCTTCGGCTACAAAGCCAGCTACCGCCGCATCTTCGAAGTGCAAGCCCGGCTCCTCTCCCGCGTTCTCCTCGGCGAACTCGACGAATACCCCGGCTTCTGCACCCGCTGATCCCCCGCTTGCGTCTTCGCGCTCTCCCCGGATGAGGATTCCGTTTCCCCCTTGCGACGATCCACCATGAAAACCGTCTACCTCGTCTCTTACGATGTCGCCGACGCCAAGCGCCTGCGACTGACGCATCGCAAACTCTGCGGCTTCGGCGTCTCCCTGCAGTATTCGGTCTTCCGCTGCGAACTGGCACCGCTCCAGTTGCATGCCTTGAAGGAAGGGCTTTGGTCGATTCTCAACCTGGCCGAGGACCGCGTCATGGTCGTGAACCTGGGCCCGGCGGGTGCCCGCGGCGACGACTGCGTCGAATTCTGGGGCCAGCAGCGCACCGAGATCCCTGCCCGCACAGCGACGATCATTTGATCGTGACCAGACCAGACCGGTCATGGCCTTCCAGAACCATTACATCTGCAGTCGCATCCCGCGCGCAACCAACAGCTTGTCAGCTTGCTCTCAGGAGAATGAACATGCCACCGTTTTCCAAGGCACGCTGACAGACGCCCTTTTTTTTCGCCTTTGACGACATGCGAGAGGTTCCGTGCCGCTTCCACCCCCATCACCGCTCGCAATCGTAACTCCAAGGAAGGCCATGATCTGCATCAACACCAGCACTTCAGCACCCCCACCAGCGAGGTCTCCGCTTGCACCTCTCGAAACACGCTGGTTAAACTCACCACCTGTCACAACTTGGAATGCCTGCTGTCCTCCGGGCTGAATAAGCCCGGCCCCATTGAAGTGCGAGTTTACGCTTCGCCGCTGCAGCCTGCGCCGCCGGTCCTCCGGGCTGAATAAGCCCGGCCCCATTGAAGTACATACGCTATTGTTGTCCGACGATAGACGCCACCTAGCAGTCCTCCGGGCTGAATAAGCCCGGCCCCATTGAAGTCCGGGCACGTGTTTTACTGAACGAATCACCGCCCGGCTGTCCTCCGGGCTGAATAAGCCCGGCCCCATTGAAGTGACAGCGTCGAATTAAAGTGATTGGTGGCGACGTAGGTCCTCCGGGCTGAATAAGCCCGGCCCCATTGAAGTTCGTACTTGGCACCCGCCTCTTCAGCCTGCTGGATGAAGTCCTCCGGGCTGAATAAGCCCGGCCCCATTGAAGTCGCGATCGGCTCCGATCACGCAGAACGAGACCTCACGGAGTCCTCCGGGCTGAATAAGCCCGGCCCCATTGAAGTGGGAAGAAAGGGTGATCGATGGCCGTCAGTGGATCAGGTCCTCCGGGCTGAATAAGCCCGGCCCCATTGAAGTGCGGGCGCAGCAGCGGCCGGCTTGGCAGTGCAGAGGTCCTCCGGGCTGAATAAGCCCGGCCCCATTGAAGTGATTACATGACGCACGACTAGATGGACTGTGCTCTTGTCCTCCGGGCTGAATAAGCCCGGCCCCATTGAAGTATCGAGGAGCACGGGCTGAGCATCTACCCACAACGAGTCCTCCGGGCTGAATAAGCCCGGCCCCATTGAAGTTCGCCAGTCGGAACAGTGCATCCCGCGGGGCTGCTGTGTCCTCCGGGCTGAATAAGCCCGGCCCCATTGAAGTCTGACCGTGAGGAAGCGGGGATCATCGACACAGTCGGCCCGTCCTCCGGGCTGAATAAGCCCGGCCCCATTGAAGTTACCTTGTCGACGTCCTTGTTCTCGACTGCCCGAAGGTCCTCCGGGCTGAATAAGCCCGGCCCCATTGAAGTCGGGACATCGATCCCCAACATCTTCGCAGTAGGCTTCAGGTCCTCCGGGCTGAATAAGCCCGGCCCCATTGAAGTAGCGTGGGGAGCAGGCTCGATGGCGGCATCTCCCCGTTGGTCCTCCGGACTGAATAAGCCCGGCCCCATTGAAGTCTGTGCCATGCGGGCGTCATAGGCCAGCCGCAACTCACGTCCTCCGGGCTGAATAAGCCCGGCCCCATTGAAGTCCACCAACGCATCGAGCACCTGAGTCAGGCCCGAACTGGTCCTCCGGGCTGAATAAGCCCGGCCCCATTGAAGCGAGTGGTGGTGCAATTCGGTCACAGTTACGCCTGATGATGGTCCTCCGGGCTGAATAAGCCCGGCCCCATTGAGGTCGGCCTGATTGTGAGAACCCACAAGCCGTAACTTTCACTGTCCCGCTCAATTCGGTTCAACGATTCGACTGACAGAAATGGATTCCTGAACAAGTCGAACAATGATAACCGAAATCC
>JBGATC010000020.1:0-101773 GCA_044229335.1 Planctomycetaceae bacterium | reverse complement strand
CTGGTCCTGTGTCCCACGCATCTGGGCTTGATGGTTGCCGTCGATGCCGTGACGGGGCGTCTGGTCTGGGTTCATGCCCAGCAGAATCCGGCGCCCGATCTCCGGACGCCGGTCTTCCGGACGGGGGCGACGAACAGTGCCCAGTTGCGACCCGCAGCGTTCACCCCGCAGGCACATGTATCCGCGGGGCGATTATACTTTCTGTCCGGACAGGCGACCGGCCTGTATCGAATCGACTTACTCACCGGGCAAACCGTCTGGCGAATTGATGCCCGCACCGCAGATAGCGTCGCGCATGTTTCGCCCGATGCGGCCTATGTGGTCTATCGCGATGCAGTGCGGGCCCATGCGGTCGACGATGGGAGGGAACTCTGGCAGGTGCGTTTACCTTCCCCTGTGACAGGGAAGGGAGTTGCTGTCGGTGATAATCTGTTTATACCTCTGGCACATTCAGGGTTAATGCGGATCCGGTTGAGTGATGGACACTTCATACAGAGTCCTGCGATCCCCGGTGAAGCGATGGCCGGACATCTGGTTGCGACATCCGAGGGGATCGCCGCCCTGGGAAGTGAGGGAGTGGCCAGCTATCGATGGACACAAAAGGTTCGCGAGGATCTGGAACGCAGTGCTGTTCAGTCCGGGAGTCTTGGGACCGAAGAACAGCTGCAAATGGCGGAATTGTTGTTGGCAGAAGGTGATCTGGCGGGGGCGGCTGAGCACCTGGAGACTGTCCGTCGCAACCCGCGTGAAACTCTGCGCGACCGCAGCGAAGGTCTCTTGCGCACAACATATCAGCAGTTGTTGCGACAAGATGCTGAGCGGTCGGAGCTCTGGCTGAGTCGCTGGGAGCCCCTCTGCCGACTTCCTCAACATCGGACGCGATGGTTGATCGAACGGGGGGGGCGATCTCTGGAGAACCGTCAGCTGGCGGCCCTGCGGAGTGTGTTGCTCGAGTTGATGAAGCAACCGGTGATGAGTGAACTGGTGGCGACCGAGGGGGATGACGGATTAGCCGTCTCATCCCTCGGATGGATGCGACGCGCGCTCCAGCAAAGTGGGCTGATGGAAGACATCGACTTTCTTGCGGCCGCTGCTGGCGTGATCGAGACCGATCATACCGGGAATGCGGCGCGGGTGGTTGAGGCGTGTCTCTTTTCCAGTCCGCTGGCAGAGGAGCTTCGTTTCCGCATGGCGCAGGATGCGGTGAACCGTGGTCGATGGCACGCCGCAGAAACCTGGTTGTTGCGCAACGTCGATTCAAAGATCCCAACGGTCGCCGGTCAGGCGACACGTCGCCTCGCGGAACTCTACGTGATGGGGGAGCGGCCGTCTGACGCTGCCGAGCTCTGGGCGGACTTACGGGATCGGTACGCGCGGGTTGATGTGGGCGATGGTCTCACCGGCCGTGACTATGTCGACCGACAGGCGTCATCGACCCTGGCAGCAGAAGCCTATCGCCGTCGCAGTCCGTGGACAAAACCCCTTGGTCCGCTGGCGGTCCGCGAGATTCGTCAGACGACGGCGGACGGTCCGCGGGTTGACTATGCCGTCGCCGACGGCGAACCCGAGTTCTACTCCGATCGCATGAACCGGTTGCGGTTATCGCCTCGCGAAGATGCCGATTTCGAGTGGACGATGCGGACCAATGCGGGGGACACATGGTTGCTGGCGTGGGATCGAACGGTACAGCAGCCGCGGTTGAAGCTCCGCTTTCCCAGCAGTTCGTTTACGCTCCCCCAAACCGGCTTGAGTCACTGGCCACATGCCCTGCCAATCGGGACATCGGCCACCATGCGGATGGCATCGCTCCTGCAGGGCAATCTTGACGGACAAGCCTGGGAGGCAACGATCCCGGAATGGGCGGGGCGTTCGGGGATGCCACTCTGCGGGCCAATTTCCCCGCGTGTCGCGTTGTATCAACTCCGGTCGACACTGGTCGCGGTCGATCCTGCAGAAGGTCGCGTCTTGTGGCGACGGAACGACCTGGAGCCGAATTCCGGGTTGCTGGTCAATGATCGGGCGGGTGGGTTGCTCCTCAGCGATTCACTGGTCGGGGTGATTGATCCCAATCGGGCAGGTTTTCGGCTGTTTGATGTTGCGACCGGAGCAAAGCTGAAGTCGGTCCGGCTCGAACTGGAACAGAAGAATCTGAAACGTTATGTGGTCGGAGCCCGAGTGGCCTTCTGGGTTGATGGGACCGAAGGAAAACGGATCGCGATCTGGGATGCGGCGACCGACCGGCGGATTTATGAGGATTCACTGCTGGCGACTCAGTTCTTCGACCTGATGCCCGATCGACAGTCCCTTTATTGGGTGAATGATGAGCGGGAACTCTGTGTCTATGATATGCCGCGGGGAAAGCTCGTCGTCCGCTGCAAGCTGGAGCAGAGCGATACCGATTCAGCCGCTTCGTTGCGAGTCATGCAGCAGGCTGGGCGGTATCTCGTGAACTTCGGGCGACCACTGCAGCTCGTCCGGACAGAACACTATCACCAGCATCCCAATGGACACACGCTCCCCGTGCAGATGGTTCGCGACGGCCTCCTGGGGATCGATGAGACGGGGCGGCAAGTTGCCTGGCGGACGGTCATCCCGCAATCCGCGGCGATCCTCTGGGGAAAGCTTCCCGTGCCCGTGCTCATTTTGCTCGGACAAATTCGGGATAAGCACGACACGAATCGCCTCTGGAATCGAGTCGATGTGCTGGATCTCGCGACCGGCGAGCGGTTGGGAGGACGCGATCAGATTCTTCGTGACGAATGGCGGACGGCTGAGTACGACGGCGAGCATGGTCGGATCACGCTGCGGGGGCCGCGGAATTCGATCGAGATGGAGTTGGCCCCGCGACTGCCACGACTCCCCCGGGAGGGGGAACCACTGTAGCCCTCCACCTTCAGAACCGACCGAACAGACTGACGGCGGGGTGTGTCCCAGTTGACGTGTCGCGAACCTGCAGCGTCGCGAACCGGCCCACAGGCTCGAGACGTCACGCATGAGCAGTGCGCGTGGACCGCTTGACCCGTCACTCGATGACTGCTAGTCTCAAGTCCGTCCGCGGGTGTAGTTCAATGGTAGAATGAAAGCTTCCCAAGCTTTAGGCGAGGGTTCGATTCCCTTCACCCGCTTTTTCTGAAGTGACTTCCAGGTCACTGGTTATGGCAATCGGTTGCTGATGGCAGTCCACCCCGGCGGGGGAGACTGGCGGTCTCCGTTGTTCTGTCTGCGACGGGTTGTCTTTCCAGGCGCGGTTCAGCCTGAAAGACCCGTTACGATGCTCTCCCGACTCCCGCTAGACGCTCTGCGGTGGATGCTGTCCGTCGTTCTGGCAATCGCGTCCGGGGTGTTCCCTGCGATGGTCGCCGCGGAGGAGATGCAGTATCCGCTTGCGCTCGCCGTGGGAAAAGACGGTGCGGTCTACGTCGCTGATCGCGACCTCCCCGGTGTGTGGAAGTTTGCGGACGGCAAACTGACCCCGTACTTCACGGGGTCGAAGAAGTTCCGCACACCGTTGAATGCGGTCCGCTGTCTCGCCATGGATGCTGACGGGAAGTTGCTGGCGGGCGATTCCGCAACCCGCGAGATCTACCGTTTCAACGCCCAGGGGGAACCGCAACCGCTCACCGGAGGGCAGCTCGGGATCCCGATGGCCATCGCCGTGGCTGCGGACGGTGCAATCTTCGCGTCCGATCTGGAGATCCAGCGGATTGTGAAAATCCCCGCAGCCGGTGGAGAACCGACAATCTTTGCCGAACTGGCTGCAGTTCGCGGACTTGGCTTCGATGGGGCCGGCGACCTCTGGGCGATCAACCATGGGAAGCAACCGGTGATCAAGTTCTCTCCCGATGGGAAACAACGCACGGTAGTGATCGACGCACCGGCCTTTGAGTTCTCGCATCACGTTGCTTTTGACGGCACGGGTACGCCCTATGTCCTTGATGGCTACGCCAAGACGCTCTGGAAAATTGCTGAGGGGAAGGCCACACCGGTCGCCAAAGGCGAACCCTGGAAGAACCCGGTGGGTCTGGCCTGGAGTGTCGAGACCGGGCTGATCGTCGCCGACCCGCATCAGAAAGCCGTCTACAAGGTTGCTGCCGACGGCAACGTCACCCGCTGGTTTCCCGCGATTCCGTAGGGCCTCTGTGTCGGTTTCAGGGCGTGGTCACGCATTCCTTCAGGCTTGTGGCACCACATTCCGAACCAACTCCGGGCACTGCTGAACCACCGGACGCGACAGATTTTACGCAACCCCCACAGGAAGGCCCCGTTGCGCTTGCCGAAATCCCGAAAATCGTAGAAGATGCGACCCATCTACCCCGTAGTGTAACGGTAGCACAACAGATTTTGGTTCTGTTTGTCATGGTTCGAATCCATGCGGGGTAATCCTGTTGTTCACCAACCCCTGTTTTGCAGGGGTTTTTGCATTTCTGGCAGGGTGGCAGCGGCTTCGATGGACTGAACGCAGGGGTGGCTGTGGCAGCATCTTCATTGCCACACCACGAGCGGTGTTCAACGACCGCGACGGGCCCGGCGATCTCGGTTGGCGGGTGATGGGGGACGCTGGCTGTGCTGTGGAGCAGCGGACTGTTCCACAGCCACCCACACGGTGGAAAGCGGCGAAGTCGAAGAATCGAAACTCCCCTGTCAGCCCGCCGAACGGGGATTGCGGGGAAATCTGCGTGTGACGGGTCGTCTGGTGATCATGCCGGCAGCGATGTCGCCTGGGAACGCAGAGCGGTAGAATCCCCCCGCAGTTCTCTGTTCGAAGACCGGTTTGTGGACGCTCGTGATTGGACGGGGACGCAAACGCCTGCTGGGCAGTGCATTCTCATGAAGACGGGCAACGCGAATCTCGACCGGGACAGTTCGCTTCTCGCGGAAGCCGAGCCATTCTGCTGCGCGCTGTGGACGGCTTGCAGGCTCGGGCGGATGCAGGAGGGTGGCCTGCTGTTCGCTGTTCATCGCCAGTGTTGCAGCCTGTGATGCCTGTGTGGCAGTTTCACCCGGGAATCACTTGCCGAATCTGCAGTTTGGAACCTGAATGCCAACACTCAAACAAGTCGTCGAGCAGAGCGATACACCGCTTGGCCGGGCCTTCATGCTCATCGTGCAAGCCCTGATCATCCTCTCGTTGATCACCTTTTCCATTGAAACGCTGCCCGGCCTGTCGGCATCGACGATGTTCTGGCTGCAGGCGTTCGAGACCTTGAGCGTGATCGTGTTCACGATCGAGTATCTCCTGCGTGTTTATGTGGCAACGTCGCGGCGTCAATACATTTTCAGTTTCTTCGGGATCGTCGACATCGTTGCCATTTTGCCGTTTTACATCGGGACGGGCATCGATCTGCGTTCGGTCCGCACGTTCCGCCTGCTGCGTTTATTTCGCCTCTTCAAGCTGGTCCGCTACAGCGCCGCAGTCCAGCGCTTTCACCATGCGTTGAGTATCGCTAAAGAAGAGATTGTGCTCTTCCTCTGTGCGACGATGATTCTGTTGTATATGGGCGCTGTTGGAATCTATTACTTCGAGAGTGATGCACAGCCGGAGCAGTTCGGGTCCATCTTTCACTGCCTCTGGTGGGCCGTGACGACGTTAACGACCGTGGGGTATGGTGATGTCTATCCCATTACCGTCGGAGGCAGGATTTTCACCTTCTTCATTTTGCTGATTGGGCTGGGCGTGATCTCGGTGCCCGCCGGGCTGGTCGCCTCGGCCCTCGCCAAGGCACGCGAAATGGAAGACCACCCCGGATAACCCCGTGATGCACCGGAGTCGCTGTTCTCGCGGGGTTGGAAGTCATCAATTTCTGGTGACGGTCAGGTGGCTGCAACCGTCACGGCGATGCATCCTGCTCACCACCTCCGGGGAGACCTCACCACACCACATGCCCGCCCACTGGCGTTGACGTCACGCAGCGTGATCGAATGCCCCGCCGCGGTTGCCCTGCTTGCAGTTGGGGGCAAGCCTCTCCGGAAGGCATTTTCGACGAGATCCGAGAATGCTCGCGTCCCACCGGTCACAACCGTGGTGACTGACCAGCATGCTTGCCCAAAGCATCCAGCAATGGCACCCGAGACAGTCCCTCATGTGCTTGAGAGGCTCCCACGCGGGTCAGTCGAGAGCGACCTTCATGACGACCTTGAGTACGTCGTCCGCTGCCCCTTCGGCAAGGCCAGGAGCGTGAATGTCTTCCGGAAAGAAGATCGCGAAGTAACCGGCCGGGAGCGGCAGCGTGACCGTGCCGGGGGAGTAGAACAGCACGTCCTTCTCGGCATTGTAGTCCTTCACCACTGCCGGGGCAGAGGCGAGATCGACATAGCCAAAGCGTTCCTGCCCGGAAACGACGTACTGCACATCGATGTACTTCCGGTGCGACTCCCAGACGGCTTCCGCAGCAGTCTTGGTCCGGTAACGGGCCACGTTGGCGATCAGGCGGTCGCCATCGAGCAGGGTCTTCCCCTCGGGAAACGCCGTGAGGTCGGTCGTCCGCAGAAAATCGAGCGCCGCCGTTATTCCCGCAGAGAGACCGCGATAACGCCCGGCCCGGGCGAGATGGTCGAGAATCATTCGGGTTGCTTCTCCGGTGTAGCGCCTTCGGAAGTCTTCTTCGGCTGAGCTGCGTCCTCCTTGGATGATTCCCGTTTCGGTTCATCGGGTTTCACTTCAGCCGGTTTCTTCGTCTCCGGCGGGGCAGGGGCCGGGGTGGCGGCGGGGGGATCGGGGAGGTCGCCCGAGACCGGGACAATCACCGTCTGCAGAATCTCGCGGGTCTCGTCGTTCTGCACCCAGGCGACAACCGACAGCGGCTTCAGAGCGAGCGGCTTGATCGGGAAGTCGACACTGCGATTGGACTCGAACTGTTCGAGGTAGTCGGTCAGACGTTGACGCAGTTCTACGAGAGGGGTCTGCGTGCTCTGCTTGAGCTTGCCCGCCTTGATGCCGATCCCCTTGGGGCCGCCGATCATCTCGCGGACGACGCGCTCGTGGGTCCGCATGCCGTTCGGGGCGAGGTACTCGATCTTGTCTTCTACGAGTGCCAGCCGCAATCGGAGCGATTTCAACTCCTCGGGCCAGCCGGTGGCTTCCGCTTCGACGTTCAATTCACCATCGACAACGGTCGCGGAGACGATGAGTTGCACATCGTTTTTGACCTTCAGCCGCTCATCGACACCGGCTCGAAAGACGCTGTAGGCGCGCTCCACGTGCTGCAGCATTCCACCAACGCCGGGGTTCGGCGTCGCGAGGCCATCGATAACGGCGTACGGCGTTCCCTGGCCTTCGTAATAGCTGAACCGATCTTCCCCATCCTGATTGGCGAGCGGATCGGGACCGGGGATGTGCTGGTGATAACGAATCGCAATCAGGCGCGGGGCCGGGAAGTCATGCTCGACAATTCCCAGCGCCACATCGCCAGAGATACAGGGGGGACAGACTGCGCCAGTGAAGAGTTCCACCAGCACACCATGCGTTCCCTCTGCGACATCGTCGGGCAACGCCGGCCCCTTTTTTTGGACGGTTTCGGCGAGTTCGGCCATCCGCTTGTTGTAGGTCTCCTTGAGGAAGACGTCGAACGCATCGAGATTGCCGTGCTTCGCTTCCCACAGCTTGAGGAGTTCGTCACGCGGCTTGAGATCGCCCGGGGGCAATCCGACCCGCGCCCGTTCCCACATCCCTTCCAGCAGAGGGAGCGCGGCGATATCTCCCAGGTGCTCAATCGCGCGGTCGGGCTGTTCGTGCTGCGACGCGTAGATTCCCAGCGCGTAGAGGACTTCCGGATTGTAACGCTGCACGGGGAGCAGTTCTTCCAGCGTGGCGTTGGCCTTGGCCTGTGCGTCTTTGTCGGTCCCCTTGAGGGCAATCAGAGCGAGATCGATGCGGGCCTGATAGCGGGCCGCCTGGATCGGCTCGGCAAGTCCGGTCTTGGTCTCCTCATCGGCTTGCGCTTCGAGTTCATCGAGCCAGTCGAGTGCGACCTGCGGGAAGCGGCGGACCGAGGCGGCTGAGAGCGCCAGATTGACGCGGGCCTGCGTCACCATCAGCGGACCCCACATCTCAGCCGAGGCGAGATACGCTTTGCCCGCGGCCCGCAGTCCCGCTTCATCGAGATTCGGGAACGCCTGCAGCCGATTGAAGACTCCGCTGTAGGCTTCGACCGATAAGGGCGTCCCCTTCAGTTCCTCAGCGACGCGGAACACTGCACCCGGCAAGTCTTTCTGCTGGAACGCCTGCACCAGGAGATCGCCGCCAAAGGCCGGGGGCGTCGGGTCCCAGACCTGCGGTCGGTATTCGGTTTCATCTGTGGGGCGCAGATAGGCCGGTGCGACGCCATTGCCGGGGAGGGCCACCGTCCCGCGGACTGCTCCCTCCCCCAGTGATCCACGAAACACGAAGGGGTTACCGTTCGCTTTCAACGTGATCACGCATTTCTGGTCTTCGATGGTGATCGATTCACTTTCAAATTTCGGAGCATTCTCCAGCGAGGCCAGCACTTTCACCGTGGGGCCATCGGTGCCCATCTCGATTTGAATGAGCGTGATGTAGAGATCGCGGAATGTTGGGGCACCCCGTTGATCGGGAATCTGCTGCGTGATGACAACCGCCCAGTTTCCGGGGTAGCTCTCGACGTTCGTCCGATCTTTGAAGCCTTTGTTCGCTGCGCTCTCGGCGACGCTGGCCTTCCCTGCGGGATCGGTGTTGTTCACCTCGGTCGTCGGCTTCGACCCGGAGTTGCAACCGACACCCAGCCAGCATAAGACGAGCAACACAGACACCCAGGACCCGGTACGATGACTCATCATGGACCTCAAAGTGATGGATGCGCTGCATCCACGGAGACAGAGAAGGCTGAGAAGGGGAATATGAAAGATCGGCACGAAAAATCGTGACGACCGGAAATTCTAGCCGGAACCCCCCGCCACGTCGCCCCCTGAAATCGCCGGTTACCAGAAGAAATGCTGGGGTTCGCTGCGGTCCGAACCGTGAAGATTATCGCAAGGCCGGGGTGATCAGGCCGGTCTCGGGACTGCTGGCGGTGGCGTAGAGCTTGCGGGGGATTCGTCCTGCTCCGCACGCTTCCCGACCGGCCCAGCAGGCATGCTTCATCGCGTGGGCCATCAGGAGCGGGTCCTGTGCCCCCGCGATTCCGGTGTTCAGCAGCACCGCATCGCAGCCCAGTTCCATCGCAAAGGCGACATCACTCGCTGTGCCGACCCCGGCATCGATAATCACCGGGTAATCAGGGTCATTCTCTTTGAGATATTCGAGGCAGATGCGGATGTTATTCGGGTTGAGGACCCCCTGGCCGCTGCCGATCGGGCTGCCCGCAGGCATGACCGAAGTCGCTCCAGCGTCTTTCAGCCGCTTGGCGGTGATCGGGTCATCGGTCGTGTAACAGAGAACCTGAAACCCATCGGCGACGAGTTCCCGCGTCGCTTCGAGCGTCGCCACCGGATCGGGGAGCAGCGTCTTCTTATCGCCGAGAACTTCCAGCTTCACCCAGTCGGCCCCAGGATTCTCCAGACCGAGCAGGATCTCCCGTCCAAGCCGTGCCACGCGGACCGCGTCTTCGGCGGTGAAGCACCCGGCGGTGTTCGGCAGGATCGTGTAACGCTTCCAGTCGATGAAATCGAGGATGTTCCGCCCGGCCGCGTCGACGAGCCGCTCCCGCCGCACCGCGACGGTCACAACTTCCGCCCCGCTGGCGTCGAGGCACTGCTGCATCAACTCGAAGGTTGCATACTTCCCCGTCCCGACAATCAGCCGCGACCGCAACGCATGCGTCCCCAACCGCCACGAACCCGCTGACTCCATCGCACCACTCACGGAACTGTCATCCTCGAACGAACCTGAAACGACTCGCGGGGATTGTATCATGCCCCACCGTCCGAAGCGCGACCGCCGGGGGACCGCTGGTGTGCGCGGACGACGACGACCACACCGGTAGGGCAGGCTCCCGCCTGCCTTCCTCAACCTCGGCGGAGTTGAATCAATCCGGTTCCCCGTAATCTAACGGCGCAATTTCTGGAGGAGAATGTTGACCGCAACCCCAATCCGGCGGGTACACGCCATGCTTTACCCAGCGGTGGAAGCTGGACGGCTCCCAGTCGCGGGGGCATGACACAGACCCGTGTTTGACCGGGTTGAAATGGATGTAATCGAAATGGGCTTCGTAGTCGTCTTCATCCGCGATGGTGTGTTCCCAAAACCGACGCTGCCAGATCCCGCGGCGGCCTTCGATTCTTTTGCCTTTCGAGACTCCAAGGTCGCTACCGCCCGCCGCCAGATACTTCTTCGTGAACGTCGTTTTAATGACGCTCCAACGGCTTGAATAGTTCGTGTCTCCGGGCGGCAATGTCCATCGCGTATGCAAGTGATCCGGCAGTCGCACGATCGAATTGATCTGGAATGGCCATTCTCGTTGGCACTCACGGATGCAGTCGCCAAGGAGCGAGCGGTTCGCTGGAGTCGCAAACAGCGATCGGCGTCGATGCGTTACCACCGTGAAAAAGAACGTTCCGCCAGGTACGTGAGCACGTCGGTAATTCGGCATAACGGGCTCGCCGGAAGCAATCGATAACGTGGATTGAAAAGTCGGATACGAACGCGAGGCCACGTCGACCAAGGGTTGTTCATATCATTGTCGACCACATTGAGGAAGGCAGGCGGGAGCCTGCCCTACAGGCTTGGGTGGCTGGTTCCGGTGTTTCGGGTGGGGTATCTTGGCGGTCAACGATCATCTTCACTTCGATTCGCCTGCAGGAGATTCGTGTATGTCGACTTCCACTGCCAAGAAGAATCGTGCAGCCAGGTCTGCAACGGCACTGGTCAGCATTCCCGCAGTCAAGCAGTGCAAGCTGCTCATCGACGGCAAGTGGGTCTCCGCGAAGAGTGGCAAGACATTCCCGACCTATAACCCGGCGACGGAAGAACTGATCGCCAATGTCGCCGAGGCCGATGCAGCGGATGTTGATCTCGCTGCGAAGGCGGCGCGGAAGGCGCTCGAATCGGGGCCGTGGGCGAAGATGGATGCCCGGGATCGAGGGCGGCTCATCAATCGGCTGGCGGACCTCGTCGAGGCGAACCTCGAAGAACTCGCGGCTCTCGAATCGCACGATAATGGCAAGCCGATCCGTGACAGCCGGGCGGCTGACCTCCCGCTCGTCGTCGACTGCCTGCGGTATTACGCCGGCTGGGCCGACAAAATCCACGGGGACACCATCCCCGTCCGCGGGCCGTACTTCTGTTACACGCGCAGGGAACCGGTCGGCGTCGTTGGCCAGATCATCCCCTGGAACTTTCCGTTGCTGATGGTCGCCTGGAAGTGGGGTCCAGCACTCGCAACAGGCTGCACGATTGTCATGAAGCCCGCTGAGCAAACACCACTGTCAGCCTTACGACTCGGCGAACTGGCGCTGGAAGCAGGCTTTCCTCCCGGCGTGATTAACCTCGTCCCTGGTTACGGACCGACTGCCGGAGCGGCGATGGTCAAGCATCCCGGGATCGACAAGATTGCCTTCACCGGCTCGACCGAGACCGCGCAGCTCATCATGCGGGATGCGGCGACGACGTTGAAACGGTTGACGTTTGAACTCGGCGGGAAGAGCCCGAATATCGTCTTCGCCGATGCCAACCTCGATGCTGCCATCGCCGGGGCCGAGTTCGGCCTGTTCTTCAACCAGGGGCAGTGTTGTTGCGCAGGGAGCCGATTGTTCGTGGAAGAGTCGATCCACGATGAATTCGTTGCACGCGTGGTGAAGCGGGCCAAAACCCGCAAGCTCGGCAACCCGCTCGATCCGGCGACGACCCAGGGGCCGCAAGTCGACAAGGCTCAGTTCGACAAGATCCTGCAGTACATCGAGCTGGGCCATCAGGCGGGGGCGACATGCGTCACCGGCGGCAAACGGCATGGCAAGACCGGGTTCTATATCGAGCCGACGGTCTTTATCGACGTAACCGATGACATGCCGATTGCGACCGATGAAATTTTCGGGCCGGTGATGAGTATTCTGCCGTTCAAGTCGGTTGAGGAAGTGACCCGCCGTGCGAATGCGACGAACTATGGTCTCGCTGCCGCCGTCTGGACGCGTGATGTTGGCAAGGCCCATCAGATAGCCCACAGCGTGCGAGCGGGGACGGTCTGGATCAACTGTTACGATGTCTTCGATGCGGGGGCTCCGTTCGGGGGCTTCAAGCAGAGCGGCATCGGTCGCGAACTCGGTGAAGCGGCGCTCGCGAACTACACCGAGTTGAAGACGGTGACCCTCAAACTGGACTGAAGCTCGGCTGTCTTAACACATTCGGAGGGTGGGCTGTGCCCACCTCGTTAGGCTGAGAGACGCTGTTTGCAGGAACGTGGTGGGCACAGCCCACCCTACAGAAGTAATTTGACGACATGAACGATCAGGAACTTCGTGCGCGGCAGGCACCCCTCAAGGATCAATATCGCGCCGATCCCGCCTCGGCCCTCGCGACGTTGCGTGTGACCGGCACGCTCGATTTCGATCGGGTCGCCTGCCTGATTGAGACCGGTCACGGTCCCCTCGTCGCTGCGGGACTGCATCCTCGCACGGGCGGCGATGGCACCTTCAAATGCTCGGCCGACATGCTGCTCGAAGCGCTCATTGGCTGTGCGGGGGTGACGCTGTGTGCGGTGGCGACCGCGATGAAGTTACCGATCACCGCGGGCACGATCACCGCAGAAGGGGACCTCGATTTTCGCGGCACGCTCGGCGTGGCCCGCGATGTGCCGATCGGCTTCCTGGCGATCCGGATCTTGATCGATCTCCAGACCACCGCAGCCGATGACCAGCTGACGAAACTCGCGCAGCTCACCGAGCGTTACTGCGTTGTGGCCCAGTCCCTCAACGTCCACCCGGTCGTCACCTGCAGACGACGCTGACCCTCGCTTGCGTCTTCGCGGCTATCGCAACTGCTGTTCCGCCACTTCGATCGCCTTCAACATCGCGCGGGCCTTGTTGAGCGTCTCTTCGTACTCACTCGCGGGGACGCTATCGGCCACGATCCCAGCCCCCGCCTGCACGTAGATGGTCGACCCCTGCATGACCAGTGTTCGCAGGGCGATGCAGGTATCCATGTTCCCGGTGAAATCGAGATATCCCACCGCTCCGCCATACGGTCCGCGGCGATGCGGTTCCAGTTCGTCGATGATCTCCATCGCCCGGACTTTGGGAGCGCCGGAAACCGTTCCCGCAGGGAGTCCCGAGCGGAGTGCATCGAGCGCTGTTTTACCGGGCAGGAGCTGGCCGGTGACGTTCGAGGTGATGTGCATCACATGGCTGTAACGCTCGACCTTCATCACGTCGGTGAGTTCCACCGTGCCGTATTGTGCCACCCGGCCGACATCGTTCCGCGCGAGGTCGACCAGCATCACGTGCTCGGCCCGCTCTTTTTCGTCAGCGAGCAGTTCCTGCTCGAGCGCCTCATCTTCGGCGTCGTTCGACCCGCGTTTGTGCGTGCCGGCGAGCGGCCGGATCGTCACTTCGCCATCTTCCACGCGGACCATGATCTCCGGGGAACTGCCGATCAGCGTCACCGCAGGCGATTGCAGCAGAAACATGAACGGGCTCGGATTGACCGCGCGTAAAGCGCGATACAGATCGAGCGGGGCTGCCGGGGTCTCCAGTTCCAGTCGCTGGCTGAGGACGACCTGGAAAATGTCGCCCGCGCGGATGTATTCCTGGGCCTTCGTGACGTTCTGCTCGAACTCTGCACGGGTCAGGTTGGATTGGAATGACCGCGTGGGAGTCCCGGTCAATGTGAGATCGACCAGTTGCAGGCCATCCGTCGGCTGCGCGAGGGCGGTGCAGAGTTCATCAACACGGGCACAGGCCGCGTCATAGCAGGAGCGCAACGACCCCTCGCCAATCCGGGCGTGTGCGACGACCAGGATGGTTTTCCGCAGATGATCGAAGACGACCATCCGATCGTAAAATGCGAACGAGAGATCGGGGAGTTGCCGGTCGTCGGTCGGGGGATGCGGCAACTGCTCGACATAGCGGACGGTGTCGTAACCGGCATAGCCGACGGCTCCGCCAGAGAAGCGGGGGAGCCCCGGAAGGTGGGGGGCGACATGCGCCCCGACGAGGCGTTCCAACTCCGCCAGCGGGTCCGCTGACTCGAATTCCACCGTGGCCCCATCACGTTCGCGCCGGCGGACGCGTGTGCCTGAGGCTTCGATCCACAAGTAGGGTTCCGCTCCGACGAAGCTGTAACGTCCGATTCGTTCACCGCCGACGACGCTCTCGAAGAGGAACGAGTCCTCGCGTCGGGGGAGCCGGGCGTACGCGCTGACCGGCGTCAGCGTATCACTGACGAGTTGCCGGTAAACCGGCACAAGCGAATGACCGGCGGCCAACCGCGAAAACGTCTCGAAATCAGGAAGATGCGGCATGGTCGTCCGTCGCGAGGGCGATCGAGGTCGGATAGTCTGATCCGGCTGGAATTCAGACAGTCTCTCCCGAGACCGGGTTCATCCGCAAGGATGCCGGGTTCGGGATTTCACAGCGGGGGTTCTCCGGGCCGAAGACGGCGAGTGTGCCGCAGAGAACGATTCACCCGAGCGGAAAATGCCACGACTCGTTCGCTGCACACGGCAACGAACGAGTCGTGGTGGAGATTTGTCAGCCGTCGGCGTTTAGAACCGCAGTTCACCCCCGATGTTGATCCCCTGGATCAACAGGCCGGAGAAGTGGACATCGTTGACGAAGTTTGAGGTCCGTCCGGCTCCGCCCGCTGCACTGCTGATGTTGTAAATGATGTTATCCGCCGGTCGCGTGACCAGTCCGGCCCACATCAGGTTGTAGGCCACGAAGATCGAGAAGTTCTCGCGGACGTGGATCTTCGAGAAGACTTCCAGATCGGCCAGAACACCGAAGGTGGTATCTTTCCGCAGCAGATTCTGGGCAGGATCGGTCGGCGACAGCACTTGAAACGTTTCGATCGAGGATTTGTAACTGTTGACACCCATCATCAGCTTGGGAGCTGCCCCGACATCGAACCACTTCGAGACGAGTTCTGCCCGGAAACCGATTTGCGGTCCGTACAGATTGTTCAACGTCGTCGCATCGATTCGACGGGCTTCCACCGTGGTGACGGGGGCTCCGGCGATGATCTGGGTGAAGTTGTAGTTCCCGCGTTGTCGCAGATCTTCACCGAATTCCATGTACCGGATCCCGATGATCGGCCGGATTTGCAGCGGACTGTTCGGGTCGAAGCTGTTCCCGAGCCAGTTCCCTTCCGTGCCCCACATGCGGGTCTTTACGGTGGCCGAATATCCCTGATCCCAGACGATAAAGTTCGATCCGGCGGGCACGGCGAAGTCGAGCAGAGCCGGATTCGCGACGCCGCCAATCAGATTGATCGACTCGTTGACATCCAGGTCACCGTCAATGTCGGTGGTGTCGATCGCCCGAAGTTCGGGGATCGGTACCCGGGCGGTGTTCGTCGCCAGCGCGAACACCCGGGCCTCAATCGCTCCGTCCGCGAACGGGAGCACATAGGTACCGCGAATCCCGTTGTTTTCTGCGGTCAAGACGTCGCGCAGCGTCGGGGCAACGACCGTGGTGGGGTTGATGTTCCCGGGCAACGTCAACTGGAACGGCACCGTCGGATCGGCGACGAAGTTGGTCGCGCTCCCGAGGACATTCGTCCCCGGATCGCTGATATCCCACAGCAGGTATTCCAGCCGGAACGTTCCATGCCGGAATGTGTCAACAAGAGCCCGCTCAAATGGTGAGCCTTCATAGCGTCCACCCTTGTCATCGGGGAGTTGCACATAGGTCATGCTCCCCGGACCGGAAGCGGGTGGTCCCGGTGGACCGTAGACGGGTGCATAACTCGGCCCCGCAGACTTTCCGGTGATCCAGCCCGCCTGATCCACACCCCCGCCAGGCGGATAAGGCCCTTGCGAGTAGGGATCCTGCGCAAAGGCAGGGAGGCAGGCCGACGCCAGGAGCACTGCGGTGAGGGATCGCCACCTGAACATAATCACCTTCCTGGAGTTTCTCACAGTGGTGGGAACGACTCCGGTCGCCAGTCGATATCGCGCAACGATCGGCGCAAACCGACCGACTTTAACGGCTGTACCTGCTGTATCGGTTATGCCGTGAAGTGGACTTGGCCGAAAACCGTTCGTGTCGGTGAAAATATGACGGCTTTAGCGATTATGCCGAACTTCCACCTCGACGCCGATCGGCAGAATCCGCCGCACAAAAGTCGAAGATCGAACATGGACGTCCCTCTCAGCCAGAAGCGCGAGCGCCTGGTTCCGTCTCTCTTCACCGGTTTCCGGGTTCCCCCGTCCGCACAAGACCTCTGGAGAAGTCATGGGGAAAGCACGAACCAGGCGCTCGCGCTTCTGGCTGGGAGGGCACTGAATCGAGAGAATCGACATGCTGAAGAGGAACTCAATTCACCTGCCTGAATCTCTTTCCGGCAATTCCGGCTCATATCGCCTCTTGCCAATTCGAGCGCGGCCTTGCCATACTGCCTGCAGGACTGGTGCGTACCCCCACGAGGATCAGAATCATGACCGATTGTCCGGACTGCACTTCTGGCGGCTTCGATAACGTTTCACGGCGACAGTTCGTGAAAACGGTTGGCACGGCTGCAGCCGCCGTCACCGTGGCGACTCCCTGGTTCGCCCAGGCCAAAGAAGAGACCGCCCCCGCCAAACCCGAATCGCTGGTCAAGCAGCTCTTCGACTCCCTCACACCCGAACAGCGCGAAGAAGTCTGCTTCGAGTGGGACTACAAGGACGATCGCGGCGTGCTCCGGACGCACGTCTCGAACAACTGGCAGATCACCGACAAGAAACTCAACAGTGGCTTCTTCAAGAAAGACCAGCAGGACATCATCGAGGCCCTCTTCTGGGGGATGTACTCGCCTGACTGGCACGACCGCATCCGCAAGCAGTTGAAAGATGACGCGGGCGGGTACGGCAAGGAACAGTCGATTGCAATCTTTGGAACACCGGGGTCTGGCCAGTTCGAGTTCGTGATGACCGGCCGCCATCTCACCATCCGCTGTGATGGTGACAGCACCGAGCATTACGCTTTCGGTGGACCGATCTTCTACGGTCACGCTGCGGAGACGTTCAACGAATCGAAGGACCATGTCGGCAACGTCTACTGGCATCAGGCGCTGAAGGCGAACAGCCTCTTCGCGATGCTCGATGGCAAGCAGCGGAAGGAAGCCCTCATCGAGAAAGCCCCGCCGGAAGCGCAGGTTCATTTCCGTGCCAAGGACGCCACGGTTCCCGGGATCGCGATCAGTGATCTGACCGGTGACCAGAAGAAGAACGCCCAGGAAATTCTTTCGACGCTGATCGAACCGTATCGCACGGCAGATCAGGCCGAAGTCCGGAAGTGTCTCGAAGCCCAGGGGGGACTCGACAAGTGCCGGCTGGCGTTCTACCAGTCGGGCGACCTGGGGAACGATCAAGTCTGGGACAACTGGCGGCTGGAAGGCCCATCGTTCGTGTGGCACTACCGCGGCACACCACACGTCCACGTCTGGGTCAACATCGCCGACAGCAGCGACGTGAAGATCACCACCCGCGGTTAAATCCTGCCGCGATGAGAGTCATGACCGGGGAGGACTGACACTCCCCGGTCGTCATTTCAAATTCCCAGTGGCGATCACTCCGGGATCCAGAGTCCCGCCGCGGGTGTTGCCGTCGATGCCCCGATGCGCCGGGCTTTGAGACGTACGTAGGGTGGGATCCAGCGGCCGCGGTGGCCGAAGTGGCCGGGGGCGGCTTTCACATCGGCCCGGCTTGGTTCGCGTAGGTCTTCGAGCACAAACCCCGAGCGGCAGAGATCGCCCACCAGTTGATCCCAGCGGTGCAGGTACTCGCTGGTCCCGGTTTCGCGGTACGAACGATCTTCGACAGCCGGTAACGGACCCGTGCGATAGTATTCGACTCCCATCACATACCGGTCGCGTGCGTCGCGATGCGTGATCTGCAGGGATATCGGCTGTTTGTGCTGGCTGATGTAGAGTCCGCCCGGTTTGGTCACGCGGGCGATTTCGCGGTAGACCGCAGCGAGATCGGGAACGTAGCAGGTGCTGACCGGTTGATGGACGATATCGAACTGTCCCGCGGCGAGGGCCGAAAGATCGTCCATCGAGCCTTCGAGGACGCGAAGCGTTAACCCGCGGCGTTCGGCTTCGCGCCGGTCGAGGGCCAGCATGCCCGGGCTGATGTCGATCACAGTGACATGAGCCCCGGCGGTCGCGTAGAGGATCGACTGCCACCCGCCGGCCGCTGCAAGACACAGGACCTGCATCCCGGTGACCGACTTCGGCAACCAGCCGCGGCTGTCGAGCGTGGCGAGTGGTTGCGCACATTCGGCATCGGTCGCGACGTGGGCGAAGGGGCTTCCTTCGGCCAGTCGATCCCAGGCCGCGCGATTCGCATGACGATACAGCGGGTCGTGATCGGACATACGCTCAACCGGCCGAAGTCTGGAGCAGCGCGGTCGCGAATGTCACCAGATCACCGCGGGCTTCCGCCACACGCAACAGTACTTCGGGTTGACCCGCTTTGTGGCAGAGTTCAGAAAACGCTGCTGAGAAATCGGCATCGGCGGTCAACAGATGCTGCTCGGCAATTGGCAGGGCATCGCTGAACCGATCAATCCGCACGAGCAGGTCGACGATCACATAAGCGATCATCGCCTGATCATTGGCATCGGGTTCAGCTGCCAGTTGCTGCTGGAAATAGGCCAGCGCCGGTTCCCGGTCTTCACCAATCAGGACGTTGAAATACTGCTGGTGAGCTGGGTAATAATCTGTGAAGGGTGGTTCGCCGGCATACTGGAATTGTGGTGCCAGTTGACTGCCATACTCGGCCAGATCGCGAGCGACGACCAATTCGGGAGCACCGACCGCCAGCGAGCGGGCAAACCGTACCGTCGAGTGCAGATGCGAGACGTCGATGTGATAGTTGTTGTCGGCGAAGAGCCAGTCACGGCCAGCCGTCAACGCCCGCAAGGTGGTCGCCGGGGGGGCGAACGGCATCCGCTGGGCGACTTCCCGTTGAACCGACTGCAGCAGGTCGGCATGTAGCGAACGAACCATCATCGCCGCACAGGCGGCTCGGTCTTCCGAGGAGAGCCGGGCGAACGTCTGATCGAGCGCCGTGATCGTGTTGCACGACCCATGGGTCCGCAACATGATTTCGACTCCTTTGACCGGATGCACTCCCTTGAACAATGCCAGTTCCAGATATTCTTCCGATTGCTCGGAGGTCTCCCGCGGAACGACGTAGGCGTCGAGTGCGGCTTTCACCCGGTCGGTCTCGCGAATCGCGTGAAAATAGACCCACGCCTGGCTGAGTTTGCCTTCGGCGAGCAGCAGTTCGCCGACGGTGCGGGCAGCGTCCATATAAGTGCGTTCGAACTCTTCGCGAACGGCCGCGGGGACATCGTCGAACGATGTCGGCTTGTCGAGGGGCAGCCCGAGCGCCTGCTTCTTCACCAGGCAGAGCGCATCGAACAGCTTGTGATAATCCTGGCGTTGCCGCATCTCGACGGTGAGCCGCTCCAGAACGGCGGCAGGTCCCTGGGTTTTGGCAGAGCGCAAGGCAGACCAGATGTCATCACTCACAGGGAGCTCCTCGACGGCGGGGAGTCAGGGGCAGGGGAGGGTGCCGGAAGTTCTCCGAGGATCACATTCCGGAACGAGGCATTGTGCAGTCCCGCGGGACTAGTGGCAACCACAGCCACCACCGCCAGAACCACAACCTCCACCAGTTTCGGGGATCATCAGGCCCTCTGCGGAGACCGGCTGAACTTCGATCAGGCCGAGTCCTGCGGCTGCTGCCTGGAGCGCGAGCTTGGTCGTTTCGGGACCACGTTCGGTCAGGACATAGAGAATTCGTTTGGACCCATCGAGCGAGAGTTCCAGATCGATGAGCTCCAGTTGCAGTCCCCACGTGGTGATCCGTTCGAGCCACCGTGGGAATTCGGCTTCGGCTTCTTCCCGGCGCTGGCGGGCAACTGCCAGGTCGTTTGCGGTCGCCGCCCGTTCGATCTGCAGGTCGCTTTCGATATCGGCATCTGAGACTGAGGCTCGGACCTGATCGAGCACTGTCCCCAGCAGGACGCCGCGCGGACTTGTCACCACGACCGCCGCGCCGCGACCGAAAACGGCAGGCGTCAGTGCCTCAAAACGGGCCACTTCAGGGACAGCCCCATACCGGACCAGATAGCGCGAAGCGACCGTCACACGATGACCTTAGGCTTGCGGAGGAGCGCTACTCTTCGCCACCGGGGGGTGCATCGGGTACAACGCCGGGAGAGGCTCAAACTGAGACGAGAGTTGTGTCATGGCATCAGCGGGTGTCATGTTGAACAGCGCCCGCCCGCCGGTTCCCCAGACCCCATTCCGGTAGTGAAACACGGCTGAGCCATCGCGGATCGTGCTGACGGCGGCGACATCCTCCATGTCTCCCCCTTCGACCGCTTCGAAGCGGATGTTCACACTCACGAAAGCGGTGACCAGTCGCGACTGACGGTCACGGGCAAAAGTCACCGCATCCAGCCAGTCGCATTCGACCCAGCGCAACCCGCGGGGTTTCCCGATCGTTTTCGCCACATCGAAGAACCGGGCTTCCAGCATCTCGCGCCGCAGGCGAAATAACTGAATGGCCTTGCGCAACTCGCGCTGCTCCATCGCCCGCGCAAGGGGAATGGCAGAGACTGCCGCGACAGCAAGCAACCCGATCGCGAGACCAATGATCAACGGCCACATCGTTCTGACTCCCTCCGCTCCTTCGGTCACTTTCCCTATGGTAACCAGATCGCAACCCGACAACAGTCTCCGGGCGGTTGATTTGTCCTCCGAATCTCGATTCACAATTCCGTGGTACGACCGTCGCGACGACGTTGTCCGGATGCGTGGACTCCACCCCAATTCGACGGAGATGCTGAGGAGTCGCGGGCTTGGTATCCTCGGGAAATCATTCAGGGGAGCGGGGCCGATGACGTTGATGACTGCGGATGACTGGTTGAAGCTGCTGCAGGATGGGGATCGCTGGCTGGAACTGGTCGAGGGGCGACTGGTGCGGTTGGTCCCGCCCGATGAGGTGCATGGCAACGTCGTCCGCAACCTCGCGGCGGCCCTCAGCCGTCAGTTTCGCAAAGAGCCGGGACTCTTCGCCGCGTTTGAACTGGGACTGCAGGTGGCGAACGATCCGGATACGGTCCGCTGTCCGGCGATCAGTTGTTTTCGAGTCGATGGCGGCGTGCAGGAGCTCGATCTGTTGTTGACAACTCGTCGCCCGGAACTCGTCATCGAGGTCGCATCCTCGAATGATCGCCGCGAGGCGATGTCGGCCCGCATCCAGGCATATCAGGCATGGGGAGTCCGCGGGATCTGGGTGTTCGATCCGGAATCACGGCATGCCCATGTCTTTCTCGAAGGGGCATTGCCACGGATGTACAAGGACAACGAGAAGCTCACCGGTCACCCCCTCGTCCCTGGCTTCACAATGACGGTTGGCGATGTGTTTGTTGATCCGAAATGGGCCGCCAAACCCGCTGCTCCCCAAGCGGATTCGTTAGCGCCGGAATCGAACGGTTAAATGGTCCGCGCGGGTCTGTCAACCGATGGAGACCCGATCGTCAGGTCACCTATTGTTCGCATGCTGTTCTGCCCTTGGCACATCGGCGTGGCGACGTCACAATGCCACGCGATGGTGCGTAAGAGACGGAGCAAGACCAGCCGACCTGTTGTGCGAAGTCGGTTGTCTGACGCTCAGGAGGTATTGCCGAAGTGGCTCTCGACAACGTCTTTCGCGGTGTTCCCGCCCGCCCCTGGTGGGCCACACTCCTCAATCCATTCTTTCGCGAGGTTCCCCGAGATGTCAGCATCGCCTTACAACAGTCGCTGATCGTCGGGAATGACTGGCCCGATCAGGTGGAATCGTTGCGGATTCGCTCCGGTCTGGCGCTGGGTGTCCTGCGGAAACGGGTCTGGCAGTATGGTGCTGAACGGGTCGCCGAACTGCTCCAGCGACGCCGTGTTCCGGTCTCGTCATTGAGTTGGGCTGGTGGCTTTACCGGCGCTCAAGGCTTTAGTTACCAGGAAGCGGTCGACGACGGATTGCTCGCGCTCGATGAAGCGGAGTTGATCGGTGCCCCGCTGGTGGTGATCGTTCCTGGTGGGCAGGGGGGCTTTACTTTGCGGCATGCACGACGGTTGGCCCTGGATGGGGTTCGCCGGATCGCTGCGAAAGCCGAAGCCCGTCGATTGAAAATCGGACTGGTCGCAGACCTTGGGCAACGTGGGTCCACCCGGTCAATGCTGACTGAGTGGGATTCGGCGGGCGATTTTCTGGAAGAGCTGGGCTCCCCGAACGTGGGACTGGTGTGTTCGCTGAATGGGCTCACGACCGCCTCCGAGCGGTGGCGCTCTTACGAAGAGTCCGGGAGGCGTGTGGCGATCGTCACGACGGCCGTGGCACCGCCGTCTGAAGGTCTGTCGACCATTCTGCCCGAACAGGCGGCATCGGTCATGACGCGTCTAATCGCCTGCGGCTTCCGTGGGACGTGGGAATTTGCAACCAATGGTGGTCCGGCACCGTGGTGGAATGCCCGCGAAGCGATGTTGCAATGCTGCCCTCAGGCGGAAGCCGCATTAAGGAGAATGTCGCGGCGGACAGGGAGTCGGAGTGGCAACATCCCCGAGCATCGGTAACAATACCAGTGACCGGTCTCGTCTGGTCTGACTCGAGCCCGCCATCGCACACGTTGATCCTGCCTCCGCCCGCCCTCCTAGTCGATTGCTCTCTTTTATGGCACACGAGTGGTACTCGCTCGACGAACTCGCACAGCACCTCGGACGCGATCGGCGCGAAATCGAGAAGCTCGTCAATCGCGGGCGGATTCCCGGCCGAAAAATCGGTGGTGACTGGCAGTTTCATCCCATTGAGATCACGCACTGGCTGGAACAGGAGATGCGGGAATACACCGACCGCGAACTCCAGCTTGTCGAACAGACGCATCGCTCCGTCGATCTGAATGAACAGACGCCGGTCACCAGCCTGCTCACGCTGGAGACCGTGCAAGTCCCGCTCGAAGCCAAAACCAAACGTTCGGTGCTGGAAACGCTCGTCGAAGTCGCGGGCCGCACCTGGCAGGTGTGGCAACCTGCGGCAGTCCTCGCAGCACTTCAGGAACGTGAAGCCGTCCTGTCGACTGCATTCGAAAATGGTGTCGCGATTCCCCATCCGCGGAATCCGCTGCCGGATGCCATCGGTCAATCGCTGATCGCCTTCGGAAAAACCTCTTCCGGGATTCCCTTCGGCGCGCCGAATCGAGTCCTGACCGACATGTTTTTTCTCGTCCTGTGTCGCGATTCCCGGTCGCATCTGCAAGTCCTCGCGCGGCTTGGTCGACTGATGCAGCAGCCCGGCTTTCTGGATCAACTGCGGGCCGCTGAAGACTCGGCGACGGCCCATCAGGTGATTGTCGACGCTGACCGTCAACTGCTCGGTTGAAAGGGACCCGATGACGGTTCCAGCCGACTGTAATTCCGGCGCTCCCGAATGCACCGACGCATGCGGGATCCCGTGCCCCGAGTCACTTCCGAGTAGTTGCCCGCCCCCCTTGCGCTGTCGGCACGTCTGGGACGAAGTCCGCCAGACAGCGGTCAGCTGGTCCGTCGAGCGTCACCCCGATCAACACTTGCAGGGCTGGCGATTCGGCACCGGTCCCGCCTGTCTGCTCCTTCCCCCACTAGGAGGGAGTGCCGACCTGATGATGTTGCTGGCCTGGCTGCTCCGGGGAGAAGTGACGTGCATCAGCTGGGATTGGACCAGCGTCCGGTCGGGGGCCACGCTTGCCGACTTCGCGGGCGACGCGCTCGCCGTGGCCGATCACCTGGAATTGGATGATTTCCACATGGCCGGCTCGCAGTTTGGCGGTCTGGTCGCATTGCAGACGCTGGCAGCCTCACCGGATCGAGTTGGACAGGTCGTGGTTCAAGACGGGAGTCTCACCCGTCAATTCAGTTGGGCTGAACAGGGACTTGCCTGGACCGCAGCCTGTTCCGGGCGAAAACTGCGCGACTGGCCCTTCCGGGAACAGGTCCAGACACTGAATCACCAGCGCTGTTTTCCGCCGCTCGATCCGGATCGCTGGGCCTGTTTTCTTGAAGCGACCGGAGAACTGGCGGTCCGTGTGCTGGCTCGTCAGGCCATCGCCGTCCAGCGGGCCAGGGGAGCAGAGCTGGCGACGGCGATCGGGCCGCACGCCACCCGCGTCCGCCTGGTCAGTACCGAAGGTGCCGGACCGACCGGGAAGCGACAACAGGCCGAGCTGGCGGCTGCACTCCCTCTGGCGACTGCAGAAGACTGGCACACAACCGGTCTGCATGCTGCGTTTACGCATCCGCACCGGGTCGCCAAGTTACTGAGATCACTGCTCGGGGTGACTGCAGAGCCGACCGACGAACCGACGTGCTGCGGCGGGATCGATGCCTGCGAAACGGTTCCCCCCGCTTCCATGGAGCCTGTCCGATGAGCGAGCCGTTGCCCGAGCCGCTCGATTTTCTCGCGGTCGGTGCCCATCCAGACGATGTGGAGATCGCGATTGGCGGGACCGTCGCCCGGCTGGTGCAACAGGGCTATCGGGTCGGCATCATCGATCTGACCAACGGTGAACCGACCCCCGGGAGTCCCTCGGTCGAAGCCCGGCTCGCGGAAGCCCAGGCCGCGGCAAAGATTCTGGGGGTCGCCGTGCGGACGACGTTGAACCTGCCGAACCGCTGCCTGTTCGACAATTTTGCCGCGCGAATTGCCCTGGCGCGCGAGCTGAGACGGTATCGGCCACGGATCGTCGCCGGGATTTCCGGGCGAACGCCGATGGCCTCTCCTGACCATTGGCAGGCGATGCAAATCACCGACGCGGCCGTGTTTTACTCAAGACTGTCAAAATGGGATGACGAATTTGGCGATTTGCCCGTCCATACCGTCCCGAAGCAACTCTGGTATCCGCTCGGGTTCAATCTGACCGATCTTCCGGAGGGGGGAGGGCGATTCATCGTGGATATTTCCCCCTCTTTTCCGCTAAAATTGTCCTCAATCCGTGCGTACGCATCGCAATTTCCACCCGGTAAAGAACGAGTGTTTCGCTTAGTCGAAGCCCAGAACCGCCTGTGGGGGGCCACAGCGGGGTTTGAGGCTGGCGAGATGTTCATTTGCTCGACGCAGCTGGGCGTGACTGACCTCGTTCAAACCGTGTGTCCGTAAGCGTTGCTGCGTCGCGGCCCGTCGATGCATGGTGTCCCACGATGAAACTCCGCACGGGTTTGCTCAGCATTACTGGTCGTTTCCGCGACAACAATGAAGACAACTGCTTTGCGGATCCGCAGCAGCGGTTCTTCCTGGTCGCCGACGGGATGGGGGGCCAGTCGGCTGGCGAACGGGCCAGTGCGCTCGCGATGGAGATCATTCCGCAGAAACTGCAATCGCTCGACTCCGCGAAAGCCCCACCCGAGCAGGCTGTCCGGGTGATCGACGATGCGATCGCCCAAGCCAACTTCGAGATCATGGCGCTCGGCGAACTCGATCAGCGCTTCAAGAACATGGGGACGACGGTTACCTTCCTCGTGCAGGCCGCGGGCACCTTCTTTATCGGCGGTGTGGGTGACAGTCGCACGTACCTGTTACGGAACGGGAAGATTGAGCAACTGACGACCGATCACTCCCTGGTGCAGGCGCTGATTGAGGCCGGCACACTGACCCCCGAAGAAGCGTTGACGCATCGCTATCGTAATGTCCTGTACCGCTATCTCGGTGCGAAAGAGGGGGGCGAACCGACCCGTCCGCGGCAGATTCAACCGCAACCGGGGGATCGCTACTGCCTGTGTACCGATGGCGTGACCGGCGGCTGTTCCGACGAACAGATGGCGAAAATCCTCGCGGAAGGAGACGACCCGCAGGCCATCGCGGAAGCGATCGTCAAAGCCGCAGAAGATGGCGGCTCAAAAGACAACATCACCAGCCTCGTCGTCTTCGTCGAGTAACAATCCCTCATCGCCCGGAGCGCAAGCTCCGGAGGCATCTCTTCAATCAACAAACGCCCGGTCTCGCAGAGCGATGCCGGGCGTTTGTGCATGTCGGTACGAATGACCCCGCCATCGCAATGGCGGGGCGTCAGCGGCTCATTTCTTTGGCGGCAGAATTACGAGTCCCGGCGTTTTCAGATCGAGCCGGAAGAGACCCCCTTTGCCTGCTTCGGCTCCCAGGCCGCCAGTCACAAAGAGTTGATCCCCCTTCGGTCCGCCGAAGGCGACATTGCTCGTCGTGACGTTACCTCCGCCGTAGCGCCGGATCAGCTTGCCTGTCGGATCGAGGACCTGGACCTGCTTCATGCCGTAGTGCGCCACGTAGAGATTACCGGCCGCATCGAGGCACATGCCGTCGGGCTGGTTGTCGATCTGTTCCGGATCGCTCTTCTTCGGCAGTTCCGCGAAGACCTTGTATTCCCCGAGTTTTCCCGGTGACAGGACCGGAAATTCGAGGACCCGGTTCTTCTGACTCTCAGCCATCAGAATCCGCTTGCCGTCCGGCGTGAGCACAATCCCGTTGGGATAGGCGAAACCGCCCGCGCAATGGTGGGTCATTCCGGACTTGTCGACGTAGTGAACGGTCCCGATGAGGTTGTTGATCCCCGAGTCGCCGGGATCGGTGAAGTAAAACCCGCCATTGGGTGTATCAAGTGTCAGGTCATTCGGTCCACGGAGCGGCTTGCCGTCACAGACCGAGGAGGCGTGCGGGAGCGACTTCCCTTCGGCATCGAGTTTCAGCACAGCATGATGGCTGGCGTCGCAGACGAGGTGTGTGCCGTCTGCGAGGATCTTGTGACCATTCGGCGCTCCCGTCGTGGCCCAGACTTTCGATTGGCCGTCGACCGTGAACTGCGTGATCCGGTCACCATGCGAGATATAGCCGCGCCCCATGTGATCGAAGACGACCCCTTCGCAGTAGGCATGGACTTCCAGCAGTTTGACCGGCGGCGTGGACTCGGCAGAGGGGAGTTCGGCTGCCCCTAAGGACGCCGAACTGAGGAGCAGGGCAGGGACCAGCAGCAGACGTTGCATAGGTTTCTCCGAATTGAAAAGAGGCCGGAGCGAACTCCGGCCTCGGGAAAGCGGTTGGTGATGTCAGGCAGAATTACTTGATACCCGTCGTCGTGATCTGGGATGCGCCGATCGTAAAGACGCTTTGCGGTCCAGTGTTTTGAGCAGGCTTCTGCAGGAACTTCGGCAATGCGGTGCTTGTGAACCACTGGTACTGCGGTTTCTCCATCGAGCGGAGAATGCTTTCGATACTTTCACCCTGCTTGCGACTGATCCCGCCCGGAACGTTGGTTCCGTTCGTCTGCCACGCGACCTTCCCCTGATAGACGAATTTCAGATTCGTCTTGTACTCCTGCATCTTGTAATCGCCGGCGATGATGAAGGAGATTTCCCGGGTTGTTGGTCCTTCCACACTGGCGACGAGATCGATCGTCCCGTTCGCCCCGACCGTGCAACCGGCGTCCTGAAGCTTTTTGGTCAGGTCTTTGGTCACCTGATCCTTCGCCGCCGCATCCGGGATGCCATTCACGTCGAGCTTCACCACGGTCCCAGACTTGAAGACGAAGAGATTCGGGTCGGTCAGGGTCTTCTTCTGGATGTCGAGGGCTGTGGAGTGCGGCAGCGACGCCGCGAAGAGCGCGCCTGGCTTGGAGCCATCGGTTGAGGCGATGAACGTCATCCCGCCGACGGTCTGAATCTGGTCGCCCCCGTTGTAGGTCCAGAGCATCAGCTTGTTTTCGAGATCCATCACGATGTGATTCCCGGTCATCAGGAAGTCGTCGTGAACGAAGTCGATGAAACCCTGGATGTGGGCACCGTTCGAGGGGATTTCCGCCCGGACTTCACCGTTGGTGGCATCCCAGCAGAGGACCCGATCCTGCGCGACGCAGCCGATGTATTTGCCTGACGGGCTGTACTCGAACCGGGGATCAAACAACCGACCCGGCAGCGGCTTGCGATAGAGGACTTTTTCATTCGCGATGTCGTAAACGCAGACGTGACCATCATCGGCGAAGACGAGGTGTTGTTTGTCGGGACTGAGTGCCGGGGCCGCTCCATCGGTCTGGAAGTAAGACAGGAGTTCCCCGGTCTCAATCTTCCAGATCGCGACGCGGCCTTTCGTACCGCAGGTGATGAACCGTTCGTCATCCAGGAACTGGCCCCAGTGACAGTCGACATCCCAGCCTTTGAGGACCGCATAGGGTTCAAATTCCAGGTGCCGGACAACCTTGGACCCCTTGAGCGTCCAGATTTCGACGCGGTTTGAGTTGCCAAAGCCCCAGTCGGCTCGACGCATCAGGATCCGCTTGCCGTCATCGTGCAGGGCCATCGGCACCATCTGGCTGGGGTGTGATGCAACTGTCCCCGCTTTACCGGTTTCGAGATCACAAATCACGACCCGTGTGGTGCCGGTCGGCTTGGGCTGATCGATGTTGTAGGTCAGGACCGCCTTCTTGGCGACGGCGTTGACGGCCATTCCCTTCAGCCCTTCAAAGAAGTTGCTCTTCGGGGGCAAGGCGACCGTCTTCACCCGCCCTTTGAAGGCGGCTTCCGCGGGCGTGATCTCGGCTTTCCACTCATCCGAGTCAGGAGTCAACGGCGTCGCAGTGGTCCCTTCCCAGTTCACTTCCACTTTGAGTGGCTCGGTCGGATCGTTCCCCGCAGCCGTTCCACTCGGGGTCGAGGGAGTGGTGCCTGTCCCCTTGGATTTCGGCTTGAACGGGTCGGTTCCCTTGGTCTTGAAGGGGTTGCTGGCGGCCGCTTTTTTCAGGTCGGCGACGACTTTCTGATCAGCCGTGCTGAGATTCTTGAGCTCAATCTCCAGCTCTTCGCCATCGGCCTGCAACAGGGTGACGTTGCCCCCCTCTTCCTTGACGAACTTGGCCTGAATCTTGAACTTGCCGGTCGCATCGGTCCACTGACGCATCTCTTGCGCCCAGCCCTGGGTCGAGAAGGTCGCGAGCATGACCGAAAACGAGGCCAGCAGGCAGCTACGAACGAGACGGCCCATCAGTAAACTCCTTGAGAGCATTCGGGAGTGTGTCGACAGTGTCAGAACAGACAAGGTACCGGGAAGAAACACCCGACAGCGATGTACGAATTACAGCATGCCGATAACGGCACATCAAGCACATGAGCCAAAAAAGAAGCCCACGGAATGCTTTCCGTGGGCTTCTGATGCAGCAGAGTCCTGGAGCGATCCGCAGTTTACCGCTGCACGCGGGCGGAGCCGCCCTTGGCGAGGGCTTCGACTTCCGGCAGTTTGGCCATGGTGGTGTCGCCGGGGAAGGTGGTGAGCAGGGCACCGTGTGCCCAACCGAGGCGGAGAGCCTGTTCTGGAGTCTTGCCGCTGAGCAGACCGTAGATGAGTCCCGCAGCGAAGCCGTCGCCACCACCGATGCGGTCGATCACGTCGAGGCTCATCGTCGGGCTGACGAACTTCTCTCCGTTCAGCCACAGCACTGCGGCCCAGTCGTGCCGGTTCGTCGAGTGGACTTCCCGCAGCGTCGTGGCGACCAGCTTGATGTGCGGATGCTTCGCCACCACCTTATCGATGAGTTGGAAGAACGAGTTCGGATCGAGCTTCGACGAATGCTCGACGTCCTGTCCTTCGATCCCCAAGCCTTTCTGCAGGTCTTCTTCGTTCCCGATCAGGCAGTCGACGTGCTTGACGATCTGGGCGATCGTTTCCTGGCCCTTCTTCTCTCCGCCAACCGAGGCCCAGAGTTTGGCCCGATAGTTGAGGTCGAACGAGGTGATCGCCCCCGCAGCCTTCGCGGCCTGCATCCCTTCGATGATGACCTGCGACGTCGTTTCCGAGAGAGCTGCGAAGATCCCGCCCGAGTGGAACCACTTCACCCCACCCGCGTGGATTCCCTTCCAGTCGAAGTCGCCCGGCTTCAGCAGTGCGCCGGCCTCATTGGCCCGGTTGTAGAAGACGACCGGCGGACGGACACCCTGTCCGCGGTCGCTGTAGACGGTCGCGATGTTCGGTCCACGGACGCCGTCGTGCTTGAAGTGCTTGTAGAACGGCGTCACACCCATCTCGCGGACACGGCTCTGAACGAGTTCGCCGATCCCGTTGTCGACCATCGCCGTCGTCACGCCGGTCTTGAGGCCGAAGCAATCAGCGAGATTGGCCGCGACGTTGTACTCGCCGCCGGAGACGTGGATGTCGAACGACTTCGCCTTCCGAAAGGGGATGATCCCCGGATCCAGACGATGGACGAGCGCCCCCAAGGCGAGGAAATCGAGCTGACAGGCATCGGTACGAATCGGCAGAGACATGGAGCTTCCAGTGAACGATGTTGAGTGCCGCTGGATCTTCTCCAGCAATTTGACAATAGCTATTAGCGTATCATAGGAGAAAATGCGAGAGAACGCAGCGGCTTTCAGCCTTTTCGATTCGTGGTGACGATGACATGGAAGTCGGCACCGGACACCGTCCACGGAGTCTGCCTCCCGATGTGGATGGCGTCGTTTGCTTGGTACTCTTCACGTCCTCTTGATCGCACAGACACGCAAATCAATGTCTTTCTTCCCCGCAATTCTCCGTGAAAAAGTGATTGTCCGTTCATGCGAGATTGTGTAGACTCCTACGCAAGGAGCGACACATGGCCAGTAATCTCGCACTCGATCAGAACCTCCTCGAGCATGCGTTCCGTGTCAGCGGTGAGCCGACCAAAAAGGCGGCTGTGACACGTGCCCTGCAAGAGTTTATCGCCCGCCGGGAGCAACGCCGCGTGGCTGAACTTTTTGGCAAGTTGGATTGGGACACGTCGTTCGACTACAAGACCGAGCGGGTCCGCAAGAAATGAGCCTGCTCGTCGACACCAGTGTCTGGTCGCTGGCTTTCCGCCGGGATGCTTCCCAAGCCGAGCCGCAGGTTGCTGCACTGCGGGAGGCCCTGCTGGGATCGGATCAGGTCTTCACGACCGGATTGATCCTTCAGGAACTCCTGCAAGGTTTTGCCGGCCCGAAGGCGCGCAAGGCATTGGTGGAACGGCTGTCGGCGTTAGCCTTCCTGCAACCTGACCGAGAGGATCACATCGAAGCGGCGGAGGTCCGCAACGCCTGCCGCCGTCGTGGGGTTCAGGTCGGAACGATCGACGCCCTGTTGATCCAGCTGTGCCGCCGACATGATCTGGTCCTGCTCTCGACAGACCAGGATTTCCTCTCCGCCGCGAAGCACGTCAAATTCCGGCTATGGACGGCGTCGTAGGCAGCGCGGAACCCGGGTGCTGCCGTTATGGATCACGGCTCAGTTCTGATGGGTGGGCGCCGCTCACCCGTCAACCGCTGGAATCAGCGTTCCAACGAGTGAGGAATTGTCGCGGAAAATACGAATGCCAGCCGTTCTATTTCCCGAGGGCTGTTGCCGTTCCGGTCGTTTCAGGGGTCGCTAAGCAGTCTTCCAGGGATCGTAGGTGCCGAAGAACCAGAGATGGTCCTCGAGATCGCGGCAGGCGAAACCGCGGCCGCCGTAGTCTTCATCTTTGATGTCCATCACGATGGTTGCCCCGGCGGCTTTGGCACTCTGATAGACGGCATCGGCGTCGGCGACGATCACGCAGGGGCATTGCGTTTCCCGCTGGCCGATCTCGTCCGGTTGGGCCATCAGTTTGCCGAAGTCGGAATCGACGACCGATCCCAGCATGATCATGCCGTTCCCGAAGGAGAGTTGGGCATGCATGATCGTCCCGTTTTCCCCCGGTACGACCAGATGCTTCTGGAAGCCAAACGCAGCACAGAGCCAGTCGATGGCTGCTGGGGCGTTGCGGTAACGCAGGCACGGGATCACGGTAGTGGTGGTGTTCGCGGGGTGGGAGGCCATCGTGAATCCCTCAAATTGAGCCACATTCTGATCGTTTTGCAGGGTGGGCTGTGCCCACCAAGGCTTCGTTGCAGGATGTGTCGTTGGCCGTTGAGAAAAGGTGGGCACAGCCCACCCTACAAGCGTATCCCTAGATTGTGACCGAGGAAAACCCACCGTCAACGACAATGTTTTGACCCGTGACGAACGAAGCGGCTTTCGGGGAGGCGAGCCAGACCGTTGCTCCGGCGAGTTCCTCCGGGCGGCCGAAGCGGGCCATCGGCGTGTGGCCGATGATCTGCTGGCCGCGGGCCGAGTAGCTGCCGTCTTCGTTGTACAGGAGTTTGCGGTTCTGCTCAGCGGGGAAGAAGCCAGGGCTGATCGCGTTGACGCGGATCCCCTTCGTCGCCCATTCCCGCGCCAGGAATTGTGTGAGGTTGATCACGGCGGCTTTCGCAGCCGAATAGGCCACCACGCGGGAGAGGGGAATCATCCCCGCCATTGAGGCGATGTTGATGATGCTCCCCTTTCCTGCGGCGAGCAGTGTTTCGCCGAAGACCTGGCTCGGCAGCAGCACCCCCCCGGCGAGGTTCAGGTCGAAGACCGTATTCCAGGCGGCGACGGGCAACTGGCAGAAGTCGCTCCCCGGTGGCAACGTCGCTTCGGGCTTATTGCCGCCTGCAGCGTTGACCAGAATGGTGATGCTCCCCAGTCGCTTCAGCAGGGCGTCGCGACAAGCGACGAGCGATTGTTTGTCGAGAGCATCGGCCGCTTCAAAGGTCGCTTTGCCGCCGGCTGCTTCAATCGCCCGGACCCGTTCGGCCCCGCGTTCCGCACTCCGGCCGACAATCGCGACCGCCGCTCCGGCTGAGGCGAGAGCTTCCGCCATCCCGCCCCCCAGCGCCCCGGTCCCACCGATCACCACCGCGGTTTCACCCGTCAGATCAAAGAGGTTCGACATCAAGCCACTCTCATTTCAGTCGGCATTTTCACGACCACATATTCCCATGTCGCTTGCGTTTTCGCGTCAGCGAACAAGAGTCCGGCGATTCTACAGAACTCACAGGGGGAGTGCAGCCCTTCACCGGAGTCTGTATGATCAATCCCGACCGATCGGTCGATTCTGTGGATGTCCCGATGGAGTGCGCTCATGTGCGGACGGATGGTTCCTCGGTGGGTGTCAGGGTTAACCAGCGGTTTTTCTGGCTGCTACCGAGCAGTCGGCCTGATCATCTTATGCTTGATTATCGGGATGACTCCGGCTGGCGTGTCGGCCCAGACCGATGCGGAAATCGTCGCCGAGATCAACCGGCATCTGCAGCAGGCCTGGAAAGACAACGGCGTGCAACCCTCGCCGCGAGCGGACGATGGCGAATACGCTCGCCGGGTGTCGCTGGATACGGTCGGCCGGATTCCAGAACTCGGAACGCTGCTGACGTTTCTGCAGGACACGGCTCCCGACAAGCGCGAACGCTATGTCGACCAGTTACTCGATAACACCGATTATGCTCAGCACTGGAGCACGATCTGGGGCAACCTGCTCATCGGACGGGCCAACCGTCGCAACCAGGGAGCGCGGAACGACCTCGATAAATGGCTGCGGCAGGCTTTCGCGAAGAATCTTGCTTACGACAAATTTGCCAGCGAGTTGATCTCTGCCACCGGGAGTTCCGAAGAGAACGGTGCGATCGGCTTTCTGGCCAGCCATCTCAACGAGAACGCCGTCCCGGCCACGGCAATTACGGCGCGGTTGTTCCTCGGCCTGCAGGTCCAGTGCACCCAGTGTCACAATCATCCGTTCAACGACTGGAAACAGGCGCAGTTCTGGGGCATGAATGCCTTTTTCCGAGGAACGCGACGGCAGAACGTCGGCCCGAACAACTCGATCATCTACCTGAGTGATGATCTCGCCGATCCGATCGTCTTCTATGAAAAACGCAACGCGGTGATGGAAGCGGTGGTGCGGCAGTTTGTGGACGGGACACAACCGTCCGCCGACATCGCCGGTCCGCGGCATCAACTCGCGGCACTCATCAGCGATCCCTCGAAGCCTTATCTCGCGCGGGCGATTGTCAACCGGATGTGGGGTCATTACCTCGGCGTCGGCTTTACGAAGCCGGTCGACGACATGGGGCCGCACAACCCGGCATCGCATCCGGAACTGCTGGATTATCTCGCGAACCAGTTTCGTTCGAGCGGCTTTGACGGCAAACGGCTCATCCGCTGGATCGCTGCCAGTGAAGCCTATAACCTGACGAGCCGCGGCATCCCCGAAAACGCTGATGATGACCCCGCAGCGGGTTCGACGCCGCTGTTCAGCAAGGTCCTCATCAAGCCCTTTACTGCCGAGCAACTGTACGATTCGCTGTTGATTGCGACCGCAGCCGACAAGGCGGGGCGGAACTATCAGCAGTCGCAACAGAAGCGGAATGAATGGCTGCAGCAATTCGTGCAGACATTCGGGACCGATGAGAACGACGAAACGTCATCCTTCAACGGGTCGGTTCCGCAAGCCCTGACGCTGATGAACGGCGATCTTGTGAAGAGCGCGACCGGCGGTGGGCAGGGGGGCTTCCTGCGGGCCGTGTTCGATGGCAATGTCGCGGGGGTGAATGCCACAGCTGCCGGTAAGAAAGCCAAGGCGACCAAAGGAGCCCCAGCGGTGAAAACCGTCGCCGGGAAGATCGAAGTCCTCTTTCTGGCAGCTCTGGCACGGAAACCGACCGCGAACGAAATGAAAGCGCTCGATCAGGCTTACCAGAAAGCCGGCGGACGCGATCCCGTCGCGGGCCTGCAGGATGTCTTCTGGGCGATCCTCAATGCGAATGAGTTCATTCTGAATCATTGAGGTGCAGGGACGCGAAGACGCCAGCGTGGTTATTGAGCGTTGGTGACTTTGCGCAGGATGTAGAGGTCGATCACCTGCGGCTGGGCCAGGTTGTAGCCCGCAGCAATCCGTAGATCGGCGTCGATGTAGCGATTCCAGAGCCGTCCCTGAACACCGTTGGGACCAAAGATCGGGATCACCGGAAATTGTCCCGCATTGACCAGTCGAACCAGCGGTGACAAGGGGATCCAGCGCGGAATCGGACCCAGCTGCAAACCATTGCTCACGAACGTCAAGGCGATCACATTCTTCATCGGCTGACCGAGCGTCTCGGTCGTCGCCGGGTCGACGATCGTGTAAGCCCCTTTCAGGTAGTTTTGCGTCGTAATCTTCAGGCCGAACAGACGGATCACCAGCTCGGAGACGTTGTAGTAGTAGCCATTCTCGACCACTTGAAAAATGCGGTCACGCGGCTGTTCCAGGGCGAGGAATCCCAGGTCGATCGTGAAGGCGATATCGGGATCGTCGTACCACAAGTTTTTCCAGGGGACCTGCGTTAAGGCCACTTCATCAGCCGGGCGATTGTCGACGTACCACGTTTCCAACTGGGCGATCAACGGCTCCAACTCGGCACGCACGGCGGGGATGTTATCGGTCCGCGTGGTGTTCGCTGAGGTGATGTCGATCACCTGTTGTTTCACTGCCTGCAGATTCGGTGGCAGTTCGGCTGCGGTGGCGCCGGTCACGCAAGAGAGTAGACACCAGATTGTGGACAGGATGAGGGCGGGGCGCATTGATCACAGTTCCTCTCGGGAAGACAGGAGTACTGCGTGATTATTAGCTGGCTGTCGCGGTTGGCCAGTCGGCATCTGCCGGAATTTCTGAATTCCGGCGGGTCGCTGGACTTCCTACGTAAGGCTCCAGGGGCTGAGTCAGCGGAGAGTGGCCGTTTGTTTTGTGCAGCGAGCGAGGCGGGTCGGGTCGGGTTCCGCAAGACGTTGGGGAACGGTGACCGCCGGGCATCCCTCAGCATCGGGGACTAATTCGACCGGGGGATCGGCGAGATCCGCGGCGTAGAACCGGGCACTGGGAAAGATATCGGCCGGGTACGTGAAGTTGGGCAGAGCCGCCAGCGCGATGCAGCTCTGCGCTCCGACCGCGCTTTCGAGCATTCCGCCGACCCAGCAGGGGATGCCAGCTGCCTGACAGCGGTCGTGAATCCGCCGGGCGATCGTCAGTCCGCCGACACGGCCCGGTTTCACGTTGACGTAACGACACGCCTTCAATGCCAGCGCCTGCTCGACATGGGGGACGCCGACAATGCTTTCATCGAGGCAGACCGGAGTGGCGATCGATCGTTGCAGTTCTGCATGGTCGAGGACGTCGTCATGTCGCAGCGGCTGCTCGATCATCGCGAGACCGAACTCATCGACCTGCTGGAACAGCGGCAGATCATTCAACCGGTAGCCACTGTTGCAGTCGATGTGCATCGTGGCAGCGGGATAAGCGTTCCGCACGGCCCGCAACATCGGGATGTCCCAGCCAGGGCGAAACTTCAACTTAATGCGGCGAAACCGGGCTTCGAGCGCCCCACCCACGGCCGTGACGAGGTCGTCAAGGTGGTCCATCACTCCGAAATCGGCACCGACGGGAATCGTGCGTGCATTCACCGCGTCGTCATCGGCCAGCAAGGCCGCAACCGTGCGGCCCGTGCGTTGGGCCTCCAGGTTCCACCAGGCGGTATCGAACACCGCTTTGGCGAACGGGTTCCCTTTAAAAAGGCTCAGTCGTTGCTGCAAGTCGTCGCCACTGGTGATCTCCTGATGCAGGAGTGTCGGACCAAACCAGTCGCGACAGACGGCAAAGATTCCCCCGGCCCATTCCGGGCTGTAACACGGAGCAGCGAACGGGGCCGCTTCCCCCCAGGCGACCAGACTGCCGCTCGTCAGTCGACAGAGGACCGACTCGATCGAGGCGTCTTCCCCATAGGCGGTCCGCCAGGGGTAGAGCAGGGGCATCGCGACGTGGTAGAGATCGATCCGGTCGATGAGCATGTCAGCGGCTGTCCGTAGTCAGTTGTCCGTAGTCCGTAGTGAACTTCCGGACTTCTGCGGTTAATAGATTCATGACCACGAACTGCTGGCAAGCAGCTACAGTCACTTCTTCTTGCGATCGTTGACGATCTTCCAGAATTCGTCTTCTGGCGTCAGCTCTTTGGCTGGGCGCTTGGCGGGTTCGGTTGCGGCTTTGCCGGGCAGGGGTGGTGGTTTCACTTTCGGTTTGTTGCCACCCGTTGGTGCGGCGGTCGGTTTAGGACGTGACGGCGTCGGGACTCCCAATTCGATGATCTCATCATCAGCTGGCAACGCCAGGCCCGATTGACCGGGCAGGGGAGGGGGCTTGACGGCTGGCTTGCCTGCCGGCGGAGCGGGACGCACGCCGGGTGGTTTGACGGCTGTCGGAGCGGGTGTCCCGGCGGTTGGAAGCTGACGCGGGCGAAGTTTGGGATCGGGAGTCGCTTTCGCCGCTGCCGCTTTCTTCGCCGCACATGCCCGGCAGACCCCGCGATCGTCGAGCGCTTCACCGCAGTCGTCGCACAGCGGAATCGCTTCTTCCAGGTCGTCATGCGGATTGAGCGAGGGGGGCGGCAACGGGACTTGCGGAATCGCGACAGGAGCGAGGATCGGCTTCAAACCACGCTGGGCAACGGCGACTTCCGCATCACTGCCGCCGTCGGCTGGTTTCGCTTCTTCGGACAGCGCGCTGACGAGGAGATTTTCGGGACGGACGATCTCGGAATGAGCGACTTGTCCCGTCTGCAGCACTTTCGCTGAGACATGCACCCGAGCCTGATCGTCGTAACGGATGGTGACTTCGATTTCCGAGCCTTCGGGCAAACCTTCCGGCAGCGGCTCGACCACACACGTTCCAAGTTCGACCCACTGAGCGTCGGCGGACGTGCCGCTCTCGACGACATGCAGGTGGGCGCGTCGCTGGCCGGGGATGACGGTTCCGACGGTCTGCTTCGCCTCGGCGGGGAGTTGCGTGTTGGCGGGCATCAGGTAATGCGGGACGCGTTCTTGCTTCTCGACATCCCGCACCAGAATCCCCAAGGCCCGCGCATTGACGCTTTGCGAGCGGAACTGGGCGAGTCGTGCTGCGGCCGCTTCGTTCAGAATCGACTTCGCGAATGTGTTGTTGGTGAGCAGCATCCCCGAGTAGTACGTCGCTCCATGGGCGATCGACTGATCGGGCGACAGCGAGGTGTTGAGCGTTCGTCCGCTGAGCCCCTTGAGCATCTGCCGGACCATCGGCATGCGGGACGCGCCACCCGTCGTCAATACCACATCGACCTTGGCCCATCCCATCTTGTTCTCGGCCAGCAGGTCCTTCGTCAATTCGGACATGCGATCGACCAGGGGCTTGGTGAGCCGTTCGAACTGTTCCAGTTCGACCTGATAGGTTTTCCGCTGTCCGGCATGCTGGCAGGTGAGCGCGGCCCGCGGGCGGACCGAGAGGCTGCGCTTAGCCTGTTCGACTTCCAAAGCCAGCGATTGGCGGCTTTCGCGATCCTTCATGGGATCGATGCGGAATTCATGCAGGAATTGCTTGGCGATCGCTTTTTCAAGTCGTTCGTTCCAGTCGAGCCCGCCGAGATGCAGATCGCCGCCGCTGGCCACCACGCGGACGGAGTTCTTCTCGTAGCGAACCAGTGACAGGTCGAATGTGCCCCCCCCGAGATCGACGACCATGATCATCTGGCTGGTCGCGAGTTCGGTGAACCAGATCCCTTCGGTCCCCAGCACGAAGCAGAGCGCTGCGGCCACTGGTTCGTTGATGATGTCGACATGCTTCAGGCCCGCGCGGCGTCCAGCTTCGGCGGTCAGTTGCCGCTGCACATCGCTGAACTGGGCGGGCACGGTCACGACCGCCCGCTCGACCGGACCGATCCGCTGTTTGGCATCCGTGAGCAACTGCTTCAGGATGAACGTCGAGATATCGATGGGGGTGTAAGCCTTCCCGTCGATCACCCAGCGCTTCTGTGGATCGCCCAGGAACCGCTTGGCATGCATCACCACGCGATCGGGACTGCGGATGGAGTTCCGGAGTGCCTCGGTCCCGACCGTGATGTGGTCGCCATCGATCATCACCACCGACGGCGTACACAACTCGCCATCATGATTGGGAATCGTCACGGGTTCGCCGTGATCGTTGAGATGGGCGATGCAGGAGTAGGTCGTCCCGAGATCGATGCCCACGGCATGGGTCGGAAGCATGGTGAATCATCCTGGCAGCAACGGCGGAAAAGCCGTGGGGAATCGCGAAGGTGGTCTCAGCAATGCTAACATGCGGGGCGACGGGAGAACCAGCACCCGGATTTGCCGATTCACCGTGCCAGTTCAGAAAACGGGAAGTCACCCCGCCGATCGTCGCCTGGACCGTGAAAAAATGATGATCGGGCAAGGTTTTCGGTGAGGGACGTCGCTGATCCTTCTCTACGGAGATTGCGGGATGTACTGGGTCGCCAGCCTCTTGATTGCCAGTCAGTTGGCAGCCGATCCGCTGCCGCTGATCACCGGGCCGAAATTTCGTAGCGAGCTGCAACGGCCACTGGCGGCAAAATGGGAGCAGGCGGAACTTCGCGAAGTGCTCCGTGGGATTGGCTTGGCCCGCAGTGTGGCGATTGTCCTCGATCGCCGGCTGGATCCGCAGCAGCGCGTCACGTTGTCCCTCGGAGAGGAACCGCTACTCAACGGGTTGGAGCGGTTGGCACGAGAGCACGCGGCGGCGGTCTCAACCCCGGAACCGGTCGTCTATGTCGGACCGGTTGAATCGGCCCGCTGGCTACGGACGACGATCGCTCATTCTGAGGAAGCCCTGCAGTTCGAGGGCCTGCGAATCAACACCAGTCGTCGTGAAGCCTTGCAGCGTCGGAAACCCATCACCTGGAACGACCTGACACCGCCGCGAACGATTCTGGATCAACTGGGGAAGAACTATGGGCTGGAGTTGAACGGCCTGGAACTGGTCCCTCACGATCTCTGGTGGGCGGGAACCTGGCCAGCTGTGTCTGCAACTGAAGCTCTGCACGTGCTGCTGATTCAGTTTGGCCTTTCCTTCGAGTGGCAGCCGGGTGGGACCGCCGTGCAATTGGTCCCCTGGCAACCTCCTCCGCTGCTCGAACGGACGTATCCGCTGGGAAAGAATCGCGACCCGATGGCGTGGGTGGCGGAATGGAGTGCCCGGCTCCCCGATGCCGAACTGGAAGCCATCGGGACCCAATTGCGGCTGCGCGGCCGCTGGGAAGATCATGAACTGTATCGGTCTCCGCCGACCACGACACCGCGACCCGCGCCGAATAATCCCCTCGCCAAGCGGGTGTTTACCTTGAAGGTGGACGGGGTCCCGATTCGGGCGATCCTGGCGGAATTGGCCCGCAGTGGCATCACCATCGAGCAGGATGTGGAGGCCCTGAAGCGCGCCAACGTCGATCTGGACAAGCTCGTCACACTCGATGCGAAACGCCTGCCGACGACCGAATTCCTCGCGAAAATTTTGGAAGGAAGCGGGGCTCGAGCCGTGCTTCGCGGTGAAACCATCGTCATTCAGCCGCGGTAGTGCTGAGTAAGGTGGGCTGTGCCCACCGTTCATGACTCTGCAATTTTCCCCAGATTGATGAACGATGACATGAGAGGTGACCTGCCAGTCGATCATACTCAACCGTAGGGTTCCACAGCGCGGCTACCCGACAGTCGGCGGAGGCTTGAGAAACGACTGCAGTTCAACCAGTGTTTCACGTTTCTGTACCCCGCCCACGACATCGCACAGGGGGGAACTGCTCGTCGGTTCGGCCAGAATTTCGGCCAGAGTCGTCCCGCCGAAGGCAGCTTCCATCGCGGCGAGCGCATCATCCATGCGACGATGCAACGGACAAAGGTTTGCCCCGTGTGCCGAAAAACCGAGCGGGCAGGTCTTGATACGCTGGATCGGCTCGACAGCGTTGACCACTTCCAGAATCGTGAGGTCGCCGGGTGCCTTGTGAAGCGTAATCCCGCCGCCGACACCCCGCTGCGTCTTGACCACACCGTTCTTCGCCAGCCCCTGGAGAACTTTGGATAAATAGGCCTTGGGGACCCGTGTTGCCAGGGCGATCTGATCTGTCGTTCGTGGGGCGGGTGCCTGGTCCGCAAGGTAGACGACAGCCCGCAACGCATATTCGACGGTTTGGGAGAACATGCCGATATCGTAAACAAGGGTTGACTGAGTGCCAAGCCCATACGGGATGTCAGCCTACATTGATGTCCAGTTTTGCCCGGAGCCTCGGGTTGCTGGTTGGTCGTCGTCACGCACGCATGGCGACTCCAATGGTCACGGCGCAAGCCGTCCGGTCTCTTCGAGTGACCATCAATCAAGACCAGTGATGAACGGCCTCTTGAACAGTCTCCCCGGACCACAGACAAGAATGTCTGTGCCACTTAAATACTCCAGGAATCCTTGCCTATTCGTGGGACAGACATTCCTGTCTGTCTTCCTTATCGGATGCGGATGCGCTTAACGGCCGGCCTTCCATGGATCGGGTTGCAGACGAGCCCGGTACTTTTCGTAGAGCTTGGTTTGGCGGCTGTCGGGACGATAGGGATGACCATCGACAATCACTCCTTTCACTTGCGACGTGACCTGGAGCGGCGACCCATCCAGAATCACGAGATCGGCCCGCTTGCCCGCTGTCAGTGATCCGCAACGATCAGCGATGCCCAGAATTTCAGCGGCGGCGAGCGTTACGCTCTTGAGTGCTGCTTCGGCTGGCAAACCATAGGCCACCGCCATCCCGGCCTCAAACGGAGCATTGCGGCTGTTCGAGGCGTTGTTCGACCGGATGCAGAACCGCACTCCCGCATCGTGCAGCCGACCCGCATTTGCGTAGGGGGCGTCGAACGGGTCGTAGTCCTCGATTGGCTTCCGCATCACCGGACCGACGATCACCGCGATATCACGACGCTTGAGTTCGTCCGCGAGCTTCCAGGCATCGGTCGCCCCGCACAGGATCACTTTGACCTGCTCGAGTTCGGCGAACTTCAGCACTTCAGCGAGATGCTGATGCGATTCGGCTTCCACCAGCAGCGGCCGCTCGCCGCGGATGATGGGTCGCAAGGCTTCATACCGCGGGTCGACCATGGTGGTCGGGGGCTGCGCGGAGCGGGCCGCTTCGTACCGTCGGGCGGCCTGCACCCATTCCCGCAGTTGTTCGACCTGTCCGGCGTTCTCTTTCACACCGGGCCAGTTGATCTGCATGCCGACCGAATTCACGAGGACCATTTCCGGTGCCGTCCACCCGGCCGTCTGCATGATCGACGCCTGCCCGCAGATCACGCCTCCCAGCGGACGAATGAGTGCAGTCGTGATCCCCCCAGCACGGGCGACGGGAATCAATTCCGAGTCGGGATTGATCGCCACGCCCGCCATCAGGTCGGGTTGGTACAGCCCCGTTTCGGCGAAGTCATGTGTTTCTGCAACCTTGCCAATTTCCGTCAGGCCAACGGTGGTTCCTGCATCAATCAGTCCGGGATAGAGCTGCAGTCCATCGACCCGCACTACGGGCCAACCGGCCGGGACGGTTTCCCCTGCAGCGACCGAGGTGATCTTTCCTTGTTCGATCAACACCACCCCACGTTCGATGCGGGGTTGATCAACCGGATGAATTGTGCCCCCCACCAGGACGTAACGGGGTTCGGTCACGGCCGACCAGTCGATCACCGGCCGGCGCTCGGCTGTTGGGGTCAGTGCCAACGGTTCAGGTTTCGCCGTCCGCTCGCTGGCGGGCTTCGTCATCGCGGTCGGCTGCTGAGCGCGGGTGAAGTACGGCTCACCGGCGATCAATGTCATCTCGCAGCGGGCAAACGTGTTGAGTGGGTGGCTGTTGAAGAGCGCGATGTCGGCCTGCTTGCCGATCGCCAGCGAACCGATGCGATCATCCAGCCCGAGTTCTTTCGCAGCATTCAGGGTGACGAGCGATAATGCCTTTTCGATCGGGAAGTTGCCGTAGCGAACGGGCTTCGCCGCTTCCTGATTCATGTGCCGCATCAGTTCGGCATCGTCGCTTTTCAGGACGATGTTCGCCCCGGCTTCCTGCAGCAGGGCCGCGTTATACGGCGTGGCATCGTAGGCTTCGACTTTGTAGGCCCACCAGTCGCCGAACGTGCTGCAACTCGCACCGTGGGCCACAATTTCCGGGGCGACCTTATAGCCTTCGAGGACGTGCTGCAGTGACCAGACGCGCAAGCCGTGTTGGGACGCGACGCGGAGCAGCATCAGGATTTCATCAGCCCGGTAACAATGACAGTGAATGAATCGATCCTGATTCAGGATGTCGGCGAGGGCTTCCAGTCGCAGATCGCGTCGCGGGGTCAGTTCCAGCGGCAGCGATCCCCCAGCCGCCTTCACCCGTTGGCGATAGTCCTGCCAGATCGAGCGATATTCGAGGGCTTCCACGAACGCCCGGTGCAATGTCGCTTCTACGCCGAGGCGCGTATTCGGAAAGCGACCCGAGCGGAACTTCACGTTCTCACCCAGCGCAAACTTCACGCCGCCATGTGCCCCGGGAAAGCGGTGTGCCTCGGCGGACGTGCCATGCTTCAGCCGGACGACCGCGTCTTGACCGCCGATGGTGTTGGCCGAACCGTGCAGGAGGCGGATGGTCGTTACCCCGCCGGCGAGGGCCCGGTATTCCTGTGGATCAGCCGTGTTGATGACATCGTCGACACGGACCTCGCAGACGATCGAGTGCGTCGCTTCATTCACCCCACCGAGTCCGTTCGAGATCATGATGTGGCTGTGGGTATCGATGATCCCCGGCATGGCGTACCAGCCGTTCCCGTCAATCCGGGTCATCCCTGCGTCGGGCTGAAGATCGGGACCGATGGCCGCAATCACTCCCCCGCGGATGAGGATGTTCTGTCCCGGTTGTGGGGGGCCAGTGGCATCGACGATGGTGACGTTCGACAGGAGCAGATTGCCGTTGGTCGTGACCGGGCGCTGGGTACGATCTTGCGGACGTTCGATCGGCAATTCACTGGAGCTTTTCGCGGCCATAGGGTCCAGCGCCGAGACAGGGGCTTCGGCCGCTACGATTTCGGGAGTCAATTGCACGCCCGTGTCGGCAGGGGGGGGGGTGATTTTCTTCGTCGCGGTCCACTCAATTGGAAGTCCAAACGGAGACTTCAGGGTTCCTTTCAGGTCGTCGCCATTCCGCTCAGCCGTGAACTTGAGGATGAGGGCGCGATCCCCCGCACCAATCGAGATGTCCCAGGTCGCGTTTTTCTCGCGGGCTTGACCGTTCGTAACGAGGCCATCCCCCTGTTCACTTTGAAAGCGTCCATTCAGTCTCGCCCCGGTCTGCTGCAGTTCGAGTTCAGCCTGCAGGGGCGGATCGCCTGCGTTGGCTTTCAGCAGCCAGGTTCCCGCGAGTTGCAACGGAGCCGCCGTCGGCGTTTCAGCCGGGATTGGCTTGGCATCTTTGTTGTACTCGAAGCGTCGGCCACTCACGTATGTGTAACGGACTTTTGATTGCGGGTTGGACCATGGCCCCGTCATCACCACCAGGTTTGCGAGTTGTCCCGGTGCGATCCGCCCGAGTTGATCGTCCACGCCGAGCATGGCTGCTGGATGGGTGGTGAGGGCGGCAAGGGCGGTGTCTGCGGAGAGACCGGCATCGACCGCCAAACGCAGCGATTTCAAGAGTTCCTCGGGTTGCTTCAGACCGGCGGTACTCAGGGAGAAGCGGACCCCTTCACGCTCCCACACGCCCAGAGAGGCGACCCGCTGCTGCCAGCGGTCTTTTCGAGCTGTCCGCTGAGCGGCCGGAGCCGCGATCGTCGGAAAGTCTCCACTCGATGCGGGGGCGTCGGTCTTCGGGGACTCGCCAAAGTCGACGGTGAGAATCAGCGGGCAGTCGCGCTGGCGGATCGCTTCCGCCCAACGTTCGGGCAGGACCGCCCCCCACAACGCGGGATGCAATTGCATCTCGGTCGCGAAGCGGAGGGCACGCTCCACGTCATCGATCGAGTCGACCTCGAACAGCGCCCGTTGTGATTGTGCACGCCACGCGGCGAACGTCTCCCAGACCGGGTCCTGTACCGGACGCTCCACGCCGGGAGTCCCATCGCGATGCAACTTCCGCTGCAAGTCCCAACGCTCCGCATCGAAGAAGGTCTGCCGGAGATGCGCATGGACGCCCATCATTGTGGACGGATAGACGCCCGAGCGCGGTTCAAAAAGTTTGAGCGTGATCCAGGGCGATTCCAGCCACTGTGATTCGCGGAGGGGCAGGCCATTCAGCAGCCACAAGGTCGACTGTCCGCTGACGATGCGGCCAAGCGGTGCAACATGCACTGCGCAGAAGCCCGACATCCGTGCCTTGTTGAGATCGTCAGCGTTCGTCTTCAAAGCTTGTGCAGCGCGGAACTGTGGTGTGAGACCCTGATGGTCATCGTCGCGTAACCGGGCGAGTGCCTGACGACTGGTATCGACTGAGCGGGCTTCGACAGTCGGCAGTTTCGCGTCGGCATCGAGCAGGGCAGTATTCCCTGCATCAATGAAGCCAGCATAGATCACCAGTCCCGCGCACGGGATCACGCGAGTGCCGGGCGGGAGCTGCAGGTCTGTGCCGACCGCAACAATACGTTCGCCCTGCACCAGGATCGAGGCCTTGTCGAGGGTTTGCCCCGGACTCACAACGACGCGGGCGTCTTGGAGCACCACCGGTTCAAGGCGTTCGTCCTGTGCCAGGGCAGTGAGGCTGCAGACGATAAGCAACCCCAGGACCAGTGAGCATCGACAGCACATCATACGAAGCAACTCCAGGCAGTCCCGAGGACTGCTTACCTCTGCCGGATCGGGTCCGCTTGCGCGGGATGGGGACGCCGTTCCTTCACCGTAACGTCGGTGGGGGACTCTTCACCAGCGGGGACCTCCTGGGAATTCTTTCCTGCAAAATGGGAAAAGTCGGTGTCGGAAGAAAAGACTTCAATTGACAGCCCGGTCTGACTCGATATGATCACTAGAAGATTTTCTACCGCGGAATGCTTTCCGTGGCCTGCTTTGGCGGTGAGGGACAGATCTGACCCCCGCGACGTTTCAAGTCGACATTCCAGGTGAGTGTCATTTGTGACGGCCGGAATTGGTTGTCCCCCGTAAGTGAAGTGCTGAGGATTCTCAGGTTCGTCTGTTCCAGCGCGACCAGCCGGACGAGGGATCGAAAACGTTCACGAACTCCAATGCCCGGCAGACTACGTTAGAGCCGTTCCCCACGGGATTCGAAGGGTCGACGTTCCTCAAACGGCCAGATCCTGTGAAACGTCCGCGGAGTTGACGATCGAATGGCTGGATGTCTGTGCCTGGCGAGAACTTACAACTCTCGCACGTCATTCCTCAAGACTTCCGCCCGCCTCCGCTTCACGCTCGCTGGTGGAGGTCGGCCCGTACGGCAGACTGGGTGCGAAGGGTTTCGGGTGACTCCCAGAACCGCTTCGTCAAACTGGATGAACCACCTAGTCGCCCGTTGAGCAAGATGCTTGACCTGTTTCGTGCAGCGGTTCTCTCTCGTGGTGTTCCGCTGCGGCTCGCTTGGTGCTGAATGGCTGATGGGAATGGTTAGGGTAGCTCGGCTTCGCGGACTCCCCGGTCGGGATCAGATCGAGTCGGTCGACTGTGGTCGATTGGATCGTGATCTTCTCCGAGTGTGTGCGCACCGCTCGCTCCTCGACCCGACACAATCAACTTCCCGAACTCTTGGCGAATGTCCTTCTCCGGGCCACGATCACTCAGTGCCACTCTTGATGGCGACGTCCCTTCGTGATGTCGCTCCCCCCTCTCGGAAATTGTTAACGACCGTTGAAGCTCACAACACCAGAACACCCTCCTACGATTCGGAACACGCGCATGGCTGAAAAGGGTTCAGGCGCCCCCAAGCGAGTCACACGTCCTCGTCGCCGCAAGCCGGTCGATGCCGAGTCGCCGGATGCGGCCCCGATCGATGCTGCCGCGCTCGATGTACCAACCTCGCGGGCCGCGATTGAAGACGCATTTGAAGAAGCGGCGGCGGCACGCGCAGAGTACGACGACGCGCCCCGCGCAGAACCCGTGGCACCCCCTCCCACTCGACGACCGCGGGCACCACGCCGTGCTGCCGCACCACCTCCTCCCGTTGAGGATGATTTCGGCGGTGACCTCGTGGCTCCCGAACCGGTCTCTGCCCCGCGACCGGAAACAGCTCGAACGGAAAACACACGGTCCGAAACACCTCGTCCGGAAACGTCACGGACCGAAGCCCCCATGCGGGAAGCGGCTCCCAGCCGTGATGACTACGCTCCCGCTCCCGAAGCCGGCGGCGAGAGCTTTGCCGGTGGGGATGAAGGTCCCGGCGATGAAGGTGGCGGCGGACAAGGTGATGCGTACGATCCCAATCGTCGCCGTCGCCGTCGTCGACGACGCGGCCGCGGATACGACGATGCTGGTCCGGCTCCGGGCGGGTCTGGTGGCCCGATGAATCACGGTGGCGGGCACGCTCCTCGCCAGCAGCAGGGTGGCGGCCGCTACCGTCAAGGCGGGCCACAGCAGGGTGGCCAGCACTCGTCGCGCCGCAATAACGGCCCGCATCAGTCCCGAGGCTATGCCCCACGCGAGAATCAACCCCCCGCGCCGCGCGGACCGGAAGGCCCGCCCGTCCCGGTGCAGGGGATTCTGGAACTTCATCCCAAGGGCTATGGTTTCCTCCGGGAACAAAAAGCGGGTTACATCTCCCAGGAGTCGGATCCGTTCGTCTCCAGCACGTTCATCGAAAAATTCGGTCTGCGTGAAGGGGTCCTCGTCACCGGTGAAGCCGTCTCTGGCGGACGGGGACAAGGGCCGCGGTTGCGACAGGTCGATACGGTGGAAGGCCGCACCGTCGAGGCCTATCAGGAAATCAAAAACTTTGATGAACTGACGCCGGTCACCCCCCATGTTCAGTTGAAGCTCGAAACCGGGCCAACGCCGGTCACCATGCGGGTCATGGATCTCCTCACGCCGATCGCCAAGGGACAGCGGGCGCTGCTCGTTGCTCCACCGCGGTCGGGCAAGACCATGCTCCTGCAGGAGATCGCGGACGCGATCAGCAAGAACCATCCGGAACTCTACCTGATGGTCCTGCTCATCGATGAGCGGCCGGAAGAAGTGACCGAAATGAAGCGCCGGGTCCGCGGCGAAGTCATCGCCTCGTCACTGGATCGCGAACTCGAAAACCATATCCGTGTCAGCCAGCTCGTCTTCGAGCGGGCCAAGCGAATGGCCGAGTCGGGACGGGATGTCTTCATTCTGCTCGACAGCATCACCCGGACCGCGCGGGCCTTCAACAAGTGGAGCAACTCGGGACGGACCGCGACCGGTGGTCTCGATATCCGCGCGATGGACATCCCCAAGAAGATGTTCGGCATGGCCCGCCAATTCGAAGAAGGGGGCTCGCTCACCGTTGTCGGGACGGCGCTGGTGGAAACCGGCAGCCGGATGGACGACGCGATCTTCCAGGAGTTCAAGGGGACCGGGAACATGGAGCTCATGCTCAGTCGCGACCTCGCCGACCGCCGCATCTGGCCGGCGATCGACGTGACACGGTCCGGAACGCGGCGTGAAGAGAAGATTCTCGCGCCGGAAGTGCTGGAAGGGGTGACCCTGCTTCGCCGCAGTCTGATCTCACTCAGTCCGGTGGAAGCGATGGAGAACCTGATCCGGACGCTGCACAAGTTCCCGACGAACGCCGAGTTCCTCGCCCGAATCCGCTCGATCATGTAACCGTCGACGTTGACGACGATCAACTGCAACTACAAAGCCCGGCATCCCCCAGGATGTCGGGCTTTGGTCATTGGAGCAGATCACCTGGCCGGGAATGCTGAGCAGTCAGTTGAGAATGTTTCCCGGACCACAGACAAGAATGTCTGTGCCACTCAAAACTCCAGGCAGACTTGCCTTTCAGTAGGACAGACATTCCTGTCGGTCTCGTTTTCCACAGACTGCGGGGAGACAGGGCTCAAGCCTTGCGATGTCCGCGAAGCTGTCGACAAACGAGCGAATGCAGCTCAGCGCGCCATGGGAGTCGGCAGGGGGGCCAGTCCGGCGGCCACGGTTTCCGGTTGACGGTACGTGGAGATGCCGGGATCTTCATGGTAGAGATGGGGGTTACCCAGCAGCCCGCGATCAGGTTGATAGTACGGACGCAGCAGCGAGATTCCCGCTGCCCGTCGGGCGGCAATCCGCACCTGCCGTTCGCGGCCTTCTTTCGCTGCCCGCTGGGTGATGCGTTCCTGGAGAACAGCAGTCTGGGCAGCCCGTTCCGCAGCGGTCGGAATGACGTGGAGCGTCTTGGACGAGACTTCAACCAAGGCCGGTGGCGGCGGTTGGTCACCGGCCAAACTCACTGCGGAGCAACATCCGCTGAGAATCAGTGCCGCCAGACAACGCATGACCCCGCACTCCGAGCGACGTCTTCGTCCTGACGCACTCCATGGCGTCGCCGGACTCTGACGGACATCTGCTTTCATCGGCTCGGAGGAATGCTGGACTCTAGGAGAATCGGTAATTCACGCAGACTTTTCCGGTCGGTGTCACGTGAGTGAGCGCGGACGATCCAGCGCCTGTTGCAGCCGTTGGAGATCATGCACCCCGCTGCGAACGAAACAGATGTAAACCAGATCCCCTTCCGACCACAGGCACCAGACACCCCCATCACGGGCGTAGAAGACTTCCGCCGTCGCAAAGTCCTGCCCAGACGGTGGATCGGTAAATTGAGCGCGGGGCACGATGATTAATCGACCACGAATCGATTCCGATCCCTGACGGAGCGTAAACTGAAACGGGATGAGGGCCGCAGCGCGCTGTGACCCCGCGGGAAACCCGCGGACCAGGGATCGGGAGCTCTGGAAGGCAGACCGCCACGAGGTCGGGAGTTGCGGTTCAAACGAACCAGAAAATCCGCGAAATTGAGCCAGATTCTCGGCAATGTGCAGTGCGACGGTCTGACGATCAAGAGCGGCATCCGGAGGGGTTGGCCACACGAACCACAGACCGGCGCTGGCGACCAGCAACAGGGCGAGAATCGCTCCCGCGGTCAACCAGCGCGAGCGCGGCCGATGGGTTGCTCGAGGCTGCGGCACAACCGCAGGCATCGTCACCGGGACCGGGAGATCGACCATCGCCGCAGCTAAGCGGTGACTCCAGAGACGGCGCGTGGTCCAGGTCTGCTGGCATTGTGGGCATGAGTCATGGTGTGCTCGCGCGTCGATCGCGAGGCGATCGGTCGCGGGCAACCCGCCAAGTTCGACCGCCTCCAGCACTTCCAGGGTTTGCCAGCAATCACTCATGGCACCACCTTTCGAGAAGTGCTGGTCGTTGTCGGTTCCGGTTCGGCCAGTCGCGTGCGTAAGTGAGCTTTGGCGCGGGCTAGCCGACTCATCACGGTTCCCAGCGGAATCTCCAGCGTGGTCGCAATCTCTTTGTAACTCAGCGACTGAAAGTAGAAGAGAATCACCGGCGTGCGGAACTCCTCGGGCAATTCATCAAGCGCCCGCTGCAACTCTTCGGAATCGATCAGTTCGGGCGGGGGAGGCTCAACCATCGGCTCACACTCCGGCGTGAGCAAGACCGGGCGCGGGGTTTGCTTCCGCAGTCGCAGAAACGCGTGCCGCACGATCGTGGCGAGCCACGGACGGACGCGCTCGACATCGCGCAATTGCTCGCGATGGGCATACGCCTGCAGCAACGCCTGTTGAGCCAAGTCTTCTCCTTCCAGTCGCGAACCGGTGAGACGCAGGGCGAACCGGTACACAAACGGCACTTCAGCCGTCAGGAGATCACCGTTCGTTCCGGGCGGCGCACGGTCCGACATCCGGTTCGTCCCCCTTCTGTCAGAGAGGAGTCGCTGGGCTCTCAATTATTCCCGGGAACACCCGTGATCTTACGCAATCCGTCCAGGGGATGGGAACCCATCGCAGTCGCAACCTCTTGACAGACATGAATCTCCGTAGTTCGGCGAGTATCGCTACTGTGGCGATCCTCAGGCGAGCGGCGAACCGTTCAGTCGGTCGCGTTGCCGCTGCCGGATCGATGCGATCCCACTCGATCACTGCGAGTTACCCTGGCAGCCTGTAGAGAATGGTTCCCAGACGACAGACAAGAATGTCCGTGCCACCCAAAACTCCAGGAAAACTTGCCATTCAGTGGGACAGACATTCCTGTCTGTCTGCTTTTCGACAGGCTGCAAGCGATCTCTCCCTGTGAACTCAGGGACGAAATTTGACCAGCGGGCCGATCTGGCGGTGACATCTCAACATAATTGTGTATCCTGATGCGTCAGCCAGTCGATGAACGTTGTTCAGACTGGACGAAGTCGCGCCCGACTGATTTCTCCGGAGCGGTATCGATGACGGATTCTCCTGTCACTGCGGCTGGTTCACTCGACATCCTCTCACGGCGGCAACTCCTGCAAGCCGCGGGAATCGGTGCGTTGCCCCTCGCTTTACCCGGAATGGTCGCAGCCGGGGTCGAACCCGGTCGGCCACTGGGGCGGGGAGCCGCGGAGAAGTCGTGCATCTTCATTCTGCTCTGCGGGGGGCCGAGTCATCTCGATACCTGGGACCTCAAGCCCAACGCACCGGACACGATTCGAGGACCATATCAGCCGATCGCATCCAAAGTCCCGGGCATGCAGATCAGTGAACTGCACCCACTTCTCTCCCAGATGACCGATGAATTCTGTCTGATCCGCTCGATGTCGCACGTCGGGAATATCAGCAATCATTTTGATGCGATGCATCATTGCCTCAGCGGCCAGAATCAGGCTCCAGCCGACTCCCCGTATCTCGGCTCGATCCTCGCAAAGGCTCGGCCAAATCAGCGGACGATTGCCCCGTACGTCTGGCTCATCAAGTGCGTGGGGGACCCCGTCTTCTGCGCACCGAACATTGGCATCGGCGGTCATCTCGGGGCTGCGTACAGCCCATTGTTTGTTGGTTCGGCGAAGAATCACCCGGCGATGCCCGAGTTCCAGCCTCCGGATGAATTGATGGCGGCCGTCGCAGCGGAGCGGATGGGGAGTCGTCGACGTCTGCTTGATGGGTTGAACGACCTGCGCAACACCAGTGCTACCCCTCCGGCAGCGAAAGACTGGCAGGACCTTTACGGTCGGGCCTATGACCTGACGAGTGGTGAAGAAGGCCGCCGACCGTATGATCTGTCGCGCGAACCAGCTGCCGTTCGTGAGCGGTACGGGATGCATCCGCTCGGCCAGAATCTGCTGCTCGCGCGGCGACTGGTCGAATCGGGTGTGGGGTTCGTGACCGTCAACGGTTGGACTGGTACCGCACCGGAAGGGGGGGGCGGTGCTCCCAGTTCCAGTTGGGATATGCACGGCGGGGAAATGGGGATGGGGAGCGCCTTCGGCAACGGGTCCTATGGGATGGGCTGGTGTTTGCCCAAACTCGATCAGGGCCTCACGGCGCTCTTCACCGATCTCCGTGAACGCGGGCTGCTCGAATCGACGATGGTCGTCTGTCTCGGCGAATTTGGTCGCACGCCGACGATCAACGCCCCCGGCACGAACCCCGGTCGTCAGCACTGGCCAAAATGCTTCTCTGCCATCATTGCGGGTGGCGGCATTCGTGGCGGCCGGGTGTATGGCGAATCCGATGCTCACGGGGCCTATGTGAAAGATCGCCCGGTCTCGCCGCAGGATCTCGGGGCGACGATCTTCCACTCACTCGGTGTCCCACTCGATCTCCGCCTCGGCCGCGATGGATTTACACGGCCCCTCTCAACGGGGACGCCGCTGCTAGAGCTCTTTAGTTGAGACGCACAGGCCGGGATCAGGCTGCACGATTCGCCGCGAGTTCCTCGGCCGCGGGCTTCTTCAGCAGGAAGACCAGAATCCGGCCAGTCTGGACGCGCGGATCGTTCATCAGGCGATGGACGGCGTCGACCGTGGTCCGGTCCGCGTGTTGCGGCTTGCGGCGGCGAAATGCCAGTTTCATCCATTGCAGCGGTGCGAGAAACGGCCAGAGCAGACAGGCTTCCGGACGCACCCGGCTGACCTCGAACCGCTCGAATTGAAAACCAGCGCGGCGCCAGGCGTATTCCAGCGTCGGCAACGGGACGCAATTCACGTGCGGGTTATAGAAGTCGCCGGGCTGCGGCACTCGCATCACGTAGGACGCATCGGAATAGAAGCCGCTGGACATGTATGTCCAGCGCGCTGCCAGACTCGATTCGTTCGGGGTAGAGAGGACGGCGTAGCCTCCCGGTTTCAGAACGCGATACATCTCGCGGAGCAGTGCGTAGCTGTTTTCGAGATGCTCGATGACTTCGATGGCGGCGACCGTATCGAAGGTCGCATCAGCCATCGGTAGCGGTTGGTTCAGATTCGCTTGAATGAACGCAATCGGGGAGGCAACAAAGTTGCCGCGATTAAAATCGATCGCCGTCGTCTCGAAGCCTTGGGAATGTGCCCAGAGACTTAAGGCCCCCTGACCGGCACCCAAGTCGGCGAAGCGTCCACGTGGCAGCGTTTCGAGCAGTCGATGAGCGGCGCGATGGACCCCCGGCATGGCCATTTCGCGTGGGGGAGCGGCCTTTTGCTCGTCGGAAATCTTCGGTGTCGTTGATGTGTGCGCCTCACATGCACTCTGAACCGTGGTTGGTAACATTCCCCTGGCCCCTCAATGCTACTCGTCTGTTCACACCTTGGACATGCGAGGCGTGTAGCAAATCGAGCCAATTCCGACAAGACCGAGATGGAATCCGGGCGATCGTACTGACATGTCGCCTACCGCCTCTGGCGAAGAGGCGGTGGCTCAGCACACTCGAATGGGAACCACCCGGACAAGGGCTGTTTCGGATCGATCGAGAGTCACTGCCGCAGACAACGCTTGGCTGACGTCTCGCAGAACATCTCGAAGCGGGGAATTTGGTCTGCCACCGGGAGTCGTTCGGCATGCTTGCCCAAAGCTGCAAGCATGGCACCCAGAACCCCATTGACGGTCTATTGCGGTGGCGGCGGGGGGAGCTTCAGGCTGGCCCGTTTGACGGCGGGTTTCGGCGTGGTGGCTTGATAGGCGGACCCCTTGGTCGCGGGCGGGGCTTTCGGTGCCGTTGCGGGAGTCGACTGGGCCGACTCGGGGAGCGTTTTGCGTAACCGACGCAGCTTGGCGATCTCGTCGGGGGCGATCATCAGTTTGCTCGCCTTGAGGACCGCGCGGACCTTTTTCAAGTCGACCATCGTCCGCAGTTCACGCTCGGGCATTCCCAATTCGGCAGCGGCTTCGGCCAGCGTCTTCATCGGTAACGGCATGATGGAGTCTCCAACTGAGGGCCGGTGTATTGAATCAGAGGCAGACGCGAAGACGCAAGCGGGGTTGGTCATGCTTCTTGTGGTTCGGTTTCTGCGGGAGGGGCAAAGCCTCTTCTCAGGGTGTTTTCGGTGATGTTGATCGGGAGCAGGAACTGTAACAGGTAATCGGGACCACCGGCTTTCGAGCCGATTCCTGAGAGCTTGAATCCACCGAACGGCTGCCGGGCGACCAACGCCCCCGTGATTCCGCGATTCAGGTAGACATTTCCCGCCTGCAGTTCCTGGCGAATCCGTTTCAGATTCGCCGGGCTGCGGCTGAAGCAGCCCCCGGTGAGTGCGTAGCGGGTGTTGTTGGCGAGCGTCAGGGCCTCACTGAGGTCTTTCACTTTGAAGACGGCCAGGACCGGCCCGAAGATTTCGTCCTGCGCCAGGCGTCCATCGTGCGGTACATCGACAAAGATATGCGGGCCGATGAAGTACCCGCCCCCTTCCGCCGGTGCGGTATCGCCCAAGACGAGGCGGCCTTCGCCTTCCTGCTGGCCATGGGCGATTGTCTGGCGAATCCGCTCGTAAGCTTCCGCATCGATGACCGGGCCGATGTCGGTTCCCGGTTGTGTCGGATCGCCCACCGTCAGGGCCTTGGTGGCATCGATCAGCCGTTTGAGGAATTCATCGTATGCATCAGCCAGCACAATCGCCCGCGAACAGGCTGAGCACTTCTGCCCGGAGAAGCCGAAAGCACTCTGCATGACTCCCATGACGGCTTCGTCGAGGTCGGCATCGCTGTCGACAATGATCGCGTTCTTGCCCCCCATCTCGGCGATGACCCGCTTCACCGAAGTCATCTGCGAATGGGGCTGGCTCGCCTGTTCGTTGATCGCCAGGCCCACCGACTGTGACCCAGTGAAAGCGATCACATCGACATCAGGGCTGCCGACGAGTTGGGGACCGATCTCTTCCCCGATGCCGGGGAGGAAGTTGACCACCCCATCAGGAAGCCCGGCGGCGTTGATGACTTCGATGAGCTTCGCCGCCACGATCGAGGATTGCTCGGCCGGTTTGAGGATCACTGTATTGCCGGTGACGAGCGCCGCGGCTGCCATGCCGGTCAGAATCGCCAGCGGGAAGTTCCATGGGGCAATCACCACTGCGACGCCGCGCGACCGATAGAAATACTGATTTTCTTCCCCGGCGATGTCGAACCGCTGGGGGGCATCGATGCGGCGCATCTCCTGGGCATAGTACTGGCAGAAGTCGATCGCCTCGGCGACATCGGCATCAGCTTCCGCCCAAGGTTTGCCGACTTCGTAGACCTGCCACGCGGCGAGTTCATGCCGCCGTGCACGCAACTCACGTCCGATGAGTTCCAGGTATTCCGCCCGGTACTGCACCGCCGTGCGTGACCACTGGGGAAAGGCCCGTCGCGCGGCTTCAATCGCGTTCACGGCATCGTCGTTCGTTGCCAAGGCAAATCGACCGATCAACTGTTCGGGTTTAGCCGGATTGATCGAGGTCATCAGCGGGCGATTGAGGATCGTCTTCCCGCCAATCACCAGTCCATAGTCTTCGCCAAGTTGTTCGCCAACGTCGTCCACCGCTGTCTGCATCGCGGCTCGGGCTGCCGGTTGGCTGAAGTCGCTGAGCGGTTCGTTCACGAAGGACGGCGTAGGCGGAACTTTCACCGGCGGGGCTTTCTTGGCAGCATCAGCGGGCTTCATCAGCAGATCCTCAATCGACAAATCCTCGGCGTAGCTGTGCCGCAGGAACGAATCGTTCGATGTGTTTTCCAGCAACCGGCGGACGAGATACGCCATCCCCGGGATCAATTGACCAAACGGCGTGTAGATGCGGACGCGATAACCAAGCTCGTGGAAGACCTGCGCGAGTTCGCCCGCCATCCCGTAGAGCATCTGCACTTCGAAGGCACTCGACGGGACGCCGAGTTCCTGGGCACAGGCGATTGCATGGGCCAGGCTCCGCAGGTTGTGGCTGCCGAACGCCGGACGCAGCCATTGATAGTTTTCGAGCAGGAAGCGCGTGTTCCGCTCGTAGCTGGCGTCGGATTCCCACTTCTGCTGATAAACCGGGACCGGCCAACCGTGGGCTTCAGCGACGACGGTTTCATAGTCCCAGTAGGCCCCCTTGACGAGCCGGATCCAGATCGGCGTTCCACGCCGCTTGACCCACTCCAGGAGTTCGGCGAGATCGCGGTCCGCTTCATGCAGATAGGTCTGAATGACGATGCCGACATCGGCGAAGTCCCGGAATTCGTCCTCTTCCAGAATCTCCTTGAAGATCGCGAGCGTGAGGTCCTTATAGCTGTGCTGCTCCATATCGACATGGAGATACGCATGCTGGTCGCGTGCCTTGCGGAGCAGGGGCCGCAAGCGTTCTTTCACCGCGAGCGAGGTTCCCACGGGGTCGATCGGGCGGAAATGACTGACCAGCGCGGAGAGCTTCACTGACAGATTCAGCCGGGGAAGCGGTCCCTGATGATCGCAATCGGTCAGGATGTGTTCGGGCCAACTGTTCACGGTCGGCGCGAGGGTATCGAGCAGGCCGTGATACTGGTCGACATACGCGGCGGCTTCGGGTTCACTGATGACCGCTTCACCCAGCAGATCGAGCGTGAACGCGTAGCCTTGTTCTCTTAATCGGCTGACGGCGGTGAGGACTTCCTGCGGTGTCGTCCCGGCGATGAACCTTCGCGCCATCCGCAGGGCATTCATGCGGGCGTTATAGGCCAATGCCCGCGAGATGACCGAGTTCGGTCGAATATGTTCGATGCCAAACTTGACGAGTTCGACCGCCCACGGGAGATGATGCTGGACTTCGTCGAAGTATTCCTGCAGATGCCGCGTGATGTCCTCGTGCGATTTCAGTCGCGGAAGCACATCAACGAAGCGGAACATCTGCACTTTGACCGATTCATCGGCCATCGCCACGCCGAGGATGCGGTCATCCCACCAGCGACGTTCAAACAGCGTCGGCTGTCGTCGCTTCCACTGCGACCAGAGTTTCCGGCCGAGTGCTTGCGTCGCTGCTTCGATCGCTTCAGCGGAGGGGGGAGTGATGGACGCAACATTTTCCGGCTCCGCGCGCGAATCGGGAGCAGGCGTCGCGTCCTTTCGACGAGTCTTGGCCAAGCTGCAGTCTCCTTCTGGGGGACATTTTGCAGCAAACCGCCTCCGGGCGAAAGGGGACGGAAAACATTCCGCGAGAACCCAATGTTTTGACGCGCCGGCCACACCAGAAGACCCTCATCAGGTGCGGCTTCTGCAGCGAGTTGCACCGCGAGGACGGGCTGTGTCTGTTCATTCCGACCGCCGCATCAGCATCAATCGCCCGGAAAACATCGCGGTGCGTGACTTACCAGCGAAGAATGGCGACAACGAATCTGCCAGCCAGCGGTGAGCTTCTGCGAGTGTGCAGATTCCGTGTTCGATCGGGGTGAGGACATTCGATTGTGTTGTCAGATAAGCCGCGAGTTGTTCGTTCGTGAGTTGGGCCGTGTGTTCGAACCCAGATTCCTGGTAGGCATCAAATCCAGCCGTCTGGGCGATTTCCTCGGTGAATCCCCGTGCATGTCGCGGCGGTGGGGGGAATCGGCTGAGATACTCGGTTTGCATCCACGCCACACAACCGGGGTCTTCGCCTAATCGTCCGGTGAAGGCGCTATTGTAGATCGCCAGCCAGCCGCCCGGTTGCAGCACGCGAGCGACTTCCCGCAGGCTGGCTTCTGCCGTGAACCAATGCCATGCCAGCCCCACCGTCACCAGATCGAACCACGCTGCGGGAGCAGGAATCTGTTCGGCGGATGCCTGCTGATACGTGACGCGATCGGTCGGTTCCGCTGCGGCCAGCATCGCCGCCGAGGCATCCATTCCCAGGACCTCATGGGCAATCGTCGTCAGCGGCCGCGTCGATTGCCCCGTCCCACAGCCGAGATCAAGCGCTCGCTGAAAATGCGGAATCCCTGTGAGGCTGACGATGCGGTCGATCACCATCCCGTGAAATGCCGGTCGTGTTGCCGCGTAACGGATCGCCGCCGCAGGATCACTAAACGGATTGACGACCGGTTCGTCCATCGCCCAATCAGTTCAGGAGTGGGGGCTGTCGGTCACCGGAAGACCGCGGGTCTTGCGCAACTGCAGACACGCACGGCTGCCGAGTTCGTATTCGCGACAGAGCGGCGGACGGTACTCGTAATGCCTGCAGACCCGCCCGACCGGATCGAACCACAGGCAGCGCTCCTGCGGCTCCTGTCCGCGGACCAAACCTGCGAAGTGTTCGTCGATTTCGTCGATGAGTGCCTGCGGGAGGTCGGCCGGTCGAAATGGATGATTCGAACCGAAGCCCCGTCGCGATGCATAGATCGCCACGGGCGAGCCAATCCCCTCGCAGCAACAGCCACAGCCGTTACAGGAAGACGGCCCCAGAACCGGGAGTGGCGGGTGTCCCATGAGACGATCTTGAGGGCGAAGAGACCCAACCCTCGGAAGGGTTGGGCTTCCGGAAGACAACCCAAACCTGGTTACTTCTTTTCTTCGGGCTTCTTTTCTTCCGGCTTCGGTTCGGCCGGTTTGGCGAGTTCGACCCCACGGACAATCTGCAGTTCGGGCAGGGCCTGCTTCAGTGCCGCCACGCCCGCGTCGGTCACCTTGGTTTCCCAGAGATAAACCCGCTTCAACTTCTTCAAGCCTTCGAGCGACTTCAGCCCTGCATCCGTGACCGCTGTCCCGTAGAGATTCAGGTATTCGAGGTTTTCCAGTCCTTTGAGCTGTTCCAGACCGGCGTCGGTCACTTTCGTTTTTTCCAGGTGCAAACGCACGAGTCCTTTCAGATCCTTCAGATGGACGAGGCCGGCATCGGTCACTTCCGTTCCGCGGAGATTCAGTTGGGCGGTCTTCGCCAGGGCCTTCACATGGACGAGTTCCGCGTCGGTGATCTTGGCGTCGGCCAGATGCAGCGCGACATCAAGGCGGTCGTCGTTCTGGGCGAGTTCCAGCACATGGCCGCCGAGTTTCCTGATCGCCGCCATGGCCTGCGTTTCCGCTTCGGTCGGCTTCGCTTTTTCCTGGGCAAAGCCGCTGTGGGCGAGGGTTACGACTGCAGCAAGGGCCAAGGCGAATCCGCGCATGGTGTCTCTCCTGGGAGGCTGAATCCGGTTCATTCGGGGCAGGGGACCGTTCTCCTGCATCGCGCAAGGGTCAGTTTATCAGATGGGGCGGGTGGTTGTCAGTCGAGCGGGGTGATGTTGGGTTGGGCGCGAAGACGCAAGTGGGGCAGGCGATGTGCGGGAGTGGTTGAATGCCAACCAGGGTGGATCAGTTGTTATTGAGCCGATCATGGTGACGGTGAGTTGAGAATTTCAGGTGAAATCGCGTCGGGATTCGGCGGGTTGGTGGTGTTGTTCAGTCGACATCGGGCGATGACGGAGTTCCGCGCGATCGCCAGCGCGGTGCGCCGTGGCCGATGTGGATGGGGCAACGGTTTTCGGCGAAGGTCGCGTCGCGGACGTGGCGCAGCTGGTTTTCGATGCTCCCATGGCCGCGGTTGTAGACTAGTAGGTGCCTGGCATCGGCAGGGGCGCGCGACAACGACGTGATGACGTAGACGATTTCCGTCGACCGCTGGAGCGCCCCCGTCGCGGCATCGCGGGTGATGCGGAAGACTTGTTGCAAGCTCGACCAGTCGAGTTGCTGCTGCAGGAACTGGTTGAGCCCGGTGGTGTTCTCGCTGGTCCTGTGCTCGCGGCGACCGTGGTCTTTGTCCCACTCCTCATGAATCGGTCGTACGGCCTGACGCTCCCGCTGCAGACAGGGAGCCCCTGTTTGTACCTGAGCGTACGTGACGAACAGAACGCCGTTGAGTGCCGCGTCGATCGCCCGCAGGACGAACAGTCCGGAGCGTCGCAGCCCCATCAGTATGGTGGGCGACTTCCAGTGTACACGGAGACTTTCGCGTCCAGTTGCTGACTGACCGGTACGCGACCATGTGTCCGCGTGAGCTTCGTGTTCATCCCGAATTCATCGCGAATAACGAGGCGTCGGGATCGAGGGCAAACTGTCGGCCCCGCCAGACCGTCCGCCTTTACGCGACATCAGGCCCATCCTGCTCGGCCGCGTGGATGACGTTTTTCGAGGAGCGCTCGGGCGTTCAAGCGTGTCGACAGACCCCAGCGATTGGGGAACGCGGTCTGCCGTTCGGCGAAGGTGATGTCCGGCAGTTGCGACACAAGTGAGCGGATGCGGTCAGGTTGGTCCGCATAATGGAGCGTCCGCTTCTGCGTGTTGCTGGGGGCGGTTTGACCCTGCTCGCAAAACTCCTGCTGGCTCCGCTGACACCAGGACACGCTGCGACGAAACCGCAGGGCGATCGAACTGATGGTCTCGCCTGCCGCAGACGACATCACCACAGCCCTGCAATTCCTTCGAATCGGCTTCTCTGTGGAACTCCAGAGATCAATGGAGTTCGCCAGACGACCTGATCAACGCAGCGGGCGTTCCTACGTTGACTGTATCGTGAGGGTCGCCTTGCACCGGGGAAGACGCTTTGACCGTTTCTCCCGGCACTCCAGTCCACAGTCCACGAACAGTCGCGTTGACAACCCTCTCGGGGTGAACCATGCGGTCGCGATCAACGGTGAATTACAGGCCGAAGCCACCGCCGAAGCCACCACCACCAAAGCCGCCGCCGCCGCCGAATCCGCCGCCGCCGCCGAAGCCACCACCCCCACCGAACCCGCCGCCGCCACCGAAGCCACCGCCGCCGTTTCCAAAGCCACCACCACCCTGGTAGATGTTCTGATAGAACTCGGGGGCCGCTTCCAGCGATGACTTGCCAGGGCCGTAGGCGGGTGAGACGAAGGTTCGGTTATTCGCATCACCGTTGCCGAGATCGGCCAGGATCTGGGCCACGAGTGCGCGCCGATGGGCATCGAGTTCCGGGTCGGCGTTGTTCCAGGTCCGTTCCACAATGACGGGGAACGGTGCACTGCGCATCCGGGCAGCGATCTCGAGAATCTTGTCTTTCCCGTCGGGTGTCAGTTCCGCCGAGTCGAGAACGAAATCTTTCTGGAACAGGATGAAGTCCATCGCTTCACCGTTCGTCTGTTGCTGATGCATATGCGCCCGCATCACCGCGCCGACGGGAAACTCTTCAGGAATCGCCAGCGAGCGATTCGTGCAGGCACTGCAAATCCCCCCCGAACACATCGAGAACTTGCCGCAACCGGTGCAGGATGAGAAGCGTTTCGGCTTGCATTTCGTTTCGCATGACGCGGTCCCGCAACTCCCGGTGCTGCAGGAACCGGTGTCGCAACTCCCCGTCGAGCAAGACGAGCAGCCGAGGTCCGGTCCGCAGCTGTTGCAACCCTTGCTTCCCCAGAACGGAGTCACGCAGCCGACCGAGCCAATCGTCGATCCGACGAGCAAGCCCCAACTCAGCGTCCGGTGCGTTAACTGGAACATCCTGTCCCCCTCGATCATTTGGGAGTCCCGCTCGGGCAACTCCAAACCAGCTGTTGACAAGCGTGAATACAAAGTCAGCAGTTCGACCAGTTGACCGATCGACACGGCGGTTAATATCGGTTCGAGCGTCCCTGATCGCGGGCCGTCCGTTGGGTATTTCCCGTGGGTTGGCTCGGACCAGTATAGTTGCTCGGTACAATCGTTTGAGGCGCTCCGGTCGGTCGTGTCCACCCAGCCTGCATGGTTTGTGACGGAGCATTACCATTCATCGGAGCGACCGGCGTCCGCATGGCTCCTGGGCCATAGCCATTTCCGCGACGCTGGTCCTGCGGGACAGGTGGCAGCGTGGCAGGCGGCACGGCGGTGGCGGGTCCTGAAGGGATCCCACCCTGCATAGGTGTGGGTGACGAGAAGCCCGTTCCGTTCGGATTGGTCGGTTGCGGCGAGTACATCGAGTTCGCCGGACCCGGATTGAAGTGCTGGTAGCCAACATTGGTCCCCACCGCCCCACTGCCATACGGAGGCAACTGGTAGTAGCCCATGTCCGGCGACCCTTCGGTCATATTGTGCTTGTAGAATTCCTGATCCATCGGGTGCGTCACTTCGAAGCCCGGCACCGGCGGCACTTCATGCGGATCCATCGGACGGACAATTTCCGGCGTGATGAGGATCAGCAGTTCGTTCTCTTCCTGAGTCGAGTGCTTGCTGGAGAAGAGCAGGGGACCAATTTTAGGAATGTCGCCGAGGAATGGAATCCGCGTGACCTCGGTCAGTGTCTTGTGTGAAAGCAGACCGGCGATGGCGAACGTCTGTCCTTCCCGCATCTCCACAGTCGTTTCGATGCGGCGGGACTGAGTCCCGGGAATCCCACCGACGGCGTTCGCGGTATCAAGATCACTGTATTCCGCGACGGTATTCACGCGAATCAGATCACGATCGTCGACCGTCGGCGTGACAAGCAGCGAGGTACCATAGCCACGGAAGGAGGTCGTCTGTCCGGCGGCTCCACCAATCCCGACGGTTGTCGGCACCGCGAATTCGCCCCCGGCGAGCAAGCGCGCCGGTCGGCCAGAGAGGACGACGAGCTGCGGTTCAACCAGAATTTTGGCAGTCCCGTTCGACGCCAGCCAGTTCAGGAAGACACCGATTTCGCCGTTTTCGAAGACACCACCGAGGGTGGCCCCCGCTGCTGCTCCGAGATTCGTAAAGAGCAGTTGCGAATCGTTGAAGAGAACGTTGAGATCGACCCCCATGTTCCGGGCTTGCGAGCGATTGAGTTCCGCAATTCGCACTCGAAGATTGATCTGGTATTCACCAGGGACGCGGAGTTCGTTGATGATAAAGCTCGACCAGAGATTGCCGACGTTCCCGTTCCCATACAGGAAGTCGACGCCCGAGGTCCCGCCGCCGACACCCCCGACACCCCCGACGCCACCGGCACCGAATGCTCCGTTGCCGAAGCCGTTACCGAACAGTCCGCCGTCCTGGTTGATGACTTCACCACGAATCACCGCAAGGATATGTGCGGCTTCTTCCTGGTTACGGGCCTGACCGCGAACAAGGATCTTCCACGACATCGGGATCAGATAGACCTTGCTGTTCGGGAAGAGCTTGTTGATGTTCTGTTCCAGGCGGCCGTAATCGAGCTTCCGCTGCTGATTGAGATCCGGATCACGGATCGTCTTCACCAGATAGATCACCGGTTCCGTATGCCCCTCAAACCACATGTGTAACGTGGTGGTTCCACGGGCGAGGCCGAGGAGCGAAAGTTCCTTGGGACTGAATTGAATGATGTCCACGACCGACGGATCGGCAATCGCGTACCGAACGACATTGGCCTTGGTAATCATCAGTTGGCTGCGTCGCTCAATGAGCTCGAGGTCTTCCTGATGCGTCGGCATCGATTCAATCAGGTGATGCAGTTGCCGGGCCGATTCGGCCGTGTTCTGCACCTGTTGAATCATGGCCGGTCCCTGCGTGCCAACAGCGGGGGAGACGATCCCGGCCTGCTGGGGTGCCACGAACCCTGCTCCCAAATGAGCGGGAGCCTGTAGCGGCATTCCCTGGGGCCAGCCCACTGGAGCCATCATCCCCGATGCGGGATGAGTTTGCCCCGGAACCCCCGGTGTCACATACGCCGGTTGCGGCTGATACACGGGTTGCGGCTGATACGCAGGCTGAACCTGAGCCACAGCGGGAATTGCAAGACTCGCCGTGATCACGCTGGCCACGATCCACGGCAGGGTTCGACGAGGCTCCGTCGAGACATTCCGCGATCCGCACAGCATCGTTTGACCTGAAAACATTCGGGGGAGCTCCTGACCGTCCATTTGTCGATCGCGCCCAAACCAGGCGACCGTGTACATGCGGGGATCGTCCCCACCCTGAAAACGGTCATCCGGGACCAGATTCAGGTGTGTACACAGCGTGAGTCGGACCACTCGATGAACCTGACGATACGAAGAATCGTCCCGACCATCGATTGGGGCACTCGTCGCTTTGTTATCGGTTCGCCGGATTTGCCGAGTTGACCGCTTCTAGCAGTAAGTCCGATGGCTTGGCAGGATTCTCCTCCGATTCGAAACGGCAGCAGACACTCGTGGCCTCGCATCGGCAATCCCTGCCGATGGGTTCAAAACGAAGCGACCCGGCGAGAATGCCGGGCCGCAGTAGCGAGTTTTGCACGATTTCAGTCAAAGAGGGATCACGATTCTTCACAACGGCTGATCCCCAGGAAGGGGAAGTCACCATCACCAGGGCTGATTCGTATCCCGGTTGTAGACTGCACGGCCGGGGTAATACCAGGGAGCCCGATAGTTGTAGTAAGGGAACCGGTAGTGCCCGTGCAGCGACTGGCGATGGAAGCCGGGGCCGAAATGATCGTAGTACGGGTTGCCTGTGACCACGAACTGCCCGCCATTGGGATCGTGGTAGAGATAAGGTGAGCCGATGCGGGCTTCGTATCCGCCGGGTGCCCAGAACGGCCCCACTCCGGCACCGGGACCGGCCCCCGTCGCGGTATAGCCATTTTGATAACCGTACGCGGAAGAACTCGCCCCCCCGTATCCCATGCCAACGTATCCCTGGCCGCCGTAGCCCATCGCACCGTAGCCAAGGCTTCCGGATTGGCTTCCCGAGTGATATGTCGTTGCGACTGGGGCCGGAGGTACGGCCCATTGAGCTTGGGCCGTCACACCCCAGGCTGACAGCAGCCATCCCGCGGCCAGAATTCCCATCGTTCGTTGCATCACCTTGTCCTTATTAATCTGTCCGTATGGCCTGCGCCAGAATTGAGCGAAATCGCTTCGATCAAACCTACCCGCGCCGCTCAGGATCGGGGCGCATTCCACCAGTCCACTGCCGAGAATCGCCGGGGCACTTTGACGGAGACTCCGTGGGCGCGTTTCCCCGGTTATGGCGACATTTCTGCGAGAAATGCGGACCGAACCACGTACGCCGGTCGATAAGAAAGAGACGAATGCGCCTGGTGTCCGCATTGAGGCGGGACAGGCGCGCATCGAGACTGCAGGGGGATCGCGACGATGGCAGGTGAACTGATCACGGTTGCGTTGAGTTTGGCGGTGCAAGTCGGCATGCCCAGCCCGTCGGAAACTCCCAACGCACCACCACTCCGCGATGCCTACAATCAGTACGGCTTCGAAGGTCAATACGAACAACGCCATGCCTTCGATACCCAGCAGAACTGGGTGCATGGATACTTCCAGGAAATTCCCGCCTACGGCGGTCACGTCTTCTATCGTCCCTACAACTACAAAGACGTGCTCTCGCAGTCGCAGACCGCTGCGGGCTGGGGGATGTCCCCGACGATGCCGTACTCGCAGCAATTCTGGCATCGCTATCACGACCAGGCGGTGATGCTGAAGATGTCGCGGGCGAACGGTGGCGTGCCAGCAAGCACCACTCCCTCAACCCTCCCCTTTCCGACATCACAACCGATGATTCTCCCGGCGGGAGGACTCAGCACGACGCAACCGACTGCCCAGGTGTTGCCCCCTGGTGCGTTCACCGTGCAACCGCCCAGTCAGCCGGTGTACTATGCTCCACCAGTCGCTGCTCCACCTGCTCCGCAGTATGCTCCGGCACAGTTCGGGGTGCCCCAGTTCCAGGCTGTACCACAACCATCACAGTTGCAGTTCGGGCTGCCCCAGTTCAGCACCCCGCTGCCGTCACAACCGCTGAATGGCCCGCTGCTGCCGCAGTAACAGGATGGTTGAGAGCTCGGGAACGGAGGCCGAACGCCAAGTTCGGCCTCGTTCGTTTTCAAAGTCTCACCTCGGGTACTCGATTCGTGTTCGGCGCTCATTCGACATCACCGCCGACGACGGATATCGTCCATCTTCTCCGTCCCTGAACCTTTAGCTCTCAGCCATCAGCCTCCTGCTATGCCCCGCATCCCCTGTGACACTCTCGACGACCCGCGACTCCAGCCGTATCGGCAGCTCAAGGCGAACAATCTCAGTCCGCGCGGTGAATTCTTCATCGCGGAAGGAACGAAGATCGTCGAGCGACTCCTCGACAGCGATTACGAAGTCGCGTCAGTTCTGCTGAGTTCCAAGCGGGAAGCCGAATGGTTACCCAGGATTCCCGACGCGATCCCGACGTACATCGTGCCTCCGGAACTCGGCGCGATGGTCGTCGGCTTCAACTTTCACGTCGGCGTCCTCGCCTGCGGCCGACGACGCAAGTTCCCCACGCTGGATGCAGCCTTGCCGAAAGACCGGTCACGGATGACGGTCGTCGTGCTCCCGCATTGCGATAATCCCGAAAACCTTGGGGCCATTCTGCGGATCAGCCGCGGCTTCGGTGTCGATGTCGTGCTGCTCGGTCCGCACTGTTGTGATGCGTTCTCCCGCCGGGTGCTGCGGGTCTCAATGGGAACCGCGTTCAAACAGACGATGGTCGAGTCACGCGATCTCGCCGCTGATCTGCAGCGATTACGCGCGGAATGGGGTATCACGCTGGCAGCCACGGTCCTCGACCCGACCGCCACACCGCTGCACGCCTCCCGACGGGCGGACCGTTACGGAATCCTCTTTGGCAACGAGCACGCCGGACTTTCTGCTGAAGAGATCGCCCTCTGTGACGAGCGGCTTACCATCCCGATGCACGCCGAGACCGACTCGCTCAACGTGTCAGTCGCTGCGGGGATTTTTCTGCATCATTGCTCAGCCCCCGTGACAATCACCTCATCAGCGGATGGCCTGCATTTGTAGGGTGGGCTGTGCCCACCATCTTCACTGACCGTACAGCGTGGAGGGCACAGCCCACCCTACACCGAGGGAGTTTCACTGAGAATCGCCGACGGTGATTCCAGCGGCACGCCGCGCGCGATCCAGCCGCCGCCGAGGACGCGGTCGCCATCGTACAGTACCACCGCCTGGCCGGGGGCGACGCCGAATTGCGGTTCCTCAAAACAGACGCGCAATCGATCGTTGTCGAGGAGTTCGACTTCCGCTGCCGCCGCGCGATGTTGATACCGGATCTGCGCCAGCGCGGTGAAGCGTTGCGGCAAATCCCAGGCGTGCCAGTTGAGCCGGTCCGCTTCCAACCCGCTGCAACGGAGATCGTCGTACTTACCCAGCACGACGCGCTTCGTCTCCGCTTCGATTCGCACTACGAACCGCGGTTCGCCAAACGTCACGCCTAACCCGCGGCGTTGTCCGATGGTGAAGCGTTCATACCCCGGATGTTGCCCGAGGACATTCCCGGCGAGATCGACGAAGTCGCCCGCGGTGTCGCTCGCCCCCCGATAACGTTCGAGGAAGCCTGCATAATCGTTGTCCGGCACGAAGCAGATTTCCTGGCTGTCAGGCTTAGTCGCCACACGCAATCCGGCTTCGGCCGCGAGCGCGCGAATCTCGGTCTTGAGCAGGTCACCCACGGGAAAGACGATTCGCTTCAGAACGTTTGGTTCGATTCCAAAGAGGACATAGGACTGATCCTTCCCCGAATCACGACCCCGCAGGATACACGGCTGACCCTGCGGATCGACGCCGATCCGCGCGTAATGCCCGGTCGCGATCGCTTCCGCGCCAACTTGCTCCGCGAATGTCCACAGTTTGCCGAATTTCAGCCAGTTGTTGCACATCACGCAGGGGTTCGGCGTCCGTCCGGCGAGGTACTCATCTGCGAAGTAGTCCTTGATCCGTCCGAACGCATCCTGAAAGTTCAGGGCATGGAAGGAGATATCGAGCGCATCGGCGACACGCCGGGCGTCGGCCGCATCGCTCGCACTGCAACAGCCCTGCTTATGGCTTTTCGTCGAAATGATCGGCAGAGCAGGGCCGATCCCGGTCTGGCAGGCGTAGTCTTCGGTCGCGCCCGAACGCATGAAGAGGCCGATAACCTCCCACCCCTGCCGCTGCAGCAACACTGCCGCCGCAGAGCTGTCGACCCCGCCACTCATCGCCAACACAATCCGCCGCGTCATCAGTTACCCGGTCATTCAGGAATCTTCGAACCAAACCTAGTGTATCGAAGTCGCCTGAGGTTGGGGATGAGCGGTCGTTGGAGAGTCCGCGAAGACGCCAGCGGGGAGCGCGGGATTATTGTCCCGCCAGTGGGGCAGAGGGGGTGATCAGGCCGGTTTCGAGCAGTTTGCGGACGTAATCGCGGGCGATGGGACCGGCGACTTTGCCACCCGAGCCGCCGTGTTCCACGACCACGGCGAACGCCACGCGGGGGTTATCAGCCGGGGCGTACCCTGCGAACCAGGCGTGATCGGGCCTTCCCCCGCCGGTCTCAGCGGTCCCGGTTTTCCCGGCAATGGCGACTTCCCGTAAGCGGACAGTCTTGTAGCCTGTCCCCTGCGGATCCTGCACGACACGCTCCAATCCGGCCCGGATTGCGAGCAACGTTTCCGGATGCAGGCCGGGAATGGGTTGTGGAGCAGGATGATCGAAGACCGGACGGACCGGGCTGCCGCTGGCGGTGTCGATGCTGGTTGGACCGGCGCTCGTCGCCAGATGCGGCGTGACTAGCAACCCACCATTCGCGATCGCGGCCATCACGCGGGCCATCTGCAGCGGCGACACCTTTAATGACGACTGACCAATCGCCAGCCCCAGTGTGTCCCCCGGATACCAGCGGGTGGCACTGGAGGGCTGCTCCGGTGACGGCAGAAATCCGGAAGATTCTCCGGGCAGGTCGAGGCCGGTCGGCTGACCGATGCCCAACCGTTGCGACCAGTCGACCAGCATGCGCGGTCCTGCACGACGGGCCCCCGTAAAGAAGTAAACGTTGCACGAACGAGCGAGGGCCGACGCGAGATCCGTTTCGCCATGCCCGACCCCGTAATGCCGGTACGTGAGGCAGCGATGCTGACCGGGATGATCGAGATAGCCCTGACAGTAAACGGTCTGGTGCGGCTCGAAGGTCCCGGACTCCAGCAACGCAATCGCGGAGACCGCTTTATAGACCGAGCCGGGCGGGAGCGCCATCTGTGCCGCTCGATGAAAGAGCGGCTTGCGGGGATCGTCGAGCATTTTTTGCCATGCACTCGGTTCCGGTCGTACGAGCAGATTGGCATCAAACCGCGGGGCCGAGGCCACCGTCAGCAACGCGCCGGTCTGGACATCGATTGCGATCAGACAGGCGCCAGGAGGCGGGGCTTGTGGAGGGTTGGCCGGGGCCTGATCGTCATCCGTCACGACGGGGGGAGTCACCTTCAAGGCCGCATCGAGCAGTTCCTCGGCCCGTTGCTGAAGTGGTAGATCAATCGTCAGAACGAGATCACGCCCATGCTCGGCGGGACGTTCAATCACCGACGACACGACATCGCCATGGCGATCGCGCGTGAGAACTTCCACCCCGCGACGGCCGTGCAGGACACGCTCGTACTGACGCTCCAGTCCGCTGCGACCAAGCGGATCACCGGCTCGGTACTCGGCGGATCGCAACTCCGCAGACTTCCCCAGCGCGGCGAGTTCTTCCTCACGAAGCGGCGTCCGGACACCCAGCAGGTGGGCCGCTCGTTCATGCTGAGGGTAGACCCGCCGCGGTCGATCAACGATCGACAAGCCCGGATAACGATCCGGATGAGCGCGGACTTCCGCTGCGATCTCCGCTGAGACGTTCGCCAGCAGTCGATGTGACTGTTCCTGTTCCTGGATCACGAGCGGTTCCAGTCGTGTGCGCGTGGGCGGTTCGGCCAGTTCCTTCCGCAGCGCTTGCCAGGTGCGTTCCCACCAGGAGCCGGCCACGACGGTTTCAGTCTTCGCGGTCGGTCTGGATTTTCGACGTTCGTCGACTGTCGCCCAGATGTGATCGACCTGGTCCTGAATCCCACGGGCTGTTTTCCGCAGCTCGACTTCAGAATGGCCGGTTAACCGGGACAGATCACGCCACCACTGGATCGCTTCCTGCCTCAGGAGCGTCTCCTGGGCAGCAACTTGCGCGGGCTTGCGGCGCTCACTGCGGCTGAGTCGTTCCCACGCCCGGCGACGGAGCCACGCCGGATCAGGAGGCTGTTCCAGCCAGCGATAGCGGACGTGGAGTTCATACTCGATGACATCATCGGCCAGCACCGCCCCATCGGCCGCGAGTATGCGTCCGTCACGCGCGGGGAGTTCTCGCCGTTCCGTGTGGGTCTGTGAAAAGACTTCCAGATAAGCGGACTGTTGTCGACACTGCAAATCGGCAATGCGGACGGCAATCACCACCAGCGGCAGCAGCAACAACACTCCCAACCCCGCCAGACGCGATCCAGGCGCAGCGTCCCACTCCCACGTTGTCGGTCGTGCTGGGGGCGAGGTCCAGTCACGCGGCAGGGGTTGATTCAGCATGCTCGCGGGCTTGAGTGATTGGTGAGGGTCATTGGTCGCTTCGCTTGTCTTGGCAAATCTCGTTTGTGGTTGGTGTGCAGCCTTAAGGCTGCACCGTACAGGCTCAAGCCTGAACTCCAACTAAATTAAAATCACGAGCTCAGGTCAGCCTTCGTGCAGCATGGTCCATTGATTCGCGAGGGTCGGGCGATTGCTCTGGCCGGTTGTGGATTGCAAACGGTTTCCGAGTCGGACCATCCCCGCGAAGAGTGCCAACACCGCAGCGGTCCAGATTCCCCGTTCCAGCAGATTTGTCAGCAGTGCCGTCTCCACGTGGCCCTCGGGTTGCAACCAGACGGGGACGATCGTTCCGGCGAGGCTGTCGGCCACAGAGACGCATCCTCCCAGCAACGGGCCAAACCAGATCGGACGGCTCGCCCCAATCCAGAGACAGCATGAAACGGCCAGACCATACGCCGCCAGATGCGGTCCCAGTCGCCCCTGCGAAGTCAGGTCGCACAGCAGTCCGAGACCCGCTCCCCAGGCCGCCGCGGTGGCTGGTGAAAACCGTGCACACGCCCAGCCAACCGCCAGCGCAGTCCAGCAGAACATTGGCAGATCATCGGCCAACGTCAATTGCAGGACGATCGCACTGTACGCGATGCCCAGCATCAGCAGATGTCGCCAGGTCGTCTGCATTGGTTAATGCGTCCATAAGCGGGCAGGGTTGAGAGCTGCACGCATCACCTGCACCCGTGTCAGTGGAGCCGGTTGAGCAGCGGGTCGTAACGTGACAATCCATTCACGGCCCTGGGGATCAAGTTCCGCGTGTGTCACTTCGCCATAACACAGTGGAGCCGAGAGAATCCCATCCCGTTCGGCCGTGTAGACGAGATCACCGATCCGCACGGCTTCGGTCGCCGCAATGCCGGTCAATTGGCATGCGTCTCCCGTTCCGGTCAGCAATCCTTCCGCACCCCACACAACACCAGCCGGGGCTTGTCGGATGAGTTGTGCCCGCCCGCGAAATTCGGGATCGGTGACGGGCAGAAAGGTGCTCGTCCATTGGCCGACGATTTCCACCTTGCCGACGACGCTTTGCCCGACCAGTAACGTGTCCTCGGGCGAAATCTGTTGTGATTGGCCGAGATCCAGCAACGGTCGATGACTCGACAACACCAGCGCCGATTCGCGTAACCCGCTTTTCCAGCCCTGATCAAGAATCCGTCCCGAGCGCCACGCCTCAGCGAGCGTTTCCCCAAGGACTGCGGCTTCCACCAGCGCCGGCGTGAACAACCGCGGCGGTCCGCCATCGTCACTGGTTGTCTCGACCAGTGGTGGCGGAGCAACCTGTTGCTGCGCGAGTTGAGCCGCAAGACGCTGCGTCCGATCGAGTGCCTGATCGCGTTCACTTCGAACGGTTTCTAATTCGGATCGGAGTGCCAGCAGGGCCGCGTCCGCGTGTGTCGCCCGCCAGTGGTGAAGGTGCTGCCGTTGGGTCTGAGCCCATTGCAACCCGGGGCGGAGCGCATCCCAGGTGAAGCCGCGCGCCCGTCCCGAAAAGTGTGCGGGGGCATACCACAGCGCGCACCCCAGCAAGACGGCTCCCAGCCCCACACTCAGCGGACTCACGGTGGTGGCAGCTCGGCTGGACATGATTGGCTAAAGGCTCAGGGTTGAGGGACGGAGACCAGCACCTGGCGTAAACGCCGGGTCTGAACGATGCGCTGATGTTGATGGTCCACGGGGACGAACTCTGATCCCTTTCGCCGTCAGCCTTCCCCTTCGAGACTGTCCCGCCAGCGATCGAGGTGTTCGGCGCAGATCATGGCCCCGTGAATCACGACCCGTTGCGGGTCACTGGCGACACGCACGGGGATGCCCAACCGCTCCTGGAACAGCACGTCGAGACCCGGCAGCAACGCGCCTCCCCCGCCGAGGACCAGACCAGTATCTGCAAGATCGGCGATTAATTCGGACGGACATTCTTCGATGACAGCCTGCACGGCGCGCAGGATCCGTTCCAACGGTTCGGCCAGCGCAGCTCGCAGTTCTTCGCTGGTCAGGAGCGCCTTGCGCGGCACGCCACTGATCAGATCAAGCCCGCGGACTTCCGCCGTCAGCTCCTGCTCTCGCGGGGCCGCACAACCGATCTGCCGCTTCAACTGCTCGGCCGACTGAATCCCCATCCGCAGCGAAAACTTCCGGCGGACGTATTCGACAATCGCCTCATCGAGTGCATCGCCCGCCTGACGCAACGAACGGCTGGCAACGATCTGCCCAAGGCTGAGCACCGCGATTTCCGTCGTCCCCCCACCGATGGTGCAGACCAGACTGGCGAGCGGTTCAGCAATCGGTAATCCCGCACCGATCGCGGTCGCTTTGGTCTGAGGGATCAGAAACACGCGACCAGCTCCGGCGCGTTCCAGACTGTTGATCAATGCTCGGCGCTCCACCGGCGTGATCCCTCCCGGGACCGGCAACACCACCCGCGGCCGGAATCCCGGCGCATTTCGACCCGCCTTCCCCAGAAAATAGCGGAGCATCGCTTCGCAGAGTTCGAAGTCGGTAATGACGCCATCACGCAACGGACGGACCGCGGTGATCGAATCGGGCGTGCGGCCCAGCATCTGTCGGGCCAGCTTGCCGACGGCTGTCCCCTGGCCGAGAACGCGCCGCCCCCCTTTCTGCATCGCCACGACCGACGGTTCATCCAACACCACGCCCGCACCGGGACGCCCGACCAGTGTGTTGGTCGTTCCCAGATCGATCGCAAGGTCTGGACAAAGCCAGTGTCGAAACCGGTGGATCATCCGTGAGCCAACCGAAAACCGTCAAAAAGAGTCTCGAACGGTGCGCACCGCACCCCGTCTGTGACGGGCGTGTTGTAGTGGACAACCCGAATCCCGACAAGACGCGATCGGCAATCTCTGCCGGTCCCACGTTCTCTCTCCCCGACCCGGAAGCGTCTGCGCCCGGAGTCTTCCCCGAACCGCGGTCCATCCCGTAAACTGCAGTCATGAAACGCGCATTGATTACCGGAATCACCGGCCAGGATGGGTCCTATCTCGCAGAGTGGCTCCTGTCGCAAGGGTATGAAGTCCACGGAGTGGTCCGACGGATCGCCCTGGAGCAATCCACCCAGCGGTACACACGACTGCAGGCGATTCTCCCGCAGCTCAACCTGCATCCCGGCAGTCTGGATAACTACGCGAGCCTCTTCCAGATCGTCCAGAAAGTCCAGCCAACCGAGCTGTATCATCTTGGGGCACAAAGCTTTGTCGCCGTCTCGTTTGAGGATCCGTTCTCGACGTTGCGGACGAATATCGATGGAACGCTGTTCGTGCTGGAAGCCGTCCGGCATGCCGCTCCCCAGTGCCGGGTTTACTTCGCTGGTTCGAGCGAAATGTTTGGCAACGCTGAGGAAGTCCCGCAGCGGGAGTCGACGCGGTTTCATCCGCGTTCTCCGTATGGGGTGTCGAAAGTGGCGGGCTTCGATCTGACGCGCAACTATCGGGAAGCCTACGGACTGTTTGCCTGTTCCGGCATTCTCTTCAACCATGAATCGCCCCGGCGCGGGGTTGAGTTCGTCACGCGAAAAATCAGCCGGGGTGTGGCCGCGATCGTTCGGGGTGAAGCCCAGACGCTCACGCTGGGGAATCTGGCCGCTCGACGGGATTGGGGTTTCGCAGGGGACTATGTTCGCGCGATGCATGCGATGCTGCAGCGGGCGACTCCTGCGGACTATGTGGTCGCGACGGGGGAAACACATTCCGTCCAGGAATTCTGCGAACTCGCCTTTGCTCACGCGGGTCTCGACTGGCAGAAGTTCGTCCAGACCGACCCGGCCTTCCAACGCCCGGCGGAAGTCGACACGCTCATTGGCGATGCGACGCTGGCGAAGACGGAACTCGGGTGGCAACCAGGGACCGATTTCCCGGGACTTGTGCAGATGATGGTCGACGCTGACCTCGCCGCGGGACGAGCGCCGGAGTAGGGTGGTACCAGCGCAGTACGCGGTGGTGCGGTTCAGCAGTGAATGGTTGCGGTGCAGTCTGAGTGGATGTCCGATGCTCTTCGTGCTCGATAACTACGATTCGTTTACCTACAACCTCGTGCAGCGGTTCGGCGAGATCGACCGCCACCTCGAGGTCCGCGTCGCACGGAACAATCAGATCACCGTGGAAGAGGTCGCTGCTCTGCAGCCGGAGGCGATCGTCGTTTCCCCAGGTCCCTGCACGCCCCACGAAGCGGGGATTTCGATGGATCTGATCCGCCGGTTGGGACCGACGATCCCGACCTTGGGCGTCTGTCTGGGACATCAGTCACTGGCCGAAGTCTTTGGCACGCCGGTCGTCCGGGCCGAACGCCTGATGCACGGCAAAGTCTCGCCGATCTTTCACGACGGACGCGGCGTTTTCAGCGGTCTACAGAATCCGTTTCCCGCCACGCGCTATCACAGCTTGTGCGTCCGCGAAGCCGAAGTCTCCGCCGAACTCGAAGTCTGCGCGTGGGCCGAGTATCCCGGCCATGCGCGCGAAGTGATGGGCTTACGCCATCGGACGTATCCGATTCACGGCGTCCAGTTTCACCCCGAGAGCTTCCTGACCGACGGCGGCATTCAACTCCTCGCAAACTTCTTGAAACTCGCGCAACTGCTCCCGGCGTAATTCCGGGTGCCATGGTTGCAGCTTGGGGAAGCATGCGCGTCGCAGCACAGGGACACAGCAGTGACGAATACCGCGCGAAGTTTCCCTTTGTCCTGGCCCGGAGCGCAAGCTCCGGATTCTTTGTGTTGCTGCACGAGCAATCAAGCCGCCGGAGCTTGCGCTCCGGGCTATGACGAATTGAGAAAGCGCGCGGTTCATTCCTGAAAGCGACCTCAGTCACCGGCGCAGTATTGCCGCAACTCGTTGACGATCTTGAACGCCCGGTACTGGAAGATTTCTCGATTCCGGACCCAGCCGAGCGGACGGACAGTAACGCGAATCGTGGTCCGTGGCGTGGATGGCTGGCGTCCATTGCCCCCGACGGGTTCGGAAAATGTCAACTGAATCTCGACCGCCTGCTGTTTCGGCCGGGAACCCCAGTAACCGAACCATCCCAGGCCCCCGGTCTGCATCACGACTTCGCTCTTCGTCACTTTTCCGAGCGTTGCTTGATGGTCGTGCAGAAAGCCGCTGAGCTTATAGACAACCATATCGGCCCCAACAACCGCGGCGAACGACGTCTCAAAGCGGAACGGGTCGTCGTGCTCGGTCCGTTGCGACTCGGAAGACTGCTCAGCGAGGAGCGCGGCATTCGTCAATGTGCAGGTGCGATCACGTCCGCTATGCTTGGCCTGGTAGAGCGCCTTGTCTGCCCGGCGCAGGACACTTTCTACGGAATCCCCGGGCTCGGAGACACTCACACCGAAGGAGGCGGTCACGCGGAGTTTTTCGACGCCGCCGATCTGCGCTTTCCGAATCGCATTGCGAATGCGCTCGGCTTTGCGGAGTCCATCTTCCAGGTCCGTCTCCGGACAGAGGATGACAAACTCTTCTCCACCATAACGGGCGACCAGTTCGCCCGAGTACGTTTCCTGCTGGAGGAGGCGTGCGATGTCGATGAGCACCTGATCGCCGACCGCATGCCCGTAGGTATCGTTCACGTTCTTGAAGTGATCAGCATCAGCAAAGATGACCGAAAACGGGCCGGAAACCCCTTGAGCAAAGTTTGTCGTCAGCGCCGCCAGCTGTGTTTCGAGTTCGCCACGATTGGCGACTGAGGTCAGCGCATCGCGACTGGCGGCCAGCTTGAGTTCGTTCAGCTCCGTAGAACGCCGAGTGACAATCCGCGTCCGATCGCGGTAAATCTGCAGCACCCCCAGCACACGCCCATCCTGATCACAGAGCGGAATGGCCTGCAGTTCCACGGTCAGCTGGCGACCGTCCTGCCGATGCATCGTGACTTCGGCGACCAGCGGCTGAGAGGTTTGCAGCACCTGTTCGACAGGAGTCAGCGTGTCTCCCGGCTCATTCTGTAACATTCGCCGAGTCCACGGTTTTCCGTACATTTCGGTCACCGAGTAACCCAGCAGATTCTCCGCGCCACGGTTCCAGACACGCATCCGCAGATCGGCATCGACGATACAAAATCCGTCGTACAGGCTTTCCAGGACGTACAGACTGGCGAAAGTCTGCCCGATTTCGTTGGCGTCGTGAATATCCTCAGAGTGCGATGATCGCTGCTGACGAGCCATTTCATCAAGTTCGTCAGTATGAGCCGCAAAGGGCAGGCCATGCAGTTCGACATAGCGGGTCAGCGCAGAGACGACGTTGCCGTCGAACTGTTTGCCGATTTCTGCTTCGAGGATCGGCATGATTTCCGCATGTGTTCGTGCAGGACGATACGTCCGCTGGCCGCTCAATGATTCATAAGCATCGGCGAGAGCCAGGATCCGCGCCCCGAGATGGAGTTCGTGACCCAGCTGTTTCGCGCTGTCGAGCGAAACATCGGAAATCTGCGATTCCCCCACGATTCGCAGAATCTGCGGGTCAACGCGACAGGCCTGCAGCACATCCAGCGCGATGCCATAGTGCAGGGCCATCAGATCGAGCTCTTCCGGACTCAGTCGCGATGGCTTGAAGAGAATACTGTCCGGAACGCCGATCTTGCCGATATCGTGCAACAGCGCTGCGACTTCCAGCACTTTCAGTTGCTGGCCTTCCCAGCCGAGGTGCTCAGCCAATCCGACTGCTAATAACGCGACACGTCGTGCGTGCCGGACGGTCCCCGGATCACGCTGCTGCAGGGCCGAGAGCAATCGACGCAGGACACCCCGATGAATGATGCCATCGAGCGTATGCTGCGGCTCGGCTGGGAAACGGGGATCGTCTCCGCGACCGAGGTTCAACAAGTTGACGAGTGACCGATGCGCCCCGGAATACGGTCCCGCGTGATGGGCAACGTCAGTTTTCCAATTGGGCTTTTCGACGGCTGTCGTCATTCGGTTTCGTCCAGGGAGAAACGACACAGAACCGGACCCCGTCCGTCGTGTGACCTTTTCGCAACGGAAACAGGGGTTCTACTGATACGCTAGGTCGCAACAGAAGAACACGCCGAGCGAGTCTCAAATGTCGCTCACGGTTTTGACAGCTGACGGTGGGGTTAGTCCGGCGCAAACGATTACGCCAGTTGTATCAGCCCAGACGTCCGGGACCGGCAGATGGAGCGGCCAGAATTCCTCAGCCGCCGGCAAGTTGCGTAGCCCGCTCGGTCGCAGCCTGCACTGCATCCATCACGATGCCGCGAAAACCACCTTGCTCTAACGCATGCAGACCAGCGATCGTGGTCCCGCCGGGACTGGCCACCTGATCTTTCAGCACACCGGGATGCTGATTGGTTTGGAGAACCATCTGCGCAGCCCCCGCAACAGTCTGGGCAGCGAGCTTCGTTGCCAGCTCGCGCGGCAAACCCATTCTCACGCCCCCATCGCTGAGAGCTTCGATCAGCACGTAAATGTAAGCCGGACCGCTGCCGGAGAGTCCGGTCACCGCGTCCAGCAGCTTTTCCGGGACTTCAGCCGCAACGCCCCCGGCTGTTAACAGTTGCTGCACCACGGCAGCATCATCAGCCGTCGCCGTGCTTCCACGGGAATAAGCACTCGCTCCCGCTCCAATCAGGCACGGAGTATTGGGCATCACACGGATGATGCGCGGTGCTGCCCCCAAACGCTGAGCCAGCGTCGACAGCGTGATTCCGGCCACGATCGAGACCGCCAGATGTCGCGGGTGCCATTCGGCGGTGAGTGGATCGACCGCCGCGGCGAGATGTTGAGGCTTCATCGCCAGGAAAATGACATCACTGGCCGCAAGCACAGCCGCATTCGAGGTCGCCGGTGTCGCCCCGGTCGCCGCACAAAACCGATCCAGAGAAGCGGGAACGACATCACAGGCGACCAACTGGTCACCCCGCAGCAGTCCCGCCCGAACCCAGGCTTGGCTCAGTGCGAGCGCCATCTGACCCGACCCGATGAACCCCACTCGCACGTTTGCCAGTTCCACGCCTCAATCCCCTTCAGCCCGTGCACTCGCACCAGACACGTTCAAGTGTAACCAACCCCGCAGGTGGACAGAACCGAGACGCTGCGGATTGGTTCAACCGACGATCAGGCGTAGAATCCTCCGGCTGATCGCACGAGAACGTCAGGATCAGGGGGGCTGAATGACAGCGGGTTGTATCGCGTGGGAACGGCCAGATCGCGGACTCATCGAGTTGACGGGGACCGATCGAGTCAAGTTTCTGCACAATTTCTGTACGCACGACATCAACAGGCTCCCGGCCGGGAATGCACGGGAAGCCTTCTTGTGTAATGTGAAAGGCCGGATCGTCGGGCACGTCAGCGTCCTCGCCCTGCCGGAAGCATTACTCCTCGAAACCGGAGCAGCTGGGGTTGCCTCACTCCTTGCCCATCTCGATCGGTACCTGATTCGAGAAGATGTCACCCTCACGGATCGAACGGGCGATCTCGCCGCGGTGTGGATCAGCGGGACCGATTGTGCCCAAGTCCTCGCCCGTGCAGTCGGTGTTTCACTGACCACAGCGGCACCCGATCACGTGCAGCAGGTGATGTCACCGGTGCTCGGTGCCAGCATCGTTCTCGCGACACTTCCGCGCTTGAGCACAGAGGACAGCGTGGCCTTCATTCCGCGATCCGCGACTTCGACGCTGTGGAACGCACTCGATACGGCCGGTGTTCGCCGCGGGACCGATGCGGAGTGGACCGCTCAGCGGATCGCCGCTGGCTTTCCCGAATATGGTGTCGATCTGACGGACGACTGCCTCGCCCAGGAAGCGGGTCGTAATGCCCGCTGTCTGTCGTTCAAGAAGGGCTGCTACCTCGGCCAGGAACCGATCGCGCGTCTCGATGCTCTGGGTCACACCAATCGAGAGCTGCGACGACTGCACTGGTCCACCAGTGAAGCGGTCCCCGTCGGCACCAGGTTGATCGAACCGGCCTCGGGGCAGGAGGCGGGGTGGATTACCTCGTGTGCGGTTCTCCCGGACGGATCTGCGACCGTCGCCCTCGGGTTTGTCAAAGCCCGCTGGATGGCAGACGGGACGCTGCTGCAACTCGCCGAACGATCGACACCGGTCCGCGTGCAAACCGTCGGTTACTGACCCGCGTGGAACTCACTGAAGTCGCAAGGTCACCGATTGCAGGCGGGAGCCTGCCCTACTTCAGAAACTTTCGTGCGGGTCAGTAAAACGACAAGCTTTGACCAACGTCGCCAGCGCGCTCCGTGTGATGAGCAGGTCCCTAAGCACGCGCTCATCACGCGGAGCGTGATGGCTACCTGGAAAGACTCGCGGTGCAGACTTTCTTCCAGCGGTGTTTCAATTCGGTGAGCAGGGCGGCTTCCCAGTCAGCGGTGGTGGTCTCGATGCTGACTGCTTGCGACCGTTCTTCGTCCGTTAACGGTTCCTGCTGGCACAACTGCCCCTCCAGGACCGCAAGAGTCGCATCCGACGGGTCACGCCCCGCTGCCTGCCGGGTGGCGATCCGTTGTCGCAGGACCTCTGCAGGAGCGCTCACTTCCACAATCTGGCAGGGAACATGTAGCGCCGCGGCAACTTCCCGCAACTGGTCGCGCTGCGCCCTGCGAAGACAAGCGGCATCGACAACCACCGGGAAGCCCGCCGCGAGCAATGCCGGAATGGTCACTTCGGCGGCGTGAGCATAGACCGCTTCCGTCGTCTGTGGGGCATACAATTCGTCGGCCGGGAGCGACCCAAAATCCCGTTTGCGTTCGATATCGGTGCGGACGGTGAGGAAGTTGTAGTGCCTGGCAATCGCTGCCGCCGCGACGGACTTCCCGCTGCCAGAGAGTCCGTGCATCACGACCAGTCCAATCGGCAGTTTCCCGGTCCAATGGTCGGCGTAATCGAGGTAGCCCTCGACCTCGATCTCGGCCCGCGTCCGAGCTTCCGGAGTGATGTCCGGTTGATCGAGCCGAATCGCGGCGACCTTCGCCCGGACCAGCGCCCGATAAACTGTATACCACCGCCAGGCATACAACCCGCAGGCATCACCCGTCCTGGCCCGCCACTGATCGAGTACAAGGCGGGCGAAATCGGGACGGCCGCGTTCCTGCAGATCCATCACCAGGAACGCGAGTTCGCTGACGACATCAATCCATCTCAGGCCCGGATTGAACTCCAGACAATCAAACGGGACCACGATTCCGTCACGCAGCATCAAATTCCCGAGATGCAGGTCGCCGTGGCCTTCACGGATCTTGCCGTGCGCACGACGCTTCTCCCAATGATCAGCAGCCGTGAGCCAGACACACTGTGCGGCACTCCATTCCCGCAGGCGGCGCACCGTCGACTGATGATCGGCCAGCCGATCGAGGACCCGGAAGTTCCCCTCAACCGGTGCCCGCACGGCCGCTTCCGTCCCCCACGTCGTCTCCGGTCCCGCGACCGCTGCCATTGACTGAAACCGGACGAGATCGTTCACGAAACGATCAAGATGCTGTTCGGTCAATTCCCCACGGGTGAGCACGTTCGAAAGCAACGCGGTCTGCTCAAACTGCCGCATCTGCACCGCGAACTCAATCGGTTCCCCTGTCCCGAGGAAAGAAGCCTGGTCTTTCGGCCCGAAAATCGGCTGCACGCCGAGGTACAACTCGGGAGCCCAGCGTCGGTTCAGACGGAGCTCTTCTTCGCAGCAGAACTGACGCAGCGCGCGGGTGCTGAAGTCGACAAAGCCGAAGTTGACCGGTTTCTTCAGTTTGTAGGCATAGTCCCCGGTCAGGAGGACCCACGAGATGTGGGTCTCCAGGAGTTGTACGCCGGTCGCTGCGACGGGATGCGGATAGGCTTCGGGACGCAGCAGGCTCTCGATCAGGACCGACATCGATGCTCCCCGAACTTCAGGTCCCCGCGACCTGACTGAGGACCCAATGTAGCAGAACCGTGTGCTGAAGTTCGGCCGACGTCGCGAACGCATATTCGCTATGCGGCCGCCGCTCCAGATATGCCCGAGTCGAAGGGGTCCGCCGGGCATGTGTGGCCCGTTCCGTCAACTGCTGTGCGAAACGGTAGAAATTCGCTGAAGCCGACCCGCTCATGGCGTCGCCAAGGGTTTCATAGTTCATGTGGCGTGCTTCCACGCAGTAGACATGGACCGGGGCCGTGGTCAGAACCCACATCTCCGGACTGGCCGACAACGGCACATCAATCGGCGCGGTTGCATGTAACGGAGCCCCCATCAGAGTCGGGCGATTCTCATCGGGATAGCGACGGGTCGCTTCCTGCGGAATCTCGCCGATGGCAATCAGCGCGATCCGGGACCAGAGAACGACCGTTTCCGTCCGGCCGTGTAATTCGAGAATCTCCCAGCCATTCTCGTGGAACCGGGCGTGATGCACGACGGTGGCCTGGGAGAGATCGGGGAGTTCTGCAGCATTGACGGTCGCCGTCTGCACGCCAGCCCCCTGCACGAGTTCCGCGAGGCGCTGGGCTTCATCGGCCGTCAGTTCCAAGGGCAGCACACCCGGTGCCATGCGGGCGACCTGCATGGCGTCAATCCGATTCATTCCAGTCACCTGACAGATCAATTCCGCCAGCAACAGAGGATCGCCGGGCCGACTGAAGAGCACCAGGCGCAGCGGTTGTGATTCGGACATGCTGAAGTCTCCACGACGCCTTTGGTCCTGCTGTCTACGGTAGGCTGCTCGGAAGAACACGACAAGTGGGACGGCGACCGCAGAGAGGAATTCCCGCCCAGCCAGCGTGACTTCTGTGAATGTCTTCACAGCCTCCACGGGGGCCCAGTCCCAGCGAGACCTGGGTTGGAGAGGGGCTCGACGCGATGCTCCATTTCGGGCCTGAAACAGTTCCCCGCTCGCCACCCGGTGGCCGGTTCGCTCCTCTGCACTAGGGAGCGACGCGGTCGAGCAGGTCGACGGTCACGGTCGTTTCCGATCGGACCAGGCCACGGTTGGGTTGATCGGCGGTGGCTCGGATCAGCAGGGACAGTTCGCGGACCGCGCGCGGGACGTCCTTGAATTGCAACGTGAGCGTGGCTTGCGTGTCCGTCGGCGACAGCGTCAACGGCTGTGCGGTGACCAGACCGGCTTGTGCCTCGGTGGTAACCAGTTCAATCCGCACCGGTTCGCGAAAGTCGAGAGTCCGCGCGATCGTCAACGGAAGCGCCAGCGTTCCGCCGCGGGGCGCCTGATACTCGGCCGGAGCATGGGCCAGCTTCATCAAGGCCCCTTCGGGTAGAATCCCCAGCCGTAACTGCATGCGTTGCAGCAGCGTGCGGACGTTGCCTTGCGGATCGGCGAGCGTGATCCGGCCGTTGAGAATCATGCGACTGGTCTTGGTCGTCTCCATCCACTCGGGGACAAAGATCGGATATTCCACCCGTGTGGCGGTCGGCTCGACAACAAATTCATCACTGGCGAGGCCCTGGCGATGGCGCTGCTGCTTGGCAGTCATCTCCAGTGTGATCGGTCCGGCGTAGCCTTCCAGCCGCTCGATGAGTAACGGGAAGCGGAAGGTACTCCCGCGATGCACCTTGCTGACGTCGTCGAGTCCTTCCGGCGTGATTTTGAACCGCGGCTGCATCACCCCGGCGATGACCAGCGACTTGATTGTGCGCGTGACCAATGCACCATTGAGCGTCATCGTCGCATCGATCGTGACCAGGCTCGCGGTCGCGGCGGCATTTGCCGCACAGACGATGTCGAGACTGAGATCGGCCTTGCCTTCGGGAATGCTGAGATTTTCGGGGAGGGTCATCCCGGCCGGGAGTCCTTTCACCGTGATCGCGATCGGTCCCTTGAAGCCTGCCTGACGGACCGCTTTGAGGGCCAGCTTGCCGGTGGTCCCCAGCGGAATCGCGAGCAAATCCGGGGTGGTGAAGGTGACATCTTCACGAACCGCCTCGAAACTGAGTCGGTACAACGCCGCCTTCTGCCCGCTCCGACCGGAGTGATCACTCACCCGCACGGAGTAGACACCATCTGCGGGGACCGTGAAGACGAGGACCGGATCGGTTGAACCGGGGCTGTCATCGGCCGTGGCGACTTCTTTCCCCGCAGCGTTGCTCAGGCTGAGTTCGAGGTCGAGCGGATGACGTTGCGAACACGAACGGGCGGTGATGCTCCAGACGTCACCTTTCTTCAGCGCAACCGGATAGACATCGGCCCCATAGCGGGTCTCCAGGCGACCGGTGACGGCCGCCGGTAATTCTGCGAAGGGTGTCCCTTCAATCAGTTCCGGTGCATCGCTGACGTGGAAGACACATGGAAGAGCCTTGCCGTGTGGTGTTTCCAGGATGTAGTTGAGCGTGTCGATGCCCGGCGCGGCGGTGAAGGCGACGTCGCGTGTGACGGTTTCAGGGACAGCCGCCCCCGTGGCGATGCCGATTCCGGTAAACTCCACGGACCGTGTTTCACCCCGACGACCAGCAGCCGGAAAGGCTGCGACAGGCCCTGGTCCGGGAGTGACGACGATCCGATAGGCATACGAGCGGTCGCCAGCGAAATCGACATCGTGGAGGCTCAGCACGTAATCACGGTTTGCTTCCACGGCAAACGTTGTGGTCAGATCAAGACCTTCGGTCGCCGCCGCGTCGACCAGTTGTCGGCCCATGTCGTCGGTCACCTGCAGCATGCCATGGAGCGCCATCGGGTTGGCGGGTGACGTGAGCTGTCGGGCGAGCAGTTCGATCGTGATCAGTCCCGTGTGCGTGGGCCGGAGACGAAAGCGATCAATCTCTTCAATGCGACGAATCTGTCCCGAGAGGACGAACGGCGGGGCAGAGAGCAACTGCAGCCCCTCAGGCACAGGCGTTTCGAGCACCTCGGGATACGGCGTGACGTGCAGCCAACCGACGGGAGAAACACCGTTGGCATTCGCGGCCTGCCATCGAATCAAACCCGGTGGGACTTCGGCAGGGACCGTGAGTCGGGCCTTGAACTCTCGCGGTAGCGGCCAGGCATAGCCGCGGGCCTTGGCTCCGAACCAGTACGGCGGCTCGGTGATGAGCACTTCCGTGGGCGGGCCAAGGAGTTCCAGCTTGACCCGCGGATCATGCACGAAGAGCTGCATGTCGGGTGTCCAGTCGTACCCGCCCAGCGTGACTTCAACTGATGTTCCCGCCTGGGCACCACCCGGAACCACATAACCAATTTCGGGTGCAAGTTGGGCAAAGGCAGTGACGGTCGTGAAGCACAGGAGTACGAGGGAGATCGACAAGGAACGCATGTGGCGGGTCTCCCGTTGGCAGCCGATGCGAGGCGTGGGTCAGTGACAGATTCCAGGAGAAAGTCTGCGTTCTCTGTTGATCCGCTCATCTCGCGGAGCGTGATGGCTACTCGTGCGAAGCGTCGCGGTCGCTTAAGCGATTAATCCGGGGATCAGTTTCCCGCCATTGACGAGCGGAACGGGACGGCCCAGTGGATCAGGATATTCCTTGCTGGCATCGATCCCCATCAGGGTATGAATCGTCCGCAGCAGGTCCGCAATGCTGACCGGGTCGCTGGTTGGGGCGGCGGCCTGGGCATCGGTCGAACCGATGATCTGGCCCGGTTTCGTTCCTCCGCCGGCGAAGAGGATGCACTGCGCCATCGACCAGTGATCGCGCCCCGCCTGGGCATTCACCCGCGGCGTGCGGCCCATTTCGCCCATCATCACGACCAGCGTACTGTCGAGCAGACCCCGTTCTTCCAGATCGGTCACGAGGGCGTAGAACGCCAGATCGGCCGGGGGAATCAGGTCGGTTTTCAGGCTCGGGAAGCAGTTGAAATGGACATCCCAGCCAGGAGCATCGATCCCGACAAACCGGCACCCGGCTTCAACTAATCGTCTTCCCAGAAGAGCACACTGGCCGATCTGCGTCATCCCGTAACGCTCGCGCATGGTGACCGGTTCGGCTTGAATATCGAACGCTTTCCGGGCGGCGGGGGAATTGATCAGGTCGTAGGCTTTGTTGTAATAGGTCGACATCGCGGCGGCCCGACCAATCCGCTGGCGTTCACTTTCCAATCCAGCCAGTAGGCGTTGCCGTAACGCGACGCGGTCTTCAGTCAATCCATCGACGCGACCAAGATCTTTCACCTCGAAATCGGGCTGACTCGGGTCGGCTTCGATGACGAAGGGCGCGTACTCTGCACCAAGAAACCCTGGCCCGCCGGCAGACATGGGATGCGGCATGTTGATGTACGCCGGGACTTTGCCGTTCGAACCGAGTTCGCGGCCGACGAACGATCCCAGCGAGGGGAAGACGTTATTCGTGGGAATCGGATGTTCGCCGTCGGGGAAGGTCGGGCGATGGCCGGTCATCACATAGTAATAGCCGGTGCTGTGGCCGTTATCGGTATGCGAGTGGCTGCGGACGACCGAGAATTTATCGGTGATGGTCGCGCAGTTCCGACAATGCTCGGTGAAGATCACGCCGGGAGTTTTGGTGGCGATCGGCGCGAAGGGACCGCGAATTTCCAGCGGAGCCTCTGGCTTCGGGTCCCACATATCCTGCTGGGGAGGTCCCCCTTCGAGAAAAATGAAAATGCAACTGGTCGCCTTGGCCGTACGTTTTGCCGGGGCTGCGTCCTGAGCCGCCAGCAAACCCGGCAGTGTGAGCCCGCCAAACAGTCCGGTCGAACCGAGCCGGAGCATCTGCCGTCGCGAGAGTCCATCACAGTTTCGCCGTGCGGGACGACCGAAGGGAATGTTGAGCATCGTGAGAACTCTTTTCTAGCCCCAAGCGCGAGCGCGGGGTTTCGATTCCCCCCGGGCACGCGCTTGGGGCTGGGAAAGTCGTCATTGAATAAACAAAAACTCTTTCGTGTTGAGCACCGACCACAGGACGTCTTCCACGGCCGCGCGACGATCGCGCCCGTCTGTGGGAAACGCTTCGCGGAGCAGGGCTCGTTCTTCGGATGTCGGCAGACGTGTGAGCGTGCTGAGAAACAGTTCGTCTAACACTTCATCAGTCGTCTTCGCGGACGTTGCCAGCCGACGCGCGAAACCCTGTTTGTGCGTCAATTTCTCGTTGATCTCGGGCGAATTGAGGAGGTGCAGAGCCTGCGTGATACTCGGCTCGTTACTCCGTTCACACTCGCAGACACTGGCCCGCACCGGACGACCGAAGATGCGGAAGAAGTACGACGGCATGCGGTTGTCCCACACTTGGATCGATCGATACCCTTCCGGCCAGCCGTTGAACTTCTCGGCCACGCCGGTCACCTGGCTCAAGCCATCGAGCAGAACTTCGGCGGGCATCGCTTTCGGCCGGGCATGCGAGAAGTGCTGCGTGTCTTCCGCGTTCCCCGCGCTGGCGAGGGAACTCAGTTGGTACGTCTGCGCGGTGAGCAAGGTCTTCGTGAACGCTTTCAAGTCGTAACGGACGTCTTTGAGATGCACGACGAGGGCGTCGAGCAGCGGCTCATTCGTGGCCGGATTGGTCGCCCGAATGTCGTCGATCGGCTCGACGAGACCACGGCCGTAGTAATGCGCCCACAAACGGTTGGCGATCGCCTTTGCGAAGAACGGGTTGTCCGGGGACGTCATCCAGTCGGCAAAGACCTGACGACGATCAATCACGCTCCCGAAGTTCGCTTCAGCCGCTCCAAGCGCGCGGGCCGGGACTGGCAATCCCGTGCGGGGGTGTTTGTGGTCGGTCCCTGCCTTGGCGAACAGGGCTTCGGTTCCATTCGGCAACTTCTTGAAGGTGTTTCCAGTGAAGAAGCCGACGAGGCCCGCATAATCGTCCTGACTCCAGCGTTCGCTGGGGTGATGATGGCACTGAGCACACTCGATGCGCACACCCAGAAACAGCTGGCTGATCGAACGGGCTGTGACTTCCGGCTTCTCCAGTGCCTTGAAGAAGCCCGTGGGACTTTCTCCCTGGATCGGTCCCTGCGCGGTCACAATGTCTCGAGCCAGTTCATCGTACGGGCGGTTCGCGGCGAACTGGGCATGCAGCCAGCGCGTCATGCCGACCGTCCCCTGCGTGGTGATCTTGATCTTGTCCGCACGCAGGATGTCGGCCCATTTCATCGCCCAGTAGTCCGCGTATTCGGGACGGTTGAGCAGGGACTCGACGAGTCGGGCCCGTTTGTCCGGAGCCGGATCATTGAGGAACGTCCGGGCTTCCTCAGCGGTCGGAAGTGTGCCGATCGTGTCGAGCGACACGCGCCGCAGGAAGCGGGCATCATCGACAGGATCGCTGACAGGAATCCCGAGCCGCACGAGCTTGTCGCCGACGTGCTGATCGATGAAGTTGATGATGCCGGGACGCGATCCCACTGACATTGGCCGCGGCAGGACGACACGACAGGTCGTCACCTGATCGAGATAGCGGACCAGGATCGCGGCTTCCCCGGGGACCTCGGTCGCTTCGAGTAAACCCCGTGGTGTCGTGCCGACAATTTGCGGGGCATTCGAGATGTAATCGGCCTGTGTCGTCACACACTGGCGGCGACCGACAGCATCGATCGACGTGACACGCAGTTGTTGCGTTCCCTGGGGAAGCATCACTAACTCAGCCGGTTCAACTTCGATCTTCACGACGGGTTGATCAGCCGGTGATTCATACGGTGCCCCGGCATGCAACCAGCGGAGCAAGAGGGCGGCCTGTGGTCCTGTCCGTTCAATCTTCAGCCCGCCACCGTGCGGCATGCGGGCCGTCCCTTTGAGATAGAGCAGACTTTCATCAGGATGCGCCCGATCGATCCGCCGACTGCGACCTTCCTTCACGATGGCGTCGTAATCGGCTTCGTCATCAAAGCCGAACAGACTCAATTTGAAGCCGTTCTGTCCTTCGGCTTTCCCGTGGCAGCCGCCAGCGTTACAGCGGGACTTGGTCAGGATCGGCTGAACTTCGTAACGGAACGAGACCGGGACGGGTTGGGCCAGACCTGTGACCGTGACCGGAATCGTCTGCGTCGCGGCCGATGATTGCACCGTGAGGACTGCGGTACCATCCCGATGCGGATGCAGCAACCCATCCGCATCGGCCGTAAAGATCGAGGGATCGCTCGAGCGGTATTCGACGCTACGAGTCAGATCGTTCCGCGTCTCTCCGGCGATGTGAGTCACCAGCACCTGCTGGGCCGCTTCGGGACGATCGAGCAGCACGGCGGACGGGCTGACCGTCAATTGGGCGAGGGCGAGACTTGGCGACAATAAACCAAGGATCAGCAGGATCCCGGCAGGTCGAACAGTTCGCCACAGGTCATCCACTGAGCAGTTCCTCTTGCAACAGGCTGGTCACACACACTGCGGCTTCCAGCACACGCTGAACCACGATCCCCAATCAACCCCGCTGCCGGACGAATGGCACAATACGCATCGAAATCAGTTTATCCTTTATCGGTGGTAAAGGAAAGTTTTCCTGCACGATTCTCGGGGTGAATGGGCAATCTGCCAGGCTGAGACCGACCAGTGAGATCACGATGAAGCTGACTGCATTCACACCATCAAAGCTGTGGTGACGCGAGCCCTCGCAGGCCGACCAGTAGCCGTTCTGGCGTTCAGTCGGCATAATGCGTCAGCGCGATTGCGTTCCGGGGTGTTACGGGGAAGGCGGGTGGACGTGGGTGCGGGCTGGGAGTTGCTCGTCATCGGGCTGCTGATTCTGCTGAACGGCTTCTTTGCCGCAGCGGAAATTGCGATTCTGACCGCCCGCCGTGGTCGTCTGGAGCAACTCGCGAAAGAAGGCGACGGCGCTGCCCGCGTCGCCCTGAACCTCGCCCACGATGCTGACCAGTTTCTCCCGACAGTACAGGTCGGGATCACCTTGGTCGGAACGCTTGCGGCCGTGTTCGGCGGGGCCCGCATTGAAGAACAGCTGGCCGCATGGATCGAGCGGGCCCCGTGGCCCATGATCGCCGAGCAGAGCCACACGCTCGCGCTGTCGGCCGTGGTGATCGGACTCGCATTCTGTTCGCTGATTTTCGGCGAACTGGTCCCGAAACGACTGGCTCTGCAGAATGCGGAACCGCTGGCACGGATTGTGGCTTATCCCATGCTCTTCGTGCAGCGGGTCTCCCGTCCGGCGATTCGCTTGCTGCAACTGACGACACGACTGGTCCTCGCGCTGCTGTGGCAAAAACCGAATGTGGCGGCCACAGTCTCGGTGGAAGATATCCAGCATCTGATCGATGCCGGGACCGCTGCAGGTGTGCTGGAAGAGTCGGAACACAAAGTCGCGCGGGAAGCGCTGCGGCTGGGTGATCGGACCCTGACTGATATTCTCCGCCCGCGGATCGACATCGACGCCCTCGATATCGACACCCCGTCGGATGAAGTGATCGGCGCGATCGCGATGTCGGGTTTTTCCCGCGTCCCGGTCTGCGAAGGGAACATCGACCACATCGTTGGCTTTGTCTACATCAAGGACGTCTTCCTGCAGCATTACCTCGGCCGCCCAATCGATCTGCGGCGGCTCGTGCGACCGCCGCTGTTCGTTCCGAAAACGTTGACGATCAGCCGGCTGCTCGAACTGTTCCAGGAACAGCGGACGCAACTGGCGATCGTGCTGGATGAATACGGCGGCACGCAAGGGATGGTGACGCTTGAAGACGTGTTCGAGGTCCTGGTCGGCGATATCCACGACGAACACCGTCAGGACCATACCCAAGCCATCGTGCAGCGGGAGGACGGCTCGTGGCTGGTCGACGGACTGGTCAACCTGCACGAACTGCAGGCGGCGCTGGAAGTCGCCCACTGGAGTGAACCGCCACCCCGTGGCGTCGGCACACTGGGGGGACTCGTTGTCGGCGTCATCCGCCGCCCTCCCAAGATCGGCGACCGTTTCGAATGGGCTGGTTATCAACTCGAAGTCGTCGACATGGATGGCCCGCGTATTGACCGGGTGCTGATCAACGCGTTAGGGGATTCTCGAGGTAACTCCAGCGACTCTTCCTCACCAACAGGATCAGTTGAGTGATCTGGTGGTGCGCACGTTGGCCCGCTTTCAAATCCAGGGCCATGTGTCCTAAGTCTTAGCTGAAACCGGGCCAGAGCGAATGGCCCGGCTTCGATCATCAGATCCGTATCCGTTCTCGGTCGGATCGCGTAAGTCTACGCCGCTCCGAAAAATCGATCATCAGGCATCCATTCGCTCGTTCATGAACAAGACGATTGGTTCTTCGGTGTAGTAACATCAAGACTGAACTCGATGGCTTCGACGTTTGCGCTTGCGCCTGACAGGCCGCCATCGACCAGAGTCCGATCGATCAACAGAAACAAGGTCACGAGCACCCCGTTCGCTGGAATCGCGGTAACGGTATGAGAGACGACATAGGCGCCTGTATCATCCGCAGCGCCTGCCAAATCGTCGGAATATGTCATTCCGCCGATTCGACTCACAAGCACCGCCTTGGCTCCAGGCTTGAGATCGATCACGCCACGAATGCTGATCTGGAAGGGCGATTCCGGTCCGTCACCCTGAAAGGCACAGAAATAGGAGATCGTTTTTGATGCAACTAGCGGCGGATCTCCCAGACCTCGCCCAACCGGAAGAGGCGCATTGCCCAGTGGTTTGGGCCGCTCAAGCAGGTCGACACTGAAACTCTGCACCGCGGTCGAAATGACTTGTTTGTCTTGACTTAAGGTCGACCTGATCACAACCGTGTCTGGCAGGAAAATGTCTTTCAGTTCCGGCATCTGAAACTCCTTTGGTTTTCGAGGGGCCTCAACGAATTCGTTCACCGTGCTGATTGAGTCCGGCGGTAGCTCGCATGATCGAAATGAAAAATGCACTGACCTTGACTGATGTGGGGCAGACCCATCCCCACGCTGGTGCCAGCAAGGTTCTGTGGTGTGTATACAGTGCAGATATTTCTTCTGAAATGTCAAGTAAAATTAGAACAGGTATAAACTGCCGCAGATTCTTGTGGCCACGAGTGGATGTGACAACAATCTTCCAGTAGTTCAGGCATCGATCAACCGACAGTGCGAATGAGCATGTCTCTTTCTGAACTCGGTGATTGACACCGATGGTCCATCGTGACCTTTAATCGTAACCTTTACAGGATGGTGCCTTCCATGTTTCGTCTTACCCTACTGCTCGGGTTGCTAATCTCTGGGACTGCTGCCGGTCAGGAGCAGTCGATTCACTGGGTGCGTGTCACCGATCACGCAGCGTGGCAGCCGCGGGATTCGCAGGGGGAACTGGTCTATCGCGACAAGTTGTGGATTTTCGGTGGGTGGTTCAATTCGTTCGCTGCGCCGCCGCGTGATGTCTGGAGCACCGCGGATGGGGCCAACTGGGAACGCATTACAGAGGATGCCCCGTGGAAACACAGCGATCTCCCAATGACGGCCGTCTTTCGGGATCGCATGTGGTTCATGGGAGGCTGGTACAATGGCCGATTACCCGGTCATGAAGCAACGAACGCCGTCTGGTCCTCGACCGATGGCAAGACCTGGGACGCTGCACCAGCGGCTGGGTGGTCACCACGGATCGCAGCGGCGACGGTCGTCTTCAAGAACAAATTGTGGATCCTCGGCGGGACCGAGAATTATTATTTCGGTGATGCGTCGAGCTTAAAGAACGATGTCTGGACAACCGCCGACGGAAAGACCTGGACGCGGGCCACCGAGCACGCGGGGTGGTCACCGCGGGCTTATCATCAGGCCGTGGTCCTCAACGATCGACTCTACTTGATGGGGGGCGGCAACTACGTTCCCCAGTACTCCGCGAACAACGAGGTCTGGAGTACTGCGGACGGGGTCGAGTGGGTCCGCGAGACCGAAGCCGCTCCGTGGTTGCCGCGGTTGTGGTTCTCGGCGGAAGTCTATCGCGGGCGGATGTGGGTCCTCGGCGGATGGTCGAATAATCCCTCGAAGAACTGGGGCGATGTCTGGCACTCGGCCGATGGCAAAACCTGGACCGAGTTGAAAACGCCCGGCGGCTGGAAGGAACGTCACGAGCACTCGGCGTTCGTGTGGCGTGACAAACTCTGGCTCGCCGGCGGCCACGCACAACCCCTCAGCAACGAAGTCTGGTCACTGGAACTGCCGAAAGACTGGCAGCCTTGAAAGAAATTCGTGTGGAATGAAGTGGACAGGGAAGAAGTGGACAGTCAACAGCCAGAGACCGTTGTGGAATTCATCGCTCGCTGACCCCGTTTTCCTGTCATCCATTCCCTGTCCACTGGCCCCTGTCCACTCTCATCACCCACATGTCCACAACACAGCGCAAACTATTACTCCAGGTCCTGGCGACCGATCGTCTTGCAGAGCGAGGCGAAGGGGGTTGGCGGACACGATGTCTCTTCTGCAAGAAGGGGCTGTGGCTGGGACTCGATGGCCAGCCCGCACCTGGTGTGAGCCTCGAACATATCGTGCCGCGGAGTTGGTTCGAGCATCGTGCGGCAGCCGACTTCACGGCGGTGCTCGATGGGCCGAATGATCTGCGCAACCTCGCGCTCGCCTGCCGTCGCTGTAACAGTGGGAAGGGGAGTGGTCACGACGCACGCGGACCGACCGATGCCCGCGCCCGCGAGATTGTCGAGCAGATGCTGCTGAAACGGGCGGAACGGTTTCGACCACTGGAGGTGGGGGATTGAATCCAGGGGAAAGCGAAGACGCCAGCGTGGTAGGTGAGCGGATGGGAGCGAGCGGTTGCCGGTGAACGGCAGGAATTGCTGGTGGTGAGCTGGTTGAAGCTGGTGAAACTTTGCCGGACGAAACGATCGCGCAGCCCCGATTTTCGCCGTTCTCGTTGCAACCGGCTTGAGCCGCAGAGTTCCACACGTCGACATCATCCTCGATAGACCGGTCTTGTTCGGGGGGACGGACGATGGATCTGCAATCCGGGATTTCGAAGTTCACACAGCGTCGTACACGTTGGGCACTGCTGGCGGTCGGACTGCCCGCAGGAGCTTTGCTCATCCAGCCATTGATCGTTGAAGCCCAAACAGGCGTGAAGTGGTTCGGCAAGAAACCCGCAGTGGCCGTGCAGCCTGAACCGCCCGCCAACGGTTTTGCGACGACCGTACGGCGGTTGATGGATCAGGCCCGCGCTCAAGCTGCAGCGGGTCAATACGATGCCGCCGTGCAGACCGCTGAGCGAGCCCGGAAGATCGCCGACGCATCGTCGACCGTGTTGGGGACCGGGCCCGATGTCTCCGTGGCGGCTGCCGATCTCCTCTGTCAGCAGTTCATCTTACTCCGCGACGAACAGAAGTCGGCCGAGCAGGTCGTCACAGCTCCGGCCCGTCCAACGACAGCCCCTGTGCGACCTCCCGTCGCCCCCAGTCTGCCCGCCTCACCCGAGCGACCGACTGTCGTGCAGGCGATCGAAACCGTTCCGGCGGTCAAGGCACGCGCGATCGTCCCGCCGGAATTGGATCAAACCGAAAAGCTGACGTTAGAAGAGATCGCACGGGCACCACTCCCACCGGTCAAAACCCGTGGGATCCCGTTCCAACCGTCTCCGATTCCAGAGACCACTTCGCCCGTATTCGTCGATGACCACCCTGGTGCGTTATCACCCGAGCAGCAGGCGACCGAGATTCATACGCCTGTGGTCAAGACACCCTTGACGCCCGCAACGGAGCAGGTTGAAGCACGCTCGGTCTATCCACCCATTCGACCGCGGCGTGATCTCCCCACAACGAGACGTGCGTCATCACTGTCGGCTGGCGCCCCCTTGAAAACGGGCGTGCCGATCTCCGCTGGGACCTCCGTATTCGAGCACGCGGATGATCCGGCGGAAGCAAGCGAACCGATCGTGACTGCGGAGCCGCAGCCGCGCGTTGCTCAACCGATGCCGGAAATGCTCCTCGGGACGATCGAGGAGTTTTCGGAGCCCGAATTGACCGTCGAGCTGGGTGAACCTGCTCCTGCAGCGGCCGTGGACGAAGTCGTGGAAGACTCTGCGGAGCGGATGGTTGCGGAGATCATCGCAACACCGTCCTCGATGACTGAGCGTCCGACGACTTCCCCGGTGAAAGTCGTCCTCGGTCGCTCACGTCCGCTGCGGGGACCAAATGAGGTCTCACTCGCTGACGAGCTTGCTGCAGCCGACATTGCCCGGGGAACTGTGACGGCCAACCAGCAGACGGTGAAACCAGCGCCCGTCACGCGGGTTTCCAGCCCGGCAGAAACCCCGGCAGACCCGGCTTTGCTGAGTCCTGCGCCGGTTGAGCCCTTAACGTCCGCGTTACAGGGAACTCCGCAGAGACCGGAAACGCTGGCAGGTGACTGGTCGGGCAACAGCACCACAGCGGTACGTCATCAGGTCACACTCGATGATGGGTGGTCACGTCTCGGCAAGGCCGCACCTCTGACAACGCCGACAGCCGGCGAGACGCATGAGAAAATCGCCCCGGTCGGATTTGAACAGGTTCTCCCGGTCGAGAACCGGAATGACTCGGCGGGACAGTCGAGTCCTCCGTTGCCGATGAAAAGTGAGGCTTTGGATTTCGGTTCGTCCTCGACGGATGACCTCGTCCATCGTCCGAACGTCTGGCTCCGGGAATCGACCAGTCAGCCAGTCAAGCCTGCGGAACCCCAGGCCGCTTCGTTCAGCGTCAGCGACTGGGTGCAGTCGCGACTCCAGCAGACCGGCTTGAAATGGCTGTCGCCGAAGGTCGCGCTCGCCGGCGTGGGCGTGCTGTGCATCACCTTCGGGATGTTCTGCATCGGCTGGGCTACGCGCCGGTCGTCGAACTGAAAATGCGGAGCGCGAAAGTCGCCATCACGCTCCGCGTGATGAGCGGATGAGCGTGCGACAGCCATACGCAGGGCAATCATTCCGTTGAAAGGTTATGGAGATAGCAGACGTCCCGAAGTGCTTCGCTGATCCCGCGGAGCGTGATGGCCACCTGGGCGAGATGACGATTCTTTGAGTCGCTGATTCGCGTCGGTTGGACGCGCAGCCGACGCAACGGATGCGTTACGATCTCCGGAAGCCGGCGCAGACCCTGGTGGATATGCGTCGTTGCTTCTGAGGGATCGATCTGCCATGCGACTGTCCGAGATTCTCTCTGCGCTGGATCGGCTTGCACCGCTTGAGCTGGCGGAAAGCTGGGACAATGTTGGTCTGCTACTGGGGGATCGGCAGGCAGAGGTCACGCGGGCGCTGACGTGTCTCACGCTCACACCCGATGTCGCTGAGGAAGCGATCCAGTCCGGAACGACGTTGATTGTCACGCATCATCCCATTCTCTTCAAGCCGGTCCAGCGTCTTACCGCCGATACGACCGAGGGGCGGATGCTCGGGCGACTGATGCAGGCTGGCATCGCGGTCTATTCCCCTCACACCGCCTGGGACAACGCCTCCCGCGGCATCAATCAGCAGCTGGCCGAACGACTCGGTCTGCGTGACATCGTCCCGTTGCGACCGCGGACGGTCGAGGAAGTCAAACTCGTCACGTTCGTGCCGGCGGAAGCGCTGCGTCGGGTGCAACAGGCGCTGTGGGACACAGGGGCGGGTGTGATCGGCGGGTATCGTTGCTGCAGCTTCAGCACACCGGGAACCGGCAGCTTTTTTGGTGATGAAACCGCGAATCCCGCTGTCGGCCAGGCGGGTCGGCTCGAAGAAGTTGCCGAGTTACGACTGGAAGTCGTCTGTCCGGCTGCGGATGTGACCGCTGCGCTCACGGCACTCCGTCAGGCCCATCCGTATGAAACGCCTGCGGTCGATGTCATCCCGTTGCAGTCCCTTGCGCAGAGTGGTGGGGCAGGGCGGGGGGGTTCACTTCCGGAACCACTCTCGTTGAACGACCTCGCCGATCGGATCTGTCAGCGGCTTGGTCTCGACGGTGTCGAACTGGTCGGTGCGCCCGCAAAGAGGATCACTCGACTCGGCATCGCCTGTGGGTCAGCAGCCGAGTTCTGGAAAGATGCCCGCCGGGCGGGTTGCGAGGCGCTCCTCACCGGAGAAGGACGCTTCCACTCCGCCTTAGAAGTCCGTGATGCTGGCTTCAGCATGATACTGGCTGGTCACTTCGCCACCGAGCGGTCCGGGATTGAAGCCCTCGCCCACGAGCTCGCTGCGGCTTGTCCAGGATTGAACGTCACCCCGAGTCAGGCCGAGCAAACCCCCCTCCGCTGGCATCGGTCTCGGGAGCAGGGTTAGCCGAGCACAAGCGACGGACGCCAGACTCACCAGAGCTTGCGATGATCATTTCTCATCACGCTGCAAGGAGGCTCGAACACTCCGTGCACAGATAGAGCAACGTACTAACGTGTCACGTTGCTCCGCATTGAGCGTTAAGGATAGCAGCGATCTCAAAACGCCTCAGTCGTCGCAGTCCTCTCGGGTTAGAAATCACCAACCGGTTCACCGTCCTGATACTGGATCAAACGGCGCAGGGTTTCCGCCGGGATCGTTTTCGGGACCTCGCGCACCGAGCCATCACAGATCAGCACCCGGAACGTTTCTTCCGCGAGCGTCCCCAAAGCGGCGAGCGGGTTTTTCGGGTCGAAGTCGAGTCCCCCCGGCTTGGTCCAAATCTCGGCCTTGTCGGCCCCGGCCTGCACGACGAGGATCGTATTCGAGGTGCCGTCCGTGAACTGGTTGATCTTGGGGGCGTTGCGTCCCTCAAAGGGTGCTCCAGGACCGATGAAGACATGGATCGATGTTTTCCCCGGGTCGGTCACTCCCGGTGTCTGGAAGAGCTTGGGCATCTTCTCGATCAGCGTTTTGTTGTGCGCACTGTCCCAGGGTTCGTCGAGTTTGAACTCGTTGTACAGCGGAGCCTGATCCAGATACGGCAGCAGGTAGACACGCCAGCTGAGCGACGCCTTGTCCTTATTGGAATCGAATGCGAATCCACTCCAACCGGCTCCGGGGAAAGCCTGCCACGTGTCGTAGTAGTTGTGGATGGCGAGTCCCAATTGCTTCAGATCATTCCGCCGCCGGGTGCGTTCTGCAGCGGCTTTGGCTTGTTCCACGGCCGGTTGCAGCAACTTCGGCAATTGATCGAAGCCTTCCGGAACCGCAGCGGTGAATTCGATTCGGGCACCATTTTGCTTGAGCGTGGCCGACTTGGCGATGCTGACCGCGAGAGTCTGCAAGGGTTCCGTCGCCTCGGTTGCCGGAGGGAGATCGTTCAGCGTCGACTGCCCCTGCGCTAACCCGGCCTGGGCGAGTTGGTAGATCGTCCCGGCAGACTGTTCGTTCGTGGTGGTCGCGACGAGTTCCAGGAGTTTATCTCCCGGCTTCCCGGTGACGGAGAGTTGCAGTGCAATGCCCTTCAATTGTGAGGCGAGCCCCAGCATCGGATTCAGCTGCACTCCCTGTTGCACGAGGGCCGCTTGCGATTCCACATCGAAGGCCATCGTCACGTCGGCCGCCAAATTGAGTTGGCTGATCACGGTCGCATTGCCTGGCTTCCCGGACTGTTTCGTCGTCACCATCTGGCGGACCGACTTGATCGGACCGCAGACCATGGTTTTCTCATCCGGGAACCAGACACACGACGTTTCATTCTGGTGCAGGGTCTGCCCTTCAAATGTCTCATCGGTCCCCTTCTGCAAGAACGCCTGCAGGAGTCGTTCACGATCCGGAACAGCTGTCAGTTGTACGATCATGGCCGGTATCGGTGGATTGGAGCCGAACCGGACAGGTGTCCCAAACTCACCAACAATGTTTCCATCCTGGTGCTGAAACAGCTTGGCGAAGACCTCCGCTTTGAGATCCGGGGCCAGCTTATGCACAGACCCGTCTGCCATGAGGCCGATCACCGGCTTGTTTCCGATCGAACCGAGTGCCTTGGTCGACGCTGCCGCGTCGAACGGCAGTCCCCCCGGTTTGGTCCAGATCTCGGCCGTGTCGGTCCCTGCCACCACTGCCAGGAGCGTCTGCGATGTCCCGTCAGTGAACGCGGCGATCGACGTTCCTTTTTTCCCATCGAACGGCGTGCCCGGCCCCGTCATGACATGGTAGGCAGTCTTCCCCGCATCGGTGACGCCAGGAGTTAAATAGATCACCGGGAGTGCTTCGACGAGTTCCTTGTTATGCGGGCAATCCCACGGTTCGTCCAGGTGAAACCGCTCGTAGAGTTCCACCTCGCCCAGGAAGGGAAGCAGGTGGACGCGCCAACTCAAACCGGTCCGTCGACCATCGGCGTCGCCATCAGCACGCGGAAACGCCGTAAATGTGTCGTGATAATTATGAAATGCCAGTCCAATTTCACGAAGGTTAGCGGCCATCTGTGTCACTTCAGCTTCGGCAGAAGCAGCCTCGTCTTCGGGGACATCCAACCCCGCAGTTCTCGTCGTGGCATCGACCGTGGTTTGATCCAGAATCAGGGTGATCCGCTCAACCGTTTCTGGTTGAACCTGCAGGTCGTCAAGGGATTCCTGAATGTTCTCCAAGACCCCGGCTTCGCGGAGCATCGTGTAGACCGGCCAGGTCGTCATTTTCCGCGGATGCAGGACCACGAGTCCGGCGAGCTTGTCCCCCAGATAAGCGGCTTCTGAAAACGTCGCGGCTGCAGCGACCGTCGGTGTCCCCACTCCGGCCGCGGGTGCCGGCTGGCTCGGAGTGACGGGCATGGGTGGTTGTGCGCCAGTCCCCTCCGTGTTCGTCGTCGTTACCGTTGCAGACGGCGTCACATTCTCGGAGGACTGGGGAGTGACCTGATTCGCTGACGGGGGCGTAGCTTTCCCGCAGGCGGACAACATCAGCGTCAGAACCATCAGTGCGCTGCTGCGCCAGAATCGCTGAGACATCGAACACCTCGGTGGAAAGACCGTGAGGGGAGTGAATCGATTTCGTGACACGTCCCGGCATCCTGTAGTGTGAACACTCGATGCAGGGACATGACTCGCGCAGCATAACTGGCGCCCTGTCAACTGGGTAGTGACCAATCACGCCACAACTGCAGTCGGACGTCGTTGGCCGTTCGTGGGGGAACGATCATCGAGTGTCCGACTCTGCCGCCCTAACGTGGCTGAACGGTCCCACACGGGAACAAACAGACCATCAGCCATGACCGACGGCCCCCCCACCGACCGGTGACCTTTGCTCGATCAACCAGACTCGGGGCGCACAGATTGTGAATGCACATTCGCCGGGTTGGAACGAGATCACGCCCCGTGGGACACGGTGTCACCACCCGACAACGGCTGCGGCTTCTCCACGGTCCGAGGTGCCCGGACGAAGATCGCCGCGGCAAGGAGTTCCCCTGCGAGCCAGACGACTCGCAATAACCATGCAGCCAGAAAGGCCTGCATCTCGGTTACGCCTGGTTGACTGACCAGGACTTCCGTCATCAGCATCTCGCGCACTCCCAGGCCGCCGGGAGCGATCAGAATCACGAAGCCTCCGACGGTCGACACCGTCGAAGCCGCGAGCCAGCCGGGGAATGCCTGCCACGAGAACTCGCCGGCACCCAGCGCCTGCAACACACAGCCCAGACTGAGCGCGAACAGGAGCCAGCCCCCCGAGACGGTCAGCAGTCCCCGCAAGAGTAACCCGGTTGTGATCCCGACTGGCGGGCTGTCTCCCTCCGTCTTCGGTGTCAATTTGCGGGCGATGATCGTGAACAACCGGGCGATCACGGGGAGTGCTGCAAGCGTCCCCACGAGTACCAGCAACGGTAACAACCAGGGTTGATCGCGCAACGGCTGCAACCAGGCGGGCAGGGCGGCCCACAACCGCGGGCTGGTGGCAAAGGGAGACAGCGCGACGGCGATGGCAGCGCCCGCCCCCATCGTGGCGAGCGTTTCGTACATGGCCGTGATCGCCCCAACACCCGGCGGAACGCCGTGATCTTTGACGTAGGCAGCGCGCAGGACCAGCACCATCGCCTTACCGGGGACATACTTCCCCAACGCACCGATGTAGTACGCCCGCGCGGTCGCATACCACGAGGGGGTTGTCCCGCAGCCGTGGAGCATCGCTCGCCAGAACGCCACGGAGGGGAGCCACCCGGCGATGTAACAAAGCGTCGCTGGCACCAGCCACACGGCGTTGATCTTCCAGGCGTCGGTGGGTGCGGTCTTCCAGATCTCCCAGCCTCGTTTGGCGATCAACACCATCACCAGCGCAAACCCGCACCACTTCAGCAGGGGCCAGTAACGCTTGAACAGCGAGGGTTGCGGAGGAGTCATCAACACACCTTCCATGGCCGGGGGAGAGTGGACTGCGAGTTGTGGACAGAAACCAGCGGGAATCACAACGTTGCTGTCTTCTGGCTGTCCCTCGTCCGCGGTTCCCTTTCCATATCATCCACGCTTACTCGCGCCACAGCCACCGCAGCGAATCGGGGAGGATTGCGCCGTCGTGCTGACCGTTGTGGCCACCATCGCCGTAGTCAAAGCGATCATCGTACTTCGAGATCTTGAGCGCGGCCGTCTTCGCTGCACCTGATTGTGCCGGGATGTCGATCCAGTCATCGCGTTCTGTCCCCGGAGAGTGCTGCGCCGTGGCGGCATACTTGCCGTTCAAGAGTTTGCCGGCCGGAACGCCCTCCTGCTTCTGAGAATCAGGGCCGAGGACGAAATCGTCCGCCGCCCATGCGGACCCGGAGACCAGCGTGACACACAGGAGGCAACCGGACAAAACGTTGCACATCGGGGCCTTTCATGCATGCGGACTCCAGCCGCGTCCACTCTATGTCCACGGTCGAAATGCCGCAACTACGACCTACAATGGTGCGATGATGGCCCGGATGCCGATCGGTCGGTGAGAATCATCTCCCGTGGCCGAGCCGCTTTTCTGAGACGCCGTTTCATCACCCTGGCTGACCTGTGATCGACATGTCGAGGGACTCTCACAGGATTCATGCGCCAGGAGACTGACCTTGCCCGGCAGGCCGAAGGGGGGATCGATCCGGAACAGGTTCGTGGATGGTGAGCGATCCATTCCCGAACTCTACAGGAAAGCTGGTCCGTCCAACGGGCGGGCGACTGGATTTTGCGGTGTCTCACACACCAAGATCGACGCCCCTCCCGGCGACTCGCACGCGGGGCTGACCAGAGGGCTGAGGAAATCGAACACCAGAATGGCCAATTCGGTCTGTGACAAGAATGAGGCCATGCCTCGGTTCGTGGCAGGGCACCCACGTCATCCGAGGCTCTGTAGCCACACCTGCGACAGTGGCCGGGGGAACTTAACTCGTTTCAACATGACAAGATGCCCAGGACAGGAATCGAACCTGCACGGGATTGCTCCCACTCGCTCCTGAACCTGAGTACCTCACGCTTCAATTGGCTTGGACTTAGAGCCAGTTTCATAACGCGAGTTGGTCTGCGATTTGCGTGCCGAGGGACTTTGAAAGGAGTCCTTCGCCATGAAGTTGACGTTGAACTATTGGCCGAAACGGGGTCGGAATTGTACGGGGTCGCGGACCGTTCCACGGTCGGAACTGGCGGATGCGCAATGGGAACGGATCGAGCATCTCTTCGTGGAACGGCCGACTGGTGGCCGACCGCGGACA
>JBGATC010000019.1:0-102733 GCA_044229335.1 Planctomycetaceae bacterium | reverse complement strand
GCGCGCGCTTCGGGCTAAGATCGATCTCAATCCACCGGGGGTTGCCAGTCGCCCCAGTGTGAGAGGTACTCGGCATACGCGGGGACTTTTTCGGATTGTTCTTCCAGCCATTGCTTGGTCTGGAACACGAGCTGATGTTCGGCTTCCAGCGTAAGTTTTCCGAGCAACACGCGGGTTCTCAAAAAGACGAAGTAGGTATCGAGGACATCGCACCGGCAGTAATCGTTAATGACCTGCGACTCGCCCGCATCGTAGAGATCCTGCACCTGAGATCCATCGATGCCCGACTTCCCCGGTTTGCCGATCAGATTGGCCAGCAGATTCAAGCCTCCGGTCAGCCTTCCCGCTCCGAAATTCGAGAGGAGATCGTAAAGGTCGAGATGCGTCTCCGTGTTGTACCGGTTCCGGGCCTGTTCGAAGCTGCGGGCATCGACGTTAAACCATGCGGGGACCGCGTAGCCGTAGCGATACGCGGCTAGTTCCATCACCGGAACATCGTAGCCGCGGCCGTTGAAGGTCACGAGCGTCGGCCGCTGGTACTGGTTCCAGCCATGCCAGAAGTGCCGCGTGATGACGTGCGGACGGTACTGCGGCGCATCGAGGGTGACGAGATCGGTCAACCGGTATGCGGCATCGATCTTGGCAATCGCGACCGAGATGGGCAGCACATATGTGGTCGGCAGCACATCTTTCCCGGTCTCGGCGAGGAGTTCCGCGCGATAACGGGCGGTCGCTGCGGCGGCGGTCAGGCCATCTTTCGGATAGCGGACCTTGGAGATGAGATCGCCATCAGCCACGGTTTCAATATCGAAGATGAAATAGGAGACACCGTTCCGTCGTTCGTCGGCCATGACTGCATTCCTGTTGAGGGGACCACACTGTAACCCGAGCCGGTAAACCGTCACAATGCGACCACGCCTTCAGCGGCACGGCGCGAGCCGCCGGTGTCTTCGGTCCCACCAGGGGCTCGCGCCGTGCCGCTCAGGGATTGCTACCTTCGGTCCCACCAGCGGCTCGCGCCGTGCCGCTCAGGGATTGCTACGCATGGACTTTCACGGAATCTGATCCAATGACTGACCGAGCAGCGCTGGCCGTGGTGATTGGGGCTTCGAGTGGGATCGGTGCGGCGACGGTCCGGTCACTCAGCGAGACGGGCTGGACGGTGCTGGCTGTCGGTCGGCGTCAGGAACGGTTGATCGCGATGGCCAAAGGGCACCCCGCGATCATCCCGTGTGATGCGGATGCAACGCAGGTTGACGATGTCGAACGCATGGTTGCGGCGGCCGACGACACAGGTCTGCCCGTGCGACGGCTGATCTACGCCGCGGGGACGAACATCCCGGATCGAGCCCTCGTCGATCTGTCACCTGCCCGCTGGGAAGAGTTGTTACGGACCAACCTGACCGGTGCGTTTCTGTGTACGCAGGCATTTCGGACTGCATTATGCGAAGCAGGCGATGGCCTGATTGTTTACGTCGCGACGGGTGCCGTGCTGCGGCCGGATGTCTCGGGTGCCGCGTATCAGGCGAGCAAGCATGGGTTGGTCGGTCTCGCGGGGGCCGTGCGGATGGAGTGTGCCGCGCAGGGACTGCGCACAACCGTCGTCTATCCCGGACTGTGCGATACCGAGATCCTGAAGCAGCGCCCCACCCCGACGCCGAACGAAGTCCTGTCGCAGGCGCTGCATCCGGACGATGTCGCCGCGGCGATCACCTTCGTCGTCAACCAGCCCGCACGGGTTCACATCCCCGATCTGCCGATTGTTCCCGCCGCGTTGTGGGTCCCGTAGAGTGGCATCTCGCCGCGAGTCTGGTAGGGTGGAACGCGTCTTCGAGTTCCACCGACTTGCCCTGCCCCAGTTGTCGTGCGAACCAGTTCATCAACCCGATCGACCGTCACTGAAAAAGAGAGATCCCTCATGATGAACCTGCGAAGGCTAGGCGTGTGTCTTGTTCTTCTCTGCGGCTCACTCGCCCCGATGATGGCTGCGGAGCGCGGAGCATTCGGGCGGGCACCGAATATCATCTTCATTCTGACCGACGATCAGGGATACGGAGACCTGAGCTGTCACGGGAACCCCGTCCTCAAGACGCCGCACCTCGATCGGATGCATGCAGAGAGCGTCCGCTTCACCGATTTTCATGTCAGCCCGACGTGTGCGCCGACGCGGTCGGCGTTACTCACCGGGCGACATGAATTCAAGAACGGCGTGACGCACACGATTCACGAACGCGAACGGCTCACCCCGAAAGCGACCACGCTTGCCCAGGTTCTCAAGAGCAGCGGCTATCAGACCGGCATCTTCGGCAAGTGGCATCTCGGCGACGAACCCGCGTATCAACCGGAAAAACGGGGCTTTGATGAAGTCTACATCCACGGGGCCGGGGGGATCGGTCAGACGTATCCCGGAAGCTGTGGCGATGCGCCGAAGAACAGCTACTTCAGTCCGGTGATCCGGCACAACGGCAAGTTCGTGAAGACCGACGGCTATTGCACCGACGTCTTCTTTTCCCGGGCGATGGCCTGGATGGACGACGTCCGCAAACCTGAACAGCCCTTCTTTGCGTGGATCGCGACGAACGCCCCACACGCTCCGCTCGATGTTCCGAAGAGCTATGAAGACCAGTACGCAGGACAGCCGGCCAAGGTCGCGAAGTTTTTCGGGATGATCGCGAACATCGACGACAACATCGGCCGCCTGCGCACGTTTCTCAAGGAACGTCAGCTGGATGAGAATACGCTCGTGGTCTTCATGAATGACAACGGCGGCACCGCGGGCGTTCCGGTCTACAACGCCGGGATGCGGGCCACGAAGGGAACCCCGTGGCTGGGGGGAACGCGGGCGATCTCCTTCTGGCGGTGGCCTGGCACGCTGACTCCACAGAACGTCGCGGCGACGACCGCGCACATTGATGTCTTCCCGACGCTCTCCGAAATCGCCGGGGCACCGGTTCCCGAAGCGGTCCGTCCGCAGGTTGAAGGCCGCAGTCTGGTTCCGCTGCTCCGCGATCCTCAAGCCGCGTGGGCCGATCGTTACCTCTACACGCATGTCGGCCGCTGGGATCCGAAGACCGATGGTTCTCAGGCTCAGCACACGCAGACCGCGGTCCGCTGGCAGAACTACACGCTGGTGGCAGTCCCTGGGGAATTGAAAGGCCAGTGGCAACTGTTCGATCTGAAAGCCGATCCCGGCCAGAAGACGAACATCGCCGAGCAGCATCCCGAAGTCGTCAAGGCGATGTCGGCAGCGCACGACGACTGGTGGAAATCGGTTCGCCCGCTGATGATCAACGAACAGCAGGCCGGACCGAAACTGAACCCGTTCCATGTCGCTTACTGGAACCAGTACCACGGCCCCGGCCCGAACAACGCCCCGCCACCGGCCGGGTTCGAGTTTGTACGAGAGTGAGCGAGTCGAGGCGGTCCCCGACTTTCCTCTAGCTGACGATCGGTCCGCGCGATAGTGTGCTGGGATGCTCGACGATGCAGTATTAATGCGTCAGGTGCAGGCGGGGGAAACGGCCCCGTTCGAGGAACTGGTGCGCCGCTATCGGGGTCCTTTGGCGCGGGTCGCGTATAGCAAGCTGGGTGATGCAGCGGTCGCGGAAGATGTCGTGCAGGAAACCCTGTTGGCGGTGTATGCCGCCCGGGCGACGTTCAATCCGCGGTATGCGTTTCGGACCTGGTTGTGGACGATTCTGCTGCGACTCTGTTCGCGACAGCGACAACGTCAGCAACGGCCAGCCGAGATCGGCGGGTTGATTGATCCGCGCCTGGTGGACGCGCAGTCGGCTGCAACAGAATCGGCCCTCGCCCACGTCTTACGAGATGAGCAGCAGTCGCTGATCCATGCGGCTCTGGCTGATCTCCCGGAAGCCGAAGCCGATGCCCTGCGGCTGAGATTTTTCGGCGGGTTGAAATTCGAGGAAATCGCTCTCGCGATGCAGTCCAGCGTCAGCGGAGCAAAACAACGGGTCAAACACGGGCTGGAGCGGCTTTCCGTCCGCCTCCAGCCTGCGGCGGGAGAGAATCGATGAACTGCGATCGCGCGTTCGAACTGCTGACTGATCCCATGGAGTCTGGCCATCCCGAGTTGGCCCGGCATCTGGCGGTCTGCTCCCGCTGTCGACAGATGCAGGAGACGCTCTCGCCTGCGTTGAGTTGGCTCACTTCCGAAGCTGAGCGCGAGCCGGGGTGGCTGCACGGGTCTGGCTCCAGTGGTCCGCTGCTGACGCGCGAAGCGGTTCAGGTGGCGGCGGAACTGGCGCGGACGCTTCCCGCAGTTCGGCGGGATCACTTCAGCTCGCTGCGGAAGACGCTGGGGATTGCCCTCGTCGCTGCTGCGGGAATGTTGCTGGGGGCGATCGCGGTCGAACAACGTCGGGTTCAACCGCCGACCGGAAGCACGGCCCTCGCCTCGCTCGATCCTGCGGCCATCACCGTCTGCCTGTGGACCCGGCCCGATGCTTCGCAGGGTCTGCCCACCACCAGCGCCCGCAGCGTGGTCGATTCCTGTATGGCCTGTCATCTGCCGTAAGAAGGTTGAAGGTCGTCAACCATTCCCGCTGAGTGTCAGCAGCAGACGCTCCAGTTGCAGGCGGTCGGGAAGTCGGCTGCCCCCTTTGAGGCCCGAGTCACAGCGAATCAGCGCCTGCAACAAGCCTTCGGCTTTCGCTCGGCCAATCCGGCGAAGATAACCGGAAGCCGCCGCGACATCACGGGGAAAGACCCCCGCATCGCGCAGGGCCTGATCGAGCGGCTTGTTCCGCGCGAGTTCCGTCGCCAGGGCCAGCTTCCGAAAGACGAAACCAATCCCGCCGAGGAGGCGCGGGGCCGCTTCGCCCGCATCGAGCAGTTCATTCAGGGCGGCCAGTCCGTCGCCGAGACGGCCATCGCGGGTGGCGTCGGTCATCGCCCACGTTGTTTCTGTCCGCCAACCTCCCACCAGGCTGCGGACATCGTCTGCAGAGACCGTCCCTTTCGTCCCGGCGTACGCTGCGAGTTTGGCGACTTCCTGATCGAGCATCCCCGCTTCTTCGCCGATCAGTTCGATCAGCAAAGCCGCGGCGTCGCGCTGCAGGGTGACGTCGTGTTCGGTCTTGGCGCTCTCGATCAGCCACTTCGACAGGGCCGCCCCTTTTAGTTCCGTACAGTCCACATCGAGTCCGTGCTGGGCCACAATTTTGGCGATCCGGGTCGTCTTCGGCCACGACTTCACCTGCAGCACGAGGACGGCTTTCTTTGGCGGATGCTCGACGAGTTTTTCGAGGGCGGCCCGATGGTCGGAGACGAAGTCGTCCGCCTCTTCGACGATGACCAGTCGGCGATCACCCCACATCGAGACCGTCCGCAATTCATCGGCAACCGACTGCAGGTCGGCTTCTTTGCCCAGAAATCGCGTAAGGGAGGTGTCGTCGTCCCCAATCACGGTCTGGCGAATGAGCCCCAGCGCGGCATACTGAAAATGGGGCTGCCCTCCCGCCAGCACGACGACGGCCGGGATCGTGGGAGAGACCGTTTTCAGAAACTCGACCGCATGCATGACCTTGCCGCCTCAATCAGAAGATCCGACAGCGCAGAGTGTATCACGAATTCCGCTGCAGATGAGCTGTCAGATCCCAGAGGTGTACGATCGCGGCGACTTTGCGGTGATCGTCGGTCGCGATGACCCTGACTGTGCTGCCGCGGTGAGGACTTTCTCTGTGGATCGTCTAGTCGAACAGGACGATACCGATCGAGCGAACGGTCCAGGGAGGGCCACCCTGAGCGCGGATGTCCGCTGAGGGTTCGGCAGGAAGGCGAAGATGTGCCGATCTTACCGATAGGGCAAGCAGCGTGCCGGGCCGGAATTCGTGCCTTCCTCACTGGTGCTGGTTCACCCTCGCGCTGAGCGTGTTGTGGTTGGGCACGACCGTCGCGCCAGTCATCGCTCAGGAACCGGTCCTGACGCTGCCGCCGATTCCGCAGGAATACGTACAACGGTGTCCGCAGGATTACTGGATCGTCAGTGCTCGTCAGTGTGGAGACGGGCCCGACGCCTGTCGCCACTGCGGCTATCAGGTCTGGCACTTCGATGCCTGCGGACGGGGAACCCCATCGACTCTGGAGACGCTGTACGGTTCACTGATTCCCGGCGTCCCCGTCTGCTTCTTGACCCACGGGAGTTTTGTCGAATGGCAGTCGGTTTGTGATGAGAGTCTCAAAACATCAGCGTGGGTCCGGACTGGGGCTCCCGGTCGTCCAGTCCACCTGATTTATTTCACGTGGCCCAGTGACGATACGCCGAAATTGGTCTTCCCGATCGATGTGACGATCCTCGGAAATCGGGCCAGTCGGTATGGGTTCTCGCTCGCGGAACTTGTTTCTAACGTTCCGAATGACCGCCCCGTCTGTCTGCTGGGACACAGCCATGGGGCCCGGATGGTGGCCAGCACGCTGCACATTCTCGGTGGCGGCGAAAGCGAGGGCATGACCTTCACTGGCGGCCAGTTCCAGGGACATCGTTTACGGGCAGTCTTCGCTGCGGCCGCGTTCGATCATCACTGGCTGAACCCCGGACGGCGTTACGAGCGCTCGGTCTGCCGCGCGGAATCGATCTTAAATCTGGTGAACCGCCGCGATCTGGCGCTCGCGTTGTACCCCCTCCACCAACCCTTCACGACGGAAGCGCTTGCACGGACAGGCTTCAGTGATCATGTTCGCCGTGAAATGGGTCCGGTTCACGCACGACTCGTTGACTGCGACGTGACTCCGCTGGTTCGATACGGTCATGTCTGGCCGTATTACATCGAGCATCCTGCGATTGCCCGGGCGATCGCGAATCACGTCTTCTTTCTCGACGTGACCGCGCCGGAAGCGATCACCGCGCCGACCATTTACCGGCATGTCCCCGAAACGGGACGCTTTCCCAAGTGGAGCGGTGTGCTGGGGCGGCGGTAATCGCGTCTCAGCGGAAATGCTCCCCAGCCTCGGCAGAGGCGGGGCGTCTTCGGTATTCTTGTCACACGCTCGCTGGCCAATTCCGGTCCAGCGACATCGACCGACAGGAGCCGTGATGACCGAGGGAACGACGCGGGACGAACTCGCGCAGCGATACTTCGACCAGCTTCCGTTCCGACCCTATCCGGTGCAGGAAGATGCGCTGCTGGCGTGGTTTTCGACGGAGAGTGGGGTCCTCGTCTGCGCCCCGACCGGGACGGGCAAGACGCTGATCGCGGAAGCCGCTGCATTTGAGGCCCTCCACACCGGACGCACGCTGTATTACACCACCCCGCTGATTGCCCTGACCGAGCAGAAGTTCGTCGAACTGCAGGCGTCGGCCGTCCGCTGGGGCTTCCCGCCGGAATCGGTTGGGCTGGTCACCGGCAATCGGAAGGTGAATCCCGATGCCACGGTCCTCGTGGTGGTGGCTGAGATCCTGTTGAACCGCTTGCTCCATACCGAAGCGTTCGACTTTTCGACGGTCTTCGGCGTGGTGATGGACGAGTTTCACAGCTTTTCCGATCCCGAACGCGGGATCGTCTGGGAGTTTGCGCTCTCGTTGCTGCCGCCATCGGTACGCTTGCTGCTCCTCTCGGCGACGATCGGCAATGCCGTCGATTTTCTGCTGTGGCTTGAGCGCTGTCACGGACGTCGACTGGAACTGGTCCAGGGGCACGAGCGCAAGGTTCCGCTGTCGTTCTGCTGGGTGCCGGACAAACTCCTCACCGAGCACCTGGAAGAAATGGCGCAAGGAGAAGCGGACGAGCGCCGCACGCCGGCGCTCGTCTTCTGCTTCAATCGCGATGAATGCTGGAATGTCGCGGAAGAGCTCAAAGGGAAGGCGATGCTCGCCTCCGGACAGCAGCAACTACTCGCCATCGAACTCGCCAAACACGACTGGACCAAGGGCGTCGGCCCGAAGTTAAAGCCGCTGTTGTTTCGCGGCGTGGGTGTGCATCACGCGGGGATTCTGCCTCGTTATAAGCGCATCGTCGAACACCTCTTTCAGAAGAAGCTGCTCACGATCTGCGTCTGTACCGAGACGCTCGCCGCGGGGATCAATCTCCCGGCCCGGTCGGTGGTGCTCCCCTGTCTGCTCAAAGGGAAACCGGGCGAACAGAAAATCATCGATGCCAGCTCGGCCCATCAGATGTTCGGCCGGGCGGGACGTCCGCAGTTCGATCACGAAGGCTTCGTGTTTGTCCTGCCGCACGAAGACGACGTGAAGATCCTCCGCTGGCGCGAGAAGTACGATCAGATACCGGAGGACACGAAGGACCCCAATCTGATCCGGGCGAAAAAGGCGCTCAAAAAGAAGATGCCGACGCGGAGTCCCGAACGGCAGTACTGGGACGAAGCTCAATTCGAAAAGCTGCGGGCCGCACCGCCTGGCAATCTCATCAGTCGGGGCGAGTTGCCCTGGCGGCTGCTGGCGTACCTGCTGCAACTGTCACCCGATGTTGAACGGCTGCGCTCGCTGATCCGCAAGCGACTGATGGAGCCGAAGCAACTGGATACCGCGGAACGCGGGCTCGAACGACAACTGCTGACGCTCGCTGCGGGGGACTATGTCGTCCTCGATCCGCCGCTGCCGGTGAAAGCGGAGCCCGCTCCCGGAACACCGGTGACGACCAGTTCCCCCGTTGAAGCGTCCCCGCCACCGGCAACGTCGTGGCTCTCGCAGCAACTCCAGTCGGCGATGAACAAGCAGTGGGAAGCGCAGGGCATCCTGCCGAAAGCCTCCGCGACTCCTGCGGTCGAGCGCTATCGACCGCTGAAAGCCACGCCGACCGAACAACTCAACCGGCTGTTGATTTTTCGCAGCGTGAATCCACTCTATGGCGACTACCTGATCCAGCACCTCGGGATTGCAAGCGAGATCGAGCGGATCGAACTGCTGGAATCGGTGCTGGAGTTTCCGCGTGCGCTGGTGCGGGCGGTGCGTGTCCCTGGCCCGCATAAGCGTCCGCCGGGTCCGCTGGCGACGGAACGCGTCGATGGAAAAATCATCAGTCGCGGGTTGATGCCTGCGGGCGATCTCTATCCGGAATTCGAACCTGATCTGCCACCGGAAGAGCGGAAGTATCCCCCCACCCTCGCTGAGAAAGTCCGACTGCTCTTCGAAGCCGACTATCCCGAAGTCAGCGTGTCGATCACTCCGGTCTGGGCCGCGGGCGATCTGCTCGAATTCGGCGGCGACTTCTTCAAGTTCGTCAGCGGTCGCGATCTCGCCAAGCAGGAAGGACTGGTGTTCCGCCACGTCCTGCGGTTGATCCTGCTGCTCGGCGAATTTGCCCAGTTGACTCCGCCGGAGCTGACCCAGACCGAATGGCACGACTGGTGCCGTGATCTGGCGATGCGACTGACCGAAAGCTGTCTCGCAGTCGATCCGGCAAGTACCGACTCAATGCTGGCCCACGCGGGCGATGCCGACCTGGTCACGCTCGACCGGGGAGCGCCACCGCCGCTGATCGTCGCGCCGCACGCCGTCACGCCTCAGGAAACGCCGGAAGACGAATTCGCCAGCGAGCTGGACCTCGCGGAAGAAGCCTGATTCCGGACTTCGCTCGTGACCCGGTGGTCACGTCAGGGCTTACTGTCACCCCGGCAGAGTTTTCCTGATCGAACCAATGGTCAAACGACTGCGAAAACCGCAGGTCGACCGCGCAGAACTTCCGGCACACCCTGTGCTGCGCAGTAGAGTTGCGGATGCGAGTCTTTTTGCTGACGGCGTTTTGTGGTTGCTTCCTTAGCGGGGGTTGGGTTCGCGCCGCTGATCCGAACCAGTTGCTTGAACTTCAGATCGATGGGCAGAAACGGACGGGAGCTGTTGTTGCCAATAACGGCACGCATGCGTGGTTCCTCGAACGTGATGGGCGTCTCGACAGTCTGGAGATCGCCGGAGTCAAAGACTTCCGGGTAATTGGCAAATTTCGACCGTTCACCGCGATCGAGTTGCGCGAGAAACTGAGTCGAGAACTCGGGAGTCAGTTCCGGGTGACGGCGACGGGGCAATACGTCGTGGCCGGTCCACCGGAAAGTGTCGAGCGACTCGCGCCGCTGTTTGAAGGCTTGTACCGGGAGTGCCTCACCACATTCTCGTCGCGCGGGGTGAAGGTTCAACCTCCCAGTACCCCCTTGATCGCGCTGATCCTGTCCGATCGCAGCCGGTTCGAGGAATACTGCCGCTCGGAAAACGTGACTCCGCAGTCGGGACTGCGGGGCTTCTATCTGCCGACTTCCAATCGTGTCGCGCTGTACGACACGGGGAAGCAGTCTGCTCTTGATGGAACGATTCTGCATGAAGCGACTCATCAGGTGGCGTTCAACATCGGGATTCACTCGCGACTCGCGGTCACACCCAAGTGGGTCGTGGAAGGCTTGGCGACTGCGTTCGAACGGGAAGCGTTTCGGTTGAACGATCGTCGCAGCCGGGTCGAAGCCCGTGTGAATCCGGAACGCTACGCCTGGTTTCAGCGGCTGCGGAAAGAGCGCGATCTGTCCCGGTCGCTGGGCGCGTTTCTGCAGTCCGACAAGATTTTCGAGACCGCCACGCTCGACGCCTACAGCCAGGCGTGGGCATTAACGTTCTTCTTAATGGAGACTCGTTCGACCGAGTACGCGACCTATTTGCGGTTGCTCGCCCAGCGCGATCCCCTTGCCGATTATTCGGCAGGCGAGCGCCAGCAGGATTTCGAGAAGGTGTTCGGTCGCGATCTGCTCCTGCTCGAAACGCACTTTTTGCGGTTCTTTCAGAACCTGGAACGCGGAGTTGCTGAAGGTCATCCGGCACTGCTGATCCCGCTGGATCAGCTCTCCGAGCGACCAGAGAATCCCTTTTTGAGGTGATTCCTCGGGAAGTCCCGCCGCGTACGGCCTCTTCCTCAAGGTGAAGCACGGCGGATGTCGACGTTCTTTCCCAATAATGAGGGAACGGATAAATTCGCATGATCCGTCGCCTCTTCGAGCCGCTTGTTGAAGTTCGGCAGCGCGGTTCAGCAACGACTGCCGGTTGCGATGGTCTGGAGGCAGGGATTTGCCCACGGTTTGAGGAATTTCCCCACTCCATCTTGGCCACGGTTCCCAGCGTCTCTAGAATTCGTTCATGACCCTTGGGTTCGTTCCCTGTGAACGAAGGACAGCCCTCGACATGGCAGACGACAGCACACACCTGCGGACGCAGTTCACGTCCCTCGAACAACACGCTTCGGCGGTGGTTGCCCGGGGACGCGGTGTGATGCAGTCGCTCGTGAAGCGGTGGCTGACTCCGCTGATCACTGCCCTCCAAGGTGAACTCGCCGGCTTTGGCCGGTTGAGCCTGGTCGCTCGTCCGGTGGCGCTGGTGCGCTGCCCGAAGACGCAGGCCACATACTCTCGATTGCGGGCCCCGGAAGGCCATCCCTGGCGAAACCGATGAGACTTTTGCCCGTCACCGGCGGGCGAGCGTCCCGGTCCACCGTCCTGGTTTGATTGGTCGGTTGAACGCATCTGGGATTGAGGTTGTCGGTTCCGCGAAGTCGGAGCAGCCTCTCCTTCCGCTTCACAAAGCTGCTGTTGAGCAGCATTTCCGGGGAACGTCTACACATGGCCGCGATTCTTGAAGACCGCTGGGTTTCCGCTCCCGCCGCCAACTACCGCTCAGCTCGTCCGGTCGTCAGTTTTCAACAGGCGAAAGAGCTGGCGGGGCAATACGGCACACCGCTGATCTGCGTCTCGAAGTCGGTCGTCCGTCGCAATTTCGAGGCCCTGCAGCGCGGGCTGCCGAATGTCGAGTTCTATTACGCTGCGAAGTCGAACCCGGATTCCACGATCATCACCACGCTCCGGGAAGCGGGCTGCAACATCGACATCTGCTCGGTCGGCGAACTCGAAGCCGCTCAGGCCGCCGGGTTCACTCCGGACCAGATGCTCCACACGCACCCGTGCAAGACGCTGCACAACCTGATGACCTGCTACAACGCCGGTCTGCGGTGGTTCGTCTTCGACAATCGCAACGAACTCCACAAGCTGCACCAGCACACTCCCGACGTGACGCTGCTGCTCCGCGTGGCGATGTCGTCGCAGTCGAGCCTGATCAACCTCTCGGCCAAGTTCGGCTGCGCCCCGAGTGAAGCGGTGGACCTGCTGCTCGAAGCCAAGTCGCTGGGGATGAAGGTCAACGGTCTGGAATTCCACGTCGGCTCACAAACGACCGCCCCGGAAGACTATGACGTCGCGTTCAGTCGCATCCGTCGCATTTATGACGCGGCCCTCGATGCGGGGATCGAGCTCGAAGTCATCGACTTCGGTGGCGGACTCCCCGCCCCCTATCGCAATGATTCGGTCCTCACGCTGGAAGCCTTCTGCGATGCGCTCCGTCAGTCACTGGAAACGCACTTCGGTGACCTGCCGGTCCGCCTCGTTGCGGAACCGGGCCGCGGCATTTCAGCGGAAACGTCGACGCTGATCACGTCGGTCATCGGGAAGTCGGTCCGGCCGAACGGCAAAACGCAGTACATCATTGATGACGGCCTGTACGGTTCGTTTTCCGGCAAGGTCTACGACCACGTCGACTTCCCGCTGCTTGCGGAAGACGCCGTGGTGCGGCCGACCTACGAGTGCATCGTGTCGGGACCGACCTGCGATTCGACCGACGTCGTCTGCTCGGACCAGGAATTGCCTGATCTCGCGATCGGCGAACTTCTGATCGTCCCGACGATGGGAGCCTACACGAACGCCAGCGCTTCGACGTTCAATGGTCTCGACCTCGTCCGTCGCATCGCAGTCGAATAACACGCTCCTGAAGCCCCGCCTTCGCAAGGCGGGGTCCGACCATCTCCACGCCCGGCCTGGTGACATGCCGGGCGTGGGCGTTTTGAACCGATGGGGAAGAGACCCACCCCTCGGAGGGGGTGGGCGTCCCGGAGAATGTCGCTGGTGGGAGTCGAACCCACACGGGGCTTGCGCCCCTGCGGATTTTAAGTCCGCTGCGTCTGCCATTCCGCCACAGCGACGAGGCGTTTTCGACACTCGGATGCTAACGTGAGCACGCCACGCTGGCTACCGCTCCGGACGGGAAACAGGGAGGAGGCAGACATCTCCCACTGGAACCCCGTACCAGAGAGTCCATCGGGCGAACGAGTTCACTGCTCAAGTGATTTCTGAGGACGCCCTGCAATCCGCATTGTGATCGCGGTTCAGCACGCCATCGGCTGGCATTCAGCTGGGGACCGACCGTCCTGCCCAAACAGACTGGTCCCCCAGGTGCTTTCGATTGGGCCGGTTACTGGATTTGAGGCACCGTACGGTCAATGATTGTGGAACGGCTGTCGAGTTGCCGCGTTCCTTTTCAGTAGAAGGTCGCTCCCATGCAAAGTCTCCCGAGTTGGTTTTCGGCGTCACTTTTGTTGTCAAGTCTGGGAGGGGCCGGGCTCCTGTGTGTCAGCGGCTGTGGCGGGGCAGCCGCGCATGATGCACCAGCGGCGACCGCTGCTGTCACCGTGAGCGTGGTCTCACCGGTGCAGCAAGCGGTCGCTGATTTCGTCGAATTCACCGGACGGACAGAAGCCCGGGAATTCGTCGAAATCCGGGCACGGGTCAGCGGGTATCTGACCGAGATTCCCTTCCGTCCGGGAAAAGAGGTCCAGAAGGATGATGTGCTCTTCGTCATCGATCCCCGTCCTTATCAGGCGGAACTCGATCGGAGTGAGGCGACCAAAGCCACGATTGAAGCCCGGTTGAAACGGACGGACGCGGAACTGGCGCGGGCCAAGGAGTTGCGCGAGCAGAAGGTCAACACCCAGGCCGATTTTGATAAGGCCGTTGCCGATCAGGCCGAAGCGACCGCTTCTTTACAGGGAGCCATCGCGTCGGTCGAAAAAGCCAAACTCGATCTCGTCTTCACCAAAGTCCTGGCGCCGATCGATGGTCTGACCAGTCGCGAGTTATTGAGCATCGGCAATCTGGTCGCGGCTGATTCCTCACAGCTGACGACCATCGTTTCGCTTGATCCGATCAATGCGTACTTTGATGTCGACGAACGGACCGCCTTGGAAATTCAGGCCCGCATTCGGGCGAACGAAGGCCCGGATGCCCGCAAACGCGACGATGTGCCAGTCACGCTCGGTCTGCAAACCGAGACGGGGTTCCCGCATGTCGGCGTGATCGATCTGGTCAATAACCGGGTCGACCCCAATACCGGGACGTTATCAGTGCGGGCGCGGTTCGAGAACGCCGAGCGCATCCTGATGCCCGGCTTGTTCGTCCGCATTCGCTTTCAGTTTGGAGAACCGAAACCAAAGCTGCTCATTCCAGAACGTGCAATAGCCCAACAGCAGGGGCAGCGCTATGTTTACGTGATGGGAACGGATGACAAGGCAGTCCGCAAGGAAATCACCATCGGCCGGCTCGACGGAGCGAACCGCGTCGTGGAGAAAGGGCTGACGGCGGAAGATCGAGTCGTCGTTTCGGGCCTGCACCGGGTCCGGAACGGCTCACCGCTGGTCCTCGCAAAGGAAGCGGACGGTGCGAGCGCCAAACCGGCCGCTCATTAACATTGTCGCACTAGTACGCGTCTTCTCCCCGTCTGTTTCTGCCCTCCGCGTGAGCTTTCTGTCATGGCACGGTTTTTTATTGATCGTCCTGTTCTCGGAATGGTGATCTCGCTGGTGATCGTTTTCGCGGGTCTCGCTGCGGGAATGACCCTGCCGATCGCGCAATACCCCGAGATCACGCCTCCAACGGTACAGGTGAGCTGTCTCTATCCGGGGGCGAGCGCCGCTGTTGTGCAGGAGACGATTGCTTCCCCGATCGAACAGGAAATCAACGGTGTTGAGAACATGTTGTACATGTCCTCGCAATGCACGAACGACGGGGGTTACACCCTCACGATCACGTTTGCCCTCGGCACGAATCTCGATATGGCCCAGGTCCTGGTGCAGAACCGAGTCGCGCTCGCCCTGCCCAAGCTGCCCGATGTGGTGAAGACGACCGGGGTCAGCACGAAGAAGAAATCGCCCAGCATTCTGCTGGTGATCAACGTCTTCTCTCCGCCGGATGAGACGACCGGCCGGCCCCGCTTCGATCAGCTCTTTCTCAGCAATTACGCCACGATTCAGATGAAAGACGAATTACTGCGCGTCAAAGGGGTCGGCGATCTCTCCTTTCTGGGTCAGCAGGATTACAGCATGCGGGTCTGGATCGATCCGCAGAAGATGGCCAGCCGTTCGATCACAGCGGTTGATGTTGTCAACGCCCTCAAAGAGCAGAACGTACAGGTCGCAGCGGGTCGGATCGGGCAGCCGCCGGCTCCGAGCGAGGTCGAGTTTCAGTATTCCTTGAATACGCTGGGCCGACTGATTGAGCCTGAACAATTTGCGTCCATCATCGTGAAGACCGGCGAGACGGGACAACCGACCCGCCTGGGCGAAATCGCCCGACTGGAACTGGGGGCCCGCAATCAGGACGTGCTGAGTACCCTCGATGGTCAGCCCTCGGTGGGTCTCGCGATCTATCCACTGCCGGGTTCCAATGCCCTGGAGACGGCGGACCTTGTGCGGAAGAAACTCGCGGATCTGGAAGGGAGTTTTCCGAACGGGCTGGCGGCGAGCATTGTGTACGACACGACGCCGTTCATCGAAGAGTCGGTGCACGAGGTCTTCAAGTCGCTGCGGGATGCGGTAATTCTGGTGGCGATCGTCGTCCTGTTGTTCCTGCAGGACTGGAAGTCGATGACGCTGCCGATGATCGACGTCCCGGTTTCGCTGATCGGGACGCTCGCGGTGATGGCGCTGATGGGGTTCACGCTGAACAACCTCACGCTGTTTGGGCTAGTCCTCGCGATCGGGATCGTCGTGGACGATGCGATCGTTGTGCTGGAAGGGATCGAGCGCTGGCTGGAAAAAGGACTCGATGCCCGCGAAGCGACCATCAAGGCGATGGCTGAGCTGACCGGGCCGATCATCGGTATCACGCTGGTCCTCAGTTGCGTGTTTCTGCCGAGTGCGTTTCTCGGCGGGATCAGCGGGCAGTTCTACCGACAGTTCGCGTTGACGATTTCGGCGTCGATGATCATCTCGGCGGTGAATGCGCTCACGATGACGCCGTCACGGGCGGTGCAGATTTTTCAGCACCGCAAGCACGGGCACGACACGCGCGAAGCGTTACCGTGGTGGGGGTATGCAGCGCTGCTGGGTTGGGCTGGTGTGTGGCTGCTGGAAAGCCGCATCGGTCCGCCTGCCGATCCACTCCGCCTGTGGGGCCTGCGGCTGATCCTCGCCGCTCCGGGACTCGTTGTCGGGTCCTGGATTGCCAAGCCGGTGAATCGGCTGCTGGCCCGCTTCTTCGGCGTATTCAACGCCGTCTTCAACGTATTGACGGGCTGGTACGGACGCACGGTCTCGGGATTGATTCGCGCAGCGGCGTTCGTCGGTCTGGTTTATCTCGGGCTGCTGGGAGGGACCTACTGGGGCTTGATGAAGACGCCGGTCGGCTTCATTCCGCTGCAGGACAAGGGGTATTTGCTCGTCAACGTGCAGTTACCCGATTCTTCGTCACTCAATCGTACAACCGAGGTGATGCAACACCTCGATCAAATCGCTCAAACGACACCCGGCGTGGCCCACACCGTAGGGGTCACGGGGCAATCGATACTGCTGGGTGCCGTCGGCTCGAATTTCGGGTCGATGTTCATCGTCCTTGACGACTTCCACCATCGCCGCGAGCACACGCATGCGGCCGATGCGATCGCCCAGGCGATCCGCATCCGTGCAGCTCGGGAGATCCTGGAAGCGCAGGTTGGTGTCTTCGGAGCACCGCCAGTCGACGGCCTCGGCAATGCCGGGGGCTTCAAACTGATGGTGCAGGACCGGGCGGATGTTGGATTATCGGCTTTGCAGGAAGGTGCCGATGCGCTGGCCTTTGCCGGGAATCAGACGCCCGGTCTGGTTGGCCTGTTCGATGGTTTACGAGCCGATACCCCGCAACTCTATGTCGATGTCGACCGGACCAAATGCAAAGCCCTCGGGGTCCCGTTGAACGATGTCTTCCAGACGTTGCAGATTTGCCTCGGCAGCGTCTATGTCAACGACTTCAACCGCTTCGGCCGGACCTGGCAGGTCAACGTGCAGGCGGATGCGCCGTTCCGCATGCGGCCCGAAGATGTGCGAGCGCTGAAGGTGCGCAACGTCCGTGGCGAGATGGTTCCGCTGGGGACCATCGCCAGCGTGAGTGATGTCGGCGGTCCTGTGATGATTACGCGGTACAACATGTTCCCCGCGGCCCCCATCAATGGCGGTTCGCTGCCTGGGGTGAGTTCCGGTGAAGTGGTGGCCCGCATGAAAACCCTCGCCGATCGCGAGCTCTCCGAAGGGCTGACGTTCGAGTGGACCGAATTGACGTATCTGCAGTTGCTTGAGGGGAGCGCTGCGGTCCTTGCGTTCATCGGAGCGGTGGTCCTGGTCTTTCAGATTCTGGCGGCCCAGTACGAAAGCTGGTCGATGCCGCTGGCGGTGCTCCTCGTCGTACCAATGTGCCTGTTGAGCGCAGTCCTGGGATTGTGGATGGCGCACATGGACTTGAATATCTTCGTACAGGTCGGCTTCATTGTGCTGGTCGGTCTGGCGGCTAAGAACGCGATCCTCATCGTGGAGGCGGCTCGTGAACGTCGCCACCATGGGATGAGCCGCGTGGAAGCCGCGGTCGAGGCGGCAAAGGAACGTCTGCGGCCGATCATCATGACGTCGCTCGCTTTCATTCTGGGGGTGGTCCCGCTCGTGATTGCCCATGGAGCCGGGGCCGAGATGCGGCGGACGCTTGGCGTCGCGGTTTGTTCCGGGATGCTTGGCGTCACGTTCTTCGGAGTTTTTCTGACGCCCGTCTTTTATGTTGCCTTGGACTGGTTCGCCGGAGAACCGAAGGACAAACCGCCGATGGAAGCCTGAAGCCCAGCGGGCATCTATTGACCCCACGTGGTTTACGAAGCGCGTCAAAGCTGGGCGTCGTCCTCGACACCCGGCTTTTGCCTTTCAAACGTGACCACGGGCGACCCCCTCACAGGACGGCTCATGCGGGCCGCTGGAGAGATTGGGGTTCCAGCGTACACCATCTCCAGGGGGCGAGGTACCAGCCCCCCGGTCATCGCTGCCCGGACACTCTTGTGAACAACATGACGGGAAGCCACATCGAAAGGGAGGAACCCGGCATGCGGACCTGCCGGGCTTCAAGCCTCCGGACAGGACGCGGGATGGCGCTGGGGGTTCCACTGACGGACGCTCCTGGTAAATGTTGACGGTTGTGTCGATTTTTCTGGTTTGTCAAGAACAAACGGAAAATCCGTCAGTAACGAATCTGACGGCTGCCGATGATCTAGACAAGGTTGTTGGCGGGCTGTCGTTCGAGACAGGTCCGTACTGCCAAAAAGGAGTGTGATTCGTGGCTTTGGGGCGATGGCGGAAACTGGGGGTTTTGCTGTCGGGGGCTGCGCTGTGTGCGCCGTCGCTCGGCTGCCTCCATCGTTTCCATCACACGCCGGAAGCCTCACTGGGTGTTGATCACGCCCATTACGCCCATCTCGCCAAGCAGGTCGAGTTCCCGGATGCCCCGAGTCCGGCTGACGAACTCCTGGCGGCGACACCGCGGCCGATCTCCCTCTCGGGAGAAGAAGTCCAGCAGTACCTCGATCTCACGCTGGAAGAGACGATGCAGTTGGCACTCGCCAGCTCAAAAGTTCTGCGCGATCTCGGTGGACTGGTGCTTCGTTCGCCCGATGCCTCGAAGACCCGGCAGGATCCGTCGATCGCGGAAACCGATCCGCGGCTGGGTGTGCAATCGGCCCTCAGTGCCTTCGACGCCTCGTTCAGCACGAGTGCTTCCTATGAGAATAACGATCGCGCACTGAACAACGTCTTCTTTGGCGGCGGCACCCGGTTGCTCAACCAGAACTTCTTCGTCAGCCAGTCGCAAGTTGCCAAGACTTCGGCGACCGGGACGCAGTTCGCTTTCAAGAATTACACGCAATACGACTGGAACAACGCTCCTGGAAACTTCGTCCCCGGAGCGTGGACCACCTGGTTCGATATCGAAGCCCGACAGCCGTGGTTGCAGGGTGGCGGCATCAACTTCAACCGGCTGGCAGGACCGAATGCCACGCCGGGGAACATCAATGGCGTGGTGATTGCCCGCTTGAACGCCGATGCGTCGCTGGCGGACTTCGAACTCGGCGTGCGGAACTTTGTCAGCGACGTCGAGAACGCCTATTGGGACCTGTACTTCGCGTATCGCGATCTCGATGCGAAGGTCGCAGCCCGGAATGCGGCGCTCGAAACGTGGCAACGGGTGCATGCCCTGTATCAACAAGGCCGCCGGGGCGGTGAAGCCGAGAAGGAAGCCCAGGCCCGCGAACAATACTTCCGCTTCGAAGAAGACGCGCAGAACGCCCTGCACGGTAAACTGGTTGATGGCACACGAACCAACAACGGCAGTGCCGGTGGAACCTTCCGCGGGACCGGCGGGGTGTACGTCGTCGAACGCCGCTTGCGACTGCTCATCGGCTTGCCGATCAGCGATGGCCGGCTGATTCGTCCCGCCGACGAACCGATTTCGGCTCAATTGATTTACGACTGGGAAAACAGTCTCGTCGAAGCCCTGGTCCGGCGGCCAGAACTGCGGAAGCAGAAATGGCAGATCAAACGCCGTGAAGCCGAACTGGAAGCGAATAAGAACTTCCTGCTGCCGCAGTTGGATACGGTCAGCCGCTACCGCTGGCGTGGCTTTGGTGATGACCTGCTGCCGAGTGGTGGTGTCCCCGGACGCTTTAACAATGCGGTCAGCAATCTGGCCAGTGGTGACTTCCAGGAATGGCAACTCGGCGTCGAGATGTCGTTCCCGATCGGATTCCGCCGGGCCTACGCGGCTGTCCGGCATTCGGAGTTGCAACTGGTCCGAGAACGAGCCCTGCTGTTTGAGCAGGAGCGATCAGTGGTCTACGAGCTGAGCAACGCGATCGCGGACGTCGATCGGGCTTATACCCTGGTCGAAACCAACCTCAATCGCCGCTTGGCGGCCCGTGAGCAACTTTCGGCGGTTCAGGCCGCGTTCGATGCCGACAATGCGACGCTCGATCTGCTGCTCGAAGGCCAGCGGCGGCTGGCGGAAGCCGACGTGTCGTACTACCGCGCCCTGGTCGAGTACGCACTCTCGGTGAAGAACGTGCAACTCGAGAAGGGGACCCTGCTCGATTACAACGAAATCCTGCTGCAGGAAGGGAACTGGCCCGACAAAGCCTACTACGATGCTGAACGGCGGCAGATGTTTCGCGGTGAACCGGTCGGTCCGTACGATGCTCCGATTGCCCCTGCTCCGCATGTCAGCCAAGGCGTCTATCCACAACTCGTCAAACCGGTCGGACCGTTGCCCGCGTCGCTGATGAATCCGATCGGTCCCTACGAACCGGTTCCTACTCCGGCTGCCAACTCCGCCAGCGAATCCGGTCCAGCAGTCGTCGAACCTCCCCCCGCGATCCCGCCGGTCCTGGAATGATGTGTCGAGGTCGCTCTGTCGTCGTCGGGTGGGCTCTGCCCACCATCGATTGAGGAGCCGCGTTCCACCGGGAAATTCGAAGTGAAGATCAAAGCCCGGCATCGCTCTGGATGCCGGGCTTTTGCCTTTCAAAATGGCAGACCGTCTTACCAATCAACACGATCGGACCGCACCAGCCACACCCTGAGTGAGCCTTGCATCGCCGGTGAGCGCCGCTGACAATGTCCCGCGCGGGGTTGCTGTTCAACTTCGCATCTTCCTGGGGAATGAGCCGTGCAACTGCTGCGATGTGGTGCAGTCTGTCTGAGTCTGTGTGTCACGCTGGTCGCGCAAGCTGAAGATTGGCCGCAGTGGATGGGGCCAGAGCGCGACGGTGTCTGGCGTGAAACAGGCATCGTGGAACGGTTCCCCGAAGGGGGGCCGAAGATTCTGTGGCGGACGCCGATCGGCGGTGGATACGCCGGCCCGGCGGTGGTCGGCGACCGCGTCTACGTCACCGACAAACAGCGTCCCAACGGGGCTGCCGATCCAGCGAATCCCTTCGCGCGTGATCGCTCGACTGTCGTTGAGCGAATCCTCTGCCTCGAAGCGACGACCGGGAAAGTCGTCTGGAAGCACGAGTACGACTGTCCCTACACGGTCAGTTATCCGGCGGGACCACGCACTACCCCGGTCGTTCGGGATGGCCGGGTTTATACTCTGGGTTCCGAAGGGCACCTCTTCTGTCTCAATGCGAGGGATGGTGCCGTCGTCTGGAAGAAAGAGTTTCAGACCGACTACAGCCGTGCTCAGTCGCCGGTCTGGGGTTATTCAGCGAATCTGCTGCTCGATGGCGACCGGTTGATCGCGCTTGTGGGTGGGAAAGGGACGACCGTCGTTGCCTTTCACAAAGATGATGGCAAGGAACTGTGGCGGGCGCTCGATTCGACGGGCGAACACGGGCCGGGCTACAGTTCCCCGGTGATTTACGAAGCCGGTGGTACGCGGCAGTTAATCGTCTGGCACCCGGCGGCGCTGTCGTCGCTCAATCCGGAGACCGGCGTACTTTATTGGAGTGAAGCCTTCCCGTTGCAGGCGGGCCTCGCCGTCGCCACTCCCCGGAAGCAGAACGATCTGCTCTATGTGAGTGCCTTTTACAACGGTTCGCTGATGATGAAGCTCGATGCTGCTGCACCGAAAGCGACCGTGGCGTGGAAACGGAGCGGCCAGAACGAACGCCTGACCGATGCCTTGCACTGTCTGATCTCGACGCCGGTCTTCGATGGAGCTTTCATCTATGGTGTCGACAGCTACGGAGAACTGCGCTGCCTCGACCGCGACACAGGCGAGCGACGCTGGTCGACGTTTGCAGCCACGAGTGGCCAATCGGCTCGCTGGGGGAATGCGTTCCTGATTCGGCACGCCGACCGGTATTTCCTGTTCAGCGAACAGGGAGATTTGATCATTGCCCGCCTGACACCCGAGAAGTACGAAGAACTCGGACGGGCGCATCTCCTCGAGCCGACCGGCCCGGCCCAGCGGCGGGATGTGGTGTGGGTTCACCCAGCGTTTGCACGGAAGTGCGTCTTCGTCCGGAATGACCGCGAGATCGTTTGTGCGTCACTCGCCGCCGAGTAATGGTGTGCGCGGGACCTCGATCCATTCGAGTTGTTCAGTGCTCAGATCAAGCACCGCGACCGTGTAGGTCCCCGCGCGATGCAGCGCACCGGGATTGATCAGGCGAACTGCGCCCCAGGGTTCATCACACCGTTCGTGCGTGTGTCCCATGCAGAGAATCCGCGGTTTCAATTTCAACAACCGCTGCACTTCATCGCCGCGATGACCGTGTGTGACCGCGATCGGGACTCCGGCCCAGGTGACAACGGCTCCCGTTTCGAGGCAGGTCACTCCATGAGCCTTGGCTGCCGCGCGAAGCGCGGTCGCGTGTCGTTCGTCATTATTCCCAAAGACGAACGCGGCCGACTTGCCGGCGAACAGCTCGAGCATCGGCGGACGGGTCACATCGCCACAGTGCAGGAACTGTGTGGCTCCGGCGGCTTCCAGTAAGCGGAGTGCTTCCGCCGTCCGGTTCAGCTGGTCGTGGGTATCGGAAATCAGCCCCAGTTTCATGCTGCCAGTCTGCCGGACACGGCTTCGGTCGGCAATCCAGGGGAGAAGCTGCAGTCTGAACGCAGCCTCATTCGGGCTGTGTCTGATGTCGATTTGCGAAAACTTGAAACCGCCAGAAATTTCTATTTGCAACTTGTGTGCGTAAGCGATAGGATCTGATCAACGGGGACTCTTTCTGCATTCTGATTTTCCGCAGGGTCCCCCCCATCATCACGAGGTCTTCCCATGAATTCACGCCATCGTCGTCACGGATTCACGCTGATTGAGTTGCTGGTGGTGATTGCCATCATTGCGGTCCTCATTGCCCTGCTGTTGCCCGCCGTCCAGCAGGCACGCGAAGCGGCCCGGCGCTCTCAATGTCAGAACAACCTGAAGCAGATCGGACTGTCGCTTCATAATTATCACGATACGCACGCCGTCTTCCCGCCCGGCTGGATCGGGGTCTCGGGGGGAACTCACGATACCGAGGGGGCATCGGGCTTTTCGTGGGCAGCACACATCCTGCCGTATCTCGATCAAGCTCCGCTCTATAACCGATTGAACTTGAACAGTGCGTGCTACGTCTCACCGGCGAACGATGCGGCATTACAAGGCGTGCTGACGGTCTACCGCTGTCCCTCTGATCCCTCTCCGAATCGCTGGGATCTCAAGGACGAGGCGAATCCGGCGACAACCCTGGCCACGCTTCCCATCGCAAATTACGTCGCCAGTTTCGGGACCGAAGGCTACGAAGATCTCTGCGAACCGGGTGTGATGCCGGGCTTTCCGAATGCACAGTGTGCGGGTGACGGGATGTTCTTTCATAACGGCAAAGTGGCGATGCGCGACCTGACCGATGGCAGCAGCAATACGCTGATGGTTGGCGAGCATCGCACGGACACGACCGCAGCCGTCGTTGCGGCCGGCCCCCCCTGGTACAGCACCTGGGTCGGTTATGTCGCCGGTGGTGAAGAAGCCGCCGCCCGATTTCTGGGAGTATCCGACCATACGCCGAACCACCCGGCACTCCACATCGACGACTACCACAGCTGGCATACCGGGGGCGTTCACCTGCTGATGGCAGACGGCCGAGTCCGCTTCGTCACGCAGTCGATCGACCTCGGCCTCTTCCGCGGTCTTGCCACCCGCCGCGGCGGGGAAGTTGTCGGCGAGTGGTAGTCCAGAAGGAGACCGGGGCATCGCCAACGGTCTGGCGCGTCCCGTCCGGCTTGTCAGCGGTGATGCCGCAAGCCATCCGGTGTCGGCGATTACGCCATTCGACGATGTGTACCAATCGTCCTGTCCGGGACAATTGACAGAGTCGAAGGGACCGGAGGGCTTGCGCCCCGACCGCTGAAGAATCGACCGCTGACGACCTGGCTGTGACGTGATGGGCGCTGGCCGTCAGTCGGCTGACTTGATCTTCACTGCGACGGATCCCGAGTTGTCGCCGATCGACTTCCATTCGTCTTCACACCGCAGGAAGAGGACGCCATCCTGCGGGGCAGCCCACCGAGCGGTCGCACCCAGCGCGAAGGGTTCCGAGAGTTTGTAATCGTCGAAGAGGACCCCCATCAGCCGACCACGACCGTCAGCGTGTCCGTCAGCAGAGACCTTGGCGGTGTCGCCACCAATGCTCCATTCGCCGGTGGCGGTCACTTCGTAAGACTGACCTTCCTTCACCATCAGTCGCGACGCCTGCCAGCCACGGGCCGCTTCAATCTTCGAGGAAGCCGCCCCCGTCCCGCGGATCAGGTTGGCTTTCGTCTTCCAGTCCCACCGGCACAGGTCGACACGAAACCCGTTGTCCATGTGATCCAGAAAGAACCGGTATTCGAATGCGATCTCGGGAGCCATCGGTCCGTAGACCGATTCGAAGGTCGATTCCTGCTCGTTGAGAATCTGCAGTCCCAGCGGCCGGAAGCGATCGCCGTAGTTTGGATTGAACGCCAGCAGATGACAGAGCGCCCAGCGCCAGGCGTAGTTCTGCCAGCTGTCGCCGGTGACCAACCGCAGATCGACAATTTCCTGCAGCGGCTTCGGCTCACTGTTTTGCAGATACTTTAAGACTTCGGGGTGAATCTGCACGCTGAGGTCCTTGTCACGCCAGTATTGCCCCAACTCAGCGATCCCTTCCGCAAACCATGTCGGACCCGTCGTTCCGAAGGACTGCGCGCAGTAAGCGTGGACCGCTTCATGCTGTGGTGTCCCGCGATCAGCAACAGCGTAGACCATGGACTTGGTCCCGAGGTGCGCCAGCTTCTTCCCCGTCGCAGCGTTGAAGGTCGATCGGGTCTGGCTCATCGTCAGCCCGCCGCCGGTCGTCAGGCTGTCGACGGCTGCATCGGGAAAGACACCCGGCGGCCACACCGCCATGTCTTTCACGACGAACATTTCAATGATCTGGTTGTTCGGTCGTCCCCAATACTTGCCGACTTGCAATAGCATCGTTTCTAACCGGACGAGGAGTTCCTTGGCCTCCTCGGGCGTTAAATCGGTATGGAGCACAATATTTTTGGACGAGTAGTCACGCGGTCCTACGGCTGCTTCGCTGTTTTTCGTCACCCGCCCTTTGGCCTTCCCATTGGGAGGATCGGCCGCGAACAGCGGTGACGTCAGCAGGCACACACTGAGGATCAAGAGCAACCAGCGATTCATGGAGTCAATCTCACTTGCGACGGTGCGCTCTACTGATTGATTCGGGTCGAACGTCCCCATCCCAGAACAAACGCTCACAACCGACGGGATTCATCAGGAATGACCAGCGTTCCACGCTGGTGCGATTGTTCATCATTTCCGGTTCTCGTCTTCCGATCAACCGGAAAAGATGTCCAACCCAAGGATTGCAGCCAACTCGCAGAGTGGCGTACAAAGATATTTATGCGAACCATCCGACCACTAATTGTCGTCCGCAAGCCGCTCGTCGTTGCCGGGCTGATTGTTGCCTGGTGCCTTCCAGCGTTCGCAGCGCCCCCGAAATGGGAAACATTGTTCGTCGCGAAGCCTTCGAAGTCCGGGATCAAACCGCTCCCCGAGAACGGGCCGCTGGAGTCGTTAACGACATTCAACCTCTCGGCTGAAGGGGCTGATCCCTTTCATCTCGGCCAGTTCGCGGTGAATGGTGATTTCGGTCTGAACAACGGTGTGCTGCAACGGACCGCCGGGAAGAATGCGATCGTCCGTCTCGCTGAAGACGTGGGCGACTTTGAGCTCGAAGCCATGATCCAGGCCGATGGACCCGGCGGCTGGTTCTGGTTGCTCGGTCATCGCGATGGACATACCTACGCGGTGGAACATCACAGCACGAATAAAAGTGGCCATCGCTGGATCGTCAGTGAGTTCCTCCGCAGTACGCTCGACCTCGACAGCGAAGTGGAGATCAACCGGCTCGAATGGAAAGGGACGCTCCCGTTGAGGATGTCGGTGCGTGAGAAAAAACTGAACCTGCAAGTGGGTGATGCCCGCCTGGCACGCGATCATGTCTTGCCGAATTACACCCCAGGTTCGTTACTGCTGGGAACGCACGACACACAATACGGCGCACGCGATGTCCGCGTCTTCAACCTGCGACTGCGTCATGCCGCCGAACCAGCGAAGAAGTCTCCGTAACAACCGCTTCCTAGCCCAAAGCGCGAGTGGCACCCAGCGACATGATGCCGGGCATCGTCTTCGTTGCCCGGCATCTGCCTTTCGGATTGCGCCTGTGTTAATGACCATGCCATCGATGGTGGTCGGGGCACTCATCGAAAGGTAAAAGCCCGGCAAGCGGACATGCCGGGCTTTGATGCCTGGTGCAAGCAACTTCACCACCGACACCATGTCTGAGTCGAAGTGCTCGTGCCGTGCGGGTAGACTACTGGCTGGTCGATCGCTTGCTCTCCGGCTGCTAGTCACGGGACTGTATGAACGCCACGCAACTTCTCGCCGAGCTTGTCCGCCTCCCGAGCGTCAACCCGATGGGCCGCGATCTCAGCGGCCCCGAATACCTCGAACACCGCGTGAGTGACTTTCTCCAGCAGCAGTTGGAAGCCCTTGGTGTGGAGTGGGAACGGGTCGAACTGGCACCCGGCCGGGCCAATCTGCTGGCCCGCTATGAAGGGAGACCGGGCGCCCCCGTCATTCTGCTTGATGCGCATCAGGACACCGTTCCGATCGATGGGATGGTCATCCCGCCGTTCGAGCCGACCATTCGTGACGGCAAACTTTACGGACGTGGGAGTTGCGACGTGAAAGGGGGCCTGGCAGCAATGTTCGTCGCCTTCGCACGGCTGGTCCGCGAACGGCCGGCCCATGCGCCAACGGTCGTCCTTTCGATGTCGTGCGACGAAGAAGCAACCAGCCTCGGCATCAACCATCTCACGGCAGGCTGGTCACAACCGGGGACGTATCGGCTGCTGCCTAAACCGCCCGATCTGGCGATCATCGCCGAGCCGACTCTGCTGGATGTCGTCGTTGCCCATCGTGGGGCTATCCGCTGGAAGATTCACACTGCGGGACGCGCGTGTCACAGTTCGCGACCGTCGGACGGCATCAGCGCGATCTATCGCATGGGCCATGTGCTCGCGGCCCTCGAAGACTATGCGACCATTCTGCCCGGACTGCGTCCGGCCCATCCGCTCTGCGGACCAGCGACGCTGAGTGTCGGTTTGATTGCCGGCGGCAGCAGTCCGAACATCGTTCCGGATCACTGCTCGATCGACATCGACCGGCGGGTGATCCCCGGCGAAGACCGCGCGGACGTCATCCCGGCCGTGCAGCAGTTCCTCGAGTCACGCCTCGATTTTCCCGTCGAACACGGTGCCCCGTATATCAGCAGTCCGGCTCTCGGGGATGATGACAATCATCCGTTGGCCGACCAACTTCTCAAGGCGATTGCTCCCATCGCCGGCCAGCGGACGAAACTGGGCGTTCCTTACGGGACCCATGCATCACGCGTTGCCGCCGTCGGAGTCCCCGCCGTGGTTTTCGGTCCCGGCGATATCGCCCAGGCCCATACCAAAGACGAGTGGATCGCGGTCGATCAGCTCGAACTGGCCGCGGAGTGCTACTACGCCTATTGCAGCACCGCCACCCAGCCGCTCTGATCCTATCTCGACGGGGCTGGTTTTCCCCGAACGCGTCCGGCAGAGGGAAGCGGTACTCGGGGGCGGACAGTCCTCGAATGTCACCGAAAATGCTCTTGGTGAAAGACTTGGCATCTCCGGGGTGACTCTGCTAGAGTGCGTACGCCTTGGAGAGGTGGCTGAGCGGCCGAAAGCACCGCATTGCTAATGCGGCGTGGGGGAAACTCTACCGCGGGTTCGAATCCCGCCCTCTCCGCTCGACGAACACGCCTCGCCGCAATCGCTGGATTTACAGCGACTTGCGGCGAGGCGTTGTCGTTTCGCTCCGTGACTGAAACAAGACTTAGGACAGACTCGACGAGCAACCGATGGTTGCCGTTCAGACAGAATCGGGGTCATGTTTTCATCTGCGCGCGGACCCCGGTCTGCTCTCTCGCGTTCCAACCAGTCATCAACCGCTTCCTTGGCGAGGAAATGGTCGAGTTCCAACTGATTGCCTGCAAACCAGCCGCGGTCGCTCCAGTGAGCAGACGCACTGATGGTCACGGGTGATGATCGGGATGGTGCTCTTCAATCGGACAAGCTCTTGGCTCGCGTCCACCGTTCCATTCGATTCCCAAGAGCGTGCGTTCTTTGCCTGTAACGCACGGTTGCAAGCAGTCCGGAGCAAGGCTAACGTGAGTCGCCACGGTGTTGAGCACCGAGATTCACACCAGCTCAAGTCAGTCACAGACTCAGGATATCGAACTCGATGTATCCCACCAGATCTCTCGCAGTTGCCGGGCTGATTCTGACGCTTTTCGCAGGGTGCAGCACGGGACCGGAACTGTTGCTGACGAAGATCTCTCGCGCGGGTGATCCAGCTCCCAATGGGGCGACCTTCGATGGGGTCGGTTCCGCCGAAACCGATGGCACGAACATCGTCTTCGAGTCGAACACGGCAATGAATGGTAGTACGAACAGCGAGGGTGTTTACCGATGGTCCGGAACCGGCAACATCCAGGAAATCGCCCTGTTCGATTACAACTCTCTGGAGAGCGAGTACTGGGGATTTCCCGGATACCCAATGATCGAAGGCGGTGCGGCGGCGTTCGTTGCCTATTACCCACCCGGGGCAGAGTACGGCCTGTTCCTCAATAACGGAACAACAACAAGTCTCTTGCACTCCACGCCGAACGACCGTCCTTTCAGTCTTCTGGATTATTCGAACGGCAAATACGTTTGCCTGTTTGAGGAAGGCGATGAAAAGTTCATCCGCATGTTTAACGGATCGACATTCAAGGAGTACGTGAATGTCACCGCAGAGAATTTCGACGACGTCACATCACCTGTTTTCCAGTCGGATGCGTTGCGCGATCGACTATTGTTCATCGGCCTGAAACTGACAAACGGGATTCCAAGCTATTCCATTTACATCGCCGACGGAACCAGCGTCAACCGGCTGCTCGGCCCGGATCTGTTCGTTTCGGTCACCATCCAGGGCGATGTTGTGTATTACTCAACGTTAAATGGCGGAATTTTCAGTTACAACCTGCTCACCCAGGGAACCCAGACCATCGTCGCTCCGGGTTCGTCGGCTCCCGGAGGCGGACAGTTCAGTCGTTTCAGTGTCATCAGCGTCACCGCTCAAGGCGACATGATGTTCGAAGCCTTTACAAACTATGCGCTCCCGACAGTTTACGCACGGGTCAACGGAAAGCTGTATCGAGTCGTCGGCCCGGGTGACAAGGTCGATGACAGACAAGTTGTTCTTGCGATTCTTGGAAATGTTGTGGGCAAGCGCGGGGTCGTCATGCTCGAAACCCCCGTCTCGAATGAGCTGGTGGGGTTTGAAAGTGTCTACTGGGTTGATCTGACCAAAAATGCTGCTGGCGATCCGCTACCCACCCGCAGCGCCATCGGTGTTGCTGCGCTGTCCAGAGTGAATCGCTTCCTATCTCAATGGCTTCCATGGAAACGCTGAGCAGACTTGCCTCTGCATCGATGGGAAGTGCTCACGAGCTCCGGGGAACTGGTCTGACGGTCATCGGCGCTCTGACTGGCGCTGAGCGCACAGTCCAGACAGCCTCCATTCACCCCAGCTTGATCCCCCGCCCTTCCGAGAGGCGTTGCGGGATGCGCTGAAAGCGATCGTGGTACTCGAGCGCCGGGTCGATGCCGAGATGCGTGAGGACGGTGGCCGAAAGATCCGCCGGCGTGACGGGTCGATCAGCGACATAGCCGCCGGAGGCATTCGTCGCCCCGTAGACCTGTCCGCCGCGGACACCGCCTCCCGCCAGTAGAACCGTAAAGGCATGCGGCCAGTGGTCGCGACCTGTGCTTTCGGTCATCCCGTTTTGTGTAATGAGTCCCACCCGCGGCGTGCGACCGAATTCTCCGGAGACCACCACCAGCGTCGAGTCGAGCAGGCCGCGTTCACTCAGGTCGCGCAGAAACGCGGCCAATGCGACATCGAAGGGGGGGCAGAGGATCGTCTTCAGCCGCTCGAAGTTCTTGTGATGGGTATCCCAGTGGGGCGACACCTTATCGCTGCGACTGTCATCGTCCCAGTTCACCGTGACGAGCGGGATGCCCGCTTCGACCAGACGACGCGCAGCGACCAGACTTTGCCCGAACGTCGACCAGCCGTACCGATCCCGCACTGCGCGCGGTTCGCGTCGCAGGTCGAACGCCCCGGCATTCCCCGCACGTTCCAGGGTCGCAAAGGCGGCCGCGGTATGCTGATCCCAGCGGCTGAGCGGTTCCGCAGCCCGTGGTGCCGGTCCAACCTGTGCAAGAAGGCGACCCAGTTGTGATCGCGCAGCGAGTCGATCGAACGTCATCGCGGGCGGGAACTCCAGTCCTGCGAAGTGAAAGTCGGGATCGGTCGGATCTCCTTCGACGAGGAACGGATTGAATTCGTCTCCCATCCGGCCACCGGTCTGCCCGGCGATGCGGCGATCCTGCCCGACAAACTGCGTGTACCACGGAAGCACAACCGACGCTGGTAAACCACTCGCAGAGTGTCCGTAACGCTGCACCAGTGACGCGATCGACGGCCAGTCCAGCGGGGTCGCCTGATCGGTGACGGGTGGGCCGAAGTATTCGCGACCGCTGTAGATTTCGCTGCACGCGGGACCATGCACGTTCATCTTGTGCGTCATCGAGCGGACCAGACAAAACTTGTCCGCCACTCCGGCCAGGTGTGGCAGATGCTCGCTAATCTCGAGACCCGGGACGTTTGTGGCGATGGGAGAAAACTCGCCTCGAATTTCCCGCGGCGCACGCGGCTTGAGGTCCCACAAATCGAGCTGGCTCGGCCCACCAAACAGAAAGATGAAGACGCACGCTTTCGCCCGGCCCGGCGTCTCTGCACCCGGCAACGATCGAAGTTGCGACAACAACGGCAGCGTCAGCCCCGCGGCCCCACGGAGAAACTGGCGACGGGATGGATGAAACGGCCGCAGTGGCATGTCACCGCTCGCACTCGGGATGACCGAAGCGTCCGCTCCGGTCGTTCAACGTAACTCCAAAGTAGCTATCACGCTCCGCGTGATGAGCGGATCGCAGGACACGCTTGAATCCAGAGGGGACCGGCATCCGGCCACCTCTACCAGCAGACCTCTCTGCCTACACGCCGAGCAGTTCATCCACTCTCGCCGAAGCGGCCCGCCTCTGTCCATTCCAGCAGCGGACTTTCTTCCCGAATCTCCTGTGCCGTCGTCCTTTCCGGTTGACGAACAGACGTTAAGGAACGATCATATAGAGAACCGCTGATTAGTTCCCGCCTCGGATGCCCGCCATGTCGAACCCGCCGCAATTGCACAAGGTCGTGCTTTGGTTCGCCGGTTGTTTCTTGCTGCCAGTGACGTTGACTGCGCAAGAACCGTTAGCCGTGCGGATTGATCGGCTGATAGAAGCTCAGCAGACGGGACCGTCGTCGCCACTGGCTGGGGATGCGGAATTCCTGCGACGGCTTTCCCTCGACCTGGTCGGCATGACCCCCACCGCGGCAGAAGTCCGCGCCTTTCTCGCCGATGCGACGCCAAACAAGCGTGAACTGACCGTCAATCGGTATCTGGCTGATCCACGCTTCGCCCTGTACTGGGCGGAACTCTACGACGTGATGCTGATGGAACGGCGGGCCGACAAACACATTCCTCATCCAGAATGGTTGAAGTATCTGCAGACCGCCTGGCAACAGAATCGGCCGTGGGACCAGCTGGCCCGCGAGATTCTGACAGCGGATGGGACCGATCCCGTGACTCGCCCGGCTGCGAAGTTTTTTCTCGATCGAGATGCTGAACCGAACCTGATGACCCGCGATGTCGGCCGCATGTTCTTCGGTGTCGACCTGCAGTGTGCCCAGTGTCACGATCATCCACTGGTCGAGCATTACGCCCAGTCCGACTATTACGGGCTCTTCGCGGCTGTGAACCGCACGGTCGCCTTCAATGACGAACCGAATAAGAAGTGGCTGCTCGGGGAACGGGCCGACGGACTGGCCGAGTACAAATCGGTCTTCACGGGTGACGCGAGCCGTTCGCGACCGCGATTGATCGGTGGCCTGGAACTCGATGAGCCGCATTTCCGCCTCGGTGACGAATACATCGTCCCCCCGGCCGATAAGGTGCGTCCTGTCGCCAAACACAGTCGTCGAACACTGCTGGCGACTCAGGCGACCAACGGTCAGAACGCGGCGTTCAATCGCAACATTGCGAACCGCGTCTGGGGCTTCGTGTTTGGTCGAGGACTCGTCTACCCGCCGGACATGCATCATCCGCACAACCCGGCGAGCTATCCTGAAGTGCTCGATCTGATTACGCAGGAACTGGTTGCGGCCAAGTTCGATGTGAAGAGCCTCGTCAGGCAACTGGTGCTGACGCAGGCGTATCAGCGTTCGTTCGACCTCCCGGCCGATCCCGCTGCCCGCCTCGCTCTGGCTGCGGAACGGCTGCCGGCGATCGAGACGGCACTTGGTCCCGTGATGGCTGCGGTCGATGCCGCGAAAACCGCTCAAACGGCCGCCTACGAAGAAGCCAAGACCGCTCAGAAAGCGACCGAAGAAAAAGACAAAGCCCATCGCGACGCGGTCCAGGCGGCGATCGCGGCCCAGAAGCCAGTCACCGATGCCCGTGCAGCGCTCGCGAAAACACAGGCCGCAGTGAGTGCAAAGCAGGGTGTCATCACCACGTTGACGGATGCGAACACAAAAGCCGCTGAGGCGTTGAAAGCACTTCCCAATGACGCCGAGGTCAAACAGGCGGCCGAAATCTTTACGAAGAAAGTCGCAGCGGCAAATGCCGAGCTGGCAGCGCTGCAAAAGACGGCGACCGATCAGACCGCCGCGGTCGATGCTGCCGTGGTGAAGTGGACCGCGGCTGTCGATGCAGCCGAAGCCGCGTATGCTCAACTCGTCGAAGTGTCGGCCCCCTGGGAAGCGGCGAAAGCCAAATGGGCGGCTCTCCGCGAACAGACCCTGACAGCGGAACGGACCAAACAGGCCCTGACCGCTCAGAAGACTGCCTGGCTGCAATACACCGCGTACGGCGCTCAACAAACGGCCGTGCAACAGGCGGAACAGGCGACGACGGGAGCGCAAACCGAACTCGCCGCAGCGCAACAGGCGATTCCACCGCAGGAAGCCGAAGTCGCCGCGAAAGTCGCCGCTGTCGCGGAAGCCACCAAGGTCCTGACGGCAGCAAGCCAGACACTGGAAGCGGCGAAGGTTGATTTCACGGAGAAACAAACGCTGGCCCAGACCGTCAATGAAGCCGCTGCAAAGACAGAAACCGCCCTCACCGCGTTACCGAACGACGCCGAATTGACCGCCGCACTGACGGCCTTGAAGTCGAAACAGGAACCGCTTGCCGTCGCGATGAAGGGAGCCGAGCAGACCCTGACGACCCGGACCGCTGAGATGCAGACGGCGACCTCGCAGATGACCGCCGTGCAACAACAGAAGCAGGCGGCCGAAGCGGAACTGGCCACGCGGAAGCAGACCGTCGAACAAAAAACAACGAGTCTGCGAACTGCACAAGCGCAGCTCACAAGTGCCCGTGGCACGCTGCAGTCGAACTGGCAGGACCTCGCGGAAGCGTGGGCCAATCAATCGCTGTGCCGCGCGGTGAAACCGCTGACCCCCGAACAATTTGCGTGGTCGCTGATGGAAGCCTGCTCGATCATCGATTCTTACCGCAATACGGCAGAGACCGAAGTCGAGAAGACGCTGACGAAGGAAGCCGCGGCGAAAGATCCGGCTCAGGCCGCACAACGGGCCTTCCTGGTCGCACAGCTCACTCGCGAAAAACTCCGGGGGACCACGGCCCAGTTCATCAGCCTGTATGCGTCCGCCGGGGGCCAACCGCAGGACATCTTCTTCGCGACAGCGGACCAGGCCCTGTTCGTAGCGAACGGGGGCAATGTCCGCGGCTGGGCTCAGACGCTCGCGAATCGGGCCAACCTGATCACTGAACCCCGGCCGATGGCTGACGAAATCTACCTCTCCGCGTTGTCGCGACCGGCGACCGACGCGGAAGTGAATCAGGTCGTGGCCTACCTGGCCGCCCGCCCGAACGATCGTCCGGTCGCCTTGCAGGAAATCGCCTGGGCGCTGTTAGCGTCCGCCGAGTTTCGGTTCAATCACTAACGGACTTGTGTGACCCAGAGTTTCATGCCCAACAGCGTTCTCGGCCAACCCGGTCCGGAACGATCAACAGATCAGGATCAGCCATGCGTGCACACTACGCTTGCAACTCGGCAGAACACGGCATCGCCCGTCGGCAGTTTCTCGGCCAGATGGCGGCCGGACTCGGCATGGCGACCGGCTTGGGCCTCAGCGGCAGCGCAATGCCCGCCGCCCTCGCCAACCAGCTCGCGGCTGGTCAAATGCGGATGCTGGTCTTCAACATGCACGGCGGAGTCAGTCAGTTAGAGACGTGGGACCCCAAGCCCGCAACGAACACCGGCGGACCGTTCCGCGCGATCCCGACTTCGGTCCCGGGGATGCACATCTCGGAACTGCTCCCCGAAACCGCGAAGCAGATGCATCACCTCGCGATTGTCCGCAGCGTGAATACCGCGGAAGACGATCACGGCAAGGGAGCCTACATGATGCTCCACGGCCGACGGAAAACGCCTGCCGCCGATTATCCGACGCTGGGCGCGGTCGCCGCGAAGGCACTGGCGTCCGAGACTCAGGGACTGCCGGGCCACGTCATCGTGCAGCCGAGTGGTGGCGGCGGTCGCAGCAACGATGCCGCGTACCTCGGTCCGAAGTACGCCAGCCTCGTCCTCAGTGGGCAGGCCCCGGCCAACACCACCCGCCCCGATGGTCTCACCGAAGCGATGGATGCCAGCCGGCAGGCTTTCCGCAAGCAGCTGGACGACCAGTTCTTCTCCCGCCGCCGCACGGCCCGTACCGAAGCCTACACTTACAGTTACGAGCAGGCGGCCCAGATGCTCGCCCAGCGCGACGTCTTCGATGTCACCAAAGAACCGGAAAAGGAATTCGAACGCTACGGCAAGCACGACCTCGGTCGGCAATGCCTGCTTGCCCGACGGCTCATCGAGCACGGCGTTAACTACGTCCAGGTGACGCACAGCAATTACGATTCACACAACGAGAACTTCATTTTCCACCTCGAACAGCTCGGTGAATTCGATCGGCCGTTTTCGACACTGATCGGCGATCTGCATGATCGCGGCCTGTTGAAGAACACACTCGTCGTGGTGCTTTCCGAGTTTGGTCGCACGCCGAACATCAATGTGTACTACGGTCGCGATCACTGGTCGAAGGCGTGGTCGGTCCTCATTGGCGGGGCGAAGATTCAGCCCGGCGCAATCATTGGCAAGACGAACGACAACGGGACCGAGGTCATCGATCGTAAGGTCGACCACGGTATGCTGTTCCACACGTACCTGCGTGGTGTCGGTGTCGATACCGGCAAATCCTTCATCGTCGACGGCCGCGAACTCCCGATTGCCGATCCGTCGGTCGCTGGCATCCACGAATTGATCGCGTAACGACCGCACGCAGGCCAAGCAAAATGATCAGCGGCCCGGCATCCTGGAAGATGCCGGGCCGCTGTTTTCGTCACCTCAGCCGATCACCCGGTTCTGCGGGTCAGTAATCGTACCGGACACCAAACCCGAGGAGTTGCTGGTTGTCCTGCAGGAACGAATACTGGGCGTTCTTCCCGTTATAGAACTGCAGGCCGATGCGGAAGACGTGGTCGGTGGTATCGCCCCGCCATTGCCAGCCGGCCAGCATGTTCAGACTGCCGCCCCAGTTGACCTCTTCCCGCAAGTGGATATTGAGAGCAAAGTACGGGGCACCGCGAACACCTGTCGGCTGATGATCGTCGTACTCGAAGCCGGTCTGAATTTCCCAGGGCTGAGCACCACCCGAGGTGAAAATCACCGCCCAGCCCACTTCAAAGTAGACTCGGACTTCCGGCACGGGAAAATATCCCACACCCGCCACCAGCGAGTCGCGAACATAGTTCAGACGGTTGAAGCCGGGGTGTTTGAGGAGAAATTCGTCTCCCAGATGCGAACTGATGTGGTAATAGCCGAACTTGGCTTGCCAGGGGCCTTCACGGTAGGTGAGCGGAATCCCCGCCCGAAAATCGACCGCCCCGACATCACGCTCTTCCTGAGGAAGTAGCCGCACGAAGGCGGCCCCTTCGACATCCAGCTGAAAACCTTCCGGATTGGTCGCGCTGGAATTTCCGAACCGGACTAAACCGACACGCCCCCCGAGGGCACTATCCCAGACGACATTCCCCTGCTGGTCCCACAGCCAGGTTGTCGAGAGCCGCGGATCGCGTTCCGCCGCGGCATACGAGCGGTAGAGCAGTCCTCCCGGCATGAGAGAAATCGTCCACGGCTCGGCAGGCTGATCGTACGTAGGGAGGGACGGCAGCTGTCCCAAGGCAACGACTGGTTCTTCACTGTCGTCAAACAACGTCACCGGGTCGATCAGCGGAGTGTCCGAGATCGATTCCAGGGGTTCAGAAACGACCTGCGCACGGAGAGCAGCCGGTAGCCCAAGGCACGCAGCCAAGCCAAGTACGGTTGCAAACCAGACACCAGACTGACGCAAGATCGTGAACTCCGAAGCCGGGTGGGCACCCGAGTGCGGGACTCTACCAATGTTCGAACGACAAGCCTAGCCCAAGACTCGCCCACATTTCCCGCATCTTCATCAGATTGCGCACATTCACGGTAATCGCTGAAATCGATAGAACAGGAGTCTGATCGGCACAACAGCGGGGGGAGAGTTGCAGACATCTGTCCGTCCAGCTAAACTCTCGCGTTCTTCCCCAGTCGACGGACTGGGGCGTGTGCCGGAAGGCATGGCGAGTCGGGGCGGCCAAGGTCGAACGGCTCGGTTCTCTTTTTGTGTGACCCGAATCGGCAGGAAATGCCTGTCCGAGACGGAAGGGCGTGTAGCTGTGACGATCGACAAGAGCCTGAAGCGGAAGGGTCGCCTCGCGCGGACCCGTAACGTCCTCCAACGCCAGGAACGCATCGCGGCGATGAAGGCCGACGATAAGTGGGCCGATGGGCGTAGCCCCTTTGGGCTGCCGAAGTTGCGCATCGTCAAGCTCGTGGTCGGCAAGAAGAAGAAAAAGAAAGCTGCAGACGCAGCGGGCGGCAAGGACGATAAGAAGAAAGCCGCCAAGAAGAAGTAATTTCGTCTGCGCGTGGTTCTTCGTGCTGCGGAGGCCGTACGAGGTGCAGCACGCGCCCGGGACGGACTTGTTGCGGTTTGGTTGCCAATACGCAGTCTAAGCTCGTCTCGCGGTTTCTGGTCGTTCACGGCGATGGTTCGCCATCGCACCGCCAGCCTTGGCGGTTTCGTCACATGCGGTTGTGACGAAACACTCTCCGAACAGCCAGAGCCACGAATGGCTGAAGCTGCGCACCGACCGCAGGGTGCCCATGCTTCGCTCACTTCGCCCCTACCTTGGGTATCCCCTCAAAAGCCGACTTCGTCGCGAAGTGGCCCGTTACCTTGCCGAGTCGCAAGCGTGCGCCAACTGGCAGCGACAAGCGCTGGATCGCATCCTGTCGCTGAACGCAGACAGTGATTTTTCCCGGGAACGTGGTCTCCGTCCCGGGATGTCCCTCCAGGACTTTCGCAGCGCCGTCGCAATCGGCGACTTCGAGACCTATCGCCCGTACGTGGAACGACTGAAACGCGGCGAAACGAGCGCCCTGCTCGGTCCCAAGAACCGGTTGATGATGTTCACGCTCAGCAGTGGAACCACTGCCGAGTCGAAGTTCATCCCGATCACCGATGCCTTTATGAAAGATTACCGCCGGGGCTGGTCGCATTGGGGGATCAAAGCCTTCGACGCACATCCCTCAATGCACACCCTGGACATTGTGCAGCTCAGCAGCGATTACGATCAGTTCCGAACGCCGGGTGGGACACCCTGCGGCAACATCAGCGGTCTCGTCGGAGCGATGCAAAGCCCGATCGTGCGCGGGATGTACACGGTTCCGCTCGAAGTCGCCAAAATTCATGAGCCCGATGCGAAGTACTACACCGCGCTGCGACTCTCGATTGCCAACCCGCACATCGGCCTGGTGATGACAGCGAATCCCAGCACCCTGGTCCATCTCGGCAAGCTCATGGACCGCGAGCGCGAGCGACTGATTCGCGATATCGCCGATGGGACGCTGGCAGTGGCAGACGCCTTACCGACCGGCGTTCGCCGTCCCCTGGAACGGCGTTGCCGGGCAGATCGGAAACGGGCGAAAGCGCTCGAGGCACTCGTACAACAGACCGGGCGGCTGGCACCGCAAGATGTCTGGCCTGAACTGGCGCTGGTCGGAGTCTGGACCGGCGGAAGCGCGGGTGCGTACCTCTCCAACATGCGGAAATATTTCGGCGATGTGGCGGTCCGCGATCACGGACTGTCAGCGAGCGAAGGCCGGATGACGATTCCGTTTCAGGATGGCCGGGCCGATGGTCATCTGGATGTGGGCACGCATTTCTTTGAGTTCATCCCGGAAGACGAGTACGACTCGACGCAGCCGACTGTCCTGCAGGCCCATGAGCTGGAAGCCGATCGGACCTACTACATTCTGCTGACAACCGCCTCCGGGCTCTATCGATACAACATTCGCGATGTCGTGCGTTGCACGGGCTTCCATGGGACCACACCCCGGTTGGAGTTTCTGCACAAGGGAGCGCACATCGCGAACCTCACAGGCGAGAAAATCGCCGAGTCGCAAGTGGTACAGGCCGTCCGCACCAGCCTCCACCGGTTGCGGCTTGATCTCTCGTACTTCACGGTCTCGCCGGTCTGGGATGAACTCCCCTATTATCGGCTGCACTTTGAAGCGGGGGATCTGCCGCACACTTCGCTGGCACGGCAACTCGTGACGACTGTCGATCAGATGCTCGGCGAAATTAACTGTGAGTATGGCGAGAAACGCGCAACCGGTCGGTTGGGCGAACTGCGCGCCCAAGCCTTGCCCGATGGAACCTGGCGCCGCTTTCAGCTGCAACGCCAATCGCGACTCGGAGGCAGTGTCGAGCAATACAAGCACCCCTGCCTGTCACCCGACTTGCAGTTCAGCTCGACGCTGCTGGAACGGTTCGCACACCCCGCAGAGAAGGCGAGCGAAGCGCCCGCCGCATAAGCTGCGCGGAAGCCCCGGCGGACGCACACTGGCTCATTCTGCCAGCAGTTTTTCGATGGCGGGGATGACCTGCTTTTCGTAAGACACGCCTTCATCACCGTCACCCGTCCGGTTATCGAACCGGTGAGCGAGTTTTCCGGTCCGGTCGTAAACGAAGACGGCCGGGATCGCGTCGAGATTGGCCGCGGCGAAGAAGTCATCAGCCGGGTCGGTGCAGAGGATGTTCGTTAACTTGTCGGCCTTCAGACCGACGAGTGCCTCCGTGACTTTCTCGCGATACGACTCGGCCGGCTTCTTCTTGATGCCGACGTAGTCGCAACTGACCGTGACGCCGATGAGCTTGTCACCATGCTGCTGTTGCAGGGCCACCAGATGCGGCAGTTCACGCAAGCAAGGGATGCAGGACGTGGACCACAGATCGACCACAACGATCTTGCCCGAATGCTGACCGATGAGCTTCTGAGTCTCATCCCAGGACTGGAATTGCAACGCAAGAGTCGCCGCTTCGACGGGCATTGGTTCCTCCGCCTGTTTCGGCGGTTCCGCGGGCATCGTCTCTTCGGCTTCTCCCAGTTTGATACTGGACGGAGGCCGGTCGATCGGTGGTGGTGACGCTGGTGCGCCACAGCCGACGAGGGTCACTGCCCCTGTCATGACCCAGACCAGATGTACGCGGCAGATCATCGCAACGATCCTTGTGCAAGAAGAGAGTCCTCAGATTCTGACGTGTCGAGTCGCCGGTCACAATCGACCCGTGGGAAACGCTCCCTTTCAGAAGAGACACCTCGGGCTGACCGGTGGCGAATCGACACCGAACCGGTTACAACTCGAAGGCTGATCTTACGTCTCAGGAGACTGACCGCATGAGCTGGTTCGGCGGCAAAGACTGGAATGTCATCGCGATTATTTTCGAGCGGCGCGAGATGTATCGCGTGAACGGGAATCGCAGCAAGGGTGGCGAGGCGGTCAAAGCCCGCGATGGTGCCAAGAGTCATCCGCGGACGATCTTCTGGGCGGTCTTCGACCAGAAGCGGGCCTTCCTCGAAGGCGAACCCGGTCCGGGTCAGACGCTGGTCCCTCCGGATGTGGTCGCCCGGTTGAAACGCGAACTCCCCACAAATCCGACGATCATCCACATTCTGGGTCTGCTGGAAAAAGGCGAACTGGCGATGGCCGCGAAGCCTCTCGTCTGGGCGGGTTATCCCAAGCCGGAACTCTTCGGCGAAGAGAAGACCTGACCGATAAATTCCAGATGCATCACTGAAGTCATCCCCCGAATCCCCCTCAAAGAATGAGTGCCTGCCCGTGAGCCGTCCGCCCCATGTTCCCGCCAATCTTCCTGACCCGAGCCCGAAACTGACCGAAGGCTGGCATTGCCTGCATTTGTACTATCGCGTCGATCAGGCCGCGTGGGCACAACTCTCCGTCGAACAACGGCAGGCCGGGGCCGATGTACTGGTCCATCTACTCGATCCGCAACGGCCCGGTGCACCGCAACGGCTGCAAACCTCGGTCGTCTCCGGGCATAAGGCCGACCTCGGCCTGATGATTATGGATCCGGATCCGCTGCTGATTGATGCCGTCCGCCAGGGAGTCCGTTCCAGTCCGCTGGGGACAGTCTTTGTGCCGACCTACTCGTTCGTCTCGCTGACGGAAATCTCGGAATACGTGCCGACGGTCGAGCAATACTCGGCGCGGCTTCGCCATGAAGGTGTCTCGGAGTCGGATCCCGCTTATGCGGCGAAGGTCCGGGCGTATGAGCAGCGGCTGCCAATGATGAACAAGCAGCGGCTCTATCCCGATTTTCCTGACTGGCCGGTGACCTGCTTCTACCCGATGAACAAAGCTCGGCATCCCCTCGCGAACTGGTATCAGGAACCGTTCAGCAAGCGCAGCGAACTGATGGCCGAGCATGCGACCAGCGGCATGCAGTTTGCTGGGAAAGTCTCGCAGCTCATCACCTCATCGACCGGACTCGATGACTGGGAGTGGGGCGTCACGCTGTGGGGGCGGACCCCGCTCTATCTGAAGGACATCGTCTACGCGATGCGCTTCGATACCGCGTCGGCTCGTTACGGCGAGTTCGGTGAGTTCTACACGAGCTACATCATGACACCCCAAGCCGCGTTGGAGCATCTCCAGTTGACGTAACGCCGTTGCCGGCGATTACTCGAGTGGAGCGCCGGGCATGCCTGAAGCGGCGTGCGCAGGCGCTGCTGGCGGCTCGGGCGTGACATCGACCGCAACTTTCATGAGGTGAGGCCCCCCCCCGACCAGCACACCGCGGACGGGCGAAACATCACCATAGTCGCGCCCCCAGGCGGTGGTCACGTGGCGGTTTCCCGGCTGGCAGTTGTTCGTCGGGTCGAAGTCACACCAGCCCACACCGGGGCAATACACCGAGAACCAGGCGTGTGACGCATCTGACCCAACCTGTTTCGGTTCCCCTGGTGGTGGATCGGTCAGCAGATACCCGCTCACGTAACGGGCGGCCAATCCAACTCCGCGGAGGCAGCTCAGAGCAAGCTGCGAGAAGTCCTGGCAGACCCCGCGGCGGTTCCGAAAAACATCGGCAATCGGCGTGTTCCAGTGCGTGATTGCCGGCTGGTAGCGAAAATCTCGATAGATCCGCGACGTCAGATCACGCACCGCGTCCAGGAGCGGACGATGTGGAGTGAAACTGACCCGGGCGTATTCCAAGGTCTCCGGTAGCATGGGGACAAACAGGGAGTCGTAGCGAAACTGGCAGGCGGCGCGAGTCTCCAGATCAGCCGGATTGCGCAACTGGTTCAGCGTCTCTTCCCAGGAAGGTCCGGAAAGTTGCAGCGGAGGTTCGACCGTTCTCTCGACGCGACTGCGGGCTGTGATCGAGAGGCGGGTGTGCAACTGGTCGAACGCCAGATACCAGATGCGATTGCCGAAGTAATCGGTCCACGGACGTCGCGTTAATGGCTCTGGTTCGACCTCCAGCTGGAAATCCCCCACCGTTTGACCGAAGAACGATCGGGGCTGCAAACACGCCTGATTCCAGCTGAGCAGCACCGATTGTGAGTATTTGTATGTGGTGGTATGCCGGACGTGGTAGATCATAACGGCTGATCCTCCGGCGGCAGCGGCTCTGGCGAAAGCCGCTGGGGCTTGGCGGTATGCGTCAGGTAGACATGCATCAAGCCTTCAGAGAGGTCTTGAAGTCGTGCATCCATCCGCGCCTGGAAAACCCGCAACTGCGGTCGGTCATCCTGATCGCTGATTTCACAGAGACCATCCATATCCGTCAGGCGGATGTCAGCCTGGGCTTCGAGGACGATCGCCTGTTCCTCATCGAGTGAGACCCTGGTGCGGATCGTTGCCAGCTGCTTCAAGTGATCGGCCAGCGTGGCCATCTGGAAGGCAACTGCCCGTGGGTTCCCTTCATCCGCCAGTAACAAGTCAAGCACGGCTGGGAGTTGCAGCGTCGTCCGATAGCGGTAACGGTAGGTCATCGAACTGTCGGCAATCTCCAGCATCGCTTCCAGCCGTGGCAGAATATCCGACTGGGCATCGACGAGGATCCCCCTCATCAATCGCAGCAGTTGCTCTGCACGTTCAATCCGGCGTCCCATATCAAGGAACCGCCAGCTCGGTCCCCGGGTCATGCTGTCACTGCAGAGACCATGAAACGCCGAGATCCCCTGGAGCAGCTGATTCAAGGGGACCAGCGTCTGGGCGAGATCTTCATCATCAGCGGATGCCACACGGAATTCCAACTGGCTGATGATCCGCCAGCCATCGACCGAAAGCCGATCGCGCACAATCGCTGCTGCCGATTGGGCAGCCCGCAGCGATTGCACCAGCGAGCCCTCACGTTTCAGATCGGTCAGGAACGACCACGTTTCTCGGCGGATCAGCTCCCAGAGTCCATCCTCGTCCTGGGCCGTGAGGTCAAACCGTTGGGCTTCACTCGGTGCCAGGGCCTTCACCAATACGGCCATTTCGGCCGCACCCGACGGTTGGAGTTCACTCGTCAATCGGACCACGATGCTGCGCAAATGACGCACCAGCGCTTCCATCCGCTCCATCCAGCGGCCCAGCCAGAACAGATGGTCGGCAGCACGACTGGGCAAATCGTTCGGACTGCGGCGGAGTTCCAGGTCGGCCCCCACGGCCTGAAGCAGCGATGTTTGATCGACCGGGGCGTCTGACTGGACCCAGACATCTTTGCTGCGCTGACCGGCTGTAATCGACTCCGCGAGGATCTCCAGGTTCGGTGCCGCGCGGCATAAGCCTCCGGGTAGGACCTGATAGCCCCGTCCACTCGCCACGGCGAACGTTCGCAACGTCACATGCCAGGGTTGAAGGGTCTGACCATCCCAGATGGGAGCCGTCGATGCGACAATCGGTTCCTGGGCAATAAACTCCTGCGGACGGGCAGCGACCGCGCTGAAGAGTGTCTGCCGTTCGGCGACTGAAAGCGTCGCGACAGTCCAACTGTGACGAACCCCGTCTGCAGCGGGAAGCTTGGCCTGGTTCGGACGCTGGCGGAACGCCGGTCGAATGACGAGCTGTTCGAAATTGGCCTGCACGAACGCCAAATCCCGCGGATCGCCGCACCACCAGGTGGGGATCGAGGGCAAAATCAGATCTTCATTCAGCAGAAACCGGCAGAGCCCGGGCAGAAACGCACCCAGCACCGGTGTTTCGAGCACCGAGCAACCGAGCGCATTGGCGATCGTCACCTGCCCGAGACGGGTTGCCTGCACCAGCCCGGCGACACCCGCCCCGGTGTCCGATCGCAGGTCGAGCGAATCGCAGTCGACATCGCGAACCCGCCGCAAAATGATGTCGACCGGCTCCAACCCTCCCAGCGTTTTCAAGAAGACACCATCGCGACGGATCGTCAGGTCATCCCCTTCTGCGAGGGCATACCCGAGGTAACGCGCGAGGTAGACGTCTTCGAAGTACCGCGGACTGACAGGTCCGGGTGACAGCAAGACGGCGCGTGGGTCGTCGCCATGCCGCTGACAGAGGGCCCGCAACGTTTCCTGCAGCCGTTTGTAGAACGAAGCCAGGCGGACGATCCGTAAATCCTGAAACTCTTTCGGGAACGTCCGCGAGGCAATGATGCGGTTTTCGACCAGGTACCCCGCACCGGAGGCTCCCTGCGTCCGATCGCTGAGGACCACCCAGTTCCCATCGACACCCCGCGCCAGCTGCACGCCGTAACTGTGCAGGTACACGCCCCCCGGCGGTTGAATCCCCGCACAGGGCAACAGCCAGCCAGGACTTTGAAACAGGATCGATGCCGGTAACACGCCGGTCTGCAACAACCGCTGATGGCCATACAGATCGGCCATCAGCGCATTCATCAGCCGGGCGCGTTGCTCAATCCCGGCGGCGAGTGGCTTCCATTCTGCCAGCGAGAACTGCAGCGGGAAGAGATCGAGTTCCCAGGGGCGCTCCATCTCTGCCGATGCGCCATACACGTTGTACGTGAGGCCGTTCTCGCGGAAGAGCCGTTGGGATTGTTGCTGGCGGTGCGTGAGACGATCGGGACCCAGATCCTCCAGTCCCGACATGAACTTCGCCCATGCGGGCCGGAGACAGCCCTGCGCATCGATGAGTTCATCGTAGACCGATGGAGGCGGGCGATAAGATGATATCAACGCGCGGGACGGGTGAGCGCTCACCGTACCGGATGCAGACATCAAGCATTCCCGTCAATCAAAAACCAGCACAGAGTTCCCCTGCCCCCACGTGTGCGGTGGCCCAGTTGTGTGATCTCACCATCCTGGACCAGCTGCGGCAATCCCAACATGCGAGACTGGCTGCCGCAAATCAAGCGTCAACGGAGATTCACAGCGACATTCCTTCAACGGAGCATTCATCGCCCCTGGCGTGTGGCCGAAGGGGAGGAACCGCGCCACACGGCGGCTTTCCGCTTCATACGCATTCACCGGGAATGTCTCGAAGCTTCGCCCGCCGGGATGCGACACGTGCCAGGTACAGCCTCCCAGCGACCGCTCGCTCCACCGGTCAATCAGATCAAAGACCAGGGGCGTGTGGACTCCAATCGTGGGATGCAGACAATTCGGGGGCTGCCAGGCCCGGAAACGGACCCCGCCGACATACTCGCCTGCGGTCCCCGTCGGATGCAACGGGACCGCCCGGCCATTGCACGCCACCACAAACCGCGGATCGGTCATTCCCGTCAACTTGATCTGCAGCCGTTCCAGCGACGAATCGACATACCGCGCAGTCCCGCCACTGGTCCCTTCTTCACCCAGCACGTGCCACGGTTCGATCGCTTGCCGCAGTTCGAGTTGCACCCCGTGATAGGTCACACGACCGACAAACGGGAAGCGGAACTCGTAATGCGGGGCGAACCAATCGGGATCGAAATGGAAACCCGCCCCCTGCAAGTCACCCAGCACTTCCGTGAAATCCTGAGCGACGAAGTGCGGCAGCATGAAGCGATCGTGCAGTGAGGTTCCCCAGCGCACCAGCGGTTGACGATAAGGCTTCTCCCAGAACCACGACAACAACGACCGCAGTAGCAGTTGCTGCGTCAGGCTCATTCGGGCATGCGGCGGCATCTCAAAGCCGCGGAACTCGACAAGCCCCAACCGACCCGTCGACGAATCGGGTGAGAACAGCTTGTCGATGCAGAACTCAGCCCGGTGTGTGTTTCCCGTCAGATCGACCAGCAGGTTGCGGAATAAACGGTCGACCAGCCAGGGAGGGCAGTTGCCGTTCTCCGGAATCTGCGCGAAGGCGGTCTCCAGTTCGTACAGACTGTCGTGTCGAGCTTCGTCGACGCGCGGGGCTTGACTCGTCGGGCCGATGAACAACCCCGAGAAGAGGTACGACAGCGATGGCCGATTGTTCCAGTACGAGACGAAGCTCCGCAGCAGATCGGGGCGCCGCAGGAACGGACTCTCGGCTGGCGTACTCGCGCCGACCACCAGATGGTTCCCCCCGCCGGTCCCGGTGTGGCGGCCGTCGAGCATGAACTTCTCGGTGCTCAGTCGACACAGACGGGCTTCTTCATAGAGCGTATTCGTGTTGTGCACGAGTTCGGCCCACGTCGCCGCCGGTTGCAGGTTGACTTCAATCACCCCCGGATCGGGCGTCACTTTGAAGTGATCGAGACGATAGTCATACGGAGGGGGATAGCCTTCCAGGCGAACCGGAATCGACAACTTGTCGGACGCCTGCTCGATCGCGGTGAGCAGGTGGAGATAATCTTCAATCTGGCCGACTGGAGGCATGAAGACATGCAGGATCCCGTCGCGGGCTTCCGCACAGATCGCGGTCCGCACGAGCCCCAGTGGTGCATCACCGAGGGGTGATGGCCCACCGGGTGTCGTCCAATCGAGGGGCGCACTCCGTCCGTTGGTCCCATGGTGACCATTCGATCCGGCACGCTTGAGACTGGGCTGAGGTCGACCGATCGCCGATTCGGCAAACTGATGCACGTACTCGGCCGAAGTCTCGTCGATGTGGTTCAGCAGCCGATTCTGGATCGCACTCCCGTGCTCGCGGAGTTCATACAACTCCCGATACGCCGGGAGTTCTTCCCGTTCGGCATGCGGATCGCGTTCGTGGTCCGTCTCCAGATCAGACGGTGCCACCCAGGGCAACGAATCCAGGGGCAGGCGGAAGCCCATCGGTGAGTCACCCGGAATCAGGTACATCCGCTCCTGCCGCAGGAACCACGGCCCCGATTGCCAGCGGGAAACTCCTGAGCCATTCCACACCGTGCGCAACGGGAGAACGTAGCCCGTCACAGCATCAAGGCCCTTCTCGAAGACTTTGGCCAGCCGGGCACGCTCTTCCACATTCGAGAGCTTCGACTTGAACGGATCGACGTTGATCGGCAATTTGCGTTCACGCCACAGGTAGTACCAGACGTCTTCATAGCCGGGCTGAATGTGGGCGCCTGTGACGCCGAGAATCTCTGCGACGCAATGGATGAAGTCGTGTGCGTCGTCGGCATCGACACCGTAGTTGGCATCATCCTCCGCGACGAGTTCTTTCTTCTGCCAGATCGGATCACGATCCCGCCGCCAGTAACACCCGAGTGCCCAGCGTGGGAGTGACTCCCCCGGATACCATTTTCCCTGACCGAAGTGCATCAGGGGGCCAGTAGCAAATCGGTCGGCCATGCGACGGAACAATTGCCCGGCCGCGCGCCGTTTGTGCGGTCCCAGTGCCGCGGTATTCCATTCGGGGGCGTCGCGATTGTCGATCGAGACGAACGTCGGTTCGCCCCCCATCGTCATCGTGCGCGGACCATTCGCCAGCCGGGCATCGACTTCGCCCCCCAGGCGTTCCACCGCGGCCCATTGCTCTTCGGTATAGGGCTTCGTGACGCGCGGGTCTTCCAGGACCCGACGAATCTTCATGTTGACCGAAAACTCGACTTCACACGGATCGAGCGTGCCGGTGATCGGTGCCGCTGATTCCGGTGCCGGTGTGGCCGAGAGGGGAATGTGTCCTTCCCCAGCGAGCAGACCCGATGTGGGATCGAGTCCGACCCACCCGGCTCCCGGCAGAAAAACTTCCGCCCAGGCATGCAGATCGGTGAAATCACTCGCTGCACCGGAGGGGCCGTCGAGGGCTTCGACATCGGGTTTGAGCTGGATCAGATAGCCTGAGACGAAACGGGCGGCCATGCCCAGTTGCCGCAACACCTGCACGAGCAGCCAGGCGGAATCGCGACAACTCCCCGAGCCTTTTGTCAGCGTTTCGTCGCAACTTTGGACGCCAGGCTCCATCCGGATCACATACCGGACCCGGTGGTGGATATAGGCATTCAGGTCGACGAGGAAATCGACCGTCCCGGTGACCTTCCGGGGAATTCCGGCCATCAACTTCCGCAGCGGTTCTGTCTGCGGCAAGGTCTGCAGGTACGGCAACAGTTGCTGACGAAGTGAGCTGTCATAAGTGAAGGGGAACTCGTTCGCGTCCGGTTCGAGGAAGAAGTCGAACGGATTGATGACCGTCATTTCGGCCACGAGGTCCACATCAACTTGAAACATCCGCGTCGGATCGGGGAAGACAGCCCGCGCGATAAAGTTCCCGAACGGATCCTGCTGCCAGTTCAGGAACTGCTTGTCGGGTTGGACCTGGAGCGAATAACTGAGAATCGGCGTGCGGCAGTGAGGAGCCGGGCGTAACCGGATCGACTGCGGGCCGAGGCTGATCAGTTTGTCGTAGGCGTACGTGGTGCGATGATGCAGGCCAACGCGAATCGTCATGGAAACTACTTTCGCTTTTCACCAGTCGCCAGAAGCTGTTCGCGGGCACACTCAACAGTCTGACAGCAATGCTCGCAGTGTCATTCGGAAGGACAATCGCCCGGTGTGAGGGGATTGCCGTGATTTCCGGTTATTCCAGGGTGGAACGGGGTCCTGGACCAACGAACTTATGCGAACGATGTCCCCGGACGTTTTCGCGCTGCAAACGCCTTGGGATCGTGCGGCTTCACTTCAAAGAATGTCTGCATGATGGCTTCGCCAACACCATTCAGTCCGAGTTGGAACTGATCGATAAACTCGTGCAATCCCGATTGCATGATCTCATCAATGTTGGTGTAGTCCAGTTCGGAGCGGAGGCGTCCCAGCCGTTGTTCCGCCTTGTTGTGAAAGCTGCCGGTCGTACCGCCCGTGATGGCCAGCAGAGAATTTTCAGCACGTATCAGACACGAGCGCATCGCCCGCGGAAAATCGCGATTCAGAATCAGGAATTCTGCGACTTGCGCGGGAGTCAACCGGCCGTGTTCTTTCCGGTACATCTCGAGCGCACTGGCCGATTTCAGCAGGGCCGCCCATTGATTCGTATCGATCGGCGTACCGACATCGACCGGATTGGGTAACAGCAGGTAGTACTTCACATCGAGAATTCTCGATGTCTTGTCTGCCCGTTCAATCAATTGCGCGAGCCGATGAAAGTGCCAGGCTTCATTGTGCGACAGGGTCGACTGCGTGGCTCCATCGAGCAGGTAGCCGGTCTGGATGATCCGCGTGAAGAACTCCAGGGGCGAATCGAGCACGCTGGCAGGAGTCGCCGCGCGAATCTGGAGATAGAACTTGTTGAGTTCTTCCCACATCGCCGAAGTGATCATGTCACGCACAGTGCGGGCATTTTCCCGGGCGGCAGCCAGGCAACTCAGAATCGAGTTCGGATTCTGCTCATCGAACGTCAGGAAGTGGATCACATTCGACTGACTGACTTCAGTATGCGTCTTATTGAATAGATCCTGGTCACCCGACGTGTAAATCAGCGGGTCCCATTGACGGTCTCGATCCGGTCCGAGATCGATCGCCAGATTCAGATTCACATCGATAAACCGCGCGACATTTTCGGCGCGTTCGATGTAGCGACTCATCCAGAAGATCGAATTGGCAACACGGCTTAACATGATGTATTCACTCGGTGATGAAGGTGTCTCGGTCTCCGCGTCACGCCAGTCCGCGATCCATACCGGGTGCTTGAGGCTCCCGGCGGAACGGAACCGTTATGGCGCGGAATGACCGTTGCTCGCCACGTCTTTCAGACGCGGAATTCCGTTCTTCAACACCCAGGTATCTTTGCTGCCGCCTCCTTGCGATGAATTGACGACCAGTGATCCTTTCACCAGTGCAACACGAGTCAGGCCTCCCGGAAGGATGTAGATGTCGTCCCCGTAGAGAATGTATGGCCGCAGGTCGACATGCCGTCCTTCGAGATGATCACCCACCAGCGTCGGGACGCGACTGAGAGACAACGTTGGCTGTGCGACATAATTCCGCGGGTTCTCCTGGATCAACTCGCGATACTTTGCCAGTTGTTCGGTAGACGCGCGCGGTCCCACCAGAATGCCGTACCCGCCGGATTCATTCGCCGGCTTGATGACCAGTTCCGACAAATGCTCCAGCACGTACTGGCGGTCCTTGTCATTCGCACAGAGATAGGTCGGGACGTTCGGCAGGAGCATCTCTTCGCCGAGATAGTATTTGATCATCTGCGGAACATACGCGTAGACGGCCTTGTCGTCGGCGATCCCGGTTCCCGGCGCATTCGCCAGGGCCACCCGCCCGGCACGATACACGTCCATTAATCCCGGCACGCCCAGCGTGGAATCGGGACGGAAGGCCAGAGGGTCGAGGAAATCGTCGTCAATCCGGCGATAGATCACGTCGACCCGCTGCGGGCCCGCGGTGGTCCGCATGTAGACGTAGCCATCCTGGACGACGAGATCACTCCCCTGTACGAGTTCGACACCCATCTGCTGGGCAAGGAAGCAGTGTTCGAAGTAGGCAGAGTTGTAGATGCCGGGCGTCATCACGACGACGTTGGGAGTATCCAGCGTGGGGGGCGAAATCTCCTGCAGCATCTTCAGCAGTTGCTCGGGATAATCTTCCACGGGCAGAATCGACAAGCCGCTGAAGAGTTGCGGGAAGGTCCGCTTCATCACCTCACGGTTTTCGAGCACATACGACACCCCCGATGGACATCGAAGATTGTCTTCAAGGACGTAAACCTGACCATCCTTATCACGGACCAGATCGGTGCCCGTGATGTGACACCAGACACCTTTCGGTGGATTGAGACCGGCACACTGCTTGAGATAGTTCTTGCTCGAAGCCGCCATGTACTCCGGGAAGATGCCATCTTTGACGATCTTCTGATCGTGGTAGATGTCGTCAATGAACAGATTGAGCGCCCGGATCCGCTGCTTCAGGCCGGCTTCAATCTGCTGCCATTCCTGACTTTCGATAATCCGGGGCACCAGGTCGAAGGGCCAGATTTTCTCGGTCCCGGCTGCGTGACCGTAGACGTTAAATGTGATCCCCATGTTCAGAAGGGTCTGGTCAGCCGTCCTCTGCCGCTGCGCAAGGTCCCCCTGAGCGAGCGACGACCGCAGTTTCCAGGCGAGCAGTTCCGCGCGGGGGCGCGGATTGCCGTCCGGCAGGAACATCTCGTCGTAGAAATCTTTGGTTTCGTACTCGGGAAAGGCACAGGCGCTGCGGAAATCGACCGCGGTCTGCGACTGAGTCTGAGAGGATGTCATCGTTCGGCCTCCTGGCGCAACATCAACGCGGCAAATCTTCGCCCACCCATTAGGCAGGAGTGCTAAGAGGTCACGCTAAACCGGGTGATCTGCCCCCGATTTAAGCCCTGAGGCGAGGAAAAGCAATCCCTATGCCGTGATCTACGGAACTCACCGCACGCATTCCCGGCACACTCTCGCAGCATTTGCAAGCGAGCCCGTTCCGATGAACGGGGCTTGCCAGCTGCGAGTCACGCATTCTCGAGTTCAACCTCGCGCAGAAACGCTGCCGCCTGTTCAGGCGGGACCGGGTTGATGTAGAACCCGCTCCCCCACTCGAAACCCGCCACCCGTGTGAGACGCGGGAAGATCTCGATGTGCCACAGATAATGTGGCAACTCCGGCGTGTCGAACGGCGCGGTGTGGATGACGTAGTTGTAGGGCGGGTCATCGAGAGCCAGGTCGAGCTTTCGAAGCGTCGTCTTCAGCACATCACCCAATTCCTCGATGCCACCCCGCGGAATGTTTTCGTAATGGCTGGAGTGCTGCTTGGGCAGGATCCACGTCTCGAACGGAAAGCGACTCGCGAACGGACACAACACAAGGAAGTTCGGCGTGTCGAGCACGACCCGTGTCCCCGCAGCCAGTTCCTGCTGAATCATGTCATCGAAAATGCACCGTCCGCGGTAGTTGTAGAACTCCAGCGCGCCGGTCATCTCATCCCAGATCGAAATCGGGACGACCGATGTCGCCATCAACTGGGAATGGCTGTGCGGCAGCGTCGCCCCGGCAGCGGCTCCCTTGTTCTTGAAGATCAGGGCATGGACGAGACGGCGATCTTTTTTCAGGTCGACGAGCCGGTCCCGATAGACCCACAAGACTTCCCGAATGTTGTCGACCGGCAACCGCGAGAGATTCGTCTCGAACTGCGGACACTCGATGATGACTTCGTGCGCACCGATGCCGTTCATCATGTCGTAGATCCCATCGCCGCGTTTATCGAGGTTCCCCTCGACCTGCAGCGCCGGGAACTTGTTCGGGACGACGCGCACGCGCCAGCCTGGCCCGTTGGGGTGACTGCCGGGATTGCGGTAGGCCAGGATTTCCGGCGGCGTGGCGTACTCGCAACCTTCCGCGAACGGGTCGAACGCCCCTTCCGTGAACTTCGACTCTTCGCGTTGATCGGGGCGTTTTGCCCGCTCGGGAGCAATCACCACCCAGCGTCCAACGATCGGATCTTTGCGTAATTCCGGCATGTTGCTCTCGTCAATCAGGAGACAGGCCACAGTGGACAGGAGTCAGCCGGAAAACCATCATCGATCTGCTGAGTTCATGGAACACATCCTGCAGACGGAGCTGGCTGTCCTCTGCGTTCTGTCCACTGTCCACTTTTCCTCACGCCTGCCACATCAGGGACTCAAATTCTGGCGTGGGCACCTTCAAGGAAATCAGTCCTTCCCGCGGGAGGCGATCCAGACTCTGGCCGCTCTGGACCAGTTCCATCGAAAACTCGATCGGACGCTCGGGGGCTACGCGTAACCCTTCCAACGGAATCGCCAGTTCGAAGACACGGCCGATCGCCGCTTCGACGTGATATTCCGGATACGGCCGATGCTCGCGTTCGATCAGTCCGACCAGCCCACCGTTACTGAAGCCACTCACCAGCACTTCGACGCCAAACGGTTCGGCAAAACTGATCCGTATGGCGTCCAGCGTGGCCAGATCGTGCGCTGCCCGCTCTGGAGTATCGATCCGCAGCAGCAACCGTTCGCGATCAAAACCGAAATGGACTTCACTGACGAGGCTTTGCGTCACCATCGTCATCGTTCCGCGTTCGCTGCCGCTGACGTATTTTCCGGCGTTGATCCACTCGAAGTACGTCCGGCGGCCATCGACATGCACAGCCAGCAAGCCCTTCGGCTGGGTGTGAATCAATCGATGGGCACCCCGACTGATCGGACGATCAAGTTGCGGAGGGTAGGGTGTCTTCAGAATGAGATAGACGTTTTTGAGGTGCTTGCGGAACAACTGGTCGAACAGCGCATCCTGGGCCGAGGAATGATCGTCGCCATACCACCAGTACCAGTCGCTCCCTTCCGCGATGTAGATCTCTTCCCAGGCCCGGGCCAGGGTTTCCGGTGAGGCCGCCTTCAGACGGTCCATCTGCTGCAGATAGTCTCGCGTTTCGTGCAGCAGGTCCCACGCGGTGTTGTCTTCTTCGTGCCCGATCCAGATCGCGAAGTTATGCGAGATCCAGCTGCCGGCAAACAGCTGGCCGATCTTATCCGTCGCGGGGTGCTCGCGCAGCGACTCACCAATTTTTACGGGTCGGATCGAGGTCTTCTCTGCACACCTGCGATACAACGTCCGCAGAAACTGGACGCCCCCATCGTGGTAGTATTCCCAGCAGTTTTCGCCATCCAGAATGACGGGGACCAGGACCGGCCGTCCGCCGGAATGCGGTTCAACCGCCCGTCCAATGCCGTCAACCTTGCCGAGGAAATCATTCACCGCCGCGTGAGCTTCGGTTCGCTGATACTGAAAGCCAATCAGATCGCTGAGGGCGTGGTCGCGGAAGACCATCTGTAACGACTTGCCGTCCTGCTCGACGCGCCACGGGCGATAGAGCATTTCCGGGTGCCGGAGAAAGCCGTTTCCGTCGCGACCGACCCAGCCGTTCGTCGATGCGGTCAGGATTTCTTCGTCAGTAGCAATCCATTCGATGCCGACCTCAGCGATTGCGCTGAGAATCTCCGGTGAGACACTTCCCTCCGAGGGCCACATCCCGCGTGGAGGCTGACCGAACAACTGCTCGTGATACTGCACCGCTCGCTGCAGGTGCAGTTTGCCGTCGTCGCGGTACGTCTCCAGATGGCGCGGCAGCGCGCATCCGGGCATCGCCTGCCGGGCCGAGCGTTTGTCCCATAACAACGGCAGAATCGGGTGATAATACGGAGTCGTCGTGAGTTCGAGCTGTCCCCCCGCGGCCAACTTCTGATGCAGCGGAATCACTTCCCGCAGCACATCCATCTGCCGGGCGAGGAGCCATTGTTTGTCCGCTTCCGTGTAACTCTGGCCCTTGTCGAGAAACGCCCGCAACTCGCTGTCCCGCTCAAATAGCAGCGGATGCATCCAGGCGAGATTACTCCAGACCTGCAGGTCGCGCAGATCGCGTTCGGTGAAGCGTTTCGCGACCCGCTCCGTCGATTCTCCATGCTGCGGTCGCTTTTGATACAGCTCCCAATAGCGGGGGAACGGACGAATCATTGAATCGAGATTCGCCATGAAAAACTGATCGACAACGGACTGTGCCTCCTCATCGCTCAGACCGTCAGCGGGAATCCGGGACAGGTCCAGATGGCGATCGCTGGCTCCCTCATCGGTATAGGCGAGCAACTGCTGGAGCAGACTCGGCACAAGATTGATCGTGCAGTGAAACTCGGGGACTTCCTGGATGTGCCAGGCCATCCCCCAGTAGTCCTTGATGCCATGCAGCCGGACCCACGGCATGAGGGTCTCGCCCCCCACGCGATCGGGATAGAACGGCTGGTGTTGATGCCACATCAGGGCCAGGGAGACCGGTGCCATAGTTCAACAATCGGGGTCATCGAGAACGTCGACCGACACGAATCAACGGACGTGAGAACACATCTTCTGGAAGCCCAGCCATTCCGATGGCTGGGTCTCCTGCAACCACAATCACCCAGACAACCTCGATCGGTTAACCACCCCAGCGGCGTTGCTGCGCCTGATGATAGACCTGCAGATACTCTTGCGCACTGTGCGCCCAGGACCAGTCACGCGACATGCCGGTGCGGACCAGTTGCGCCCATGTTTTGCGATCGAGATACAGCCCCAGTGCGCGACAGATCTGACGGAACAGCACGTCGCCACGGTATTCGTGGAAGCTGAAGCCGTTCGCGATCCCGCGGGCCAGATTCGCTTCCGTTGCATCGACCACGGAATCGGCCAGACCGCCGACCGCCCGCACAATCGGGACCGTCCCGTAGATCAGACTGTACATCTGGTTGAGGCCGCACGGTTCGTACTGGCTCGGCATCAGGAAGAGATCGACTCCCGCTTCCACCTGATGCGAGAGGGCTTCGTTGTAACCGATTTCCACGGCGACCTTCTGCGGATAGTCGCGGGCCAGATCCCGCAGGAACTGCTCGAATCCCGGATCTCCCGAGCCGAGGAAGACCGCCTGCACGTCCCGCTCGAGCAGTTCCCGCGCACAATCGGCAATAATGTCGAAGCCCTTCTGGCCGGTCATCCGCGAGACCATGCCAAACATGGGGACATCGGCCCGGACCGGCAACCCCATGCGCTGCTGCAGCGCCGCCTTACAGACCGGCTTCCCCTGCCAGACCGTCTCGACCGTGTAATTCTGGGCGATGTGCGGATCGGTCGCGGGGTTCCAGGACTCGACATCGACCCCGTTGAGAATGCCCACGAGGTCGTGCTGCCGCGAGGAGAGGACACCGTTCAGACCGCAACCGTATTCGGGGGTCTGAATTTCGCGAGCGTAGGTCGGACTGACCGTGGTGATCATGTCGGCGAAGATCACCCCGGTCTTCATCAGGTTGAGGTTGCCGAAGAACTCCATCTGTCGCCAGTTGAAGTACTTCCAGTCGAGCCCGGTCAGCAGCATGTCCCAATGCCAGAATTGCCCCTGGAAGGCGAGATTGTGGATCGTGTAGACCCCTGCGGTGCGGGGAAAGGCGGGGTCATTCCCGCACTCCGCCTTCAGCAACGCCATCGTGAGAGCGGTCTGCCAGTCATTCGCATGAATAATGTCCGGCTGCCAGCCGTAGCGACGGGCGATCTCAATAGTCGCCCGACAGAGGAATACGTACCGCTCGCAGTTATCGCGGTAATCGCGATCGCCATCCTGGTAAAGCGTCGGCCGGTCGTAATAGCCCGGCTGATCGACGAGGTAAGCCGTGACGCCGGATTGCGGGATCTGCGTCTGCCAGACTTTCGCCGTGACCGATTTGGGACCGATGGAGATGGTCAGCGGTCGACCGGTGTCGGTCAGCTCGAGCCCTTTCGGCCAGCGGCGGCGCTCCTGCGGATAGAGCGGAGTCACCAGCGCGATCTCGTGTCCCGCTTCGGCCAGCGCTTTGGGCAAGGACGACGCCACGTCCGCCAGACCGCCAGTCTTGGAAAACGGTACCGCTTCGGAACTGGTGAAGACAATCCGCATGCGACCGCCGTCCTCGTCGGAGTGCACAATCGATGACGCGCTGGAGCGGGCGCGGTCCGCGACTCCCAGTTTGCCGTTCCGTCAGTATCGGACAAGTCTCGCCGACCCCTGAAGTTTGACTGCGATCAGTTAACTGGGGCGAATATAGGGAATACGAGGGCGCACCGCGCTCGCCAAGCGTTGTCGACCGACACCGCGGAGCCAATCCCCCCGAACCGGACAAACGCAGCGTCGGCTGAACCGGGGAGCGAGCTGTAGGCCCAGTGGTCTCGCTCAATAGGCAGGGGGGGGGCAACCGGAACAAACAACCACCATCCAGGACGTCAAACTCGTTGCAGAGTTCGCAAGTGAACGCGAACGGACACCTGTCCCCTCCCGCTCGCCGTTCAGTTGTCCGTCAAACTCTTCCTGGCCTACGTTGTTTGCGTGACGCTCGGGAGACGTTTCCCGAGCTAACGTCTGCCTGCCCTGCGCGGGGTGGGTGTCGATCAGGAGCAACGAGCACGATGACGATGGAGCGATTCTTAGCGACCAGCCTGCTGGTCTGCGCGATGAGTGTGGCGACGGCGGCGGAAGCCCCCAGATCTGGTGAGCACGACTGGCTCACGCAGCACCCCACGATTCAGCGGCTGGTCACCCTGACCAACCAGCACCGCGCCCAGTATGGACTGCCGCCGGTGCAGATCAATGCCGAGATGTCGTTGTCGGCCCACCGGCATGCGGGCTGGATGGCAGATTCCGGTGCCCTGCAACATAGTGGACTTCCGTACCGTGAGATCATCTTCCTCGGGCCCACCACCGCCGAGGCAGCGATCCAGGGATGGATTTACTCACCGGCCCACAATGCCAACATGCTCTCGGGAAGCGAAGTCGGTTTCGGCTACGTCTACCGCAACGGGCGCCCGGCGTGGGTTGGTGTCTTCCGATAGGCGAGCTTCAGCAGACCCAGCCATCGGAATGACTGGGCTTCTTCAGAGTTGTTTGAAAGAGAGCGGCCGGTTTCCTCTTGCGGGAGATCGGCCGCTTGTCTTTCAAACCGGGGCGTGAAAGACTGCAGTGACTCTTCAGGAGGATTCGATCGAGATGCCAGCTTCGCAGTCGCCAGCCTCTGCCGTCATTCCCTGGATCTGTCTGCTCGTCCTGGGAGCAACGACCGGGGCGTTGATCTGCCGGACAAGTCCGCCAGCACACCAGCTGGCGCATGAACCGGAGGTTCCGCACTTGCAGAAGCTGGAGCAGCCAGGACTTCCGAATTTCCACCACTTGACCGACTGGCTGTGGTGTGGGGGGGACCCGGCCGACGACGACGCCCTCGAGCGCCTCGCTCAACTGGGTGTGAAGACGATCGTCTCCGTCGATGGAGCCCCCCCGCGGGTTGAAGCCGCAGCCGCATTGGGCATCCGGTATGTGCATCTGCCGTTAGGGTACAACGGCATCACTGCTGAACGGTTGCGGGAACTGGCCGTCGCCCAGGCACAACTCCCACGACCGATTTACGTTCATTGCCATCGAGGTCTGCATCGTGGTCCAGCCGCTGCGGTCGCCATGTTGCGGATCGCCCATCCGGAAATGACTGCGAGTTCGGCCGAACACTTCATGGAACTCATCGGGACCTCGCGAAAATATCCCGGTTTGTATGCTTCCGCGATGTCTGCTTGTCCCTTCCCGGAACAACCCACGGGGATCGAGTTGCCCGCGCAGCAAGCGGTCGCCCCATTGACGCAGGAGATGGTCGCCATCGAGCACGACTGGGATCGATTAGAGAAAGCCCTCAAGCAAGCGACAAATTGGTCTAACGAATTACGGGGTGACACGGCGGCCTTCGCCGAGCGGTTTGTGGAAGCGGGCCGGTTGATCCCGAATTCACCACTGGCCGAAGCGCTGCGAGTGGATGGAGCCTGGCTCCTCACGCAGCCAGAGCTCGCCGACCTGTCGCCCGCAGCACTGGCAACGGCGATCCGCTCCCGTTGTGATGCGTGCCACCAGAAATTCCGTGATCAACCCTGAACACCCGCCGGAGTCAGCGTATGTCTCGTTACGCGCTCGCGATTTTTCTCGGACTGGTCGGCACACCGCTCGCAGGGGCCGAACCGCCACGTGAAGCCCGCATACGTGCAGCGGTTGAACGGTCGCTCCCTCTTCTGCGTAGGGCAGCGACCAATTACACGCATCATCGGGACTGCTTTTCCTGCCATCATCAGACGCTTCCTTTGCTGGCCGCGGTGAGCGCTGCCCGGGCAGGCATGGCTTCACCGCCGGAGTGGCTGGCCGAGCAGCGGGAATTCACGCGGAAATCTTTCCAGGAACGGATCGATCGCCTGAAAGATCGCCGCTCGATCGGCGGGCGGGCAGCGACCGCGGCGTACGCTCTCTGGACGTTGGAACTGGTCGATCACCCCGCTGATGACGTGACCGCCGCACTCGTCCACTACCTGCTTGGTGAGCAACGCCCGGACGGGGGTTGGCAGCCCCCCTCGCAGCGCCCACCGCTCGAAGAGGCCCGCGGCAGTCTGACACAGATCGCTGGTCATGGCATGCGACACTACGGAACACCCGAGCAACAGCCGGAAATCATGCTGTCATTGCACCGGGCGCAGCGGTTTACTGCAGCGCAGGAGTCAACTTTGCTCGAGGATCTGGTCTTCGGTCTCCGGGGAGCAGTCACGACTTCGGAGGGAGAATCGTGGCGGCGAACCATCGCCGATCGTCAACACCCCGACGGTGGCTGGAGTGCGTCCCCTGAGTTGGAAAGTGAAGCCTATTCCACCGGCCAGGCCCTGTACATACTCCTGGACGGAGCATGGCCGATGACCACCGACTCCCGCGATGCGGCGGTCGATTACCTCCTCGAAACGCAAGCCGCGGACGGGTCGTGGCATGTGCGAACCCGCTCGAAACCAGTTCAGGAATGGTTCGATAACGGCGACCCTTACGATCGTGATCAGTTCATTTCGATTGCCGGGACCGCCTGGGCCACCGCTGCCCTGGCAACTGGACTTCCGCGCAGTCCACAGACTGCCCTGCCGTATCGACCCTGAGCATGTTGCCAAAAATCAACATCCCGATCGCAACGCAATCCGGTTGACCGCCATCACCCCTACAATCCGTGGATTGTCCTGAGCGATCGTGGTGACTTTGGCACGTCTGGCTGTGTCGCGCCGACCTGGGCATGATTTGGAGTCTAAACTTGCCTCAGACGGCAGCCTCACTGTTTCGCTGAGGCGGTCAGGATACAGGTATGTTACCCGGTCTCTCAAAACGGACGCTGGTCGCTCAGGCACTGGACACCACAGGGTGCGGTGCGCTCCTGCGGAAAACCGGGGGCTGGCGCGGCTTACTTGTGCTGAACTATCACCGCATTGGTGACTGCCAGCACTCGTTGTTCGATCACAACCTCTGGAGTGCCACGACCGAAGAGTTCGATCGCCAGGTGAAGTCGGCAGTCCGCGACTTTGATGTCATCAGCCTCGATGACCTGGACGACGTCCTGAAACGTCCGCGCGGCCGGTTTGTTCTGTTTACGTTTGATGACGGTTATCTCGACAATTACACCGATGCGTACGCCGTTCTGAAAGCGCATCGGGCGCCCGCGACATTCTTCGTCACCACCGGGTTTCTGGATCGTCCGCAAGTCCCCTGGTGGGACGAGATTGCCTGGATGGTCCGGGCCAGCCCGCTGCGAAAAATTCCCGCAAACGACTGGATTCAGACGCCGATCGTCTTTGACGAGCCGGACCGCGAACGGACCATCCGCCTGCTGCTTGACGCTTACAAACGCCTGGACGGTGAGGGGACCACGCCCTATCTCATATTCCTGGCAGACATCTTGAAGTCCGGACGGATCGATCAGCGGGTCGCCCAGGAACTCTGGATGACGTGGCCGATGCTGCGCGAAATGCGTCAGGCGGGCATGTCCTTCGGCGGGCATACCGTCAGCCATCCGATTCTCGCCAATATCAGCCCTGAAGAGCAGGACTTCGAGATCGGTGAATGTAAGCGGCGGCTCGTCGCCGAACTCGGCGAACCGATCGACGCCTTCAGCTATCCGGTCGGCGGTCAGGCCAGTTTCAACCTGCACACCCGCGCCGCCCTGGAAAAGCACGGATTTCGCTGGGCTTTTACGTATCTCGGTGGCGTGGTGGATCACGCCGCCGACAGCTATTCGATGCCACGGGCGGCGATCGAACTCGACGTCGATCAACCGATGTTCCGGGCCGTCCTCACACTGCCACAATGGTTTGCCTGACAGCCTGTTGACAGACAGACAGGAATGTCTGGCTCACTGAAACGCAAATTCTCCTGGACTGTCGGGTGGCACAGACATTCTTGTCTGTGGGCCGGGAGGTCTTTTCAACAGACGGCTCAGGTGGCAGCTTCAGCCTGGCGCAGGCATTCGACGTGAACGCCACAGCGCGCGCCGTCCGGTGTGCACGACCAGAAGAAAAGAGACCGGGGGGCTTGAGCCCCGACCGCTCTGAGTCAACGAAACCGCCGTGCGATCATCGTTGATCTCGGCCCGCTGCGCGTCTTACGGAATCTGCAACTCGCTCTGCGCGTCGGTCCCGGTGGCCCGCGCTTTCATTTCCGCCACGGTTTCAGTCCGGGGCTGGAAGGCATCACGCGGTTCCTGTGCATCCTTGATCGACCGGGTGATCTTTGAGGTCCACGCCGCAACGCCGAAGGGAACCGCTTCGCTCGACCAGACTTTCGATTCCAGGACGCTCTGGCTGTCGGGACGCTCCAGCGTTGCAGTCCCGGCCAGCACATTCGCCTTCACATCGGGCAGGCTGACCCCTGGATCGACGTCCTGTTCTTCCACCTGAAAATCACGGCAGTAGCCCAGGAGCATCGCCAGTGGATAGAGCTTCAGTGCCGTGGCATGGATCGGCTGCGGCATCCCTTTACCGAGTTGACGGTAGCCTTTCACCACCGGTGTGAAGCTGGCCGGCACGCCGTCTGCCGATTTCGGTTCGGCCAGCACCGCAGATTCCGGAATCAGCACCTTGTAAATTTCTAACCCGGTCACGCCGACATCGATCTTGCCGTCCGCTTCACGGCCCCGTTCGACCTTGATTTCGATCCAGCGGCAGGGAACCGTTTCACCGCGGAAGTCGGCCATTTCGGACCCGACCGACTTGATCGTCACATGCTCGGCCCACGCGGGGATTTCCAGTTTCCCGGTGGTCGATGTCGGACGAATTTCGGTTTGCGTGTAAGTGCCTTCATACCGCACCCACGTCCCATCGGCCGGCAGACGCAACACCAGGCCTTGTGCCGACGCAACCGTCGCCCACAGACTGCACAGACCGACCCACGCGCTGATCCGGGCGAACCGCATCATGAATCACAATCCTTCTGCAACCGCGGCGCAGGGCACCCGGTGTTTCCCGTAGGGAGCATTCTTCAGATTCTCAGGACTTCATTCAGTGTGTCAGATGCCCCGAGACGACACAAGCTGCATTCCCTCGTCCGCGAGTGGCTCAAGTACAGGCCGACCGCATATCCGGCATGACAACTGCAGTTCGCTTCGTCACGCTTCGACGAGAACGGGAGGAAACTTCACGGTGACGCGATCTGCCACACTCATCCAGCCACGAATCGGGCTGGTTCTAACGTTTGGGATGGTTCTAACGGCCTACCCGGGTCTGGCCGCAGAGGAGCCCTCGGAAGCCACCACCGTTCGTGCCGTCGACTTGCGTCAGCATGGAACGGTGCTCGCTGCCGACCTGTTCGAAGGACGACAAGCCGGTTCCCGGGGTGGTCAAGCAGCGGCCAAGTATCTCATCGAACAACTCCGGAAGTCTGGGCTGAAGCCTCCCCCGGGAATGAACGATTTCCGCCAGGAGTTCGGCGGCCGCTACACGAACATCCTGGCCGTTCGTCCCGGCGACCACCCTCAACGTCGAGAAGAATGGGTGGTGATCGGCGCACATTATGATCACGTCGGCTACGGCAATCGTGACAACAGCTTCGGACCCATCGGGCAGATTCATAATGGAGCGGATGACAATGCCAGCGGAACCGCAATCCTGCTGGAATTGGCCCGGACACTCGCCGCCCCGGACGTCCGACTCGACCGCAGTCTCCTGCTGGCTTTCTGGGATGCCGAAGAGACCGGGCTCCTGGGAAGTCAGCATTGGACCCGGCAGCAGACCGCGTGGCTGCCGCACGTTCGGCTGGCCATCAATTGCGACATGCTCGGGCGATTGCGAGAAAACCGTGTCCATGTGATGGGTTGGCGCTCCGCACCGGGCCTCCGCCAGCGCATCACGACTGCGAACTCCCGCAAGGAACTGCAGTTCGACTTTCAGCCGGAAGTCACCGCGGATAGCGATCACCATCCCTTCTTTGTCGCTCGGTGCCCAGTGCTGCACTTCGATACGGGCAAACATGAGGATTATCACCGACCGTCGGATGACGTGGAGAAAGTGAACTGGGACGGCCTGGCCACGATCGCCCGGTTCCTGCAATCGCTGATTCGGGAGGCTGCGCTGTCGGAGTCACTCCCCGCATTTCGTATGGAAGCGTTGAGTGAAAAGCTCCCCCGTATTGCCACGACCCGCACACATCCGACACCACGCCTCGGATTATCCTGGGACCCCGAACGTCTCGAACGAGCACAACAGTTCGTCGTCTTCGCAGTGACCCGTGACACGCCCGCCGCAACTGCCGGACTCCTGCCTGGTGATCGCATCGAAGCCGTGAACGAGACCACCCCACAGACCTTGTCCGAGATGCGGGCCATCATCAACGACGCGATCGACACGGTGACCTTCCGCTGGCAACGTCCCGGACAAACCACCCCGATCACCCGTACGATTCACCTCGCAGGAAAGCCGGTTCGGGTTGGTTGGCAGTACCGTCTGGATCCTGCCTTACCGGGATGCGCAGTCATTGATCGGATTATTGACTCGTCGCGTGCCGATCGCTGTGGCATCGAGCCGGGTGATGTGCTGCTGCCGCTGGAAAGCGGAGTCGCCTGGCCAGCGGATTCCGCTGTGTTCGAAACCTGGCCACAACTCACGGAAGAAAACCGGATTCCCCTCAAGCTGGAACGGGCCGGGCGGATCATCGAACGGGTCCTGGAACCCGTCCAGCAACCTCGACAGAGTGAGCGTGTACCTGCCCCCTGAAGCATCAACTTGGGCAGGTTCACTCTGGCAGGAATCGCCGATCACGGCTTGCCAATCTGGTGAGACCGGGAAAGCTGGTTCGGTCAAATTCAGCCAGAACCGCCCTCGAGGTCAGTCAACGCTGGCCTTCCCGAACCTGAGCAGCCGAAGTTATCTGCATTCGGAAGGGTACGGTTCCGAACCAGGTGCGCTGCGCTCCCGCTGAGGGCAGAGCCGCGTCATGGTCAGGCGTACGTGCGGTGCTCGCACTTGGCATGCTGTTCGCGCCGATTTGTGGCGTGAAAGATCGGGTCACTTGGCAAGGATGAGCTGAACGATGCCTCGTTCGACTCGAATACTGCTGGTCTTGGCTGTGACATCATGGACCGTGATGACTGGGCAAATCGGCCGAGCGCAATCCTCTGCGACTCCGGTCAACGCGCCGGCGACCAGCCCGGGAACGGCCGTCACCCCACAGAATGCTGCCGCTCCGGCTAATCCAGCTGCTGCGCCAACCGCCGCACCCGTGGCGGCACCGCCGCAGGACCCACTCCTCGTTCAAATCGATGAAGCGATTCGCGTCAACAGCCAGCGTTATCTGGTTGCGAATCACAATAGCCCGTGGCAGATTTTTCATGGCGTCCTTGCCTATCGGCAGGATTTTCTCCTGAAAGTCGGCGACAAGAAAATCCCCGCGATCGAATGGATCGCGCAACATGAGCCCCGCTTCGATAATCGCCCGCTGTTGCTCAAGACTTCGCATGGGGCAAAGTTTCATCCGTTCACACGAGCCTATGCGTTTGAGGGACATCCCGCGCAGTCGCTGGCGCTCCTGTCGGAATCGCATCTCCCCGCCGATTTCCCCATCAAGATTGGAAATCAGACCGTCACCATCGCCGACATCATCCAGAACACGATGATGGAAGTGAACACGAACGAAGAAATCACGTGGGTCCTCTGGGCCCTCTCGAATTACTTGAAGACCGACGCCACGTGGGTCAATCAGCACGGACAAGCCTGGAGCATCGAACAACTGGTCGCCTGGCAGGTCCGTGCCAGGGTGGAAGACGGAGCCTGCGGCGGAAACCATGGACTCTTCGCCCTCGTCCGGGCTCGGGATAAGTACCTGAAGTCGGGACGACCGCTGCGGGGCGTGTGGCTCGAAGCCGATCAGAAGATCCAGCGATACATCGAAATCGCGCGGGCGCTGCAAAACACCGATGGCTCATTCTCGTCCGAGTTCTACGAGGGCCGTGGCTATTCCAAAGACATGAATGCGCGGTTCAACACCTCCGGGCATACCTTCGAATTTATTTCCTCTGCGCTACCCGATTCGCGACTGAACGAACCCTGGGTCCGCTCGGCTGCGCACATGCTCTCGAACGAATTGATCTGGCATCGACGTGCACAACCCGATTGCGGCCCGCTCTACCACTCGATCAACTCGCTTATCAATTACCGGGCACGACTCCGTCCAGCGAGCGAAGCGGCGCTCGCGACCACTCGCCCGGTCACTCAAGCTGCTCCGACAGCCGTCGCAGAAGCCCCGATGCCGACGACTCCGGAAGCGAAACCGACAACACCGCAGACGACATCCCCCGCAGCGCCCAATATGAACGTCCCACCGCTCACCCCGATTGTTGTCGCTCCAGGGACGACACCCGCTGTCGTCCAGCCTCAGCCGCGCGTCACAACTCCGTTACCCACGGTGGTCGATGATGTCGGAAAAGAATCGGAACCGGTCAGTGCGCTCCGACCGATCAACACGGCCCCGTTGCAGACGCCGGTCGCGAACGAAAATCCGCTCGTCCCCGCAGGCAATCCCTCACCGAACCCGATGGGAAGCACACCTGCGCTTACCATTCCAACATCTGCGAAACCGGAGAATAGCGCTCCGCCAGCACGTCTGCCGCTGATCGGACCAGCGGCTCGCCCAATCACGAAGGAACCCGCAGCGGATGTGGTTCCCTCGACCGAGAATCTGCCCGTGCCCCTCTCGCGTCTGCTGGAGCTCTCGCCGGGAAGCACCGTGCTCACTGTCGACCATGTTCCGGCAGCACGTCCCTCAGCACTCCTGTCGGATTCCGAAACGAAGTTGACACCGCGGATCTTGGCGAACGATCCGGAAGCTGCGCCCCTGACGATCCCGTCTTCGGCTCTCAGCCCGATGAATCGCTGATCGCCAGAGCGCAGCAGGGTAACAGTCTCGGGTTCAACACACATCCATGATCCAACAGCACGATCTCGTGTTGTGATCGCGATGGACCCGCTGCAAAGACGGTTCCCAGGAATTGTCTGCGCGAGGCAAGGTTCCGATCGGTTGACGAATCTCATTGGTAGCCATCACGCTCCGCGTGATGAGCGGATTAAAGGAATGCGCACCCTATTCATGGGATCGGTATAAGCACAGTCAGACGACAGGATTCGGCTCATCGGGGAAGACCAACGTCGGTTGAAAAATGCCATCCGCATTGATGGCGGCTACTGCGATCAAGGCAGCGTGCTCGTCTACGAGGACAACTTCACAGCCGACATGATCGATCCCTGGCAGACTCCAGGTCTGTCCCTGCCGACATCGGCGGACGGTGCTCGGATCGATCGAAACGGTCGGCAGGTCTGCCAGCGCCGTCACCGGCGGCCACCATCGCTGCTGCAGGATTTCGCGGGTGAGTCCATCGGGATTGATCGCTCCCGTCAAGGTGAAGGGCCCGACCTGTTCGCGTCGTAATTCGGTCATCAGCGCGCCGCATCCGAGACGTGCCCCGACATCGCGACCAAGCGACCGAATGTACGTCCCACTGCCACACACTACCCGCAACGAGAACTCCGGTGGTGTGAACGCTTCGAGTTCGATCGACAGAATCTCGACCGGTTTAGCAGCGATCTCCGCGACTTTCCCAGCCCGCGCCAGTTCATACGCCCGCTTCCCCTGGACATGCACCGCTGAATACTGCGGCGGGACCTGCTCGATGCGACCCACGAACTGACTGAGCGTCGTCCGGAGCGCAGCTTCAGTCACATGCTCCCAGGGCGATTCCTGAAGCAGCTTGCCGGTGGCATCATCGGTATCACTTGTCTGTCCGAGTCGAAACCGACCCCGGTAGGTTTTGTGTCCCGCCTGCACCCGCGAGATCAACCGAGTCGCTGAACCCATTGCGACCACCAGCACGCCCGTCGCCATCGGGTCGAGCGTTCCGCCGTGGCCAACTTTCGACGGCTTGACAAGCCGCTGGACCGCATCGACCGCATCCCGCGAGGTCCACCCCGGAGGCTTATCTAAGACGACGAATCCGGAACGCAACCAGGCGGCCATGGAGCTCTCAACAGGCAAGGATCGACGATCGCGAGAACGTCTGCAGGCAACACAAGCAAACAGCCCGGTGACTACAGGAGCCACCGGGCTGGGATGCATCATTCAATCAACCACCGTCATCAGGACTGAGGAGCTTCCTCGGCCGTGGCCGCGACGAGCTCCCCTTCCGGTTCCTGCGTGCTGGGGACAAAGTCGAGCTGCTTCTTCTCGCCGACTTCCTTCACGTTGACCGTGATGGTGTTGGCCCCCTGGAAGACACCCTGCAGCAGGTTTTCCGACAGCGGGTCTTCGATGAAGTTCTCGACCGCGCGACGCAGCGGACGGGCACCGTACTCGACGGCACCACCCTTCTCGATGACGAACTCGCGGGCTTCGTCGGTCAGGATCAGGCGGTAACCCTTCTCGCTGAGGCGTTCGCGGACCTTCGCCAGTTCGATGTCGACGATCTCCTTCAGATTGTCCTTCGTGAGCTGACGGAAGACGACGACCTCATCGAGACGACCGATGAATTCCGGACGGAATTCCCGCTCGATCTCCTGCATCAGCCGTTCTTTCATCCGCTCGTAACTGGTGTCAGCATCGCGCTTGCCGAAGCCGAAGGCGTCACCCTGGGTGATCGCTCCCGCCCCGATGTTCGTCGTCATGATGATGATCGTGTTCTTGAAGTCGACCTTCCGACCGAAGCTGTCGGTCAGGTGGCCTTCTTCGAGAATCTGCAGCAGCATGTTGAAGACGTCGGGATGGGCCTTTTCGATTTCATCGAGCAGCACCACCGCATACGGACGACGGCGGATTTTCTCGGTGAGCTGGCCCCCTTCTTCGTAGCCGACATATCCGGGGGGAGCCCCGATCAGCCGGCTGACGTTGTGCTTCTCCATGTACTCGCTCATGTCGATCTGAATGAGCGCGTCCTGTTCGCCGAACATGAATTCGGCCAGCGTTTTCGCGGTCAACGTCTTGCCGACACCGGTCGGTCCGGCGAAGACGAACGCCCCGATCGGTCGCTTCGGATCTTTCAATCCGCTGCGGCTGCGACGGACCGCCTTGGCGACCTGCTTGATCGCTTCTTCCTGACTGACGACCCGCTTGTGGAGTTCTTTTTCCATCTCCAGCAGACGGACCGCGTCTTCGCTGGACATCCGCGTGAGCGGGATGCCGGTCATCTTCGACACGACTTCCGCGATCACTTCGGCGTCGACGACACCATCGGCTTCCTTGGACTTGTCGTGCCAGTCCTTGGTGAGGTTGTCTTTCTTGCGTTTGAGCTTGTCGGCCTGATCACGCAACGACGCAGCGCGCTCGAAGTCCTGATTGGCGACCGCCTCTTCCTTCTGCTGATTCAGCTTCTCGATCTCGTCTTCGAGATCCTTGAGATCGGGCGGACGGACCATCGATTTGAGACGGACCCGTGCGCCGGCTTCATCAATGACATCGATCGCCTTGTCGGGCAGACAGCGGGCCGTGATGTACCGGTTGCTGAGTTCCACCGCGCCACTGAGAGCGTCGTCGGTGATCTGCACGCGGTGATGTTGTTCGTAACGCTCGCGGAGTCCCTTGAGAATCTCGATCGTCTGCTCGGAAGATGGCGGCTCAACGACCACCGTCTGGAAGCGGCGTTCGAGAGCTCCATCTTTTTCGATGTACTTGCGGTACTCATCGAGCGTGGTCGCCCCGATGCACTGCAACTCGCCGCGGCTGAGGGCGGGCTTCAGCACGTTCGAGGCATCGATCGCCCCTTCCGCCCCACCGGCACCGACCAGCGTGTGCAGTTCATCGATGAACAGGATCGTGTTCTTCGCCCGCTTCACCTCGTTCATGACCGCTTTGATGCGCTCTTCGAACTGACCCCTGTACTTGGTCCCGGCGACCATCATCGCCAGGTCGAGCACAACGATGCGTCGATCGCGCAACGGCGGAGGAACTGTCCCGTCGATGACCATCTGAGCAAGACCTTCGACGATCGCGGTCTTGCCGACACCTGCTTCGCCGAGCAGCACCGGATTGTTCTTCTGGCGACGCAGCAGAATCTGCATCACGCGTTCGATCTCTTTCTCACGCCCGATGACGGGATCGAGCTTGCCCTGACGGGCGAGTTCGGTGAGATCGCGACCGAAGCTGTCGAGGGCTGGAGTTTTGCTTTTGCTCGACTTCGACGACGTGCCGCCGGATGAAGCACCGCCTCGCTCGGAGGTCCCTTCGGCGGCTTCCGCACCATGACCAAGCAGGTTGAGGACTTCCTCGCGGACGTCTTCCAGCTTCAGACCAAGGTTCATCAGGACCTGGGCGGCAACCCCTTCCTGCTCACGGATCAGGCCCAGCAGGAGATGCTCGGTCCCGACGTAGTTGTGGTTGAGGTTGCGAGCCTCTTCCATCGCGTATTCGATGACCTTCTTGGCCCGCGGCGTCTGAGGCAGCTTGCCCATCGTGACCATGTCTGGTCCCGACTGGACGATCTTTTCAACTTCGAGGCGAATCTTGCGCAGATCAACGTCGAGATTCTTCAAGACGTTGGCAGCCACCCCCGAGCCTTCTTTGACAAGGCCGAGCAGAATGTGCTCCGTGCCGATGTACTCGTGATTGAAGCGCTGGGCTTCCTGATTCGCGAGTTGCATCACCTTGCGGGCGCGGTCGGTAAATCGTTCGTACATCCCCTGCTCCCTCGATCGTGTGTCTCACTTCGAGTCGCGGCGTCTCCTGTCACCCGACTCAGGCCGGAATCAACGACCCCGGCCTGTCTCTCTGGTCAAGAACGGCGACTGCCGTTTCCGACCCCAGCTTCGCTCAAAACTAGCTTTCCTGCTGAAACAGCAATCCGCATTCCATCGTAAACTTGATTTGTCGCATCGCGTCCTGACGACCTGATCCGTAGATTCGATGCAATCGAACGAACCGTTACGACTTCGCAGCATGAGGATTATGGTCGGGAAACCGACCGATCAAACCACGCCAGTCTGCTTTAAGTCCTCACAGGAACGGAGCTTGCCACCAATCGGCGAATTGTAGTGAGGTGTCACCCGAGCGACAAGGCGGGGGAAGGTCATCAACAAGTTTGTCGGTCACGACACTCCGGGAGGCAAAGACTGGCATTGCACGCAGGGTTCTGCCAATCTGCCACTCTTGCAGATGGCAGACGCTCTCGCGATCGATTCCTCACCGAAGAATTCTCGGGGCAGATCGACTGATGGACCTCGAACTGACGGCGTATCACGAAGCCGGACACGCGGTCGCCGCCGTGGTTCTCGGTGCGCGGGTCCGGATGATGACGCTGGAACCCGAGGCCCCCGACGAAGGACTTCCTCGGATGGGCGAGACCCAGGTCGTGTGGAAGCCGGGAACGTTCAGTGACCGGGAGGCCCGTGAGCGAGGAGTGCAGGTCGCGCTCGCGGGACCCGTTGCAGAAATGCTGTACTCCGGCGATCCCTATCATCCGGGATTTCTGGTGGCCTGGACAGCCGACTGGCAGGCGGCCCTGGAACTGGCAACTGGACTGTGGCCGACCGATGCGAAACGGATCGAAGGTCTGGAGGGGATCACCCGCGCCCTGTACCGCTGGCTGGATGCTGAGCCCCAGTGGTCGGCAGTCGCGGCCCTGGCTGATGAACTCCTCGCACAGGAAACGCTCGAACGGGAAGCGATTCACGAGATTGTGCGGCAGTGGATTCGGCCGGGGGCGGGATGAAAGAGAAGAGACCCAGCCAAAGCATTGGCTGGGCGTCCTGGTTTAACGGATGAGTGGTTGCGGTGGTTCCGGCGCGATGGTGGTCGTTGCGTGTTGTGGATCGAGCAGTTGCTCGATGGCGGGCCGCTTGTAGACGAGGACTTCCCGCGTGGCGGCTTTTTCGGGAACCCGCTGAATCAGGTGGAGTTCCAGGACTTCATACGGTCGCAAATCGGCCTGCTCGCGCGTAATCTCCAGTACGCGATGGATCACCGCCTGGGTTTCGACCGCTTCGCGGACCGGACGAAACGGCAACTGTAATGAAACCCGAAGCGTCATCGGTCCCGTCTTGTAACGTCCCCCTTCAATCTTGGGCGTGGAATGCCGGTATTCGCGGCCGAGCGCTTCGGTCAGCGCACGAAACGGCCGCGTGTGCTGTTCCCAGTAGACGAAGATCACCGCGGTCCCCATGAGACCGGCGATGAACATCGCGAGGACGACCCATTTCCCGGAGATTTCCGGTGATTTCTGTCGCGGTGTCTCTTCCATCAGCGGGTGAGCTCCGCCAGCAGCGGGGCCAGTTGCTCGACCGGTTGCGGCATGCCCCCAATCGAAGCGATCGTCCCTTTACGATCAACGAGGAAGACTCCCGTCAGCGGTTGCTGATTCCGCGGGTCGACCCGGGCATAGCGCAAGTGAATGCTCAGATCGGGATCGGAGATTAGCTCAAATGGGAAGTCTCCGGCCGTCTCCATCGCCCGGCGATTGTCCTGCGGGAGCGCCATACTGACCCCGACGACTTTCACATCGGCCCGTTTCAAGCCGTCATACGCGGCCCGCACGGCGAGCAATCCGGCATCCTTCGCCGCCGATTCCTCGTGGCTGAAAAACACGATCAACACGCGATGCCGGCCCAGATACCGCTCGAGGCGGAACATCTGGTTCTGGCTGTCGAGTCCTTCGAATTGCGGTGCAGGAATGTCTTTCCGAGCGGCGGCCCGTTGCGCCGTCAGGTCCTGTGGACGATTCACCGCCAACCGCCAGGTACATAACCCTGCCAGTCCCAGGCCGATCGCCAAGACCAATCCCAGTCGCCAGTCCCGCATGCAAAGCTCCTGAAAAGCTGATGGCTCAGGGTTCATGGCTATTGGACAGAAAATCCTGTGTCCACGCCAACCGCCACCACCTCTTCTCCGTCCCTCAGCCCTTAACCGTCAGCCCTGAGCATCCTTCACACGCCCGGTGCGGAGGTTTCCGCGGGGGCCATCGCGACGGCCTTGTTGAGGGCCTTCAGATAAGCGTTCGCGCTCGCTTCGATGATATCGGTACTGACCGCCTTCCCATGATAGCGTCGGCCGTCGACATTCACCTCGCAAAGGACTTCCCCCTGGGCTTCCTGACCATCGGAGACGCTGCGGACCTGGAAGTCTTTCATGACCGCGGCGGTCCCGAGAATGCGACCGATCGCCTTGCAGACAGCATCAATCGGACCATCGCCGATCGCTGCGTCGCAGACCGTCTGTTCCTGCGTTGCATCAAACAATTCAACGGTTGCGGTGGGAATCGTGCCGGTCCCCGCTGCGATGTGAAACCGCTTGAGCGCCCAACGATCAGCTGTCACGTTCACGCGATTGTCGATGAGCGCCACGATGTCCGCATCGTAGATGTCTTTCTTCTTGTCAGCGAGGGCGATGAAGTCATCAAAGACTTTCTGGAAGGTCGCATCCTCGAGCGTGAAACCGAGTTCGGTGACCCGCGTTCGGAAAGCGTGTCGACCGCTGTGCTTCCCGAGTACGAGGTTTGAGCCGACGTAACCGACGTCTTCCGGCCGCATGATTTCGTAGGTCGAGCGGTTCTGCAACATGCCATGCTGATGGATGCCGGCTTCATGTGCAAAGGCGTTCTGACCGACGATTGCCTTGTTCCGCTGGACGATCATGCCGGTGATCGACGAGACAAGCCGACTGACACCACACAGTTTGGGGGTATTGACCCGTGTGCCGGTTTTGTAGAAATCCTGTCGCGTCCGCAGGGCCATCACGACTTCTTCGAGGGCCGCGTTCCCCGCTCGTTCCCCCAGGCCGTTGATCGTGCATTCGACCTGTCGGGCCCCCGCTTCGACCGCTGCGAGACTGTTCGCCACGGCGAGGCCGAGGTCGTTATGGCAGTGAGCGCTGATGACCGCCTGATCGATGTTGGGGACATGCTTTTTGAGGTGACTGATCACCTGGAAGAAGTGGGCGGGTGTGGCATACCCGACGGTATCGGGGATGTTGACCGTGGTCGCCCCAGCCGCGATCGCCTGCTCGACGACTTCCGAAAGAAAGTCGAGTTCGGTGCGGGCGGCATCCTCGGGGGAGAACTCGACGTTGTCGGTGAACTGCCGCGCCATTTTGACGTGCTCGATCGTCGAGCGGACAATCTCTTCCTTGGCCATCTTCAATTTGAACTGCCGATGGATGGCGCTCGTCGCGAGAAAGACGTGGATCCGCCGACGCTCGGCCCCGGCGAGAGCGGCTCCGGCCCGCTCGATATCGTCCTTCCGACAGCGGGCAAGACCGCAGATGATCGCCTTCTTGCCAAACCGGTCTGCGACCGCTTTGACGGCCTCGAAATCGCCGGGGGACGCGATCGGGAAGCCCGCTTCGATCACGTCGACGCCCAAATCGACCAGTGCTTCGGCCACCGTCAGTTTTTCGGCAACCGTCATGCTGCAGCCGGGAGATTGCTCACCATCGCGGAGGGTGGTGTCGAAGATCGTGACGTGGTCGGCGGACATGGAAGCGACTCCTCAGGCGGAACGGTCGTCGTGGACGGGGGGGGTTGCAAGGATGACAGCGGGGTGTTGATCCGCACATCACGCGGAGCGTGATGGCGACTAAGTTACGAATACAGGCGACAAACACAAAAAAACCCTGAGACCGGGAGGTCTCAGGGTGACTGAATGCATCACAATCGCGACACGGCGCGCCCGAAACCTCGCATTAGCGGGTCAGTAGCAGGGCCAGAAGTCGCAGGGAAACGGTCATAGCGCTCTCTGAAGGCGTTGGATCGTGAGCATCATAGACTCGATGTCCATCGCGAGTCAAGCATTGACATCGGCACAGACACCACGGAAACGTGACAGGTTCGATGATTTCCAGCAGGATTTGTGCAAGGGGAGAGACCCAGCCATGGCAATGGCTGGGCGTCGGGGGGATTATCCATCACGGCGTTTGACGAGTTGGCCGTGGATGACGAGGGCCAGTAACAGGACGACGCCGAGCAGGAAGGGACGCAGCAGATCGAACTGCGTCACCCAGCTCGCCTGCAACCACGACTGCTTCCAGCCCTGCGGAATCGGCCACGACTTCACCAGCCGTTCGATGTTCATCAGGTTCAGGCCGACTTTGAGCGTGGTGAACGTCAGCACGCCGATGATCGTGCGGCCGATGCTCCCTTCGCCTCCGAAGAGACTGGTTCCGCCAAGGACCACACACGCGACGGCATCGAGGAGCAGATCAGCGTTCTGATCGAGACTCACGCTGTTCAAGCGACCGGCGTTGACGAGCCCGGCAAGCGCCGCGGTCCCGGCACACACGGCGAGACAGGCAATCACGATGCGTTCGGTCCGCACCCCAGAGAGTCGAGCCGCTTCCCGATTGCCCCCCGTCATGTAAACGTAGCGTCCGAACCGCGTGTGCTTCAGCACCAGGTGCGCGATCAGCATGACCACCGCGGCGAGGATCGCGCTGTGCGGAATGCGCAACCCGCCGAACAGTCGCCAGGAATCGTTGCCGAGTTTGGTGAGCATCGAAGGCACTGCGAACTTCTCACTGCGCGTCAGGAAGCGCGCGAGACCGAGGGCGATGTTCATCATCGCGAGGGTGATGATGAAACTCGGCAGTCCCGAGGCGATCGTCAACCAGCCGGAGAGCCAGCCGATGATCAGTGCGGCGACGATGGGGATCAGAATCAACCCGAGCACCAGCCACAGACTGACGGACTTTCCGTCGGCCCCTTTTGCCCCGGCCGCCCAGGGTTGTTCCCAAAGCACACCGCAGAGGCATGCGGCAAGCAATGCCGTCATCCCGACGGAGAGGTCGATCTCGGCACAGAGGAGGACGTACGTCAGTCCGGTCGCGGCGATCGCGAGCACCGCTCCCTGCTGCAGGATCAGCGAAAACGTCCCCAGGCTGAGGAACTGCGGCACCAACAAGGTGAACGTCAACACGATCAGTCCGAGACTGATCGCCGGCGCGAAATCGGCCCAGGCGATGCGCTGACTGCGTTTGGGTGATAAGGCAGCGGACATCAGTCCCCTCGATCCCGTCTCATGCGATGTTTGACTCGGCCGCGTGCATCAGGTCGTGTTTGGTGACCGTCTCGCCCACGAACTCGCGGACCATGCGGCCGCGGCTGAAGGTCACGATTCGGTCAGCATAGGCGAGCAGCAGTTCCGGCTCTGTCGAAGCGAGGACAACCGCAGCCCCGGCCGCCTGCTGCGCGCGAACGAGCTGCATCACCTCGGCTTTGGCATGCACGTCCATTCCCCGCGTTGGCTCTTCGAGCAGGAGGACCTCGATCGGTCCCAGCAGCCACTTCCCGACGACGACCTTCTGCTGATTGCCGCCCGACAGTTGCCCGGCAAGTTTCCACGGCGTGGGAGGCTGGCAGCCGACCTGCTGCAACACCGGGGAAACGACCGCAGTTTCCCGTGCGCGGGTGAGCCAGTTGCCGACCGACCGCTGTAGATGGGCGAGCGTGATGTGATGCGCGATTGGCGCACGGCGGGCGATCGTCCGGCCTCGGTCGGCAGCGACCAGCACCATGCCCCGCTTCACTGCCGAGGGGACATCGCCCGCTGGTAAAGAACGATCGAGAACCTGAATCGATCCCCCCGCCACGGGGATGGCCCCCGCGAGCGCCTGCACGAATTCCTGATGTCCGGCCCCGACGAACCCATACAACCCGAGGCATTCCCCTGCGCGGACCGTCAACGTCACGTCTTCGAACAAACCGGGGCGACTCAATCCCGCGACGGCGAGTTTCACCGGCGATGTCTTCACTGCGGGGAGCGTTGCTTCGACGGTTTCCTGCGACGCAGCATCCGCCGCTTGACCGACCATCTGGTCGAGCATGGTCCGCCGCGTGAACGATTTCGTCGGTCCGGAAGAGACCAGCTTGCCATCACGGAGCACCGTCACGCGATCACAAATCGCCAGCACATCCTCCAGGAAATGGGTGATGAAGATCTGCGCGACACCCCGTTCCCGCAGCCGCTGCATCACAGCGAACAGACGCTTCGCTTCCGGCGGGCTGAGCGCACTCGTCGGCTCATCGAGGATCAGGACGCGAGCACCGCTGTTGAGTCCGCGGGCGATCTCGACCAGTTGCCGCACGACCAGCGGGAAGTTCCGCAAGGGCTGCCGGACATCGACGTCGACATCGAGCTGCGTCAGTTCTTCCCGTGCCCGCTGCTGCATTGTGCGCCAGTCGACCGTTCCCCACCGTGTGAGCGGCTGGCGGCCGAGGAACAGATTCTCTGCGACCGAGAGTTGCCCGATCCCCGAGAGCTCCTGATAGACCATCGCAATACCGTGCTGCAGGGCAGTCCGCGGCGTGCTCAATCGGATCGGACGGCCATCGAGGAACACGTCGCCCTGATAGTGCGGCACGGCTCCGGCGAGCGTCTTCATCAAGGTACTTTTGCCCGCTCCATTGCAACCAACGAGGCCGTGCACCTCGCCCGCCGCGAGGTCGAAGCTCACGCCTTCCAGCGCCGCGACCCCACCGTAACGGACGGTGATCTGCTGCGCGGAGAGAAGGGGCGAGGCGGACATCGAGCGCTCGTGGGACAAGCAGGAAGTGATCGCGAAGACGCAAGCGTGGGATCAGACGAGGCAATGTTTGTCGTCGGCCAGGTAGTACATCGCTTCCAGCACGTACGCGTTGTCGAGCGTGACGAGTGGACCGGGGGTGATGATCTCCATCGGCACGTTCTCGATTTTCTCGTGATTCCGCGCGATGAACTGCCCCACGATGAGGGCCGTCTGATGAATCCGGCAGACCGGGTTGACCGACGTCGCAGCGAGCACGCCGTTCTTCACCGCGTCGAGTCCGTCCCGCTGACCATCCACCGCAGCGATCACCATGTCTTTGTGGATCGTATTCTTGATCGCGTCGGTGCAGCCGAGGGCCATATCGTCGCTGTGGAAGAACGCCCCGGCAATCGGCGTCGTCTCCTGTTGGATCAGCGATTCAAACGTGTCGCGGGCCTTCTGCTTCTTCCAGTCGCACCACCGTACGCCACCGCCGAGAACTTCAATCTCCGGGAATTTGGCGACGACATTCTCGAAACCTTCCCTGCGGCCCTGGGCCCCGCTGTGCGCGCTGAGCCCGCCGATGTGGATCACCTTTCCCTTGCCGCCGATCTTGTTGACCATGTGACCGACGGCCATCTCGGCCATGTGGACATGGTTGGGCGTGACTTCGCACCAGACTCCCGTGTCGCGCATCTGGTCCATTGAAACGAGCAACGTATCCATCGAGATGACCGGGATATTCCGCTCTTTCAACTGCTTGACTGGAGCCGCGAGCGAGTCGATCTGCACGGCTTGAAAACAGCAGAAGTCGAAATCCCGATGGACAATCGCATCGATCTTGTTCCGCTGTTTTTCGGGATCGAATTCCCCATCGATCCATTCGATTTCGATGTTGAGCAACCGGCCCCACAGCTCAGCCGTCTTCTTGCCCTGCGCGCACCAGGTACTCTGCAGACCGGCATTCGAGAAGCACGCCTTGAGCGGGCGTAAAGCCACGTCGGTATTAGTTCCGCCCGGAGGTCCGGCCAAGCCCCCGCCGGTTTGTGTTGTGCAGCCTGCGAGCGCAAGTGTCGATGCGCCCAGCGTGAGTCCCTGGAGAAAATCACGACGTGGCAGACCGGTCGGAGTCGACATGGAAGTGGTCCATCAAGATGTCAGCACAACGAAAGAAGAGGTCCCGTTATCGTGACTCGACCGCAAGTCCGACGCAAGCGAACCGGTTGGGCCGCGAGAAGAAGGGGGGAAGGGATTCGGCCACAAAAGGCACAAAAGAGCACAAAAATAGAGAGCCAGAGGAAGGTCGATGGAGGGCAGAGAGGTGAAGACTGAGAAATGTGTCCAGAGAAACTGACCTTCAGCGATTGACCCGCATCATTCGAGATCCCACCTTCTCATTTTGTGCCTTTTGTGGCCAATCCTCTTCAACTTCGAATGCCGCGAAGACGCAAGCGACGAGCGGACGATTGAGGTTCATCCGCCGGACTTCAGGCGTTCGGCCATTTCGAGGGCGAAGTACGTCAGGATGCCGTCGGCCCCGGCGCGACGGAAGGCGAGCAGGCTTTCTTCCATCGCGGCGGTCCGATCGAGCCAGCCGTTGGCGGCGGCGGCGCAGATCATGCTGTATTCGCCACTGACCTGATACGCATACGTGGGCGTGCCAAACGTGGTCTTCAAGCGCTGGATGATGTCCAGATAGGGCATCCCCGGCTTGACCATGACCATGTCGGCACCTTCCTGCAGATCGAGGGCGACTTCCCGCAGCGCTTCGTCGGAGTTGGCTGGGTCCATCTGATAGGTCCGCTTGTCCCCCTTGCCGAGATTTCCCTTCGAGCCGACCGCATCGCGGAAGGGGCCGTAATAGGCCGAAGCGTATTTCGCGGCATACGCGAGAATCAGCACCTGTTGAAAACCAGCGGCATCCAGCGCCTGCCGGACCGCGCCGATCCGACCATCCATCATGTCCGACGGAGCGATGACATCGCAGCCGGCCTGCGCCTGGACAACGGCCTGCTGCCCGAGCATGTCCAGCGTCTCGTCATTCACAACGTAACCATCGCGGACGAGTCCGTCCTGCCCATGCGTGGTGTAGGGGTCGAGGGCAACATCGCAAATCACGCCAATCTCGAGACCCGCGGCTTTGATCGCCCGCACAGCGCGACAGACCAGATTGTCGGGATTCAGCGCTTCTTCCCCGTCCGCTGACTTTTTCGCTGGATCGGTGGCGGGGAACAACGCCACGGCGGGAATCTTCAACGCAGCCGCTCGGGATACCGCCTCGACGGCCAAGTCGATCGTCAACCGTTCGACACCCGGCATCGAAGCAATCGGCGTGCGTAGGTTGGTCCCTTCCTGGATGAAGACCGGCCAGATCAGGTTGTCGACACTGAGCCGATGTTCGCGAACCAGCCGTCGCGACCAGTCCCAGCGCCGAACCCGTCGCATCCGCGTCGTCGGAAATGCCCCCTGCGAGTCGGTCACACCCATCCCTTCATCAAGCGTCATGTCTGCCAAATGTCTCTAGATGATACCGCAACGACCGACGGGACAGCAGTTCGAGGAACTGATCTCCTCCGGGTCGTGGGGAGTCGGTCATCGGTGGGGCAGTCTGTACCGCTGTTGGCACCGTTCAGTCCCGGAGGGGCGGCAGACTTGTAGCCCCGGCCGTGAGGCCGGGGGTCTGTGTTCCGAACGACATGAGCCCCGGAGGGGCGACACCGATCCGAACTTGGGTTCGCCGTACAATTTGTGTCGCCCCTCCGGGGCTCAACATCGCATGACAACGTGATCCCCGGTCTCACGACCGGGGCTAAGTCTCTGCCGTCCCTCCGGGACTACGGAAAGCGGCAGACTCGTATCAAACGTTCCACCACCGTCGGCCGCCCCCACTCACCTGATCGCAGAGCGACCTTTGTTTCCCATGACTGGCTCGCTTGACCTGCGGAATGTACCAATCCTGACGATTGTTTCGATCTTGGCGAGCTGATCGGCAGCGTGTCGTCGCACATCCGGTCGGTAGATTCCGTCAGGTCCGGCGGAATTTCTCCGCGGAAGTTTCCCCCGATTCTGTCTAGTCAACTGTCGCGGCTCAGTTTAGGGTAAACTAGAGAAGTGAGACCGCGCTCGCGGCCCCGTTCCGTTTGCCTCGTCTGTTCCGGGAAATCGAGCTGTGACGACCAAGAAATTCCTGACCGCGGAAGAAGTGGCCGATTTCTTCGGGATCGAGGAGTCCGTTCTGGACGGACTGGTCACGGAGGGCTCATTGAAAGCGCTCGCTGACCGCGGAACCTGGAAGTTCAAGCGAGAAGAGGTCGAAGCCCTGATCAAGTCGGGGCGACTGCATCCCAGTAAACCTCTGCCGGAAAGCGAAGACTCCGGCGATGACATGATTCTGCTCGCCAGCGATGACGGCCCGAACGTCTCCGCCGTCGATTTCCTCGAACTCGACGAGGATGCGCTCGCTGAGCAACCGACGATGATCACCAGCGGCAGCACGCCCGAACTGCAGGACTTCTTTGAAAACGTCCATGTTGAACCAGAAGGCTCGTCCAGCGATGTCCGTATCGTGCTGGAACCTGCGGAATCGACCACCAGTGACAGCGATATCAAGCTCGCTTCCACTGTAGCTGCGGAAGACGCAGAGGCGGGCGCAACATCACATAGCGACGTCCGCGTCCTGTCAGACTCGAATGTCGACGCGATTGACGATGGCGGCATTCTGATCGATGAGGAACTCGACTTTGGCGGGCACGCTGCATCCGCGGAACAAGCCGGGCAGACTCTGGAACTCCCGACCACATCATCCAGTGACCTCGGCCTTGAACAGTACGCCACCGCGGAACCCACCCTCGAAATTCCCACTCACGGCGACAGCGAACTGACGCTGGAAGACGCGGACAGCGGAATCTCTCTGGAAACGGGTGACAGTGGCATCACACTCGAAACGGGTGACAGCGGAATCACGCTCGAGACTGGCGATAGCGGCATTGCGCTCGAGTCTGCCGACAGCGGAATGGCACTTGATGATGACGACAGCGGGATCTCGCTGGATGCCGGAGACAGCGGCATCTCAATCGAGGTGGGCGACAGCGGCCTCAGCCTCGAGACTGCGGGCGATAGTGGTCTCGCGCTGGATTATCTGAACGAAGAAGAAGCCCCCAAGCCCAAAGCGGGGATGGGTGCGACCGAGCCGATGTTCTCCATCAAGGACGACGTCGACGATGCGCCGTCCTTCTCGCTGGCCGATACGGACTCCACCCAGGCCGAGATGGCGGCCTTGAGCGATGACGAGCTCGATAAGACGGTCGCTTTTGCAGCTCTCGATGCCGATGACAGCAGCAGCGAGCTCGATCCACTGGCCGATCTCGACGAACCCCCGGCCAAAGGTGGTAAGAAACGCGGAACGGATGCACTCGGCCTCAGCGGAGCGATCGCGGCCGGGGCGACGATCGACGATCTCGAAGTCGTCGAAGGTCTCGACGAAATGTTCGAGGACGACGACACGGTCGAAGCGATCGACGACGTGGTGGAAGCCGACGACTCGGCGTTCAGCGATGAATTCGCCGAAGCAGTTGATGACGACGAAGCCCCCCTGTCAGAAGAAGAATTCGAGGTCGCTGCAGCAGCACCGAAAGGCCCGCGTGAGCCGACGTGGGGCGTCTTCACCGCGTTGTGCATCTTTGTGGCCACCGGGATTTTAGGGACCAATGGCTGGCTGCTCTGGGAAGGACTGTCGACGATGTGGACCGGCGCGCCGACCTCGGGCCCGGCGGCCTCGCTCCTCTCGACGCTCGGCGGCCTGTTCTAACCGCACGAAGCTGTTCCTTCACGATGGTCACCGCGGAAAAATCGACGGCAATCCTTGTTGAGCGCCAGGCCTGTCGAATAGGTTGACGCAGCCATCAGGCGGAAGCGTTTTCCTTTCCGATGCAGGACTTGTGCGATGACCGACCCGCTGTTTTCTGTTGCCGATCAAGTGGTGCTCGTCTCTGGAGGGAGCCGCGGGATTGGTGCGGCGCTGGCTGCCGGGTTCGTGGAGCGCGGTGCCCGCGTGGTCATCACCGGTCGCGAAGCCGAATCGTTACAGGCCACCGCCCGCAAACTGTCAACCGGTGCCCATCCGGTGGAACCGGTCGTCTGCGATGTCGCTTCGACGGACTCCATCACCGAGATGCTGGAGACCGTGATCAAGCGCCTGGGTCGGATCGATACGTTATTGAACGTGGCTGGCGTCAACCGGCGCAAACGGCTGGAAACGCTGACGATCGAAGATGTCGACTACATCCTCGATATCAATCTCCGCGGGGCGTTCTGGGTCGCCCAGGGGGTGGGCAAGCAACTGCTGAAACAAGGCCAGGGGGGCGCGATCGTCAACATCGATTCGCTCAATACTTTCGCTCCGCTGACCGGTGTCGCGCCGTATGCCATGAGTAAGGCCGGTCTGCAGATGATGACGCGGAGCATGGCCCTGGAATGGGGTGAGCAGGGTGTCCGTGTGAATGCCCTCGCTCCCGGTTTTATTCTGACCGACCTGACGCGCACGCTCTGGTCGGATCCGACGATGCAGGAATGGGGCCGTCGGAACACGCCGATGCGCCGTCTCGGACAGCCGGGCGATCTGGTGGGGACCGCGGTCTTCCTCGCCAGTCCCGCCGCCGCATTTCTCACCGGCCAGGTCCTCTACGTCGACGGCGGTTTCACGGCGGGCATCAACTGGCCCATCCCACTCGCGTAGGAATTTTCCGGACAATCCCGAGAGTCAGACCAACACCCGGGGTGTTTGTGCCGGTGCTTTTCGTCAATTTTCCCTCCAATCAAAAACGCCCGAATTTCTGAGCTATGTTTCCCAGACACCACATGGTGTACGCCTCGGTCGCCGCCGAGCGCTGTCCCCGTTGGGTATTCTGGGAACGTCCAGGTCATGTCGACAGAGTTACTCGCCGATTGCTCTGCACCTGTCTCCGCGCAATCGGTGGCGCGGGAGGACCAGGTCGATGTTGCACTCGACGATCTGATCATCGGCCGCCCGCTGACCTACCCGATTTTCGACGACAACGGCGTCTTGCTGCTCGCCGAAGGCTCATTGATTTCCAGCGAGTTCAAGCGGTTGCTGAAACAGCGCGGAACCCGCAATGTGCTGGTTCATAATGCCGATGCCGGGAATGTCGCGCTGACCCTCGACGACATCTCCGAAGATGCCGGCAAGAACCTTGAGATCGACCAGGAAATTGCTTCCCAACTCGATCGCGTGATCGAATCGGGACTGATGCAGGTCCACAATCACGGACCGGCGATGCGCGAGAATGTTGTCGCGCATGGCCGCAAAGCCTATGACCTGGATCGACACGATCACCTGGAATTGCAACGGACGGCCACCTGCGAATCGCTGACGAGCATGATGAAGGAAGCCGTTCGGGGTAAGTCGGTCACCAGCACCGTGGTGACACAACTGGCGGCCAGCTATCTCTCCGAACTCGCCGACGATGCGGATAACGTGATCTCGGTGGCGATGCAGGCCACGAACGATCCCGAACTCTCCGATCACTGCCTGAAGATGGCGACGCTGGGCATGGCGATCGGCGTCGAAATGGGCCTGAACGAAGACAACTGCAAACGTGTCTGTGTCGCGGGACTCGTCCATGACTGGGGGATGGCACGTGTTCCGGCATCAGTACGGAATGCGGAACGCCGCCTCACCGAGACGGAATTTCTGCAGGTCCAGAAACATCCGATCTTCACCGCGGAAATGCTGGAACGCATGCCTGGCATTCCATCGATGGTTCCGGTGATTGCCTACCAGGTGCACGAACGCATGAACGGCCTGGGCTATCCCCGTCGTCGTTCCGGCGATCGGGTGCATCCATTTGCCCGCATTCTGGCCGTGGCAGACACCTATGCCGCGCTCACCGAACCGCGTCCTTACCGCGCACCACTGATGCCCTACGCCGCGATGGAATGTCTGGTGAAACTGGCCAAGTCGCGCGATCTCGATCCGGAAGTGGTGCGGGCACTCCTCCAGGTGATGTCACTCTTCCCGATTGGAAGTTTCGTCACGTTGTCGGACGGGAGCGTGGCGAAGGTGCTCCGTCGTAACGGCAATCGCTACTCGACGCCCATCGCGCAACTCATTCGCGATGGACAGGGCCAGCGCGTCGATCCCGCACTGGACTCGTCCGTCATCGACCTGGCGGATCACGATTTGAAGATCATTCAAGCCTTGCCAACACCTGGTCGGCAGGAACAAAGCCTCACTGACGAAATCCTCTATCCGACTTTCACCAGGAATTGAGACCATTCCGAATCACGACCTTGACAATCCTGTTCGTTCCAGATGTTCATCCAAGAGCCACGCATGTCCGCATTGATGCCAGCGACGAATTTTCAACACTTCGACCTCACTGCAGCCCTGGACCGCTGCTGTGGTGATGCCGACTTTCTTTGTGAATTAATCGATCTTTTTGTGCAATCGTTTCCCGAACAATGGAGCGCAATCGAGCAGGCGATCACGACCGCCGAGGCTGTCGAACTCGACGAAGCCGCGCATGGCTTGAAAGGGGTCCTCTCGACCCTGACGCAGGGAGCCCCCTATCAACTGGCCCGGGAACTGGAGTTTCTGGGTCAATCCGGCAGCACCACCGGTGCCGCCCCACTGGCCGCCAGCCTGCAGACTGTCGTGCAGGAACTCATAAACGAAATGTACGCGTGGCGTAAAACTGTCGGCTAGCATGTGAACCAATCCCGAGAACGAAGCCTCTCGAACGGGCGGCAATGCCCGGTCGGCAGTCACTCCATGATCGAGAAAACGCGAATTATCCATGAAGATTCTAGTTGTCGACGATGTGGGCTACGCCCGGCACTTCCATATCCGCCTGCTGCAGAAATTCGGATACGACGTCGTGTCGGCTGAAACCGGTCCACAGGCCTTGCGGATCCTCGAACGGGACATGACCATCGACGTGGTCCTGACCGATCTGATGATGCGTGACATGGACGGCGTTGAACTTTACAAGCACGCGATGCGCATCAGCCGGATGGTCGACGGGGGCCAGGCGACGCCACCGGTCTTCGTGCTGATGACTGCGCTGCGTCCGGGGACCAATTCGCAGCAGAAAGATGTGGAAAAGCTCCGCATGGCAAAGGAAATCGGTTTTGCGGAAGTCTTGTACAAACCCATCGAACCCGATGCGCTGCGCAAGACGCTGGAATCGGTGAAGTTTGCCCGCGGCAAAGAAGTGATTGACATCGCGGGGTACATCAAACGGATTGAAGAAGCCGTCAGCAAAATCATCGCCACGCAAGACTCCTCCGCGGCGGAACAGTACATCCAGGCGTTGTACGACAATCAGTCTAAACTTGAAGCGGCACAGATGCAGTTCGCGCAGTAACTGCGACACAGCGACCTGACATTTCTTCAATTACCATGGTCTCGACTGAGTGCTTTCCTGACTACCAGGCTGACTTTTCTGCGGGCCCGCGCTCATGACAACAACAGTTGCCGAACCCTTTACCGATCGTCAATGCCGGGCCATTCAGCGGATCCTCGACCAGATGGATCGGGCAGCGACGCGGACCGAAACGCAGTATGCCCGTTCTCGTCAGCACGAACGCAAGCCGTATCGCGGACCGATCTCGCTGTTTGTTCCCCAGACGGAAGACGCAGTGCCACCCGCGGATGGTGCGGGTTGCCCGATGGGCTGGGCCTACAGTCTGTCTCAGGGGGGAATGGGGTTTATCTCGCTGGAAGCGTTTCCGGGAGCAGAACTCCTCGTCGGGATCCACCTTCCGAATGGAACGATTCGCTGGATGCGCGGTCGGACCGTTCGTACTCGTGAAATCCCCGAAGAACAGTTCATCGACCATGGTGTCGCGTTTGGAACGCAACCGGCTGGCAGCGCGGCTCGCTAAACCGTCGTTCGTCGTGATCAACCCGCCGCTCTGAGAATTCAGGCGGCGATCTTGGCGGGGTCCCCTGCGGAGAGCTACGATACGAGTCGAGCGGAGCGAACCCTCGCACCGCACTCGTCGCGGGAGCTAACGCTATGACCAGTCTGATGATTCCGTGTCCGGCCTGCGGACGCGAATTGAAACTCCGGGACCGCACGCTGCTCGGTCGCAAAGGTAAATGTCCCAAGTGTGGTCATGCCTTCGTGATGCTCGAACCGGAAGAGGTCAACCTGGAACTGGCCGAACCCGAAGCACCGTCGACCGGGACAGCCGCCCGCTGGGTTCCGGAAGGTTCGACGCCCCCGGTTCCCCCTGTCGCTCCGGCCCCCACCGTGGCTTCGTCACCCTTCCCTGTTGAAGCAGCACCGCTCGTTGCGGCACCACTCGTCTCAGGGAGCGCGCGCGTGCTGGCGAGTCGCCAACGGGGCCGCAGCCGGAGTTGGATCAGTGTCATCATCGGGGTCATCATCCTGGGCGGTGCAGGCGGCGTCGGGTACGCCGTCTGGACTCAGCAACCGAAGAAATCAATCAAGAATGGTGCCGGGACTGTAGCGACCCGGAACGATGTCGAAGAGGGAACCGCTTCTCCCAGCGAGACCGGCACCTTCTCGCTCGCCGCATCGCCCACGAAGGGGAACGCGATCCCGCTGGAAATGATTCCGTCCGGCGCTCAGATTCTCGTGCACCTGCGTCCGGCCGATCTCTGGGCCGCGGACGGCCCTGGCGAAGAGGTCCGGTACTGCCTCGGACCGCTCGGAGAATTCGTCGAACAGCAGTTGAAGACGCGCTGCCACAAGCCGCCGCAAGAGGTTGAAGAAGTGTTGTTCGCGTGGATTGCCAATGCCCGCGGCACGCCCCCCTCCATGGCCATGGTCGTCCGTCTCAAGGAAGAAGCGAAGAAGAGCGAACTGCTGGAGATGGTCGGCGGCGATCGGGTTGATACCTACGGCCGACCGGTCTACGTCGATGCAGAGAATGCCGGGTTGATCCTCGACCTGAAGACCTTTGCGATCGGTCCGGCAAAAGATGTCGAAGACATGGTCAATTCCATCGGAGGCCGAGCTGCCTTCTCGACCGGGATTGAGACCATCATGGAGAAAACTGACCGGCAGCGGCACGTCACGATCGTCTTCGAGCCGACCGCTGTGCTCCTCGATCAGGAATTCCTGGTACCGACCAATGCACGGGCCCTGTTGCGGGAATCGATGGACTGGTTTGGGGACGACGCGGAAGCGATTGCGTGGTCGCTCCACCTGGAATCCGATCGGTTTTATTCAGACATGACGATCCGCTGCAAACCCACGATTCGCCCCGCGGCACTCGCCGAGCGCATGACCGAAAAACTGGGAGTGCTGCCGAAGACCATCCTTGGGTTGGTGCAGGCGATGAGTCCACCAGAAGTCGGTAAGCGAAAGCTGATCGGAAGACTCCCGGCGATGTGGAAAGTCGCCGCCATGGCGACTCAGGCGACGACGATGGATGCACGGTTTGTCCGTCTCGTCACGCCGCTTCCCGACCGGGCCGCCCCAAACCTCACACTGGCAACGCTGCTGGCGTGGGATGAATCCACGCGGACCGACTTCAACAAGAAACCGACGCCCAGTGGTTCCGCGGAGCCGCCCCGTACGATGGCTTCTGTGGCTGACCGGTTGAAGAAAAAGATCGATGTCGATTTCCGTCGGACGCCGCTGCAGGAAGCGTTCGCGTATATCGCCGAAGAAACCAAGGTTACGATCGACATCGACGGCGACGCTCTCAAGCTCGCAGGTTATACGAAGAACATGCCGCAGGAGTTCAAGCTCGACCAAGTCTCGGGGATGGGGGCGATCGCTGAGATTCTGAAGAAGTACGACAAGATGTGTCTCGTGATTGACGAAAAGAAGAATCAGGCTGTCATCATGACGTTTCCAGTGGCAGAAGCTAAAGGGTTGAAGCCAACAACGCCGACGCCCTGAGCCAGTGCATCACACAATGGGTAATTCAGTCAGGGGCTTCCTGCTGGCAGCTTTCGGCAAGCAGGCTCGGAGGGGACCGTAACAACGCCAGCCGATCCCCATCGGGATGATTGCCGAGGTTTCCAATGTGCCCGCCAGTCGACATTGCGAGTCTGGTCAGCATGCTTGCCCAAAGCGACAAGCAGGACACCCAAACGGGTTGAAGCCGACCATGCCGACACCTCGGTGGAATGGATGCTGAATGGTGGCGCGTCACACGGCCGGACCTCATCGTTGCCCTGCCTGTTCGGTGGTGCTCCGCATCCGGAATGATCGCCCGCCGCACGGCGAGTTTCCCTGTCCTGAATGTGGCGTCGCGCTGCATGTCCACCGTCGATCTGGAGAACACTCCGAACCGTGGACCGTCGGTCTGGTGACCGCCAAGCTCCCGGAACCGCTGACAACGCCAGTCGCTCACTCTCACCGGCCAAACATCGCCGCGGTTGCGGGAGTGGTTCTGTTGTTGGTGCTCTTCGTCGTGTGGATGATCTCCGGGTTATCCGAGACGAAGCCGCCTGTGGTCATCGTTGAACAACCGGTCCCCCCTGATGTGAAGCAGCCCGAGCCGGTCGTTCCGCCTCCAGCCGACACCCTCTCGACCCGAATGGAGTCGCTGGGGCAGCGTCTCACGCGGTTTCACTCGCTACATGACCGATTCCCGCAGGCCGCGGGGGTGCTGGTTCTACCGGAACCGACGCAGCGACTGAGTTGGTTGGCGGAACTGGAACTCGATCAGGCGGACGTCCCCTCCAGCCGCCGCCCGGTCCGTGACCGACCATGGAATGATCCGGCGAATGAGCTCTTCGTTGGTCGCCAGGTCCCGGCTTTTCTCGATCCCGCGAGCGAACAGGTCGTCGGCCCTGATGGTCGCCCGGTGACGCACTTAGTCGGGGTGGCCGGAGTCGGCCGTGATGCACCCGAACTGACTCAACAACACCCGCGGGCAGGGATCTTCGGCTGGACCCGGACCGTGCGTGTCGAGGATGTCCGCGATGGCTTAACCGCAACCTTGATGGTCCTGGGGGCCGAGTCGCAACGTGGCTCCTGGGCCGAACCCGGACGGTCGACCGTTCGGGGACTGACAACGCCGCCGTATGTGCGGGGTCCCGACGGGTTCGGAACCGGTTCCGATGAATCGATGCTTGCCCTACTGGCTGACGGGAGTGTCCGCAACATCGCATCCAGTATCGATCCGGTGCTGATGCGGCGGATGGCAGCCATGGCGGATGGATTCCCGCTCGACGCGAACATTCCGGGGGAACCAGGAGATCGGTCCCCCGAACCACAGCAATTCTCCGGGTTTGCAGTCGCCCAGACGGATCCGGAATCACCGCCGGTCTCTGCGTTGCTGATTCAGAATTCGCTGTCATCGGTGACGATCGTCCGGCCGTCCCCTGCGGCTGTGCTTTCACTCACGCTGGGTCAGTTTCAGCAGACAAAGCCGGTCAGCCGACGGACAATGCTCACCGTAATGGAAGATCTCTTCGATCGTCCCTTGCGGCTTCCCAAGGACGGACTCGATGGTGCGGAACGGAGCCTCGAGCAGACGATCACTCTGAATCTGTCCGAGACGACGGTTGAACACATTCTGACAGAGATTCTGGCGGGAACAGACATTGGACTCGTGATTGATGAAACAACGCTGGAAGTGGAACGACGAAAACCGGGTGCTCCCTCATTCCGCATCAGCGCGAAACCCTCTGCGGAATAACGCTGTACCCGGGACCGCCTCCTGCTGACGAGAACCGCCGTGGAACTGGATGACCCGCTGTGCTATTGCTTCCATATCTCGAAGCGGAAGGTCGTCAATTACATCCGTGTGCATCGCCCCAAACGGGCGAGTCAACTGACGGAGTGTGGCGGCGCGGGAACCGGTTGTGGCTGGTGCATTCCCTTCCTCAAGCGGTGTTTCGAAGACGGGAACAGCGCCGGCGAACTCTCGCGTGAGGACTATGCGGCGCAGCGAGCCGCATACATCCTGGCGGGGAAAGGGCGCGCCGCACCGGGTGCGATCCCGCTGCCGACAAACAGTGTTCTCGAACCGCCCAAGCCACCGGGCGGCGCTACTGAGGAGTCGCCTCCGTAGCCGGGCTCTCACCGCGACTGACCGGAATCGGCCGGGCCTGCAAGTCGGGACGCTTCTTGAGCGTGACATACAGCAGCCCATCACGCACGACAGCCCGCACGGAATCGGGATCGACAGCCACTGGAAGCGTCAGCGTCCGTTCATACCCGGTCTGCTGACGTTCACGCAGATGTTGCCTGGCCCCTTCGACGGCGATCACCGGCAACTGTCGCCGCGCCTTCAACTGCAGTGACGGTCCCAGCAGCGCAAGTTCCACACCATCGGCCCCGACCCCCGGCAGATCGACCAGCAGGTGGAGTTCGTGATCGGTTTCCCAGAGGTCCAGCGAGGGAATTCCGGGACGCCCCTCTCCCACAAGACCGACGGCATCGAGAGCCCGTTCGCCGGTCGCCTTGGCGGTCTCGAACCAGCGGTCAAATTCCTGTCGGACTCGATCAAACGGGCCGGTTCCAGAATTGTATGCCGACATCGTCGTTGTCCTTTCAGCAGGCGGGCGGGATCGTTCAACTCCGCGACAGCATCACTCGGTCGCCACACGAATCCGGCGGGGTTCACTGCGTTGGGTGCGCGGCAGCAGCACTTCCAGCACCCCTTGATTCAACTTCGCCGTGATTCGATCGTGGTCGACTTCATCGCTCAAAATAAAGGAACGCAGAAAATGACCGATACGGTATTCCTGATGAATCAGACGGGCCCCTTCGGGCAGCGTCGCGTCCACACGACCAAACAGCGTCAGTTTGTTGTCCTGCACCTGCAGTTCAAGCGATTCCGGCGCTACGCCCGGCAAATCGGCGAGCAGCACCAGCCCCTCTGCGGTTTCGAAGATATCGATGGGGGGGGTGAAGACGAGTTGGGCGTCTCGAGTCTGCTCTTCCGGTGGCGGTGTCGCCGACCGGGCAATCGGGATGGCACCGGGAATCGAGGGAGGCATGTCTGACATTGGGACGCTCCAACAGAGGCAGGCCGCCTCATTCGTTACAGGGACATGCTCGGCCGCCTGATGCAACAGAATCATCACGACTCGGAATCGGTGGGACCCGGTTCATTGGTCGCTCGATCCGGATTCCCATCCACGACTTTAATTTGTCTCGGTCGCACAACCGGTGCACGGGGCAGACGGATGCGTAAGACGCCGTTCACGAATTCCGCCGTCAGGCGTTCATCTTCCACCGAATCGGGGAGCGAAATCGAGCGTTGCCAGCTTCCACGCGGACGTTCCTGACGACGGAACCGTTCATCCGGGATGCCATCCGGCCCCGAACGTTTGCCTTTGATCGTCAAGACGCCATTGGCGATGGTCAGTTCAAGATCATCGGGGCGCACACCAGGCAATTCCGCGGTCAACAGGTAGACTTCGGCCTGCTCGCAAACATTCACAGCGGGGAACTGCCGACCGAAGCGAACGCCCTGAAAGGAAAGAACGGTCGAGAGTAACCGATCGACCTCACGTTCGAGGTCGTGCAGCGGATCCCAATGCTGACCCCAACGGAAAATAGCCATGTGCACTCCTCTCGACGTGGTCCCGACGAATCTGGAATCAACTGCAAACGCTGTTCCGGCGGTCAGAAGCCCCGACGAACGAACCACACAACGGCGTAAATTGTTTTCGGACATAAGGTTGTGAAGGGATTTCAGAACACGGAGTGTTTGTCTGACCAACGCCGTGCTGCCGTTCTGGCAGGTCTTTTCTGACCGGTCATTCCAGCTAAGCCGTCTGGATTCAAGCCGAACAGGAACAACAGCCGATGCGAGGCGAACCGCAGTCAAGCCTTGGTGTCCACTGCTTGCGGGGACTCGTTCCCAAGGTTAGACTGCCGCTAGGTATGGTGGCTATAGCTCAGCTGGTAGAGCGCCAGATTGTGGTTCTGGATGTCGCGGGTTCGAGCCCCGTTAGTCACCCCTCAACAAGAAAACGCGGCAGCCGGTGAACTCACCACTGCCGCGTTTTTCATTTCCCACTCAGACGCACGGTGTGAATCGATCCGGGTGAGCAGCGTTAGTTTGTGCTGAGACAATGATTTGTGAAGTCTCGCAGCCAGCGCCGCTGCTTGTGGCCTCTCAGCCGGAAATCTTCAAGCCTCAGGACGTGCTACGCATCCCGCTCCCCGGCGCCGCCCACTCGCAGAGCGAACCACCCATTCACCCTATTTTCACAATGTAACTGGATAAACGTCACTCGAAGTGCTATGGATAAACCGCACGTCGGATTGCGGTAATCTGGCGGCAAGTCATTCAAGAACGGAGTCCGGGTAATGATTCAACGAATTCTGGCAGTCGCGATCGTGGCGGGGTGTTTTCTGGCCGACTCTTCCATCGACCAGGCTTCAGCTGGCGTCCAGGGCAAGAAGTACAATCTGCAGGTCGCGTCGAGCTACGGCACCCAGTTTCAGCGGGTCTTCAACTTCCGCACGGATGGGTCGTTCTCCACTGATGGCGACGTGAGCGGAACCTTCACCCAGACCGACTACGGTTTCATTTCGTTCTGGGAGGCCAATGCCGACAACGGCGGTGGCTTCGAACTGGGATACTCCGGGGTGCAGTTCCTGCCGTTTATCTTCGGCCAGGGGGCGAATAATGAGGGCGGGGCATTCGTGTTCTTTGGCTTTGTCGGTGGCGCAGCGGATCCCGCACGCAGCAAGAAGTAATTGATACCAGCGGATCGGTCAAACGGTTGGCAGGCATTCGCTCGTCAGAGCATCGTCTCACGCAGCACATGGTCTGCGCGGTCGACTGCCGAAGAGTGTCGGAGCAATTCCAGGGGTGGTCAGCGCGTGTCTCGAAACCGCTTATCACGCGGAGCGTGATGGCGACTCAAGTGTGACGCCAACCAGCAACACACGATGTCAGCGTGATCTCTGCCTGGGGTTTGTATCAGCCAAGACTCCACGGCCCGGATGATTTCCGGGCCGTGTGCGTTCAGTGAAGATGGTCAGCAGGCATGTCACCAGCGTCGGTGCGCCGCGAAAGAAAACACGCAGATCCGCGTTACTTCACGGCCGCGGTGAGCACCATTTCCAGGCGATAACCGGGGGCGGCAAGCTGGGCCTGCACGCACGCTCGTGACGGAGCGTGTCCTCGCGGGACCCACGCATCCCATTGCTCGTTGAGTGCCGTGAGATCGTCCAGATCGACGAGATAAATCAGCACCTGCAGCAGCCGGGTGCGATCACTGCCGACCATCGCCAACCGAATGTCGATCTGGTTGAGAACCTGCCGGATTTGTTCCGCCGGGCTTTGCGTCGGATCATCAGGGACTTCCACGAAGTACGCCACGCCGTGATGAATCACAGCGTCGGACCAGCGTGGTGTCACTCCATAGCGTTCGATGTCGGACATGTCCGTTCCGCCTATTTGCTCAGCACCACGGCGTCTTCGAGCCAGTAAAGACCGAGCGGCTTGCCACCTTCCGCCAGGAGATCGATCCGGAACGTCCCGACGACATCGAACGGGCGGTTCTGGATGTAGTCCGTCGACTTGCCAGCCCGCATGTCGATCGAGACGAGGTCATACACCTTGGGGTTGCGTCCGAAGCAACAAATCTGGTTATCACGGGCCAGCACGAACTGTGTAATTCCGGTCGATTCGAAGGTCGGGTACATGAAACCCCGCACGCGAATCCGTTGTCCATCGAGCGCTTTCAACCACGTCGGAAAGTGCCGGACTGCGTCTTCGGGAACGGGTTCCATATTGAGAACCTTCAACAGGTCCAGATCATCGAAGGAGACCCGCAACGCCCCTTCCGGGCCTTCCGCGGTGAACTCCCGCTGGGCCACGAGCAACTCGATGTTTCGCGGACCAACGGCTTCGACCGATGTCGGCGTGGCTGGCGACGGCATGACTTGCAGGACCGCAGAGAGCGAGGTCCCATCAACCACGTTCACCGGGGCCAGGGCAGAAACCGGGACCTCTACCGGTTGATCCCCCTCTGAGACATTCGTGACTGGCACAGTCGGGGTCTCGGTGAGTGCATTAGGGGCAACACCGGCCACATTCACCACGGCTTCCGCAGGCTGAGTGTCAGTCCCCTCCCCATCGGTGACCAGTTGGTTGTAAGGTTTGTATTGCTGAGAGTCGACCGCTGATTGGCAGCCGATGGCGGCGACGAGACACGCACCTCCAACCGTGAATGCCCAGTGATTCCTGAGAGTCATCGTCGTCTCCGTGAAGGGCTCAATAGCTCGTCATCGCTCCGCCAAAGCGATCGGCTGTGACACGATAGACCGGATTGATTCCTGAAGCATCGACGGTGGGACGAGCCTCGAAGAGACCCGCCACCGCAACCAGACCGGCGCGAAAATTCACGGTCTTGCCGGGGGCCATTTCGACCACGATCATATCCGTAGGTTTAGGTTGACCGCCGAAGCAGCAATCGCCGCTATCTTTGCAGAGCACAAACCGTGTGAGGCCGACTGTCTGGTTCTCGGGATACATGAAGCCCTTCACAAAGACCGGCTTTCCCGAGAGTTCTTGCACTTCCGGAGGGACCGAAGTCTGTCCATCCCGGACGATGAACCCCCGCTCGGAGATGTCGCGCGCAAACGAGACGCGTTCATAACCTTTCGGGAGTTCGGTCGCATAGTTGAAGGCATGCAAGGAGACCGAGCCGATTGCCGCAATGAAAGATAACACAGCGAACACGGTCGCAGCGGTCAATCCCGACCATTCCCGGGGACTGCGGAGAATCTGCCGCAGGGCCATGACCGAGAGCCCCAGACTAACCACCGGAACCAGAACGAGCACATCCCAGATGAAGGCCGCGACGGAAAGCAACACGAAAGCGCCACTCACCGGAACCAGGGCCGGCACCGGACGATAGTTGAATTCATTCAGTTCCATCCCCGCGACATCCGGTACAGGGGTCACATCAGTGGGGGTGGCGATCTCAGTCGTCATGGCAACTCGCTCCGCATACATCGTCGACAGTATCGTCGCTCGTCGAGCAGGGATCGTCCAGTTCATCCAAGCCAGAATGACAGTCCCGCCGGAAACCTGATGCAAGACCACCTGCCGAGATTTCGGCGAACAATCTGTCAGACTCTACGCTGCCAGGAGCCTGTCGGTTGGGAAACCCCACTCAATTCTACAGGGAACCAGTGATTCAGGCACCGTCCACCGGTCAGCAAGTATTGCCAGACAATTGACGCAACACGTTTCCACAGAGAGACTTAGACCAGAACCCCCAGACTTCTGGCACTCGAATTCACTCCGTTTTTCCCCCGCGTGGCAATTTCCGCCGATCTGCCAAGGTCTTGCGGGAAAACGGTTTCGAGGGGCTGATCGACCCCGAGAAACGTCTTGACCGGTCCGGACGGCTGACATATCACTCCGCAGCCTGATTGGGGCAATTCCGTCGTGCGGGACGGTTCCGTCAGGACGTGTGGTGTTTCCCGACCAACCTGGGCGGTTTTTCGGGAAACATCACATTCCACGTTGCGAGGAACGCGGCTCGTCCCCGTCCGGCAACGGGTCAATCAACGCAGTCAGGACGAGCGAGCAAGCGGCATTCCACGGATCTGAAGGAGGGAGCTACCTTGGGTAGGATCATCGGACTGATCGGCGGCACCTGCCTGGTGATCGCCCTGCTGCGGTTGACCAACCTGCAGCACGGCAACCAGACACTCATGGGCGGTGTGGAAACACCGGCATCCCGGAGCCAACTTTCTCCGCGCGATGGCTATCGCAAGGGGAAAGAGCAATACCTCCGCGGTCACTATGAGGAAGCGATCAAGCTCCTCGAAGGAGCCGTCGCTTCCACCTCCGGGCTGACGAACGTCGACCGGCTGCAGGCTGAGGACTACCTCGGTCGGGCTCGGACGAAGCTCGCGGAACGGGCAACCGGTGTGCGGGCTCAATCGCCCGAAGCCGATCCCTTCGCCTTCCCCGAAGAGACTCCGGTCTCTGATGCCACCCGGACGCGGGTCGAGCGACTGATGTCGCAAGCCCAGGCCGCAGCACAAGCCGGCAACCGCGCCGAAGCAATCAAACTCGCCCAGCAGGCGAATCAGATCGTCAAAGCTTCGCCGATGACGTTCCACAAAGGGGAAATGACCCCGGCGCAACTCCTCGCGCTGCTCGAAGGGAAAGCCGCTCCCCCGGCTGGCGTTGCCGCAAAAGCCACGACGGGCGATCTCCCGGAGTGGGCCGACAGCGAGCCGGGTGTGCAGCAGGCCGGTGGCCCTGCACCTGCGGCTCCGTTCGGTGCAATTGCCTTCACGGGCAATGTGGAAGAAGCCCCCGAGCAACCGCAACGGGCTGCTCCTGTCTCGGGAAATGCTAAGACACAAGCCAATGCTCTCCTCGAAGCCGCTCGCAAAGATCTGAAGGCCGGTCGCTACGATGAAGCCCGTCACAAAGCGCTCGAAGCGGAAAGCCTCGGGGTTGCGTACGACCTCTTCGATGATCGGCCGGAACTCGTGCTCGCCGATCTGGATCGCCGCGGCGGGACGTTGACACTCGCAAAGCGCACGGAACCAGCTGCTCCCGCTGCTCCGGCCGCGAATGCTCAGAACGAAAGCCCCAAGGCTCAGGCCGCGAAGCTGCTCGAACTGGCTCGGCTGGACCTGAAGAACGGGAATGTCGAAGGAGCCAAGGCGAAAGCGGAACAGGCCCAAGCCCTCAATGTCGCCTACAAACTCTTCGAAGATCGTCCGGAACTGGTCATGAACGACGCTGCTGCCGTGATGGCCGCGTCGAACATTGCGAACAATTCCGCGGCTCCGAAGGCGAATCCGCTGGCGGAAGAACCAGCAGCGGCGTTGGCCGATGCCAAGACCCAGGCACGTAAGCTGCTTGGTCAGTCGCGACAGGCACTGGCGGACGGACGGATCGATGAAGCCCGTCAGTTGGCAATCGAAGCGGAACGCCTGAAAGCATCTTACGGACTGTTTGACGATCGTCCGGAAATTGTCCTCGCTGATATCGCCCGCATCGCGACGCGTGGAACCGCTGCGGCACTTCCGAATCCACAGCCGCAGCCGCAACCAACGACCAAGCCAGCGGCCACGTTCCCCGAAGAAAATCCGTCGGTTGCTCAGGCAATGCCGGAAGTGACCACTCCGAAGGCAACGATCACCGCCAAGCCGACAGGAGCGAAGCCGAGTGCTGGTACAACAGCCCGAGCGGAATCGACCAAGTTGTTGCGGGAAGCCCGTCAGTTGATGCAGGCTGGACGACTGGAAGAAGCCCGTGCAAAGGCCGAAGCTGCCGATCGCCTGAATGTCGCTTACGATGTGCTCGCCGATCGCCCGGATCTCATCCTGGCGGAAATCGACAAGGCCACGAACGGTCATATCGCTGCGAAGCCGGCCCGGACCAAGCCGGAAGCTGGCAGTGTGATGACCGCTGATGCCCAGTTTGGTGGAGCCAACACCACCCCGGGAACGACTCTCGCTGCCAATGAACAAGCGGCTGGTCCGTTCCAGGAGCTGGCTGCTGTCCCGGCCGCGATCCCGACGGGGCTGTCGGCTCTGGAACTGTACAACCGCGGGATGGCCGAACTCAGCCGCGGAAATCGTGACGCCGCTCACCAGGCGTTCCAGGCGGCTCATCAATCGGGTCAACGGCTCGATCCAGTCCGGGCGCAGCGGATTCAGGACTACGTGCGGGAACTCGCGCCGAAGTCCAACAAGATTCAGCTGACAAACAACCAGATCGGTGATGCCGATGTGGCCCCGCTCACCGTGGGTGGCGCGGAAGACCCGAGCCCGCTGGATGCGATGCAGCAGCAGCAGTCGGTCAAGTTCGACCGCCTGCGGACGGAAACGTTGAACGCCGTCTTCCGTGCTGAACGGCTCCGTGAGAAGGACCCGGAACAGGCTCTGCAAATTGTCGACGTCGCGATGGCGAACGTCGAAGGGGCTGAACTCAGCCCGGAAGCGACCGGGGCTCTGCTCAAGTCGTTGACCCGGACCCGCACCTCGCTGCAGAACGAAATCGAACGTCAGCAGCCGAACCTGGAACAAAAGCGGAAGAACGAAGAAGTCCTGTCATCGATCGAACGCGATGCAAACAACAAGCTCCGCGTCGAGCAGGAATTCGCCAAGCTCGTCGAAGAGTTCAACACGGTCTACGAACAGCGTCGCTTCGCCGATGCCGAAGTGATCGCCAAGAAGGCCAAGGAACTCGACCCGCGAAATCCGGTCTCGGAAACGTTGTTCTGGAAGGCGAAGTTCGCCCGCCGCATCGACGCCACCGAGCAGATGAAGCTCGACAAGGAGAACGCGGTCTACGAGACGCTCTTCGACGTTGAAAAGGGCCTGGTCTTCAATGTGGGCGACGATCGCCCCATGGACTTCCCGAAAAACTGGGACCAGATCACCAAGACCCGCAAAGGGAAGTACCGCGCCGATAACCGCAACCGCAGCGATGCGGACCTGCGGATCGAGCAGAGCCTCGAACGCCGGATCTCGCTGCACGAAGACAACGTGCCGCTCGCGGAAGTGATCCGCAAGATCGCGACGATCGCCGACATCAACATCGTCTTCGACCAGCTTGGGCTGGAAGACGAACAGGTGACAAGCACCCGCCCGGTGACGCTCGACGTCGAAGGGATCAAGGTCAAGAGCGCGCTGAATCTGATTCTCCAGCCGCTGCATCTCGGCTACGTGATTCACGACGAAGTCTTGAACATCACCAGCCAGATGCGTCAGCAGGGTGAACTCGTCGTCGCGACCTATCCGGTGGCCGACCTCGTTGTGCCGATTCCGAGCTTCGCCCCGACCATGTCGAACCCGTTGAACGTGACGGGGATGGGCTCGGTGGGTGGTGGCAATGGTCAGATGAGCGTCCCGCCGGGAATGCCGGGCGGACAGCCATTCGCCCAGGTGGGCCCGGATGCCGCCGGCCCGATGGCGGGACTGGCTGGCACCGATCGGCTGGGTGGCAGCGGTCCGACAGTCGACTTCGACACCCTCGTCGAGTTGATCACCACGACCATCGCTCCCGATACGTGGCAGGAAATTGGCGGACCTGGTTCGATCCGTCAGTTCGAGACGACGTTGAGCCTTGTCGTGCGTCAAACGCAGAAGGTTCACGAGGAAATCGCCGACCTCCTGGAGCAGCTCCGCCGCCTGCAAGACCTGCAGGTGACAATCGAAGTCCGCTTCGTGACGGTCTCGGACCGGTTCTTCGAGCGGATCGGGATCGACTTTGACTTCAACATTCAGGATACCGTCGGCGGACCAAACACCGACAACGCCAACATCCCGTTGCTGCCGTTCGGCTCGGTGCTGATTCCGCAAGCGGGTGCGGCCGGGAACGTCGCCGGTGCCGCCCAGGCCCAGGCTCAGGCCCAACAGGGGCAGGCGAACCAGGCTGGTACTTCACAGTTCTTCACGGTTCCGGGCCCGACTCGGGAACTGAACAACCGCGACCGTTATCCGAACGGCGGAACGATCGTTGGCATGGCGAATCCTGGACAATTTTCGACCGACCTGGACGTGCCGTTCCGTCAAGGGTCCTTCGAAGTCGGTGTACCGACCTTCGGCGGCTTCAACCCGAATGCGGGGATGCAGGTTGGTCTCGCGGTCCTCAGCGACATCGAAGCCTTCTTCTTCATCCAGGCGGCCCAGGGCGATGCCCGCACCAACCTGTTGTTCGCTCCGAAAGTGACGTTGTTCAACGGTCAGACGGCTTCGGTCAACAGCACCGTCACGCGTCCGTTCGTCATCAGCCTGATCCCGACCGTCGGGTTCTTCTCGACGGGCTTCCAGCCGGTCATCCAGTTCTTCCCGGACGGTGTGCAGCTGTTCGTGCAGGCGGTGATCTCGGCCGACCGACGCTTCGTGAGACTGACGGTGACCCCGTTCTTCACGAACATCACCGACGTCTTCACCTTCTCGTTCGTCGGTGGGGCCGGGGCCAACGTCCAAGGCCAGCAGGGGCAACAAGGCCAGCAGGGTCAGCAACAGGGCTTCGGCGGTGGTCAACAAGGTGGCTTCGGTGGGGGCCAGTTCGGCATCGGCGGTGGGATGGGAACCGCTCAACTGGTTATGAACTCCTTGTTCACACAACAAAACCAGCAAGGGAACCAGGGTCAGCAGGGTCAACGAAACCAGCAAGGGGGCAACGGCCTCAGCGTGACCGTGCAGCAACCAGTGCTCGAAATTGTGACCGTGAACACGACCGTGAGTGTGCCGGACGGCGGCACGGTGCTCCTCGGTGGTGTGAAGCGGCTCCGTGAAGGCCGGAACATGTCCGGTGTCCCGATCCTCAACAAGATTCCTTACGTCAGCCGGTTGTTCAAGAACACCGGGGTCGGACGCGAGACCGAGAGCGTGATGCTGATGGTGACGCCTCGAATCATCATCCAGGAAGAAGAAGAGGAACTGCTCGGAATTCCCACCGAGTAAACCGAGGGTGATGTCGCAAGTCCTCGGCCGCCGCGATCAACTCGGGCTTGATCGCGGCGGTTCTCTTTTTGAACGGCCGAGATTCCACAACATCGACCGTTGTACCCGGCGCATGCCGACCCGGGTTTGCACTGGGCCCACGTGCCGATTGTCGGAAACGAACATCTCAAGCTGGAGCTATCGTGGTTTGAATTGATCGTGGCATTTTTGGCACGATTCCATCCCCGTGGCGAAGGCGTCGCGGGCTTCGGTCGTTTTCTTTTCACGAATGAAGGCCGACATGCGCACCAGATGCTGCTGCATGTGGTCACAATGAGCGGCCCAGTCGGCGAGTTCCGCGGCCGATTTATTCCGCGGGAGAGTCGCCCGCGTAGCAGTCGCAAGCATGGCCAGCGCCAGGGCGTCGCGACTTTCGACCACGGGATCTTTCGGGAACCGAACTGCGCGCCGCAACCGCATAGTCCGGCCGTTGAGCTCGGACATCAGCCCCCCCAGCCCGCCGAACTGAGTCCATCCTGTGGGGGTCACCGCGACCTCCGGCCCTTCCCCGGCGAGTGCTGTCTGCAACCGCGGCCACGCTTGTTTAGAAGCAGCGTACGATCGGGCCTGCTTGAGTGCGGCTGCGGCATCACGGATGCTGCCGCCCCGCGACTTCAGCGGCGAAGCGTCTGGATGCTCGCCAATCGCCTGGCCCAGCATCGCGACGAAGTTCGCCGTCTGACCGAAGCGTCCACCTGCATCTCGGAAAGCCTCTTCCGATGCGAGACCTGCCTCCAGTTCCGCCGCGGCTTCTTTCACCGACGACAGCAACACCGCGATGTCAGCGACCGGTTTGGATGGAACGGCAGGCTGCGCATCATCCCCACAGACGAGACCGCCCAGCAACAACGCCCCGACCACCCCACACCCACGACGCACCATCAACGACATGAAAAGCTTCCCACAAGCCATTTGTAGGGTGGGCTGTGCCCACCAGAACACAGTCACAACGCGGCGACGCCGTTAGAGGATGGTCACAACCCGCCCGACAAATCAACAATCGGCTGCGACGATTAACGGGCACGGTTCCAGTAGAGCTTCACGTTTTGCGTCGCTCGGCCACCGGCCACCAGGTCAAGCCGTCCATCGCCATCGAAATCGGCCGCGAGGGCGTCTTCGACCGCGACGCCCCCATCATCGATCGTGTGCCGCGTCCACTGTCGGCCGGTACTATCAGCCTGAAAGACGAACAGCCCCGGACCGGCGACCGGCCCCGTTCCCTTCTCACGATGTCCGATGACGACTTCGTCGCGCCCGTCGCCATCCAGATCGGCCGCCCAGACCGCATGCCCCTGCTTCAAGTCTTTAGTCAGCACGATCCGCTGCCAGAGAGCATTTGGATCGGATGACGGCAGATAGACCACCGCTTCGGTCCCGTGCATCGGTTCCACAGTCGCCAGAAACCGCGTCCCGTGGGCATCCCACCGCCCCACGCGGATTTCGCCCGCCCCGCGTGTCTCAGGCGTGTCGCCGCTGATCCCTGTCCCCAGTTGCTTCTTCGAGAACGCACCGGCAGCATCCCGCGCGATCAGAAAGACCCCCTGTTCGGCTGCGACCACACTCTCCACCGGACCCTTGCCGTCCCAGTCGACGTGCGTGTGATTGTGCATCCGCGTCAGCGTGGCATCCAGCACCGTCGGCATCCAGCGGTCCGTCTTCGGGTTCGCCGGGACCTCGAACGCCATGAACCGGACACCGTCCGCGGTCGACTTCTGCAGCGGCGAAACGACCAGTTGCGGCTTCCCCCGGCCGAGGACGTCCGCGAACGACATCCGATGCAGGCTCAGCTCCTGCCCGATGAAATGGACCGCCCATTTCGCAGCCGGGTCGGCTGTCCGCGTGATCCACTGGATCGTCCCGATCTTCGTCCAGCCAGCTCCCAAGGCGAAGTCGACCTGACCGTCACCGTCAATATCATGGGCGGAAATGCAGACGTTATCGCGTTCGGTCTGGTCTTCGAGGATGACGTGCTTGACCCACGTCGGGTTCTCGTACCACTGCACCCGATTCTCGCTGACCGCCACGATGTCGAGCTTGCCATCTCCATTCACATCCGCCGTCGTGACCGCGTAGCAGACCTTGCCAATCGCCGGATCAATCGTCACCGCTTCAAACCGCGGAACCTCGGCGGACTGCACACTCACCCAGCAGTTCCAGATCCAGATCGTTGTCCAGAGGCCAAGCCAACCCGGCTTGAATCTGCTTGTCTTTACCATCGTCAGTTCTCATCAGAGTGGAGACGCGCACGTTAAGACGATCAATTTCTCATGCTAGCCATTCGACTCCCAGGGAACCACGCAATCCGACGCGCAAATTCGCGAATCAGAAATGATCCATCGCCTTCCAGGACTCTTGGACGGCATTCACAGAGAGGGCCACAACATCATGACTCTCTCAACAGTTATCAAAGTTGAATTTCCGCCGAGATCCTCCATCAGGGGTCGGGACAAAACTATTGTTCTGTGCGCGTAGATTATCAGGGAAATGACTGACTGAATACTTGCGTCGAGTTGTACGCCCTGTTAGGTTGCCATTTGTTCTTTGAGCCAATCGTCGCTTCACAGACGACGAAGATCAACCTTCCCCAAGGATGGGCCAAGCGGGGAATCGTTGTTCGATGACTTCAGAATCTCCCTCTTCAGATTCTCCGACGCCAATCAGTCCTGCTCCAGACGCAGTGACCGCTGAGAGTCCCTCGAAGGGGACTGTGACAGACCAGGGATCTGTTGAGACAGACCCGAACGGCTGCGGGAGTTCCTGGTGCAAGTTCACCAAATGTCTCACGGAACAGTTTAGAGCCAGTTTCATAACGGGGAAAGCCTGTGTAACAGTCGGTGAACGCAGGCGAGGATGACGAAGGCGAGGAAGTGGTTGGGGTTGCGGTCGTAGCGGGTGACGAGGCGTCGATAATTCCCCAGCCAGGCGAACGTCC
>JBGATC010000018.1:0-103839 GCA_044229335.1 Planctomycetaceae bacterium | reverse complement strand
ACAAGCTGCCGAACCGCCCCGATCGCCACTACCCCCGAGAAGCGTACAAACGACGACCCAAATCAACCCACTTCCAAACCCGAAAACCACCACCCAACAATCTAAAGTAAGTGCCATTGGGCGCAAGCCCCCCGGTGTCTCTCGACCGGTTCTCGAGATCGGCCGGGTGATTGTTTTTAGATTAGGGTGTCGAGGCGAGGACTCGAAGACACCGGACGGCTCGCGCCGTGCGGCTGGCGAAGAACGAGCACCGGCGGCCGATCATCACGTTTTCGTCAGTTGGTAGACGTTGGCGGAATCCCGGCAATTCCGTGCAGATCGTGCCAAGTCCCGCACAGTGCCCGCGCGGTGCACTCCCGATTCGCCTATAATCGAGGTCGCGGCCGGTCCGTGGGAGGAATGGAATGACCAAGCAGTATGTCATGTCGATCATGGCGGTGAACCGTGTCGGCATTCTCGCCGCATTGAGTACCGCGCTGGATGAACTCCGCGGGAGCTTTGTCGATGTGAGTCAGGCGGTCATGCGGCGGTACTTCACGATGATTATCGCTGTCGAGTTTCCCGATGATCGTGACCCGGATGTCATCGTCGAGCATATTCGCGCGGTCTGTCGGCCGTTTGGTGGCGTGGTCTCGCTGAAAGATCCCGCGGACGACGAACTGGAGGGACTGAACGATCTCGAACCGGATGGCCCACGCGGGATCTCCTATCTGTTGCGGATTACAGGACAGGATCGCCCAGGAGTGCTGCGTCGGGTCTCACATCGGCTGGCACAGGAAGGGATCGACGTCACCGACCTGTACGGTCTGCGCGACGATGCCGCCCAGACGTTCGTGACGTGCCTGCAACTGGAAATCCCCGCGGGGGTGGAGATCGCCGAGTTACAGCGTGATCTCACGCAGCTGCTGGCGCCGGAAGGGATCGCCGTCGGGTTGTTCCACGACCAGGTCTTGCAGGCGATTTCACAACCCGAACCACAGCCGCTGCACGAGCAGCTTGTCCGCGCAACGTCCCGTTCTCACTGATTCATGGTTTCAGTTACGGAGGGCGCGATGCCCCGCCGACGGATGTCTTTCCTTGATCCGCTGACGACCCGGTTGCCTCCGCTGGAAGTGCGGACGGTCACGCTGGGGATTCATGCGGCCGATGTGGCCGATCGCAGCCTGCATCGACTGTGCGACGGTCTCTATCAGCGCGTGCTGCAACGGGCACAGCCCTTCGTACGCACCTGTGGAGAAGTCTCCGCCGAATTCGGTGTGCCGATCCTGCAGCGACGCGTTTGTGTCGCACCGATCGACCTGCTGTGCGACGGACACAGTCCGGATGATGTGGTCAACCTCGGGCGAACGCTGGATGGTGCGGCAGCCCACGTTCATCTGGATCAGATTGCAGGCTACCTGGTCCGTGTGCAGCATGGGATGTCGACGACTTCACGGCAGATGATTGCTGCGCTCCCGGCGGTCCTGTCACAGACTGAGCGTGTTCAAGCGGCGGTTGTCGCTGCGAATTCCAGTTCGGGTGTGAATCTTGATGCGGTCGAACTCCTCGGTCACAAGGTGAAGGAAGCAGCCGAAGCGACCGCCGATCGGGGCGGAGTGGGTGCCGCGAAGCTGTCGATCCTCGCCAACTTGCCAGCCGAAGGTCCGCCAATGTCGGGCGTGTTGTCACCCGAGGGCTGGGGTGACCTCACCGTGCATGTCAGTGTCAGCGCGATGGGATCGATCCGGCACACGCTGGAACAACGGCTCGCGCAGGATCCGCATCCTTCGTTGACGACATTAGCGGGCGATATCAAAGCCGCAGCGTTTCAATCGGCGCGGGTCGCGGAACTCATCGGCCGGGAGATTGCCTTCCGGATGAATGCCAGCTTCGGCCGCGTTGACGTCTCGCTGGCTCCGACCATCCGTCAGGGCCAGACGATCGCTGAACTGCTGCACTGCCTGGGGGTCACGTCGTTTGGATCTCCCGGCACGGCGGCAGCGCTCGCCCTGATCTACACGTCGTTACGCTCAGCAGGCGCGTTCGCCTCGGCGGTCTCGGCGGGACAACCAAGTATCCTGCTGCCGGTGTTGCGGGATGCGGGGCTGGTCTCGGCAACCGAGGCTGGTTCGCTGTCGATCGAGCATCTGGAGCAACTCTCGGCATTAGGCGGGCTGGGTCTCGACCTGATCCCCGTCCCCGGCGATACCGAACCGCATACGCTGGCCGCCCTCATCGCCGACCAGCTTTCGACCGCGGTGATCACCCAGCGGCCGACGATCGTGCGGCTGGTCCCGGTCCCGGGGAAACACGCGGGAGAACGCGTGACGTTCGATCGAGATCTGGGAGAAGGGATCGTTCTGAACGTCCCCGAAGGGAACTCCGGCAGCTTCCTCACTCGTGGCGGTCGCATCCCCGGCATCCGCTAGAATGTTGTAGGGTGGGCTGTGCCCACCGACGATTTGCGCGCAGTTCAACCCACACCGAAGCCCGGCATGGTCTTCCCTGCCGGGCTTCTGCCTTTCGAGGGAGCCACAGCGTGACAACCCCAGCTCGGTGCCAATTGAAAGGCAAAAGCCCGGCGTCCAAAGCGACGCCGGGCTTTGAAGCGGCTTTACGGGCCGATCCGCCCAGAAAAAGCCGCACGTAAGTCCCTCCAGAGCATGAGACGGCTCTTACGGATGGTGCGATGTTTGCTGAGCGTCTTGAAGCCATGCCAGGCAGCGTTCGACCAATTCTTCGATGGTGACGCGCGACTCCAGCGCGTCATCCTGCACCGGAGGCGACTCACCGCTGTTGGAACTCTCCCTCAGCAACTGCAGGACGAAATCGCGCGGGACTTGAATGCTGAATTCCCTATCAAATTCCATCATGAATTGAAGCTGACTTAAGTCATCGACTGGTCCCCAGAACCAGAGAATCGCCGGGTCTTGAGGGTGAACGATAACCGAACCATCAATTTTCCAGGGGCTACACGCCTGACGGAGAACGGAAACAATCCGTTGGCGTTTGGGTTCTTCCGGCCAGATGATTGAGGCACCCCGGCGTCGTTCGAGTTGAACAAGGATTTGGTGCTCGATGGCATAGAGTTCGGCGGACAGCGCCAAATCCCAACAGGAAAATCTTAGTCTCGACGAACGTAACCATCTTCTCCAACGGGAAGCATCCGAGGGAAGTTCGGGCAGCGTTGGTTTGGTAGGTGGTGGCCAAGGAACTGGAAAAGTCAGCGGTTTGATCGACATTCCGTGCGTCCCATGTTGCGACGTGTCTCTTTTCGCCAGGGGGGCGGATCGATCAGCATCATCGGGTCTCTTATTCGAGTTTGATCTCGGAGATCGGCGTCCCTTCCGGTAGATCGTGGATCTGTCGATGGACCTGACCGTGCAGACTGACGTGGACGCTCACGTCGGTGGTCTCGAAGTTGTCGAGATCATCGGTCCCGCCGAGCACAAACAGTTTCTTGTGACTGTAGACTTCCCGCGGCTGCAGGAGCAGGCCCGCGTTGCGAAACTTCACGATCTGCGACGGATACATGTGCTGGGTGACAAACTGGTTGTCCCGCAACAGCGACTGAAATGATTCGCCGTCGTCGGCCACGTTGCCGACTTCCCCTTGCACCATATCCAGGAAGTAGACTGCTCCGGATTCGCCTTGAGCAAAGACGTCGCCCATGGCCGTCATCAAGACCGGACGCATCGGTTCCGGCATGGCCCACGTCCACTCCGAGAGTAGCGTTTCCATCTCCACCCCATTCGGGCTGATCGTCAGGTCGTTCATTGTGATCGGCATGGAAACCTCGCAAAAACTGAACTCTTCGTCATCGTTCGCTAACTGAGTGTTAGTGCACTGGGTTCTCAGGATAACCGGAGCGGGCGGTCAGTCAATTCCTGCTCCATAATTCCGGGGGATGCCTCACGAGTCACATCCGGGATGCCCGACACAATCCTAGGAGATGTTTCCTGCTCCGATCACTGGGGAATAGTCGCTTACGCTTCCATCGAGGGTGGGAGTCTTTGCGGCGTGCTGAGAATGCGGCGTGCTGAGAAGTTGTGCGATGAGAGTTTGACGACGGGTGGCTGGCATGAGTGAATTCAGCGAAGCTGATCGAGCAGTAAATCCAAACTCATTCCGCTGGCGCGGGTTGACTGGACTCGGCGGCTTTTCCGGGCTTCGCAAAGGCTCCCCAGAGGCAGGCCCCGAGCGCGATTCCCAGTCCCAGGATCGTGATGAAGTTCACAGGGATGCCTGCCGCCGTGAAAAAGATCGAAGAGTTCTGGCCATCGACGGTGGAGCGCAACAGATACTTGCCTGAGTTGTCTGACGTCTCGATGAACTCCATTTCATCGCTGATGGCCAGCGTGCGGGCAGACTTCGGGCTGATCGGGATGCTCACTTCCTTGTCTGCAGACTTGCCGACCACATGCGGGATCGTGAATCCCCGGTCGTTCGGCCGATCGAGGAGCGCGACGTCTTTCATGGTTTGCGTGGGGCGATTCGCCAGCGATCGGTAGTACTGTGCGTCGGTGATGCCCCAGTAGATCAACGCGATTCCCAGCGGCACGAGTACGAACGCAAATTTCGGGTTCTCAATACTCTTGTCGATCAGCTTCTCGGCGAGGCCTTTGGACATGATGCTCAGGTCTCCTCTCGCGGGGTGTCATAGAAGATGAAGGGTCGAGACTTCCCCTGTGACTGGTTCGGAGAACGAGAGTTCGTCTGCCGAACTTCCATCGAGTGATTCCAGTGCTCGGATGCTTCAGTATGGACTGGTCAAATTTGAACTGTCAAATTGTAAAAAATGATCTTACAAATCGCTGGTCACGTCCGCATGCGACACCGATCCGAAGAGTGTCCAATCCGTTTCAACTGGCGGGTCAAAGTCACGCAGCAGCCCTGTCGAGTCGCGCACGCACATCGGAAGACCTGGATTGACTACAACCGACGGCAAGGTGTGACGTTTCGGAAACGTCCAGCGACTGCGCAAAGGATCGGATTCGGTCTGTTCCCAGCCGGGTTGAAGAGATGGACTGGCAACGGATTGCTGACGAATCTAACCGCCGGAATGCCCCGCGTTTGGGCCTCTTCGCCTTCTGACTGAGTCACCCCGAACTATTGCTTGCCTTCAACGTGCCGGGTGAAGTTGTTGAGAATCGCCTGCCAGCCGTCTCGTTGCTGTTCCAGCGAGTGTGTCGGTTCCGCGTCGAATGTCTCACGCACTGTCACGCCGTGATTCCCTGGGAGAAACTCAACGAGCAGGACACGGTCACCGAAGGAGCATTCTATCAACTCATGCTCGACGAGTTTCGTGTAGGTCCCGGCGAAGTCGAAGCCCAGACTCCCGTCTTTGGCTTCCATACGCGAGGTGAATGCCCCGCCGACGCGCAAGTCCACTGTCGAGCTTGTTGTGTGCCAGTCGTCAGAAGCGGCGTTCCATTGTTGAATATCGCTGGGTGTGGTCCAGGCACTCCAGACCGCTTCAATCGGAGCTTTGACAGTCGTTTCAATGGTGATCTTCACTTGGAGTTCCGCTTGCGAAGGTGACGAATAAGTCTTATGGCCGTCGAATTGCGGCACGAGGTGCCCGCATCTCAGGAGTTTAGTATGGGCTGATCAATTTTGAGCCGTCAAACTGCGAAGCGAGTTTCGACGGAGCACTGGGCGGGTTTCTCGCGACACCGCACTCGACGCTTGCACTTGCGGCTGTTTTTGCACGTGATCCGCGGTGTGCTTGCAGCGTTGCGCGGTGTGGGTCTATGATTCTGACGGGTTTCTTCCGGCTTCAGGAATTCGGTTGATCATGGCTGCTTACGACAAGTTCGATCCGCGTGTCGATTCGCTGGTGATGGAACAGAAGACATTCTGGGATCCGGCCGTGGGAACTCTCTCGGCCGAAGATCAGGCGTGGTTGGCTCAGGTCGTCCACCAGTCGCCGCAGTCGGCGAAGAAGATCGCCTATGAGCGGTCCCACACCGGGTTTACGCGACTGATTACGGTCACCGCCGACGATATCGCCCGCATCTATCAGGAAAAGGCCGCGGGCTGAGCGGTCAGCCGATTCGCGGAGACACGGATGGGACCGCAAACGCTCGCGATCGATATCGGCGGGACCGGGACTAAACTGCTCGTGCTGGATGACACCGGTCATCCGGTGAGCGAACGGGCCCGCGCAGCGACCCCACACCCGGCGGTTCCGCATGCGGTGCTGGACGTGATTGCCCAACTCGCGGTGACCCAGCCGGAATTTCATCGCATCTCAGTCGGCTTTCCCGGTGTGGTCCGCCGGGGAATCACACTGACCGCCCCCAATCTCGATCCGAGCTGGGCGAACTTTCCGCTGGAAGCCGCGTTAGAAGAGCGGCTGGGTAAACCAGCCCGCGTGGCGAACGACGCCGACGTGCAGGGCTTCGGGGCGATCCACGGGGAAGGTCTGGAGATGGTCATCACCCTGGGAACGGGGATGGGGTCGGCCCTCTTTGTGGACGGGATTCTGGTACCGAACCTCGAACTCGCGCATCACCCGTTCGCGGAGAACAAAACGTACGAGCAATGGCTCGGCGATGCTTCCCTGCAGGCGATTGGTCAACCCGCCTGGCGCGTCTGGCTGGACCGGGCGATCGACCTGATGCGACGGATCTTTAACTTTGATGTCCTCTACCTGGGTGGTGGCAATGCCCGGTTGCTGGACGCGGCCACGCTCCCGGCGGATGTGCGCGTCGTCGAGAACATCGCGGGTCTGCTGGGTGGCATTGCCCTCTGGACCGGGATCCACGGGACGACACTTGTGCGTGCCCCGCAATCGACCGGTGCCCACTGCGTGCTGGAGTTGCCCCCGCAGTTGTACCCGACGGATCAGCTGGGGGAAGTCAGGGTATAGCGAGTAGCGAATGGCCAGAAGTGTCAGGCTCATTGAATCTGGCTATTCCCTATTCCCTATTCCCTAACCCCTATTCGCTCACCCGGGCCTGCCACTTGGCGACTTCGCGGGCGACGGCTTCGCGGCCGCCGCTGCCGAGACTGCAGAGACGCGCGACGACGTTCTGCACACCGAGGTAGTCCGCCACGTCGACGTTGATTTTGTCGCTGTGCTTGCGAAGCTCGTCCAGCGTGAGGTCGGCCAGTTTGCAGCCGCGGGTTTCACACTCCCGCACGAGTTGGCCGACGATTTCGTGACCGGTCCGCATCGGCACGCCGCGGCTGATGAGGTACTCCATCAGCGTCGTTGCATCGAGGAAGCCTTCTTCCAGCCGGGCGTTGATCGTCTCGACCTTGAGTCGCGCAGAGACGATGATCGCGGGAGCCAGTTCCAGGCAGGCGGTTACGGTATCGCAGGCATCAAAGAAGGCGAGCTTATCTTCCTGCAGATCGCGGTTGTACGCCAGCGGCAGCCCTTTCAGCAGGGTGAGAATCTGCTGGACATCAGCGATGACGCGAGCCGACTTCCCGCGGATCAGTTCCAGCACGTCCGGGTTCCGCTTCTGCGGCATGATCGATGAGCCGGTGGTGTAGGCATGCGGCAGTTTGAGGAAGCCGAACTCGGTCGTGCACCACAGAATCCACTCTTCGGCCCAGCCGGAAAGATGGACCGCGATGAGGGCCAGATGCGCGATCGACTCAGCGAGAAAATCCCGGTCACTGGAGACGTCGAGACTATTGGCTGCGATCCCGGCGAAGCCGAGGAGCTCGGCGGTCTTCTGGCGTTCGATCGGGAGTGATGTCCCCGCCAGGGCGGCGGCTCCCAGCGGCAGGATGTTAACCCGTTTGAGGGCATCCTGCAGTCGTTCACGATCGCGCTGGAATTTCTCGCAGTAGGCCAGCCAGTAATGAGCCGCCATGACCGGCTGCGCCCGTTGCAGGTGCGTATAGCCGGGCAGAATCACGTCAGCATCGAGGGTGCAGCGTTCCACAAAGGCGGCCTGCACCGCGGCGAGTTGACCATCAATTTTGGTCAGCGCATCACGCACATACAGCCGGAGATCGAGCGCGACCTGATCATTCCGGCTGCGGGCGGTGTGGAGTTTGCGACCGACATCGCCGATGCGGGCGATGAGAGCCGACTCGATGTGCATATGCACGTCTTCGAGTTCGGTTCGGAAGGGGAACGTCCCCGCGGCGATTTCTGCACCGATGCCAGTCAGCGTGGTGACAATCTGCTCGGCTTCTTCGGTGGTGAGCAATCCAACCGAGGCGAGCATGCGGGCATGTGCCTGGGAACCGCGGAGATCGACCGCTGCCAGCCGGGCGTCAAAACTGATCGATTCGGTGAACGCTTCCACGCGCGGATCGGTCGCCTCGCTGAATGCTCCCCCCCATGCTTTCGCCACGATGAACAGTCCCCTCAGGTTGGATTTCCGGAAATTCGGTCGACCTCATTTTTACCAGAAACACCGGGCGTCCGCGCGACTCCCCGACCCCGCTTGCGTCTTCGCGATCTTCTCCGGTTCCAAATCGCGAAGACGCAAGCCGAGTGGGACACAGGGCGAGCGCCTTTTACAAGAGGCCGAGTTTGGTGAAGAGGCGTTGGGGTTTCCGGTAGTGGCTGCGTAAGGTGGCGGCGAGATTGCCGGTGGCATCAGCGCGGAGACATCCGAGGGCGGCGTTCCGCAGAGCGGCGAAGTTGTGCGGCGCGTGTCCCGAGGTGATGGTGGACCGGTCTTCCCGAAACACGACATCGCGGACCCAATGCAGGCCGTTTTCGATGACGCCCCAGTGGCCGCGGATGATGGCCAGCAACCGGGCCGCATCGGCTTTCACGCGGGAGAGCGAGGTGATGAAGTACCGTGTCTCGCGTTCCACCAGACCAGGACTTCGTCGCTCGCAGACGACCTGCAACACCTGCTGGACTCCGGGCCAGCGGACGTAGTCATTGAGGCTGACCGTGCTGATCAGCGTGCGGACTTCGATCCGACCGTGACCTTTGTCATACGTGGTCACCGTCTGACGCTCTCGTCCGCGTTCACACCGGGCCCAGGGGGGAAAAGGCCGCGTCAGCGGCCTTGAATTCCTGCTGGATTTCTCGATTTAACGTGGGTTGATTGTCTTTCACCGCGAGAACGTAATCTCCCTCGGCGGCGAGAATCTGTTCGCACAGATCGCGCTGGCAGAATGCCGCATCGCCCACCACCACGGTCTCTTTCAACAGGATCTCCGACAGCAGCGTGAGCGCCCCTTTGTGCTCGTTCGTCTTCTCATCGACGCGGGCTTGGGCCACCACCACGCGCGACCCGTGTGCCACCAGCGCCAGCAGATGCAAGCCTTTCTCCGACGCCCGCGCCGAACCACAAAGCGTCTTCCCGTCGATGCTCAGCACGGCCAGGAGTTCCTCCCCGGCGTGCGGAAAGCACTCCTCAATCCACTCCCGCAGCACCCGATCAAGACCATCAGGATCCAGCTTGGAAAACAAGTCGCGAAAGCAGTCTCGCTTCGGCGGTCGCCGGGTGAATCCCAGACGGTGCCAGAAGTCAACAGGTAAATCTTGCAACCATTCGACCAATTCGTCGTACCCGGCCACGCCCGAAAGCAGACCACTGACGACCGCCGCCAGCATGGCGGACAAAGGATGGCGCCGTCCCTTACGCCCGCGTGGATCAGGAACTTGCGCCAATCGGCTCAGCAAATTCCCGCCGCAGGCCATCGACATTTCTTCCCCTCCGTGAATCCCAGACTCCAGACCGTAAACTCCCTCCCACCTCCACCGCATTTCCCAGACCAATTAAAACGATGGCCCTGGAGTGGGACACCCTCCCCCTGACATGAGTTCGCGCGTATACTGTTGAGGGTGAAATTGTTCCGGAGATTGCGATGCGCTTCACGAAAATGCACGGGGCGGGCAACGACTACGTCTATGTCGACGGGTTTGTCGATGCGCTCCCCCATGATCCCGCGGCGACGGCGATCGCCGTCAGTGATCGGCACAAGGGGATCGGAGCCGATGGGCTGATTCTGATCGTCCCGTCGACCGTCGCCGATGCCCGCATGCGGATGTTCAACGCCGATGGCAGCGAATCGGAAATGTGCGGCAACGGTGTCCGCTGTGTTGCCAAGTATGTTTACGACCACGACATCGCCCGCAAGCCTGAACTCAAGATCGAAACCGGTCGCGGCGTCTTGACGCTGCAGGTCTTTCCCAACGCCCGCGGCGTGGTTGAGAAAGTCCGCGTGAACATGGGAACGCCGATTCTGCATGGCCCGCAGATTCCGACGTCACTGGATGGTGACCCGCCGATGAACGTCCCGCTGCATGTGGCTGACAAGACGCTTTCGGTGACCTGCGTTTCGATGGGCAACCCGCACTGTGTGACGTTTGTGGATGAGTTGAACGATGACTGGGTTCTGCGGGTCGGTCCGCAGATCGAGCGGCATGCTGCCTTTCCCCGCCGGGTGAATGCAGAGTTCATTCAACTCGTCAGTCGTGATGAGTTTCACATGCGGGTCTGGGAACGGGGAAGCGGTGAGACGCAGGCTTGCGGGACCGGGGCGTGTGCCTCAGCGGTGGCTGCGATCCTGACCGGCCGGACGAATCGCAAAATCCTGGCGCATCTTCCTGGTGGTGACCTGGAACTCGAATGGCCTGTGAATGATGGTCCGGTGTTTCTGACCGGACCGGCTGTGGAGGTTTTTTCGGGGACCTGGCCGGATTGAGCTGGTTCCCATAGAGGAAGAGACCCAGCCATGCAATGGCTGGGCGTCCGCGACTCACTACTCCCCATTCCCTGCTCCCCATTTCCGATGACCTGGAAATCCCTTTTCGAGTGGTATCTCGGGCTCCCTGCGACGCAGGCGGGTGAGGGAACGCGCTGGACGTGGCAGTGGCAGCGACCGTGGCCGACCGACTGGCCGACAGCACTCGCCGGGGTGGTGGTGGTCGGGTTGCTGGCTTCGACCTGGTGGGCGTATCGGCGCGATGCGGCGCATTTGTCGGGCCCGCGTGTCGGCCTCCTCTGGGGACTGCGCTGGCTGGCGATTGGTCTGGCGATTCTGTTGTGGATGCAGCCGACGTTGTGGATCGCCAAGACGGGTCTGCCCCCGGTCGCGGTGATGCTCGATACGTCGGCGAGTATGAGCATTCGCGATGGTTCCGGATCGAAGAAGCCTTCCGCTGAATTGAGTCCCGACCGTTGGGACCAGATCGCGCAGGTTTTGCTGCAACGTGATGGACGCTGGTTGAAATCGCTGGCTGCGGGTCGACCGATGCGGGTCTATCAGTTCGCTGGGACCGCGATCCCGGTCAGTGCGGGCGATCTGTCGACCGATCCCGACTGGCCGCAGTTACTGGAGACGATCGGCACGTTGGCTCCCACCGGAGCGGAAACGCGACCGGCAGAAGCGGTCCGTCACGTGTTAGGCGAGCTTCGCGGGACCCCACCGGCCGGGCTGGTGATCTTTACCGATGGGATCGCCAGTGAAGGGGATCAGGACAAGTTAAGCACGATCGCGGACCTCGTCCGTCGACGTGGGATCCCCTTGTTTGTGGTTCCCGTCGGCAGTGATGCGGTCGGTCGTGATGTCGAATTGATGGATGTCGAGATCGACGAGATTGCGTTCAAGGGGGATCCGATCGCGATTGCCGGCCGGATTCGCACGCCGGGGATCTCGTCAGGCAAAATCCCGGTCGTCATCCAACGTGATGGGGGACCCGCTCCGCTCACCACCGTGGAAGTGACTCCCCGGGCCGATGGTCAACCCGTCCGCTTCGAGACGACGGTCACCCTGCAGGAAGCGGGCGAATACGATTTCACGATCGAAGTCCCGCTCCAGCCGGAAGAACTTGATAAGACGAACAACCGTCAGCGGCGGCACGTCAGCGTCCGCGAAGAACGGCTGAAAGTTCTGCTGATTGAAGGAGCCCCACGTTATGAGTTCCGCTATCTCAAGCAGTGGCTCGAACGTGATACGTCAGTCGAGCTGAAGACGTTGCTCGCCGATGCCGACCCCGAGTACGCGGAAGAAGACCGGACCGCGATTCCCTACTTCCCGGTGAAACGCGAAGAACTCGACAAGTTCGACGTCGTGATTCTCGGCGATGTCTCGCTGGTGCAACTCGGCGCAGCAGCCCCCGAGTGGCTCGTCAGCTTTGTTCGCGAGCGTGGCGGCGGCGTGATCCTGATCAGCGGACCGAAAGCCAATCCCCGCGGCTGGGCGGGGAGTCCTCTGGAATTCCTGTTGCCGGTTCCCACGGAGAGTCTGGCGGGATTGAAGCCCCCGTCTGAAGCGACCGAGCCGTATACCCCGCAGCTCACGATCGATGGCAAGAAGGGGGTCCCGATGTTCCGCTTCGCCGAGTCCGAAGCGGCGAGTCAGGAGATCTGGACACAACTCCCGGGACTGTACGGGCTGTGGGAACTGCCGAAGCTGAAGCCCGGCGTGCGGATTCTGGCCGAGCATCCGTTTCGACGGGGTGATCGCGAAAAACTGCCAGTGATGACCCTCCAGCAGATCGGTGCCGGGAAAGTCCTCTTTCACGCCAACGACGAAACCTGGCGCTGGCGGTTCCGCACGGGCGATGCTTATTACGGCCGTTACTGGGGCCAGGCGATTCGGTACCTCTCCCGCGGCAAACTGCTCGGTCAGGATCGCACGGCGGAGTTGCTCTTCGACCGCCAATCGTATCGCCGGGGCGAACCGGTCACCGCCCGCGTCCGGTTTCTCAATGAGACGCAAATCCCCGAACGCGATGGCGTGCGGGTGGTGCTGGAACGCGCGGGTGGCGGGCGGCAGGAAGTGACCCTCACGCCGCTGCCGTATGCCCCGGCCGTCTTCGAAGGACAAGCGGGAGCGTTGGGGGAAGGGACGTATCACGCCTGGATCGCCCGGCCGAGTTTTGACGGCACACCCCCTTCCGCAGAGTTCCGCATCGAGTCGGTGCAACGCGAGTTGCAACAGCGCCCGATCGATCGGAACGACCTGAAAATCGCTGCCGAACGGGCCGGGGGTCGACTGGTCCCGCTCAGTGAGATCGATTCGCTCCCTGACATGATCCCGCCCGGAGCCGCAGTCCCGCTGGAGTACGGAACCTCGCTGTCTGTCTGGCAGCGGAGTGAACCCCTGCTGCTGCTGGCCTGCCTGCTCGGTGCAGAATGGCTCCTCCGCCGCCGCTGGAAGCTGATATGATTCTGTGTGCAGAGGTTTAGCCACAAGAAGCACAGAAGGACACAAAAGAGGAGAGAGCAAGCCAGGATGAATGACGAAGGCGGAATGACGAAAGCAGAAACTTCTGTCTCGTGCCGCTTACTCATTCTTTGAAATTCGCCTTCCCTGTTTGTTTCCTTTTGTGCTGCTTGTGGCCAAACCTCTTCTGACTTCGCGGCTGACGAACAGTCCCACAGGACCCGCTAATGAGTCCCACCGAACAATCGGGTGTTGAAGCGGCGCTGGAGCGTGTGCGGACGCGGGCGCGGCGGTTGATGGCGTGGTCGGGGATCAGCCTCACGCTGGCTGTCACGTTTGTCTCGTTGTGTGCGGCCGGGTTGATCGATCGCTGGATCGATGACACCGGACTGCGCTGGTTGCTGGCTATCGGTGTCTGGGGCGGGATTGCAACGGCCGCGTGGAAAGCCTTGATCCTGCCGTTAAGAACGCAGCTTTCGGATGTGCAACTGGCGCAGCAGGTTGAGCGTCGGTATCCCGGGCTGGCTGGGCGCGTCAGTGCGGCGATGTCGTTTCGGGCGCAGCGTTGTGCCGAGACCCAAGGTTCGGCTGTGCTGCAGGCCGCGGTGATTGAACAGGCCGCCGTTGATCTGCGCAACGTCGATCCACAGGAGATCGTTGATCCGCAGCGCATCCGTCCGGCACTCGTCTCCGGACTGGCAGCGTGTTGTGTCGCCGCGGTCGTCTTATGGACCTGTCCACTCGAAGCCGCGACAGCCTTGCGACGGCTTGCCTGTCCGTGGGGCAACTTCCCCTGGCCCCGCCAGCATCAACTGCAGATTGTGCAACGTGACGGGACACCGTTGCAGACGGCTGCCGACGATCCACTGCAGATTGTGCGCGGAGCGCTGGTCGAACTCGACGTCGAAGATTTGCGCGGCCATCTGCCGCCGGAAGTCTGGCTGGAAACCCGGTTCGATGAGCAGGCGGTTCCCGTCCGTGAACTCTTACGCAAGCAGACACGACCGCTCGCCAATGACAAGTCGCGTGAAGTCGCCGCGTTACAGTGGCCGGCCACACGCGGTCCTCTGCAGTTCCGTGCGGTCGGCGGCGACGATGACCTGATGCCGTGGCAGCATCTCGTGCTGGTCGATCCTCCCACGCTCACCGATTTCCGCTTGTCCGTCGCCCCTCCGAAATACCTGAACCTGCCGGACGAACCCCAACCAGCGGGCGCGACGCATGCGGCCGGTGTGCTGGGGAGCCGCGTGACGATGACCGCAACCGCCTCGAAGCCGCTACGTTCCGCGGAATTGCGACGGCGCGAGGGAGCGGGCTTGCCCGTCACGCTGGCGGAAGATGCCCGCACGTTTTCGATCGTCGTCCCCATCGAGCAACCCGGTGCAACGGTCGTCTGGTTTCAACTGGTCGATAAGCAGGGTTTCTCCGAACAGGAACCCTTGCAGTTCGAATTGCGGGGACTGGTTGATGCACCGCCCGAAGTGGTGCTGCGCGAACCCGTGTCCGATCTGATTGTGACACCCGAGGCCACGATCCCACTGAAGTATGAGCTGCGTGACGATTACGGACTGGTCTCAACATTCCTGGAATGGCAACGGGAAAGTGAACCGGCCGGGACCAAACCACTCGTCAGCTGGACCGATCGCCCGTTGACGCATGCTGGCGATGCGCAGTGGGAGTTGGCCGAGTTGAAGCTGAAGACCGGCGAACGAGTGCTCTACCGCATCAATGCGACGGATGCGTGCGATGTCGGGGCGCCCCATGTCGGACGAAGTGCTCCGCGCACGTTGATCGTCGTCTCCGCTGACGAGAAGCGGCAGGAACTCGCGGGACGCATCGGCGATCTGGTGGAAGACATCGAAGCGGCCCGCACCCAGCAATCCCGGCTGTCGCAACAAACAGCCGACCTGCTTCGACAAATTCAGGACGTGGGGGGACTGCGCCCTGAAGATCGCGACCGGCTGCCGCAACTCGAATTAGAACAGCGTGAACTGGGTCAGCGACTCGCTACCGATGAACAACGCAGTCTGGCCGCTCGGGCGGAAGCGATCCGCGGGGAGTTTCCGCGCAATCAGTTGACGGATCCTGCGACCGAAGGTCAGTTGCAACAATTGCTGACGGCACTCGATCAGCTCCGGGAATCAGGTTTGATGCAGGGGAGCACCGCACTCACCGAGGCGGGGAAGATTCTCGGGTCGATGAAGTCCGACGATCCAACCGCCGAGCGGGAAGCCGTTCCGGCGTTGGAACGTGCCCAGCGTGCTCAGGAAGAAGTGGCGACGACATTGGATGAACTCCAGCGGCAGCTCGCTGGCTGGCGCTCGGAACAGGCCCGCCAGCAGCAGTTGGCCACGTTGCTCGATGAACAGCAGCAGATCAACAAGGCGGCCGCCGAAGCCGGAGCCGCAACCGTGGGTCGCACCGCGGCCGAACTCACTCGCCAGCAACGGGCCGATCTCCAGCAACTGGCCCAACGTCAACGACAGCAGGCGCGCCGGATCGATCAGTTCGAACAGCAACTCCGTCAGCAAAGTGCCGCGAGCGAAGACTCCGCACCGCAAACCGCTGCGGAAACGCTCGATGCCGCCGACCGGCTGAAAGACGCCCAACTGGGTGCCAAACTCCAGCAGGCCGCCGATGATCTCGCGGCCAATCGCTTCGGTCAGGCGGGCGAGAATCAGCAGCAGGCCGAAGAGGTTCTGAAGCAGATTCGCGAAGAATGGGACTCCCGGCAACCGGATGATCTCGATCAACTGGTGAAGAAGGTCGACACGGCCCGCGCGCAGGCCGACGCCCTCGCTGAGCAAGAGGAGATGCTCCGCAAGAAGACCGAGGAAGCCCTCGCGGACGGCCTGTCCGATCCGGAACGGGCCGAGCTTCAGGAACAGGCGGCGACGCTCCGCAAGGAGATTCAACGCATGGAGCGGCAGTTAGAAAAGCTGCGTCTGAAACCAGCCGCCGATGCCGCCCGCCGGGCAGGCGATCGTGTCCGGAATGCCCAAAAACAATTGCAAGCCGGGGGCGATCCCGGAGCAGCTCAGGCACAACTCGATCAGGCGGGCGATGACCTGCAGCAGCTCCAGCAGGAACTGGCCGATGTGCAGCAGGATGTGGCCGAGCAACTCGCACAGGAAGAAGCCGAGAAGCTCGCGGCACAGTTGAAAGCGATCAAGCTCCGTGAAGAAGGACTGCTTGCCGAGTGCATCCGGCTGGAAGGAGAGAAGACCACCCGTGGGCAGTTCACTCGTGGACAACTCCGGTCGCTCAAAGACCTTGCTGAAGTCCAGAAGCAGTTAGCGGAAGAGATCCAGGCACTGGCCGGGCGAATGTCCGATGTCGCAGTGTTGCAGACCGCGCTCGAGCAGGTCACCCGCGATCAGCGGCGTGTCGCCGCCCGCCTCGATGCCCGTTTGACCGATCTCCCCACACAGCAGGCCACGAAGCAGGTCATCGCCCGATTAGGGCGCATCGAAACCGTCTGGAACGAACAGACCCAGCCGCAAACGCCTCAGGAAAAACCCGCAGGGGACAGTCCGCCGCCGGAAGAACAGCAATCGAAAAATGCTGGCCCCCCCGGCGAGTCGCTACCGCCGATGCTGGAGTTGAAACTCCTGCGGGCGCTGCAGGCTGACTGCCTGGAACGAACAAAGGCATGGGACGACTATCGGCAGACGGTCGAGAAATTGACCGACGATGAACTGGCCCAGATCGCGGCCCTTGCAGTCGAACAGGGGGAACTCTCCATTCTCGCCGATCGTCTGATCGAAGAGATGAAGCCCCCCGCGGCTGCGGAAGATGACCCTCAGCCGGATGCAAAAGACCAGCCGCAGCCCGCGCCCGAGAAGGCCCCGGAGAAATCCTCGATCGGGAAGACGATCAAGGACATCCTGAAAGGGGCGATCAAAGGGGAGGCCCCTCCCAAAGCGGAACCGGAGAAACAACCATGAATGTCGTTCTTCGTCGCCTTGGTGGGGTTGGCTCTCTCCCCAGGACGAAGCTCTTTGTCTCACCGCTGTTCGTGATCACGGCAGTGCTGGGACTCACAGCTTTGTCCCTGCGTGCGGAGGATCCCCCCGCAGACAAGCCTGCCGAGAAGCCTGCTACGCCAACTGAGAAACCCGTAGAGCGGACGACAGCACCGCAGCCTTCGCTGGACGAACTCTTCGGCAATCGCGTTCCGCAGGAGACCCCGCAGCAGAAGCTCGACAAAGTCGCCGCCGAGATGCGCCGCGTTCAGGACGAATTGAAAGGACAGAAGACCGGGAAGTCGACACAGGACTCGCAGCAGAAAATCCTCGACATCCTCGACGAACTGCTCAAGACGCCCCCCCAGCAGAATCCCCCCCCATCCTCCAGCGGTGGCGGTGGTGGGGGAGGCGGTGGCAGTTCCAGCAGTGGTCGGAGTCAATCAAAGGGGAACGGCTCGAACAGCCGGAACAATAGCGGCGGGGCCAGCCAGCAGCAGGGGGGGGCCGGCAACAGCGGTCAGAAGCCGGAAGGCGAAGGGGCCGGTCAATCTCAAACCAAGCCGGCCGGTCCCGGACAGGACCGACAGAATGCGGAGGACTCCGAAGAACGCAACGGTGCCAAACGCGACAAGGTCGATCCCGCAACGCGTCGCAAACGGCTCGAAGTCGACATCTGGGGCCACCTCCCCGATAAACTCCGTGAGCAATTGTTGAACTCGTATGGCGAACGGATGCTGCCGCAGTACGAGGAACAGGTCCGCCGTTTTTATGACCTGCTCGCTGATCCGCAGGGACGCCCGCGGCCATGACCACAGCGGCTTATCCGCTGGTCATGCTGGCCGCGCTCGTCATCGGGTTGTGGCTGTCACGTTCACGGCAATCCAAACTTCAACTTGCGCCGAATCAGCGCTGGGCGATCGCGCTCGGGGCGTTCTGCGGCGGCATGATCGGCAGCAAGATCCCGTTTGCATTGTTCGATCCTCGCGGCGTGCTCTGTACCCAGTCCTGGATTGGAGACGGCAAGACAATTCTCTTCGGACTCGTCGGCGGGTATGTCGGTGTCGAACTGGCCAAGGCCATCACCGAGGTCCGCTCGAAGACGGGCGATGCCTTTGCAGTCCCGGTGGCTGTCTCGATCGGCATCGGACGCATCGGCTGCTTCATCGGCGGCTGTTGTTATGGCCAGCCGACGACGCTTCCCTGGGGGATCGACTTCGGCGATGGCGTGCCCCGGCATCCGACGCAGTGGTACGAAGTCGCCTTCCACCTGACGGCCGCCCTTGTCTTGTGGATGTTCGAACGCCGCGGCTGGTTTCCCCGGCAGCGGTTCAAGCTCTATCTCTTCGCGTACTGTGGTTATCGCTTCCTCAGCGAATGGCTCCGCCCGGAACCACGCATTGCGTGGGGCCTGACCGCCTACCAGCTCGGCAGCCTCGCGCTGGTTCCCATCATTGCCATCCTGTGGTGGCATGACCGTCCGGCGACACCATCACCATCGTCTTTGTAGGGTGGGCTGTGCCCACGATCGTTTTCAGAAACAGCGCGAGAAGACAAAGACGGTGGGCACAGCCCACACTACAAATCGTTGAGGACCGTCGAGATTTCCAGCAGGTCGACTGCAGGCTGACGGTTACAGAAGATGGTTGCCAGTCGGCCATAGGTCACCGCGCCGCCGGGCATCGCCAGCGCCTCGGCGAGTCTCGGGCCAGCGGTGATCTCCAGAATCGCCGCGAGGTCGATGTGCCGCAGCACGTTGTGATTGATCAGAATCCGGCCCAGCGGAATCTCACCGGCAATAATCTCCCGCCGGACCGGCTCGATCACGTAATTGAGGTGGAACCGCACGATTCCGAACTGCACCGGCCTCTGATCGCGATTCCGGGTCAGGACGATTTCACGGGAGTAGATGTCGCCCTCGAGATGGCTGGCCAGCACATGCACCGAGACGGGCGATTGATGTAGCCGCTCCATTGCGACCGTCATGTGTTCGGTATGGACCAGCAGTGTCTTGTACGGCTCGGGTGTGACGGCCGACGGAATGTGCTCGACCCGCTGAAACAGGGCGGACGATGTCGCCGGGAACAAATCCGTCAGTGTCCGCAGGTCTTCCAGCGCATTCATCGATCAGGTTCTCGTCTGCAGAGAATGGACACCGCCCGCCAGTCACTCTCAACCTCAGGTGTACCGCACCGCCCGGTGTTGTGGCTCGAAGTATTCCGTCAACAGGCTGTCGACCTGCAGCAGCCCTTTGCGGGTCAGTTCCACGCCATCAGCGGTCACACGGAGATAACCCTTGGCCTGTTGATTGGCCAGCGGCTCGGCAAACTCTTCCAGCACGTTGACACCAAACTTGGCCTGCAGCGGGCCGGCCGCGACCCGGCCTTCTTTCATCTGCAGGACAAACTCGCGAATCAGTTGCTGATGGGGTGTGGGTGACAACGCCCGATTGATCGGCAGATCGCCTCCTTCGACGATCGACAGGTACTCGTCGATCCCGTCGACATTCTGGTAATGCACGCCCTGAAAATGTCCGAACGATGAGACGCCCGCACAAATGATGTCCGAGCCGCGGAACAGGTGGTCGCGATAGGTGAAGCGATCGGTCGACAGATCACGCACCAACTCATTCCCGCTGGACGTGTGATAGCCCGCCGCCTGGAGCGTGTCGATCGCTTCGCTGACCCAGCGGCGTTTGGTCGTCCAGTTCGCAATCGGCGAAGCACTGCCATGCTCGCGCATGTCCTTCGAGATCAGCGTGTTGAACGGCAGTTCCATCTGGTAGATCGTGATGTTGTCGGGCGCCATCTGCTTCGCCCGCTCCACACACGCATGCCAGTTCTCGTCGGTTTCACCGATCATCCCGGCAATCAGGTCGATATTCACCTGCGGAAAGCCGACCTGCTGAATCCATTCGTAGGCCCGACCAATTTCTGGCGAGAGATGCGCGCGGCCGTTCTCTTCGAGAATCGCATCGTTGAAGTTTTCGACTCCCAGCGAAACCCGCGTCACACCAATCTCTTTCAGTGTCTGCACTTTCTCCAGACTGAGCGTTCCCGGCTCACACTCGAACGTGACTTCGTCGGCCTTATCCCACGACACCGAACGATGCAGGGAATCGCGCAGAAACCGGAGTTGTTTGGCACTGAGATACGACGGAGTCCCGCCGCCGAAGTAGACGAATTTCAGTTCGCGCCCGGCGATCCCCCGTTGCTGACTGAGGAGTTCGACTTCCGCAGCGAGAGCATTCACATACCGCTCGATCGCGGCGGCGTTCTGGTTGGTGTAGACGCGGAAGTAACAGAACTTGCACCGCTTGCGGCAGAACGGGATGTGGACATACAGACCGAGCGGCACGCTCCGATCGGGTTCCGCTGCAAATGCCGCCCGAATCTCGGGAACATACGCCCGGTCCCATTGCGAAAACGGCGGGTAGTTCGAGACGAAATAACTGCCGACTTCCGTCGTATCGGCGATCTCTAAAGACATCGGCACCCTCCGTCTGCAGTCGATGGAACGAACATGACTATCATACGCGACCGCCGGGAGTCGTGACACCTCATCGCAGCCCGCAGCGCGAGCGCCGGGTTCTTTTCGATTGCCAGACCCGGCGCTCGCGCTGCGGGCTGTTTCAGAGTTATCCCGCGATGTAGCGGTCGGTCAGCGGACCATCGCCACTGGTGCGAATCACGCCACGATTCCGATTCGCCGCGAGATGTTCCAGGATCTGGGAGATCGTTTCGACCGCTTCCGGTCGACCCATCGCAGCGGCGACTTCCATCGCCGTCAGTGGCGACTTGGCTGCCTGCACCGCTGCAACCGCGGGGGCCTGCAGGGCGAGAATGGCGGCGGCCGCTTTCTTCCCGGCCTCCACCCCCGGTTGATGATACGCATTGATATCGATGACTTCCGCATACAGCCCGACCGCCCGTTCGTACAGCGCGATCAGCGCGCCGACCGTCACCCCGGTAACTTCATCGATCGTGATGGTGATCGAATCGCGTTGCTGTTCGTAGAGGGCCGTGCGTGTTCCGAGCAGGAAGCCCTGCAGGTAGTCACCACTGGTGATCCCCGGCTCGACTTCGATCGCTGGACCGCTCTGGTCACGGAGGACCTGGATGAACGTCGCAAAGAAGTTCGGCAGCCCGTCGCGGAGTTGCTGCACATAAGCGTGCTGGTCGGTCGAGCCTTTGTTGCCGTAGACCGCCAGTCCCTGTTCGACGACATGGCCTTGCCGATCGAGTTGCTTGCCGAGTGACTCCATCACCAGTTGTTGAAGATACTTGCTGAAGAGAGCAAGGCGATCCTTGTACGGGAGAATCACCATATCTTTGAGACCCTTGCCGCTGCCGAGGACATGCCACGCCGTGGCCAGCATCACGGCCGGGTTCTGGCGCGGATCGGCATTGCGGGTCCAGCGATCCATCGCGGCGGCCCCATGGAGTAACTCATTGACGGGCAGACCTTGCAAGGCCGCGGGGACGAGACCGACCGCTGAGAGAACCGAGGTGCGGCCGCCGACCCAGTCCCACATCGGAAAGCGCTGCAGCCAGCCTTCAGCCAGGGCGACTTTATCGAGCTGACTCCCGGCCTGGGTGATCGCCACTGCCTGCGGTCCGAATGCGAGCCCGGCGTGACGAAAGGCCGCCTGAATTTCGAGCATCCCGTTTCGGGTTTCCGGCGTGCCGCCTGACTTCGAGACGACCACGACCAGCGTGCGGCCCAGATCTTCGTAGACTTCTGAGAGGGTTCGCTCGATTCCGTCGGGGTCGGTATTGTCAACAAAATGGACGGTGAGTGGATCAGCGGCAGTTCCGAGTGCCTGAGCCACAAATTGGGGCCCTAGTGCTGACCCTCCAATGCCGACGTGCAGCACATGCTTGTAAGGACCGCTCGCGCCGTGGATCACGCCCGAACGCACTTTGGCTGCAAACTGCAGGATCGCAACTTGAGTCGCCCGAATTTCCTCGGCGATCGCGGGTGTGGGAGCAAGTTCCGGTGCCCGCAGCCAGTAATGCCCGACCATCCGGCCTTCATCGGGATTGGCAATCGATCCCGCTTCAAGCTGTGACATCGCAGCGATTGCCGCCGTGAACTTCGGCCAAAGCGGAGCCAGTTGCGCTTCCTGAAAGCGAACGCGACTGAAGTCGAGCGCGCAGCCGATCGTTCGGTCAATCAGGCGGGTCTGACAATAACGTTGCCACAAGGCGAGTGCATCGGTCATTGATCTTATCCCGAAATCGAGAAGCGAGTCTGATTCGCGCGCGAGAGACACCATACCGCGCGACGCCCACGGAATGCATTCCATGGGCGACTTCTTAGCTGACGCACAAGAGGAATCGCAGCAAGATTGATGAATCGCTGCGCGATGAGGCGAACTTGGTCTTGCCGACACGGTCGATCGTGGGATAATTCCAAAAGACTACAGTGACTGCGTCGGATCCGGTGATCTTGCCTCTTGGTGTTGATTCCGGCACGGCGCTTGCAGTTTCAACGCGACGACTTGCAACGACGGATGATTCCAGTACCGGCGTGCTCCGCCGTGGGCGACCGGTTCGGTCGCCGTGTTGACCGGATCCCGGCCACGGCCCGTTGATCTTTCGTACCCGCAGTGTGTGCGACCAGGACGGTTGCCGTCTTCATTCACCGGGATTTCCGCCAGGAACAGGTGGCTATGTCTCCCGGCGCGACGGCGGAGTCCTTCCGCACGTTGACACTCCCGCAAACACTCCATTGGCAGAAGGAACGGTCCCATGGGCACTGGACGCACACTCCTCGATCGCATCTCCGCGCAGCAGAATCCCGAGCAGTTCCGCCTGGAACATTGGCAGGGCACCTTCGCGGAATATCTCGATATCGTCCGCGAACGGCCGACGGTTGCCCGCTCGGCCCATCAGCGAATGTACGACATGATCATGGATTACGGGTCGTACCCGGTCGATGAAGGCCGCCGGGACGGACTCGTCCGCTATCGGTTCTTCGATGACCCCGATAATGACGGCAACGACGCGATCTTCGGTCTCACCGAACCCCTCGCGCAGCTTGTTAACTTTCTCCGCTCAGCGGCACTCAAGTACGGGGCCGAACGCCGCGTGCTGTTGCTGCACGGACCGGTCGGCAGCTCGAAAAGTACCATCGCCCGGCTGCTGAAACGGGGCCTGCAGCGTTACAGCCGACAACCGGAAGGGGCGATTTACACCTTCGGCTGGAAAGAAGACGACGGCAGCATCACCTGGGATCCGATGAACAGCGAACCGCTGCAGCTCGTCCCGCTGTCGGCCCGTGAAGAAGTCTGTGCCGACTTGAACACCGGCCGCGACCCCGACAAAGACTACTGCGTCGAGATCACGGGCGATGTCTGCCCGCTGTCGCGGTTCTACTTCCGCGAACGGCTGGCCCAATGTGCGGGCGACTGGACGAAGGTGCTGGAATCAGTCGTCTGTCGGCGGTTCTTCCTCTCGGAACAGGACCGCATCGGCATCGGTACGTTCCAGCCGAAAGATGAGAAGAATCAGGACAGCACCGAACTGACGGGGGATATCAACTACCGCAAGATCGCCGAATTCGGCAGTGAATCCGACCCGCGGGCGTTCAACTTCGATGGGGAATTCAATGTCGCCAACCGCGGGGTCATCGAATTCATCGAAGTCCTCAAGCTCGACGTGGCGTTCCTGTACGACCTGCTCGGCGCGTCGCAGGAACACAAGATCAAGCCGAAGAAATTCGCCCAGACCGACATCGACACGGTGATCCTCGGGCACACCAACGAGCCTGAGTATCGCAAGCTGCAGTCGAACGAGTTCATGGAAGCGCTGCGCGACCGGACGGTGAAGATCGACGTCCCGTACGTCACCAAGCTTGGTCACGAATTGCGGATCTATGAAAAAGACTACAACCCGAAGCGGGTCCGCGGGAAACACATCGCGCCGCACACTCTTGAAGTCGCAGCGATGTGGGCGGTCCTCACGCGGCTGGAAGAACCAAAGCACCACGGCCTGACCGTGTTGCAGAAGCTGAAACTCTATAACGGGAAGTCGCTGCCCGGCTTCACGACCGAGAACGTCGAACAGTTGCGGAAAGAGGCCAAGCACGAAGGGCTGCAGGGGATCTCGCCCCGCTACGTGCAGGACAAGATCAGCAACGCCCTCGTGAACAATCCCGAGGCGACGTGTCTCAATCCGTTCATGGTGTTGAACGAACTGGAAGGGGGCTTGCGGCATCACTCGCTGATCGCCAACGACGAAACCCGTGAGAACTACCGGCGGCTGATCTCGGTCGTGAAAGACGAATACACCGACGTGGTCAAGAACGAAGTCCAGCGGGCGATCGCGGCCGACGAAGAAGCCCTCACCCGGCTCTGCTCGAACTATATCGACAACGTGAAGGCTTACACCCAGCGTGAGCGGGTTCGCAACAAGTTCACCGGCCAGGACGAACAGCCGGACGAACGGCTGATGCGGTCGATCGAAGAACGGATCGATATTCCGGAAACGCGCAAGGACGACTTCCGCCGCGAGATCATGAACTACATCGGTGCCCTCGCGCTCGACGGCAAGAAGTTCGACTATCGCACGAACGAACGCCTGCATAAGGCGCTTGAGATGAAGCTCTTCGAGGATCAGAAGGACACGATCAAGCTGACGAGCCTGGTGTCGAACGTCATCGACAAGGACACGCAGGAGAAGATCGACGTGGTGAAAGGCCGTCTGATCCGCACGTTCGGCTACAACGACGAATCCGCCACTGACGTCCTGCAATACGTCGCCAGCATCTTCGCCCGCGGCGATGCCAAAGCCGGGGGTTGAGATGCCCGCAATATTTAGCCCCCCGTCAATGACGGGGGGCCGTGGCCGATGAAGGAATACCGCGCGGTGCTAGTGATCCGTTAGAATTGCAAGCAATCGGAACAACCAGTTCCTCACGATTTGATCGGGTTGGAAAGTTCACTATGTCTTCCGTTGAAGCGAGAACCTCACTGCCAGACCACGCCAGGTGCATTGGCGATGACCCGCTGCACTCGCAGCGGGGTGACTGGACCTGGGAACTCATCAAGGAATTTCCGCGGCAGGGCGAATGGACGGAAGAAGAGTACCTTCACTTGCCGTCGGATGTTCGCGCGGAATTGGTCGATGGTTGTCTGGAGTTTCAGTCGGTTCCGACATGGGTGCATGCATGGATCGTTCTCTGGCTGCACGACGAACTCCGGAAGATCGTTCGCAGCCGGAAACTGGGATACACTGCCGTCGCTCCCGTACGTGTCCGAACGGTCGGCGAATCGATCCGCGAACCGGACATTGTCTGGGTAACTGTTACTCAACTTCCGAATCCTCTCGAACCGCCTCACGGTGCTCAGTTGGTGATGGAAGTTGTGAGTGAAGGATCGAGCGATAAACGACGTGATCGAGAAGAAAAGCGGACCGAATACGCCCAGGCCGGCATCCCCGAATACTGGATCGTCGATCCCGAAACCGAAACGATCACCGTACTCACACTGCCTGCAGAAACAACCGTCTACGCGGAACACGGCGTCTTCAATCCCGGTGAAATGGCTACGTCGGTGTTATTGCCTGACTTCACCGTCGACGTGACTGCGTGCTTCGCTGCCGGTCAGGGGGAACTGCTCCAATGAGCATATCCAACGACCGCCCACAATCCCCGTCGAGTAAAGTATGGCCGGCGATCAGCATCGTCCTGCTGCTGGGATGGGTGGCACTGGCCGTCGGCGGCTGGCAGTTTCATCGCACTGAAATCCGTCGGCTGGAAAGGCAGCATGCAGTTGAAATGAATGTCGCGAGCATGCGCGTGCTGGAGATCGGTTCCCGTTCCGACTATCACCAACTGTCGCCACGGACGTTGGCTCCGTTCTTGCCCTATGCCCGACGGCAGGAGCAACCCGATGGAACCGTCCGGCACTACTGGCAGGAATCGTGGCCAGGCGGCGGTTGTTACGGCTGGATCGCCATGACCGACAATGAAGTCAGCGACGGATTCGTAGAATGCCAGGAAATGTGAGTACAACTATCGCGTGAAGCATGTCCGCGAGTTCCACATCATGTTCGGTACGAACTGCAATTGAACACGGATGACTGATCCTCGCAGGGATCCTCTCATGACCCGCGCCATCGATCGTGATAACCAGCGCTTCAAGCAGATCATTCGTGGCAAGGTCCGCGAGAATCTGAAGAAGTACATTACGCACGGTGAAGTCCTCGGTAAGCAGGGCCGAGAGATTGTCAGTATCCCTGTCCCGAACATCGAGATTCCTCATTTCCGCCACGGAAAGAAGAATTCTGGTGGGGTGGGGCAGGGGGATGGCGACGTCGGTCAGCCGATTGGGAGCAGTCCGGAAGATGGTGACGGTCAGGGGCAGGCGGGGGATCAACCCGGCCAGCACATCCGTGAAGCGGAACTGACGATCGACGAACTCGCCGAGATGCTCGCGCAGGAGTTGCAACTCCCGCGGATCGTCCCCAAGGGGCAGAACTCGATCAAGTCGGTCAAGACCCGCTACGACAGCATCCGCCAGACCGGTCCCGATTCGCTGCGGCACTTCAAACGAACGTACAAGCGCGCACTCCGTCGGCTGCTGGCTTCGGATCAGTACGACCCGAAGCGGCCGATGATCATCCCCACCCGCGAAGACGAACGCTTCCGCGCGTGGACCGAGAATCCTGAGCCTCAAGCCAATGCGGCGATCCTCTACATGATGGATGTCTCCGGTTCGATGACCGACGAACAGAAGTCGATCGTCCGCACCGAAGCCTTCTGGATCGATACCTGGCTGAAGAGCCAGTACGACGGGATTGAACGACGCTACGTCGTACATGACGCCGTGGCACACGAAGTCGACGAAGACACATTCTACCGGACCCGCGAATCGGGTGGCACACGGATTTCGTCGGCTTACACGAAGGCCCGCGCGATCATCGAACGTGACTTCCCGCCGAGTGATTGGAACATCTATCTCTTCCAGTTCTCGGATGGCGACAACTGGGGTGAAGACAATTCGGCCTGTGTGAAGGCCCTGCAGGAGTTCTTCCTGCCGACGTGCAATCTCGTCTGTTATGGCCAGGTGGAAAGCCCGTATGGCTCGGGCGACTACATCCGCGAGTTGCGGAAGATTAGCGGGGCATGGGAGAATCTGATTCTCAGTGAGATCAAGAATAAGGAAGGGATCTACGAGTCGATCCGCACGTTCCTGGGGAAAGGGAAATAACGCATGAGCCTGGTTCTCGATGTCCCGCCGCCTGCGACTCCGCTACCGAAGCTGACCGCTGACGAACTCCTCGCGCGGCCCGACGGGGAGCAGTTCGAACTGGTCGATGGCGAATTGCGGGAGACGATGAGCCTGGAATCAAGCTGGATCGCCATGGAAATCGGCTTCCTGATTCGCCAGTACCTGGAGACACATCGGTTGGGCCGTGTCTTCGGCGAAGCGGCCAGTTATCGCTGCTTTCCGCAAGATCCCGAGCGCGTCCGCAAGCCAGACGTGTCGTTCATCCGACACGGACGACTGACACAGGCCCAGTTTGAACAAGGACATTGCCGGATCGCTCCCGATCTGGCGGTCGAGGTCGTCTCGCCGAACGATCTGCATCAGGATTTGATGGGGCGTCTCGACGATTATTTTTCTGCAGGCGTACCGCTGATCTGGGTTGTCGAGCCGAGCTTGAAACTGGTCACGGTTTATGAAAATGCCGGCCGCTCCACGAATATGCTGCGTGCGGATGAAGAGCTGACTGGCGGGAGCGTGCTGCCAGAGTTCCGCTGCCCTGTCGCCCGCTTGTTCCCACAACCTGAGCCAGTCGCCGCCCCCCAGTCAGTTCCATCGGGTCCGACGTGAGTCGCTCCCTGGGTTTGGAAGTCGAGAACGAATCACGTATGTCTGTCGTCGCCGCAGAAACCGAGTCGTCGCGATTTGCCTTCGGGCGGAACTGGTCAGAGTATCTGCGCGTATTGACGCCCGATCGCATCACGGCGGCGGAACAGTCGCTGACGGCGGTCTTCGGTCACGATGGTCTGCGCGGGAAACGGTTCCTCGATATCGGCAGTGGCAGTGGTCTATTCAGTCTCGCGGCGCATCGGTTGGGGGCGAAGGTGTTTTCGTTTGATTTCGATCCCGATTCTGTCGCCTGCACAGAATCCTTGAAGCAGCAATCGCAGACCGATGTCTCATCATGGCATGTAGAGCGTGGCTCGGTGCTGGATGGAGAGTATCTGGAGTCGCTGGGTACTTTCGACATCGTCTATTCCTGGGGCGTGCTGCATCACACCGGGGCGATGTGGGAAGCGATTGAACGAGCGGCAGCCCGTGTCGCACTCGGCGGACAATTGTGGATCGCGCTGTATAACGACCAGGGAGCATGGAGCCGCGTCTGGACTGCGGTGAAGCAGTGGTACAACCAGGCACCCCGCTGGTTACAGCCGCTGATTGTGTGGCTGGTCGGGATTCCGTGGATGGCCAGCCGTGGCGTTTCCAAGGTGACCGCGATTTTGCTGGAAGCCTTGTTTCGGCTGCTGAGCGGTCAGAATCCGTTCACGGGAGGACCGCGTCGATCGTCGGCATTTGCTTCACAGAAAGCCCGGGGGATGCACTGGTACTATGATCTGGTCGACTGGATTGGCGGCTTTCCCTTCGAGGTCGCCAAGCCTGGCGAAGTGCTGGACTTTCTGCATGCACGCGGCTTCGTGCTGGATCGACTGACAACCTGCGGCGGCAACCTCGGCTGCAATGAATTCGTCTTCCGCAAACTGGACGCCGCGTAGAATGGAAGATGTCTCCGCGGTCTGATCAACATCACAGCAGGGAAGCCCATGTCGATCTCCACGCATCGCACGCTCCCTCCCGAACTGCGGGACATTCAGCTTGAAACCGAAGAGCGCATCAAGCACTACGGTCTCGACTGCTTCGAGACGATCTTCGAGGTCCTCGATCTCGAAGAACTCTGTATGTTCGCTGCGTATGGCGGGTTCCCCGTCCGTTACCCCCACTGGCGGTTCGGTGCTGAGTACGACGAACTGCTGAAGACCCACATGTACGGTCTGCAGCGGATCTACGAAATGGTCATCAACAATGATCCCTGTTACGCCTACCTGCTCAACACGAATCTGATGGTCGACCAGAAGCTGGTCATCAACCATGTCTACGGTCACTGCGACTTCTTTAAGTGCAACGCCTGGTTCGCGCCGACGAACCGGCACATGCTCAATGCGATGGCCAATCATGCCACCCGCGTCAATCGCTATGTCGACCGCTACGGCTACGACAAGGTCGAGGAGTTCATCGATGCCTGCCTGTCGCTGGAAGATCTAATTGATCCCCACTCGGTCCACATCGTCCGGCCACATGAACCCGAACCGATGCCGCATGCGGCGCTCTTGCGGGATGACGACTTCGAATACCTGCGGCAGACGCGACTCCCTGCCAAAGGGTACATGGACCCGTTCATCAACCCGCCGGATGTCCTGCGCAAAGAAGCGGAACAGCGGCAGCGCGATGAAGCCGCCCGTGACGCCAGCCGCTCGTTCCCGGAAGAACCGCAACGGGACGTGCTCGAGTTCCTGCTGCAGCACGCGCCGCTGAAAGACTGGCAGCACGATATCCTCTCGATCATTCGCGACGAAGCCTACTACTTCGCGCCGCAGGGGCAGACGAAAATCATGAACGAAGGGTGGGCCAGCTACTGGCACACCACGCTAATGACCCGCCACAGTCTGACCGATGCCGAAGTGATCGACTACGCCGACCATCACTCCGGCACGGTGGCGATGAGTCCGCAACGCCTCAATCCCTATAAGATCGGGATCGAACTCTTCCGCGAAATTGAAGAGCGCTGGAACCGCGGCCAGTTCGGCGCTGAGTACGAAGAGTGCGACAACTGGGAAGCCCGCCGCAACTGGAACAAGGGGACCAACCTCGGCCGACAAAAGATCTTCGAGGTCCGCCGGATTCACAACGACATCACGTTCATCGATACGTTCTTAACGCCCGAGTTCTGCGCCAAACACAAGCTGTTCAGCTTCGGTTACAACGAAGGGGAATCGACTTACGAGATCGCCTCGCGCGAGTTTGCGGCGATCAAGCAGCAACTGCTGACCAGCCTGACGAATCACGGCCGGCCGTTCATCTACGTGATCGATGCGAACGCCCGCAACCGCGGGGAACTCTACCTGCTGCACCAGTTCCAGGGAGTCGAACTCCGACAGGACTACGCAGAAGCGACGCTCGCGAACCTGCAGCGACTCTGGGCCCGCCCCGTTCACCTCGAAAGCATCGTCGACGACAAGCCGACCGTCTTCACATTCGACGGCCATACGCACAGCGTCAAAGCCAAATGACCCACCACGCTTGCGTCTTCGCGATCCTTACTTGGTCGCGATCTTCCACAGGTGCTTATCACTGCGGACGTAGATCGCGCCGTTGCTGACGGCGGGGGTGCCGAGGATCGTTTCGCCGAGGTCGCCCTTGCCGACGATCTCGCCTTTCTCTCCGCCGAGTTTCACGACCTGGCCCAGACCGTGCTCATTGAAGAACACGAGATGTCCCGCAGCGGCGATCGGGCTGGCGCTGAAGGGGCCTTCCAGTCGTTGCTGCCACTTGGTTTCCCCGGTGTTCGGATCGGCGCAGATGAGCACCCCGGCGTTATTCAGCAGGTAGAGCTGATCGCGGTAGACGATCGGTGTGGCTGTGCCCGGCTTCAGGCGTTCTTCCTTGAAGAGGATCTCGGGGTTCGCGCTCCCCGGTGCGACCTGTAACGCGGTGATCCCGTTGGAGGGGATGTAGACCGTGTTGCCGCGGACGGTGGACGAGGGAATCGTGCTCGCCCCGTTGTCGAAGCTCCAGGCAACTTTGCCAGTCTCTGGATGGACTGCAGCCAGGCCGGCGGACGATTGGAGCAGCGCGAGGTCATCGGCCCGCGTCGCGCCCCGTAGCACTGCGGGGGACGTCCAGTTCGCCCGCTTCGGACGGTCGCTGGTCCATTTCGATTCCCCGGTCGCGGTATCGACACCGACCGCCAGCGACTGGCTGTCGTTCTCGATCTGCACGACCAGCGTGTTGCCGACCACGATGGGGGACGACGACATCCCGAGGCTGTTGCTCGCATTCGGGAAGTCAACGGTCAATCCGCGATACCATTGCAGGTTGCCATCAAGATCGAGGCAGATCAGGTCATTGCTGGAGAAGTTCGCGAAGATCCGCTGGCCATCGCTCGCCGGCGTCGGGGCGGCGTTGCAGGTCTTCGGGTGACTGGTCGGACGGCCGGTCGCCCAGAACTGGCGTTCCCAGATCAGCTTCCCGGTCTCAACATCGAAGCAGTAGAGGTGCAGCCGGTCCTGGTGATAACCGCTGGATGAGGTGAGATAGATCCGGTTCCCCACGACGATGGGGCAGGACAGGCCACGGCCGCCGAGCGGCGTTTTCCACGCGATATTTTTGTCGGCCGACCATTCGGTCGCGATCGGCGTGTCATCGGCGATGCCGTTGGAATCGTTCCCGCGGAACTGTCGCCAGTCTTCGGCCTGAACCGTCACGACACCCAGGCAGCAACCGAGCGCCAGCAGACCGGCGAAGAAGTGAGTCGTCTTCATGCTTAGCGTCCTTCTTGAGCAACGGTCACGGGGCGGGTGTTGAGCGCTGCCGTCTGCGGATGGACCGCGGACCCAGCCGAGGTGCAGATGCGGAGCTGGTACTGCCACTTCTGGGCCCAGTCTTCCGTTTGCTCGTTCTGACAGACCTTCAGCAGCAGCGTGTTTTTGCCCGCTTGCAGTTTCACGGGCACCTTGTACTGGTCGAGCATCGTCCCGCGGTGATATTCATCCCGGGCGAAGGCGAGCTTCCCATTGACCCACAACTTCCAGGCATTCGGCGTTCCGAGGCGGACTTCGACCGTTTGTGCTGTGGCGCTGTTGAACTCGGTGGCTGCGTAAGTCACCGCCCCCTTATGCGGGGCGAGGGCCTTCGCGAGATCGACCACACCGTATTCATCGGTCGTGCGAAACTCGGTCCAGGCGACTTCGTCCTTCTTGCCGGGATACTTGGCATCGAACTTCAGTTCGCTTTCCGGCGGATAGGCGATGTCGAAGCCTTTCTTGTCGGTGTTGTCGAAGGGGCCAATCAGCTGCCAAGCAGGGAGAAAGCCGAAGTGCAGTTGCAGATCGACCTTCTCTCCCGCTTCCCGCAAGGGCTTGACGATCGCTTTGACCTGATCGTCATCGACCGCGCCGATGAGGGCCTGCTTGTAGAGATTGACCTGTTCCGCTCCGGTCGCCTTCCCGGCCTGTTCCAGCAAGCGGGCGACGGCATCGCGGCGGAACTCAGCGGAAGCATCCTGCAGCATGCCGGGAATCAGGCGATCGGTAGCGGTCGCGTCGACCTTCACCAACCACTCGTAAGCCAGCCGCCGGGCTGCGGCGCTGTGCTTCGTCTCCAGAACAAAGGCTTCTAACTGGGCGGCCGGGAGTTTTTTCGCGGAGATCGAACGATCGGCGATGGTTTCGAAGACGCCACGCAACCAGTTCGCGGCGAGCGGGGTCGCTTCACCGAGGGCGTTCAGAATCGGGACGAGGGCCGTCTCGTCAGCCTGGCTCAGGTCACGCACTGCAGCTTGCGCGGCAGCATGCCCGCTCCCCTGCGGACCGACGGCGAGAATTTGTTTCAGGTTGTCAGCCGGGGTGGCTCCCCAGGCGTGGGAGAGCATTCCCCCGCCGATCACCAAGCCCGTTCCCAGTAATCGCTGCAGACGCTTCACGACGAAACTCCCGTGAGCAGGTTCGGATATCAACCGGTCCCGATTCTATCCGCAGCGCCGCGTGAAACGGAAACGAACGTGGATGAAAGTTCGGTGTGTCCCAGCCCGAAGCGCGAGCGCCGGGTTCTTCTCGATCACATGGATCGTCTCCCAAGAGACCCGGCGATCGCGCTTCGGGCTGTTGGAATTCGTTCCCTTCGCTTGCAATCCCGCGGCGATCCGTGCGACTCTGGCCGAAATGAATTCACCGCAAAGGAGTGCTATGCCCGCCCGGTATGTGATTGGGATCGACCTCGGAACGACGAACTCGGCGCTGGCCTATGCGCTGCTGGATGCTGAGCGTCCGGAAGTTTCACTCCTGCCGATTCCGCAACTCGTGGCTCCAGGGACGGTCGAGAACCGTACGCTGCTTCCGTCCTTCTTGTACGTGGGTTCGAAAGGGGAAGCGGCGACGGGGGCCTATGATCTTCCGTGGGCGAAGCAGCGGGACTCGGCCGTCGGAGAGTTTGCCCGGAAGCAATCGGCTGATTTGCCGGAACGGACGGTCGGGGCGGCGAAGTCGTGGTTGTGTCACAGCCGGGTCGACCGGCATCAGGCAATTCTCCCCTGGGGCGCAGGCGACGATATTCCGAAGGTCTCCCCGGTGACAGCCTCCCGGCGGTATCTGGAACATCTTGTTGCTGCCTGGACGCAGGCGTTCCCGCAAGACCCGATCGCCGAGCAGCAGGTGGTGCTGACGGTTCCGGCATCGTTCGATGCCAGTGCCCGTGAACTGACGCGCGAAGCCGCCGTGGCGGCTGGTCTGCCGGAAGCGCTCGTGCTCCTCGAAGAGCCACAGTCAGCCGTGTATGCCTGGTTGACCAGTTACGGCGAGAAATGGCGTAAGCTGTTGAAAGTCGGAGAGACGTTGCTGGTCTGCGATGTCGGCGGTGGAACGACCGACCTGTCGCTCGTCGGAGTGGCAGAAGAAGACGGCGAGTTGGTCCTGAGACGGATTGCTGTCGGGAACCATCTCCTCGTTGGCGGTGACAACATGGACCTGCTCCTCGCGCATCATGTCGCGGGGCTCTTCGCGAAGAAGGGGGTGCAGCTCGATCCGTGGCAGTCGGTTTCCTTGTGGCATTCGTGTCGCGCTGCGAAAGAAGCGCTGCTTGCGGCCGATGCGCCGAAGAAACATCCGATTTCCGTGCTGGGCCGTGGAAGCAAGCTCATCGGCGGCACGGTGACGGTCGAACTCGAGCGGTCGGCCCTGGTCGATCTGCTCTCACAGGGTTTTTTCCCGGAATGCCAGATCGGCGATCGTCCACAACGGCCGCGGATGTCCGGCTTTCAGGACCTTGGCCTGCCGTATGAAGCGGATACCGCCGTCACGCGGCATCTCGCGGCGTTCCTGCAGAGTCATGGGAATGACGCCGATGGGCCCGTGCGGCCGACACACGTCCTCTTCAATGGGGGCGTCTTCAAGGCGGAGGTGCTCCGTGGCCGGTTGATGCAGATCCTGCAGGGGTGGTTCGGCGAGAGTTCTCCGCCGGTGGTTCTCGATGGCGTGCATGATCTCGACCATGCGGTGGCCCGCGGAGCGGCGACCTACGGCTGGGCAAAAGTCGCGGGGGGCCTACGGATTCGTGGGGGGACCGCCCGCTCCTATTATGTCGGGATCGAAACGGCGGGACTGGCGATACCCGGTGCACCCCGACCGTTACGGGCGTTGTGCGTCGTTCCGTTCGGGATGGAAGAAGGAACGGCGCTCGATGTTCCGTCCGATCCGGTCGGCCTGATCGTCGGCCAGCCTGCGCATTTTCGTTTTTTCAGCTCAGCCACACGGAAAGACGACCAGCCCGGTTCGCGGCTGTCAGCGTGGTCGAGCGAGGATCTCGCGGAGACCGATTCGCTGGAAGCGACGCTCCCCGCGGACGATGCCGTGGACGAACACTACGTTCCGATCACGTTCCACACGAAGATTACCGAGTTGGGGACGCTGGAACTCTGGTGTGTCAGCACCCGTGGGAACGGACGCTGGAAGCTGGAATTCAGCGTGCGGGAAGACGCTTCTTCCTAGCGCGGAGCGCGAGCTCCGGATGATCTCCGGGCGCTGACGCTTCCGGCTCGGATTGTTGAGTAATCTGGAGTGGGACCGGCAGAATTTGCCGACCTTGCTGATTGACTGGACGTTTGTGGCAATCGGAATTGTTTCCCACGGGCGGGAATGCGCTTGACTTTATCGATGCGACGCCGATAACGTATTCGTCAGTGGCGATGTTCAAGTTCACATGAAACTTTTTTCGTCTCCGACTGATTCCTGCCCGTAACCTCGCCTGCTTGTCCTGCAATACACCGGTGACCGATCGCAATCGGTTCTCCCTGCCTGGAATGAACTGAAGCCTGTAACGATTGGCAGTACTCAAGGTTGAGTGCGGCTTGTGCTGGCCAAGCATGGCCTGGAACCCTCCGTCCGTGTTTCATCCCACCCCCAGAGGGACTTGATCCCTCGCCTTGTCCTGCATGGAGCATCCTTCATGACGATGTCGTGTAACCCGGGCCACTTCGAGCGGCTCAATCGCCGCGGCTTCCTCTCGGTCGGTATGCTCGCAGGAGCAGGGCTCACACTGCCGCAGTTGCTGCAGTCAGAGGCCCGGGCGGACCTCAAGGACTACAAGAACTTTGAGGGGACCGCGAAGTCGATCATTCACATCTATCTTCCCGGCGGGATGGCCCACCAGGAATCGTTCGACCCGAAGCCGTTCGCTCCGATCGAATATCGCGGCGAAATGAAGCAGGTTGGCACGAAGATCTCGGGTGAACTCTTCGGCGAAACCCTCGCCAAGACGGCGCAAGTCGCGGACAAGCTCTGCGTGATCCGCTCGATGACGCACGGTGAAGCGGCCCACGAACGTGGAACGCACAACATGTTCACGGGCTACCGTCCCAGCCCGGCGCTGCAGTTCCCGAGCATCGGCTCGGTCATCAGCCATGAATACGGCCCGCGAAACAATCTCCCGCCGTACGTCTGTGTGCCCAGCATGCCGAACGAGTTCGCCGGCAGCGGTTACCTCAGCTCGGCCTTCGCTCCGTTCAGCCTCGGCAGCGATCCGTCGTCGAACGGTTATAAGGTCCGCGATCTCGACCTGCCGAACGGTGTCGATAACGCCCGTTTCGCGACCCGCCAGACGGCATTGGAAGCAGTCAACAGCTACTTCCAGAAGCGGGAAAAGTCTGACGACCTCAAGGCGATGGATACGTTCTACGATCGGGCCTACAGCCTGATCAGTTCGCCCCATGCTCGCCAGGCGTTCGATCTCTCCCAGGAAACCGATGCCCTGCGTGACGAGTACGGCCGCAACACGGCCGGTGCGCGAATGCTGCTCGCCCGTCGCCTCGTGCAGGCTGGTGTCCGCCTGGTCAATCTGACCTATGGTGGCTGGGATATGCACGGCAACATCGTGGCTGGCTTCAAGAACCAGATGCCGTCGTTCGATCAGGCCTTCTCGGCCCTCATCAACGACCTGGATCGTAGCGGTCTGCTCAAAGAGACGCTGGTCATGGTCTCGTCGGAATTCGGCCGCACGCCGAAGATCAACGCGACCAGCGGTCGCGATCACTATCCGAAGGTCTTCAGCGTGGTCCTCGCCGGCGGCGGGATCAAGCAGGGGATGATCTACGGGTCATCGAATGCGACGGCTTCCGAGCCCGAAGAAAAGCCGATCGGACCGCAGGACCTGTTCACGACGGTCTACCACTGCATGGGGATTGTCGCCGACAAGGAACTGATGGCTCCTGGCGACCGCCCGATCGAAATCGTCGATGGCGGCACGGTGGTCAAAGAGCTTCTTGCCTAATCTTGCCCGCAAGTGCCGGTTTGGGGTTGATTCCTGCACCGGCGCTGGCAAAGTAGAACTGCCACGGAGGAGCGCGGGGGCGCTCCTCCGTGGTTGCATTCCCGCCAAACTTCCTGCCTTGATACTCTGGACGTCGCGCCAGCCGCTGCGGATTCCATCGAATTTGTTGCTCGGCTGGCAGAGGGGGGCCTCATGCCGCGTCGTAACGTCTCCACGTTGCGTTTGTTCCTGCTTGGTTCAATCGTTGTGAGTCTTGCGCCGACGCTCTTTGCAGCGGCTCCGCAACTGGGCAACATTCTCCCGCGCGGCGGTCAGCGCGGACTTGAGCACGAACTGACGTTCAACGGTCAGCGGCTCGATGACGCCCAGGAAGTCCTGATCTACGAGCCGGGCCTCTCGGTCGTCAGCCTGGAAGTCGTGAATGACAAGCAGGTGAAGGTCAAGCTGAAGGTCGACGACAACTGCCCGCTGGGGACGAAGCATCTGCGTCTGCGGACGGCGTCCGGGATCTCCGACATGCGGACCTTCCGCGTCGGTGCGTTGCCAGCCGTCGCAGAAGTTGAACCGAACAGTGAGTTCATCAAGCCGCAACCCGTCCCGCTCAACTGTACCGTTCAAGGGGCGATCGCTAACGAAGATGTCGACTATTTCGTCGTCGAGGCGAAGAAGGGCGATCGTCTGACCGCAGAGGTCGAGGCGATCCGCCTCGGTGATAGTTTCTTCGATGTCTACGTCGCGATTCTGAACGAAGATCGTTTCGAGCTGTCGACGAGCGATGATGCAGCGCTGGTGTACCAGGACGGGATTGCTTCGATCGTTGTCCCGGCCGATGGCAACTACATCGTGCAGATTCGCGAATCGTCCTATGGTGCGGGCAACCAGTACCGCTGCCACATCGGTACGTTCCCACGGCCGCGGGCTGTGGTACCCGCGGGTGGCAAGCCGGGCGAAACGCTCACGGTGAAGTTCACCGGCGATGTTGCCGGGGAGCTGACCCAGTCAGTCACCCTCCCCGCGACCGCGGGGGATGATTTTGCCCTCTATCCCGAAGATGGGACCGGGATCGCCCCGTCGGGTCTCCCGTTCCGTCTCTCAGCCCTCGACAATGTGATCGAAGCCGAGCCGAACAATGCCATCGCAGAAGCGACCAAGGGTCCCAGCCCAGCCGCATTCAACGGACTCCTTCAGGCACCGGGGGATATCGATTTCTTCGGCTTCACGGCGACCAAGGGGCAGGCTTATGACATTCATGTCTACGCCCGGCGGTTACGCTCGGAACTCGATCCGGTCCTCACGGTCTACAACGAAAAAGGGGGCGGACTTGGGAATAACGACGACACCGGCGGTCCCGATTCCTATGTTCGCTTCACCGCTCCAGCCGATGGTCAGTATTTCCTGAGTGTTCGCGATCACCTGGGTCGCGGTGGGCTGGCATTCCACTACCGCGTGGAACTCACTCCAGTCGCTCCGAAACTGAACCTCACGATCAACGAGTTCGTGCAGTACATCGAAACGCGGCTGGTCGTACCACAGGGTGGGCGTTGCCCGCTGTTGATCACCGCGACTCGCCGGGACTTCAATGGACCGTTGACGTTCATCGGCGAAAATCTGCCAGCGGGGGTCACCGTGGAGTCGATTACGGTCGACCCAGGCGAAGCGGTTGCTCAAGTCATGCTGGTCGCCGCCGCCGATGCGCCGATCGCGGGCAAGTTAGGACAACTCGTCGGCAAGTTGAATGATCCGGCCCAGCCTGCACTCCTGGTGGGGGACCGGACGCAGCAGGACGTGGTGATGGTCCGCGGGCAGAACAACACCCCGTTCTTCACCGAACAGATTCCGTCGCTTGCCGTCGGTGTGACCACGGCGGCCCCGTTCAGCGTGCAGATTGTCGAACCGAAGGCACCGCTCGTTCAGAACGGCGTGATGAAGCTGAAAGTGGTGGCCACACGGGCGGAAGGGTTCACCGCACCGATCAAGATCGACCTCCTCCAAAATCCTCCAGGAGTGAACAGCAGCCGGGAAATCTCGATCCCCGAAGGTCAGACGGAAGCATTTATCGACATCAACGCGGCTGGAAACGCTGCAGTCAAAGAATCGAAGATCGCCGTCCGTGCGGATGCGACTGTCGGCAACGGGATCGTCCGCACCGCCTCGAGCTTCGTGAATCTCAAGGTGGCGGAACCCTACGTGAAACTGGCCTTCGCCCAGACAGCGATCGAGCAAGGGGCGGAAGGGGAGTTTGTGGCCAAGATGGAAGTCACGAAGCCCTTCGAGGGAGCCGCTCAAGTCGCTCTCCTCGGGCTGCCTAACAAGGTCACCACGACCGCGATTGAAGCCAGCAAGGAAACCCAGGAACTCGTCTTCAAGCTGAAAGCCGAAGAAGATGCGTCTCCCAATACCAGCAAAAGCCTGTTCTGTCAGATTGTGATTCTGGAACAGGGTGAGCCGGTGACCCACAATCTCGGGAATGGCACACTGCGGGTCGACAAGCCGCTGCCGAAGAAGGTCGACGCCCCCATGCCGACCGCTGCCAACCCAAATCCGCAGCCTGCGGCGGCAGCGCCGAAGCGGTTGACGCGGCTGGAGCAGTTGCGGTTGGAGCAGAAACAGAAGCTTGAAGGCCAGGCGGGCGGCGAAGCCAAGCCAGCCGGAAATTAGTCTCTCGAAATTGTGGTGGGCTGCAGGCGGTTGTGCAGTTCCACGAATGAGTCACGCGTTCTTGTCTTTCCAACGGATCGAGCCCATGCGGATCATCGGATTGCGATCGCTTCTCACGCTGTGCGTGCTGTCTGTCTCGGCTATGACCAGCCAGGCTGCTGAGTCGACCCTCACCAAGCTGGTGGTCGCCCCGGCGGATGTAACACTGACGACCGCTAAGGATCGGCAACTGATCACGATTCAGGCTCACTACAGCGACGGCCTGACACGTGATGTTGCCGCTGAAGCGAAGGTGACCGTCGCGAATCCGGCCCTCGTACGGCAGAACGGGACCGACTTCTTTCCGATCGCCGATGGGCAGTCCGAGATCAAGGTCGAGTTCGGCGGACAGACAGTGATGGTCCCCCTCAAGGTCGAGCAGGCCACGGAAGTGCCGGCTGTCAGCTACAAGCTCGACATCATGCCGATCTTTATGAAGGCCAACTGCAACACCGGCAGCTGTCATGGAGCGGCCCGTGGCAAAGACGGATTCCGACTGTCGCTGTTCGGGTTCGATCCCGATGGCGATCACTTCCGCATCACGCGTGAATTGCCCGGTCGCCGCATCGATTACGCGATGCCGATGTCGAGCCTCCTCGTCGAGAAGTCGATCGGTGCGGTCCCGCACACGGGGGGCAAGCGGTTCGAAGCCGACTCGGAAATGAATCAGACACTGGTCAGCTGGATTGCCAATGGTTGCCCGCAGGATCCGGCCAACATTCCAACTTGCACCGGGATTGAAGTCTATCCAAAGACGGCCGTTCTGGATGGTGCCGGGGCGACGCAGCAGATCACCGTCCGGGCCACCTACTCCGATGGCACCGATCGCGATATCACCCGGCTCGCGCTCTTCATGACCAGCAACGAAAACTCGGCCGCAATTTCGGCCGACGGTGTCGTGACTGCCAACCAGCGTGGCGAAGCCTTCGTGATGGCCCGCTTCTCAACCTACACCGTCGGCTCACACTTCATCGTGCTGCCGAAAGGCTTGCAGTGGGAAGACAAGCCGCAGCCCACACGAAACTACATCGATGAACTCGTCAACTTGAAGCTCAAGCAACTCCGGATGGACCCGGCCGGTCGCTGCAGCGACGAAGTCTTTCTCCGCCGGATTTACCTCGATCTTGTCGGGATGCTTCCGGATGAGACCGAGTACGCCCAGTTCATGTCGAGCACCGCTCCCGATAAGCGCGATCAGCTGATCGAAGAACTGCTGACACGGAAAGAGTTCACCGAAGTCTGGGTCGCCAAGTGGGCTGAATGGCTGATGATGCGTTCGTCGAACCAGACGAGCACCAAGTCGATCGCCCTGTATTACACGTGGCTCAGCGAGCAGATCGCGAGCAACGTGCCCCTCGACAAAATGGTCCGCGAGATCCTCGGGGCTTCGGGGGGAACGTTCAAGACCTCGCAGACGAACTTCTATCAGATCGAACGCGACACGCTGAAGGTTTCGGAAAACGTCGCGCAGATCTTCATGGGGATGCGGACTCAATGTGCCCAGTGTCACAACCATCCCTTCGATCGCTGGACCCAGGACGATTACTACGGCTTCGCCGCGTTCTTCACGCAGATCGGCCGCAAGCAGAGTGAAGATTATCGCGAAACGATCGTCTTCAATTCGGGTGGCGGAGAGATGCGGCATCCCGTGGGTGGCCGTGTGATGCCTCCCGTCTTCCTGGGTTACGGCGCAGCAGATACGGCCGGGAAGGATCGACGTGAAGTCCTTGCGAACTGGCTGGCCTCGCCACAGAATCCCTACTTCGCGGAGAACTTCGCGAACCGGATCTGGCATCACTTCTTCGGGATCGGGATTATCGAACCGGTCGACGATGTGCGGGTCAGCAACCCGCCCGCGAATGCTCCGCTGCTGAAGGAACTGGCGAAGCGGTTTACTGAATCGAATTACGATCTCCGCGGCCTGATCCGCGAGATTTGCCGATCGGAAGCCTATCAACGCTCGACGGAGTCGAATCCGTCGAACGCGCTCGACGAACGGAACTTCGCCCGTCAGCAGCTGCGCCGGATCAAGGCGGAGTCGATGCTGGATGTGCTGAGCCAGGTGACAACCACCAAGGACAAGTTCCCGCGTCTGCCGCTGGGTGCCCGTGCGGTGCAGATCGCCGATGGTGCGACGAGTTCCTACTTCCTGACCACCTTCGGCCGTGCGACACGCGAAACAGCCTGTTCATGCGAAGTGAAGATGGAGCCAACGCTTTCTCAAGCGTTGCACCTGCTCAACGGCGAAGCGACCAACGTCAAGATTGCTCAGGGGAACATGACTGGCGTCTGGCTGAAGGAAGGCCTGACGCCCGCTCAGATCGTCGAGCGGATGTATATCCGCTGCCTGTCACGGAAGCCGACGGAAGAAGAAGTCTCCGCGTTGACTCCCCTCTTCGCCGAGAGCAAGTCGCCCAAGCAACCCTTGGACGACATCTTCTGGGCACTGCTCAACAGTCGTGAATTCGTCTTCAATCATTAAACCATGCCCTGCGGGAAGCCCCGTCATCGCCATGACGGGGGCTTGTGAGGTTTGGTCGCGAACAGGTCGGGGGAGAGTCAGCATGTGGCAGCGTAATGCATTCGCCGTGGGTCGATCGGGTTGCGTGTTCCTCGCGCTGACAACGTTCGCCGTCGCTCAGGAAGCGAAACCCGCCGAACAGAAGCCGGCGGAAAAGATCACCTACGAGCAGCATATGCTCCCGCTGTTTCGCGAGAAGTGTGGGTCCTGCCACAACGCGAATGACAAGAAGGGGGACCTCGTCCTCGACAACTACGCTGCAATGATGCGTGGTGGGGCGTCGGGCGAAGTCGTCCGGACCGATGGTGATGCGGAGAACAGTTCACTTTACCGCGTGGTGGCTCACGTCGCTGAGCCGTTCATGCCCCCGAGTCAGCCAAAGCTCCCTGATCCACAACTGGCCCTCATCAAGAAGTGGATTGAAGGGGGCGCGCTCGAGAATTCTGGCAGCACCTCGAAGGTCAAGAAGACCAATCCGATGGTCGCCAAAGTCGAGATTTCGACGCAGCGGCCGTCTGGTCCTCCCCCGATGCCGGAAAATCTGCGGATTGATCCGTTCGTCGTCACTTCACGGGCGAACGGTGTGACCGCGATGGTGGCCAGTCCCTGGGCTCCGCTGCTGGCGGTCTCCGGTCACAAGCAGATCCTGCTCTACGATACGAACACGTTCGAGTTGACCGGTGTGCTGCCGTTCAATGAAGGGCAACCGCACGTCCTGAAGTTCAGCCGCAATGGTCAACTGCTGCTCGCCGCCGGCGGCCGCGGTGGTCAGTCGGGGAAAGCGGTCGTCTATAACGTGAAGACCGGCGAACGCGTGGCCGAAGTCGGTGACGAGTACGACGTCGTGCTCGGGGCCGATATCAGCCCCGATCAGACGATGATCGCCATCGGCGGTCCGAAGCGGATCGTCCGCTGCTACAGTGTCGAGACGGGCGAACTGCTCTACGAAAAGAACAAGCACACCGACTGGGTGACAGCGATCGAATTCAGTCCGGACGGTGTGTTGCTTGCCACGGGCGACCGCAGTAACGGGCTCATCGTCTGGGAAGCCGTCACCGGCCGCGAGTTCTACGTGCTGCTCGGGCATCAGGGGATGGTGACCGATGTCAGCTGGTCGCCCGATGGCAACATGCTCGCTACGAGCAGCGAAGATGCATCGGTCCGCATGTGGGAGATGCAGAACGGCACCCAGGCCAAAAGCATCAATGCTCACGGTGGTGGTGCATTAGCCGTCGAGTATGCCCGGGATGGACGCTTCGTCTCCGTCGGTCGCGACGCAACACCCAAGCAGTGGGATCCGTCCGGGAATGCGGTTCGGAATCTGGCGGCCATTGGAGCGATCCCCGGTGAAGTGGCCTTCTGTGCCGAGACCGACCGCATCTTCGTGGGCGATCTGAACGGCAATGTCATCGTCTTCAATGCGAAAGATGGTGCCAAGCTGGGCGAGTTTCCCACGAACCCGGCCCCGTTGCCTGTCCGGCTCGAGCAGGCGAAAGCAGTCGTGACCCAGGCCGATGCCGCTGCGGCTCAGGCTGCCGCACAAGTTGCCGCGCTGAACAAAGCGATTGCGGACCGCAAGGCGGCCGCTGAGGCCGCAACCAAAGTTGCAACCGACGCGACGGCTGCGGTCGACACGGCAACCAAGGCAAAGACCGCCGCCGATACCGAAGCGGCTGCCAAACTGCAGGCGATGCAGACCGCTGACACCGCTGCAGCCACTGCACAGCAGAATCAGACCAAGGCCCAAGCGGAGAATGATGCCGCGGCCAAGGTCCTCGCCGATGCCACCGCCGCGTTGAAAGTCGCGACCGATGCTGCAGCCGCGGCAACCGCCGCCGTCCCTGTCGCGCAGAAAGCCGCAGAAGAAAAGCCGGATGATGCTGCGTTGAAGCAGGCTGCCGAAGAAGCCGTGAAGAAAGCAACCGAGACCGCTGCCGTCGTGGTCGATCTCACGAAGAAGCATGCTGAGGCCGCGACGGTCTTGAAAGCAAAGAGCGATGCCCTGGCGACCTCGAATGCAGGGCTGACCGCTGCGAAGACGGCTCAAACCAAAGTCGCGGCCGACAAGACCGCGGCTGCTCAGGTCGTGGTGGATGCGGCGAACAAGCTCAAAGCTGCTCAGGACCTCGCAGCCGCGAAGAAAGTCGAAGCCGACAAAGCCACGGCCGCAGCGGTGGTGACTCCCGAACAGCAGAAGCAGGTCACCGACGCCACAACAGCCGCCCAGACCGCGGCTGCCACGGCTGCTCAAGCCAAAGCGAAAGCGGACCGGCTGCAGGCTGCCCTCCAGCAGCAACAGCAACAGGCCGCAGTGACCCCCGCAAAAGCCGGCTGAAGTCGATCGCGACTTCCGCTCGGATGATCCGTAGAACAGCCCGGCCGTTCGTTCAATGCCGGGCTGGTTCGTTATCAGCGGTTGAGACATAGACTCCCCAGTCGCTTCCTCAGACTGAGCGCTGACAACCTGCGCGCTTCCGGATGCTCGGTTCAGCATGCAGAGCATCATGGCGACAAGAGCGTGGTGGCCGCCTCGGAGTTCGCTGGAGTGTCCGAAGCGACCGGACGGCTTGAGCCATCCGCTGGTCTGCGTTGCGGCTTATACTACTTTGCCGGCCAATGAGGTCGGATTCACGGCGGTGGTGCTCACTGGTGGTGGGGTGAGAATCTGGCGGTACAGTTCGGCTGTTTCCCGAATCATGCGTTCGACACCGAACGCACTACGGACTTCCTGCTGAGCCGCGGTCCCGATGCTGCGGGCGCGGACCGGGTCGTCCAGCAGTTCCAGAATTCGCTCCGCCAGCCGCAGGCTGTCGGAGGGGGGGACCAGCAAGCCCGTCACATTGTCCTGGATGACGCGGTAGACCCCACCAACGCGGGTTGCGATCACCGGTCGGCCGAGGGCCATCGCTTCCAGCATGATCGTCCCGATACCCTGCTGGAGCGACGGCAGACAGAAGACGTCCATGGCTGACATCGCCTCCGCGAAGTCCAGCACATTCGGAGCGAAGGTGACGTGCTCGGCGATTTGCAGCTCGCGCGTCAGTCGTCGCAGGTTCTCTTCTTCAGGACCGGCCCCGGCGATCACGAACTCGACATCGCGACCGGCCGCCAGGACCCTGGCCGCAGCTCCCAGGAAAAATGGGAACCCTTTCACAGCTTCGAGTGGGCCTGCCGTGCCGACGACCGGAACGTGGTCGGCTTCGAGCACGGGGCGCGGCGCTAACCCATCGTGACAGCCGACTCCGCTGTGGATGACGGTGATGAGGTCGCGCGGCAGTCGTGCTCGTTCAATGAGATCGGCTTCGATGGCTTCGCTGACAGCGATGACCCGGCGGCACCACGTTCGGTCGAGGATGAGCCGCATCCGGGCGGGCATGTAATCGTGGACGGTCAGGATGTACGGGCGCTGCAGTCGGCGGGCCAGCCATGCCCCCTGAGCCGCCGCATTCCGCGACTGGACGTGAATCAGGTCTGGCATTTCGGTCGTCAGTCCACGGGCCATGAGCGCCCGGACCACGCGACCCCAGACGGGGGCCTGCAGGTATGGATATTCGCTGATCCGGAGTTGGGCCCGCATCTCCGGGTCGACCATGCGGGCATCCGGGCAGGCCACGCTCACACGGAAGCCAGCATCCGGCAGATGTTCTGCCAGACGCAGCGTGTACGCACAGGTTCCGCGGACGGCGAACCGTCCTGCCAGCAGCAGGACCCGCGGATGTGTCGGGGATTGGTCGAGTGTGATCTGTGGACGAGCAGCCGACATGGCGGACTTTCCAGCGGGAGCGCAGCCCAGCGGGCTTACCGATCTTTGCGCAAGGCCCGTGGCTTCTGCAGCAACTCGTGAACGAGCATCGCCTGTCGCATCCCGCCTGGTTGCGCGAGAAGCGTATACAGGGGATGGACGGCCGCAGGCCGCTCCAGGTGCAGATTGGATGACGAGGTTCCGAGATCGTGCGTCACGGAGGCTTCGATGCGATGGCCGATGTGCTGTTGAGCGTTGGCGGTCACCTGTCCGGCAACGAGATGTTCAGCCACATGCTGTCGGACACCCGCTCCTAGGTTGGAACTCGGTCGGGACTCGGAAGCGACCGGACGCTTGCTGATCGGTTCGGCGCGTTTTTTCTGTTGCGGCTTCGCTTTCTGCTGTTGTTGAGCGGGAGCGCGTTTAGGAGCCGGTCGCGGGGGCGGGGCTTCTTTGCGAACGGGTGGTTTGTTGAGTTCTTCAAGGAAGACTTCGATCTCGCTCCGCAGGTCTTTTTGCGGAGCAGCCCGTTTACCGGCCGGGGCGTTGTTTCCGTCCCCTTTGACAAGGTTCACGAGCCAGCTGATGATCGAAATGACCAGCACGGCCAGACCGATTAATTGACCCACATCGAACGCCAGTACCAGGCCCGGCATCGGAATTCCTCTCCTCTCGGGGCGACGGGTGTCTTAACCGCGGCTGGCAACTGCAGCGGCGCTTCCGCCTCCCGCGATCGCCGCCCGCATTTGCGTGTCGGCCTGCACGTTCTTCAGTTCGTAATAATCGAGCAATCCCAGCGAGTGGTTGCGAAACGCTTCGGCGATGGCGATGGGAACCTGCGCTTCGGCAAGCACCACCTGTGCCCGGTTCGCCTGGACCTTGGCGACGTTTTCCGCTTCCCGGGCGGCGTAGTCAGCCCGCGTCTGTTCGGCTTTCGCCTGGGCGACTCGCATGTCGGCTTCCGCCTGGTCGGCCCCCAGTCGGGCACCGATGTTATCGCCCACATCAATATCCGCAATATCGATGGAGACGATCTCGAAGGCGGTTTGCGCTTCCAGTCCCTGATCGAGCACGGTTTGCGAGATACGATCGGGATTTTCCAGCACGAGTTTATAAGAGTGCGTCGAGCCGATCGCCTGCACGATCCCCTGGCCGACACGGGCGATGACAGTCTCTTCCGTCGCTCCCCCGATGAGTTGATGGATGTTCGTCCGCACGGTCACACGGGCGCGAACCTTGAGCTGAATCCCGTCCCCGGCGACCGCTTCCAGGGCGTTCGAAGTTTTCCGTGGATCGGGGCACTCGATCACTTTGGGATAGACGCTCGTCCGGACCGCTTCGAGGACATCCCGGCCGGCGAGATCGATCGCCTGCGCCGTCTGCCAGTCGAGACCGATATCGGCCTTATGAGCAGCAACCAGCGCCTTCACGACGTTTAAGACCCGTCCGCCGGCGAGGAAATGTGATTCCAGGTCGCGCGTGCTGAGCGGGTAGACATCGGTAATCCCGGATTGCACCGCCATGATCTTGCCCCGGACAATCACGGTCGGATTCACTTTGCGGATCGACATGAAAAACAAGTCGAACAGGCCGATTCCGGCCCCGGTCATCTTGCATTGGATCCACAGCCCGAGAAACCGGGCGAAGATCGCAAAGAGAATCAGAAAGACGATAAACGCAAGAATCACGCCCCCGACGATCCAGGGGGCGTAACTATTCTGGGCCAGAACGGTGAAGGTCGTCATGCGTGCCAAAGCTCCGAAACTGTGCCGACTCTGGTCATCTGTGGAAGAGACTGGCGATTGGGTCGTCGGCCCCGCTGTCATGCGGTTCCGGACGATGTGGGCTCATCATACCTCGCGTCTGTGCACCATCGCTACTCCACCTGCGATCAGGCTTCCGGAGTCAGTTCGAAGTCGATCCCGCTGGACTCACGGGGACCGGAGTCCGGTGATTTGCCGGTTTCATGGCGCGAACCCTGAGAGACACGAACGAGGACTCGTGTCCCCCGGACTTCCAGAATTTCGACTGGCGTGTGCGGATCGATCAGAATTCCTTCGCTGAAGGCGTGCAGACGTTCCTGATCAACGATCACGATGCCTCCCGGATTCAGCATCGTGGCGGTCATGCCGGTCTTCCCGACAAGTTGCTGCAGGCGGGCCGTCTCCGCCAGAAATGGTTCCATTTCTGCCAGTTCCGGGGCCTGCAGGATCAGGCGGCGGCCCATGGCTGTCTTCGGCAGAACCGTGAAGGCTGTGCCGAGCGCGGCCGGGACCAGCACGATTTCTCCACCGACAAACGCCCAGAACAACCCTGGCGTGCCCCGGAACCAGGCGGCATAGGCACAAATCGTGGCCGAGACGAGCAGCACTGTCGTGGTAATCGCCAGAATTCCGCCCGATGGAATGAAGACTTCCGTGACCAGCACCACGAGTCCGGCCAGCAGCAACAGCACGGCAAAGAGACCGTAATTGTCCATCGTGAAGTTCAATCCCTCGACGAAACCGATCGCAATCTACTGAACCGCGAGGACATCCCCTCGATCCACCCGACCTTGAAAATGAGACCACGCGGAACATGCGTCGCGGCGACGCTGCATTCGCACTCCTACTCCGGTAGTGTAGCGGAGCAGGTGGGGGAGACAACTACTGCCAGGAGTGGAGCCGATGTCGAACAGTGTGCGGTCAGACGATTTCAGCCAGCGGGCATCGAGTCCGCAGGAAGCGCACGCGTACCGTCGTGGCCCGCGAATCGTCGCTGTCGAGACGCTGATTCCACACGAAATCATGGCGGGACTGGTGCTCGTCCGGATTCATACCGACGCCGGGACGGTGGATGGCGAACCGGTGGTTGGGCATGGTGAGTCGTATTATCTCCCGCACGCCGTTGCTGCCGTGCTGCACGACTGGATGGCGCGACGGCTCCTCGGGGCCGATGCCCTCGCGATTGAAAGTCATTGGCGATTTCTTTCCGAGCGCTGTGCTTCGTTCGGTGGGTATGGTGCCGAGTTTCGGGCGCTCTCGGCGATCGATCTTGCGCTGTGGGACATCGCCGGTCAGTTGCGACGCGAGCCGATCTGGCGATTGCTCGGCGGACCAGTTCGCGATCGCATCCCGGTTTACAACAGTTGCGGCGGTCCGTCGTATGGGCGACGACCGCTCAATGCGCCCGATGCCCAGGGGTGGCCCGGCCATGGTGACCTCGGCAAACCCGGCCCGCTGGAAGACAACTGGCGGAGTGTTTACGAAGCGGTCGATCTTGCGGAAGAGTTACTCGCGGAAGGCTACCAGGCGCTCAAAGTCTGGCCGTTCGATCAACTCTATCAGCAGCATGGGGGGATGCATCTGCCGCGGGCGGGTGTGAAAGCGGCGCTAGGCCCGCTGCGCGAAATCCGCAGAGCGCTGGGAGACAAGCTGGAACTGATGATCGATGGTCACGGCTTCTTCGCACTGCCGGCGGCGACGCGGATCGCGGAAGAACTCCGCGAGATTCAGCCGTTGTGGTGCGAAGATTTGCTTCGGCCCGATTGTCTGGAGTCGCTGACCGAGTTGCGACACCGCGGCGGCGTGCCGCTGGCAATCAGCGAGATGCTCGTCACCCGCGAGAGCTATCGGCGTGTGCTGGCACTGCGCGGGGCCGACTATGTGATGGCCGATCCGACATGGGTCGGCGGGATCACGGCGACAAAGAAGATCGCTGAGCTGGCAGCGATCGACAATATCCCGACCCTGATGCATGACTGCACGGGGCCGTTGACACTGTTCTCCGGCTTGCATGTCGCAGCTGCTTGCCCGAACGTGATGTGGCAGGAAACCGTCCGCGCCCACATTCGCACGTTATATCCAGCGTTGATCGATACGAACGTTGCGATCAGCGATGGCCACGCGGAGTTGCCGGAAGGTCCGGGGTTGGGGACGCGGTTGCTCCCCGAGTTATTCCGCGCCGATCATCCGGGGTATCGAATCACGCGGTTGTGATTGGGAGGAACGGTTGGGTCCCGTGGTGATGTGCCCCCCGTCATTGACGGGGGGCTAAATGGGCGGGGTGTCCGGATCTGCGGGATCGTTCTCGGGGGCGGTGGATGATGGTGGTGGCGTGAAGGGGGCGTCCCGGAAATCGCCCCAGGCTTGCAGGCAGGTCGTTGCATAGACACCGGCCGGGAGTGTGAACGTGAACTGCCAACCCATCGGATGAGGTGTGACGATGACGTCGTCTGGCCGGATGACGTACGGTCGGCGAGTACCGGGGAGCAGATCGCGGTATTCGTGGAACTGGTCGATTACGAGGCCCGACCGTTCGAGCAAGGTCTGCTCACGTTCCGCCGGAACACCGGTCGGCATGCGCATCTTCGGGCCGAAGATCGGGCCAGTCACAACGGTTTCGTGCTGTGCCCGGCGGGCTTCTTCCACGGCGGCGTCTTCAGCAAGAAAGAGTCCTCCGGAAGCGATGACCTGCATCACGTCGCCAGTGAGAACCGTGTGGAGTATGCCGTCGCGTTGGCGTTCGGCAAGCGCCTGGTTGAAGAGGTCGCTCTGCACGGCTGAGAGGGCCAGCTTCAGTAGGAACTTCCGTCGATTGTAGGGAATCGATTTCGGGGTGGTCCGTCCGGTCAGCAGATCGAGACCGAGTTGCAGCGTCTCCCCCTGGCGACCGAATCGCTGGTCGCCATAGGCATTCGGAAACCCTTCACTTGCAACCCGCGTGGTGATGGTTTGCAGCGTCTCGGCGAGCGTCGCGGGATCAACTCCAACGACGTCACGCACGACGAGAGTGAAGCGATTGCCGCGGAGATGACCAGTCCGTAGCTTATTCGCATGCAGGGCTGATTCGAGCACGCGAATGCGCTCTGTCGTGAGTTCGTCCACCCGCTCGGCAAAGCGGGCGGGGACCGAGAGCCATTGCCGGGTGACGGCCCGTCGATCTTTCAGACCGGCACAACCGACTTCATGCGCGGGGAGCCCGAAGACTCGGCCGACATGTTTGAGCAACTGCTCAGCGGGAACGTCGCGTTTCTCGACCCAGAGGAAGAGATGCTCGCCCGATCCGCCGGGGAGATACGCCGGGATTTCCTCGACGAGGAAATCCTCGGGAACCGTTTTGATCAGACCGGTGAGCTGAGGACCCAAACTCATGGCGCACCGGCTCTCGGTAGGGTAGAACGAATCTGCGAGTCCCACCAGCCTGGGCGGCCAAGACGGTCCCAACCGGAACGCAGCCCTGGGAACTTCAGGGAGGGCTCTCCCCAGCGTCTACACTATTCCGCGGCGAGCTTCTCGGCCTTCAATCGCTCGATTTCGGCGTTGTTGGCTTCCGTCGCTGCGACGGCCCGCAGACGCTTCTGGAGCGCCTGAAAGTTGGCATTGTACTTGCGCCACAGCGGGTCGGTTTTCTGGACCGTATTCGCACCCAGCTTGGAAGCCCGCTGCGCCAGCGTTTCTTCAGCGATCTTGATCTGACGTTCCAGCGATTGACGGGACTGGGGCATGACAACAACTACCTTTGATTCGCGCAATGGCAACCAACCTTGCCATCCGCCTGAAAACCGTGGACACCGACCGCCACATTCCCCATCGGGATGGGCGAAGAATTCGATAAGCTAACAGAGCAGGGCGGAGAAGTCCAGTTTCTCGGGACACTCGAAATGTGTCTTTCTGTTCATGTTGTCTCGCGAGGCTACCAGCGAGCGAGGATCAACGCTTGCGTCTTCGCACCCCCCTGCAATTCGTTCCCGAAACTGAACTCTTGACCCGGATAGCCACGCGGATTATCGTTCCCCGCAGTTGACGAAGTTTTCAGGTTTCGAATCGTGAGGCGTTGTGACCAATCCGGTGTCGCACGCCCGCACGGATGCGGTCGTCTCTCCTTCACCGGCAACGCCCCAACGACTGTTGGCGTCGCCTCCCGTTACGCTGTCCAGCGGAACGCAGCCGATGGCTGCGGTTGCTGTCACGACGGCGCTCCGTACGCTTCGACCGCGCTGGACGTTGTTTGACGGGCTCCGTGGCTTCGCCGCGCAAATCATCGTCTGGCATCACCTCGCAAGTTATGGACCGGTCGTTGATTCTGCAGCACTGGTCGCGCCGGTCGTCTTCGACCTGTTGTTCGATTACGGTCGGATGGCCGTACATCTCTTTCTGGTGATCGGCGGATATGTCGCGGCTGAAGGCTTACTTGGAAGTGGGACTGAGTCGTGGTCGAGTGCCAGTCGGCAACTCGGCCGCCGATTTTTGAGGCTGTCGTTACCTTACTGGATTCTGCTGATCCTGGTGATAGGGGCGAATGCCTGGGCTGATCGGTGGATTGATGACCCCATGATCGCGGCACCGCCGAGTTGGGCCAGTCTGGGCGCACATCTCCTTTTTCTGATGAACGTCCTGGGGTTTGAATCGCTCAGTGCGGGCCTCTGGTATCTCGCGATTGACTGGCAGCTCACACTGGTTGGAGTGGTACTGATGACAGCAGTCCGTCAGTGTCCGCCTTGGATCACCAGACGGGTCTCGCCTGTTGTGCTCACGCAGGTGCTGTGGCTACCCCTGGCCTGTGCGGCGTGGTTTTACTGGAATCGAAGTGCCGAACATGAATGGTGGTTTGGATTCTTCTTCGGCAGCTATTTCCTCGGGATGACGGCCGCGTGGTGCAACCGCGGCGATCTGCCACGCTGGTACGGAGTCGGCGTGGCGGGGTGCGGAGCGCTCGCACTGATGGTCGATTGGCGACCACGCTTGGCAGTGGCTCTGATGACTGCCGTACTGTTTGTGGTGGGACATGACCGCGGCTGGCTTTCGACCTGGTTGCGTGGCCCTGTCTGGAAGTATCTCGGCCGACATTCCTACAGCCTGTTCCTGATTCATTTTCCCATTTGCCTGGTGATGAATGGACTTTGTGCCGCAGCAACCGTCGGACGACCGTGGCTGGCATTCGCCGTCTTACTCGTCACGTATACCGCCAGTCTGCTGGCGGCTGACGGGTTCACGCGGCTGGTCGAGTGGTTGCAGCGGCGGGTGAGCGTGTTGCGGGCGCTGGGGTAGTTTCTCCGATCGCGAAGACGCCAGCGATCCTCGACACTCGCTGGCGTCTTCGCGATTCCCATTACTCCGCCCGGTTGACCAACGCGATCCCCGCGGCCACCGCCACGCCGGCGATCACCAGTCCGAGCGAGAGTTGATCGCCGCGAAACAGCGATCCGAGCGCCATCCCGAACAGCGGTGTCAGAAAACTGAAGACGGCGATCCGCGAGGCCGAATACGATTTCAGCAGATGTGCCTGCAGCGCAAAGCACACCCCACCGACAAAAATCCCCTGGTACAGCAGGCCCACCGCGGCCGGGATCGTTACCCGCGTGAAGTCGGGCTGCTCGCACAGGGCGGCTGCGAGGGCAAATTGAGCCACCGCCACCAGGTCGTGCCAGAAGATCAGTTCGGTCGGACCGATCACTTTCAATGCTCGCTTGGTGTAGATGAACTTCACCCCCAGCAGGAACGCACTGAAGAGAAGCAGCGCGTCGCCCGCCAGCGAAGGGACATCACGCTGAGTCCCGGGATGTTCGGCCTGCCACAGGAGCACCCCCACACCGGTCGCAGCGAGTGTCAGCCCTGCCAGCTTGCCCGCCGTCAATCTCTCCGTTCGCATCAGCCAATGTTCGAGGCCGACGACCCAGAAGACGAACGTATTGACGAACAGCGACGCATGCGAGGAACTCGTCCAGGCCGCGCCGATCGTGAACGTTGTGATCTGCAGAAAGAGCAACGTGCCAGCGATCAAGATCGGTCGCCATTGCCCGGAACGGACATCAAACGAGACCCGTTCCATCAGGCACCAGACGAGCATGACCCCGGACGCCATGAGGAACCGCAAACCGGCCACCGTGATCGGCGGCAGAGCATCGACCGAATACCGCGTCGCTACCGGATTCCCACCCCACAAGGCCACCGTTAACAGCGTCAAGAGTGTCGCGGTGACCGTGAGCGGTACGGGGAGCGGTCTTGAAGACACAAGCAGCAGGCTTTCGAAGGCAGGGGGGACCGGCAGTTTTGGGAGTATATCACATTCTGTTGGATGTGGTTCTGCGCGATTGCCTCGGAAACTCTGCGAAGAGGTAAGCCTCGCTCGCTTGCGTCTTCGCGGCTCTGAACTTCATCTGCCTCACACAACCAGGAACAGACCATCGCGAAACTGCTGCTCAACCACTATGAAATCAACGGGCGTGGAATCTTGTTCGGCGGGTCGGGACGGCGCGGACGACGCGATGGGGAGCGATCCGTGGAGCTCTCGGGTGGTGGTGTTTCCGGCGGAACCGGGCGTCCGTGTAGCAGAGCTTCGTACCGAGCCTGTTGCGCGCGGGTCAGTCCATCGACTAGCCAGACGATCTCGCCACTGAGCAGCGCTGCCTGGGCGACACCATCGCGATAGACGAGTCGATTGTTGGGCAGCGATGCGATCCGCGGCGGCGGTGTGAGGATGCCCACGAGGTTCAGCGGATCGACCGCGGTGATCGTCACCTCGGCGGACTGCAGATCGGGATCGCGGAAGCGACGCAGCTCGTGGATCGTCGATTCGAGTGCGAACTGTTCTCCCGCAACCCCAGTGATGAATCGTCCGCCGCGGAGTTCGCCCCGGGCTTCCCAACGACGATAAAGCGGGGCGAGTTCCCACCACCGCGGGGCACCATCTTCCCGTTGCAGTAAATCACGAAAGACAACGCCCCAGCGGCGTAACAACTGCCAGCCCCACGCCTGCAGCCATTCCTGATGGGCGTCGCTCGTGGTGGGACTCGACTGGCGTCGCCAGCGTGACCACCGACCGGAGAGCGTCCCCATCAACCGCCGTCGTGAGAATCCGGCCGGAACCTGTCGCCCCGTTCGTTGTGATTGTTCGACTCGATCAGCGATCAGTGACCGCAGGCCGTTGAAGGCATCGGCGGTGACGAGACCGCGGGCGATCAACTCACCGAGCGCCTCTTCGAGGTGCGTCGGCAGCATCCGCGTCGCGGCCATCAAATCGGCTGCGAAGAGCGCCCCGTCGCGCTCCAGATGTTCGAGGATCTCCCCCGCCAGGCCTCCAGGCCGATCAGCTTCGGTGGTTTCGGACACCGTGAGCCACGGCAGATCACCACGGAGAAACAAGCTGAGTGGCACCACACGCGTGACGTTCGCCGGCCGTGACCGTTCCGGATCGATCACCGGGGGATAGAGTCGTCCCCAGCCGACTTCGCCGGCGAGACACAATTCATCGAGCCAGGTTGACTGATACCCCGGCAGTCGCGCGGGGAGCAGGTCGCGTTCCCAGGCGATCGCGGGGAGATCGAGTCCCTGCAGTTGTGTGATGGTCTCGAAAACCCCGTTCGCGCCGCTTCGCGGTTCGGTTGTCACAATCCCGTGATGCTGGAACAGAAACCGCTGGTACGCAGCCACATCGACCGGTGCAATCTGCTCACGCAGCCCCGCGAGTGTCAGTCGATGAATCCGCGCGAGCAACCGTCGATGGCACCAGTCTCGCAGCGGCGCATCGGCATCCACGGCGGGCGACTCCCGCGTGAACCGTCCGCGGAGGACCGTCCCTTCGCCTTCGAGCGCCTCGAAGATCGCCGCGGTCAGTGTTGGCGACCAGCCGAGATACGCGGCGAAGTCGACGGCTGTCGTTGGTCCGCAGATTTCGAGCCAACCCCGCGCGATCAAGATCCGCGCCGGCGTCGACTCCATCTCTGTCGGCAGGCCCGGCGGGATCGCATAGCCCTTCGGCACTGCCTCGACGAGTCCGACCGCCTGCACCGCCGACCAGCGTTCGATCGGTGCAAACGCCGTTCGTTCATCGGACAGCGTCACGGTGAAGACCCGTTTGGCCTTGGTCAGTTCCTTCAGCCACACCGACCATTCCGGCGTGATGTCGGGTGCCGCGAAGGTCCCCGTCGCCGCGGGACTGGTTGGCAACAGCACCACGCTCAACAGCAGATCGTGCAGTTCGTCGGCATGACGGACCAGCGGTTGCGCTTCACTCACGACCTGGGCCACGGCTGATGGATCGAGCCACGTCAGATCGGTCGTTTCCGTGGAGAGTCCGGAGCCGCGTGCGACGACTCGCGACCGCCGTTCCTGAATCTCACCACCGTCGAGGAATGCATACGGATACGCATTCAGCAGTTCATAACAGAACGGCGAGGGCTCGCGTGTGTCGCGGCCGACGAGCCGAATCGCTCCTGCTTCAATCCGTCGCAGCACATCGATCAGACCCTCGAGGTCCATCGCTTCGTGCAGACAGTCGTGCATCGTCTGCTTCACGAGGGGATGATCGGGCAGCTCGATATCCCCCGTGTGGTTCTCCAGGCATCCGGTCAATTGCGGGAAGCAACTCGTCAGCAGGTCTTCCGCACGGAAGCGTTGCAGCGCCGGCGGGACTTTCTTGCCGAACTTCATCCGCGGGACGAACAGCGCCCGTGTGGCGTTCCATCGCCAGCGGAGTTGAAACGGCGGCTGCACGAGGATCGCCTGTTCGAGCAGACCGGTCACGTTTTCGCTCGTGAGCATCCCGAACAGGCTCTCGATCGGGAAGCTGTGCTGTGGTCCGAGCGAGAGGATGATGCCGTCGTCATCCGCGGTCGCCTGCAGTTCGAAGTCGAAGCTGCGGCAGAACCGCTTCCGCATCGCGTAACCCCACGCGCGGGTGATCGGTGCACCGAACGGAGCGTGGATCACCAGCTGCATCCCGCCTGACTCATCGAAGAACCGCTCGAAGACGACCTTCTCCTGCGTCGGGACCACACCGATCGCGGCTTCTTCGGTGCGGACGTATTCGACGAACGTCGCCGCTGCGGTTTCCGGTGATGGGGCTTCGCTGATGAGCCATTCGATCGCCGCGGCTGGGTCATTCCCCAGGGTCCGAATCGTCTCGCGGAGTTCGCCGACCGCTTCGGAGAGTTCCTTGGTGCGTCCGGGGGCTTCGCCGAACCAGAAGGGAATGCTCGGTGGTGCGCCGTGGGCATCACTGACGGTGACATCACCGCCGCGGACGTACTCGATCCGCCAGGATGTGTTGCCGAGTTGGAAGATGTCGCCGCGTTGGCTTTCGACCGCGAAGTCTTCGTCGACCGAGCCGATGACCGTGTTTTCCGGCTGGGCGACCACGCGGTACTGACCGGTCTCAGGGATCGCACCGGCATTCCCGATCGCCAAACCGCGCGCGATTGGGCGGGCTTTCAACCGACGGCCGACCCGGTCGTAATAGAGGAGCGCGAGCTTACGTCCAGCGGTGCTGGTGAAACCCTCGCTGAGCATTCCCAGGGTCTCTTCCCAGAGATCGGCGCTGAGATCGCGAAACGGATACGACCGTTTGCACAACGCGAAGAGTTCGTCGGAACTCCACTCCTGTGCGGACGTCTCGGAGACGACCTGCTGGACGAGGATGTCGAGCGGCGCGACCGGAATGCGGAGCGTATCGAGTCGGCCTTGTTTCACCGCCCGCAGCAGGGCCGCACATTCGCCGTACTCATCGCGGGTCAGGGCGAACAACCGTCCTTTGGGGACCGCATGCAGCGAGTGACCCGACCGGCCAATGCGTTGCAGGAACGCAGCGATCGCGCGGGGCGACCCGATCTGCACGACGAGGTCGATGTACCCGACGTCGATCCCCAGTTCGAGCGACGCCGTCGCGACGACTGCTTTGATCTCGCCCGCTTTCAGCCGTTGTTCGGTCTTGTGCCGCAGCTCGTACGAGAGCGATCCGTGATGACTGCTGACATGGTCTTCACCCAGCAGTTCGCTGAGTTGATGCGTGAGCCGCTCGGCCATGCGGCGGGTGTTGACGAAGATCAGCGTGCTGTGGTGCGACTCGATCAGTTCAACCAGCCGCTGATGCACGACGGCCCATTGCTCGTGCGTGCAGACCGTGCCAAGCGGATCGAACGGGACTTCAATCGCGAGATCGAGCCGTCGCTGATGGCCGACATTCACGATGTTGCACGGAGGCGGTCCCGTCTGGGGATCCCCCATTCCAACGAGAAAATTCGCGACGAGTTCCAGCGGCTTCTGTGTCGCTGAAAGACCGATCCGTTGGACCGGCTGCTCCGCGAGGGCAGTGAGCCGTTCGAGAGAGAGCGCGAGATGCGCCCCGCGCTTGTCCTGCACGAGGGCGTGGATTTCGTCGACGATGACGGTATCGACGGTGACGAGCCGCTCGCGGCCCTTTTCCGCGGTGAGGAGCAGGTACAGCGACTCGGGCGTGGTGACCAGAATGTGCGGCGGTTTGCGGACCAGCTTGGCCCGCTCGGCGGCGGTGGTATCGCCCGTCCGCAGACCGACACGCAACTGGGGAAACGCCTGGCCGAGCTCTTCCGCAAGCTGTTCCATCTCACCGAGCGGGGCCTGCAGGTTCCGCTGCATATCATTCGACAAGGCCCGGAGCGGCGAGACGTAGACGACGCGGATTCCCTCGGGGAGTCGGTCGTCTTCGGCATCACGCACGAGGCGATCGATCACCGCGAGGAACGCAGTCAGCGTTTTCCCCGAGCCGGTCGGCGCGGCGATCAGGGTGTGTTCCCCCGCAGCGATCGACGGCCAGCCCCGCCGCTGCGGTTCGGTCGGCCCGGCGAACCGGGTCGCGAACCACCGCGCAATCAGCGGATGAAAGCCGAACTCGTCCACGTTCACACTCTTCCCAGCCCGAAGCGCAAGCGCCGGGTTCTTCGCCTTTCATCAATCGAAGAACCCTTCACTCACGCCGAACTTCATTTTCCGCGGCGCGAGGTTCGCGCACATGATCACCAGCTTGCCGACGAGGTCTTCCGGCTTGTAGACATTCTTAATCCCCGCGAAGACGTTCCGCTTCACGTCGCCGCCGAGCGACAAGGTCATCCGCAGCAGCTTGTCGGACGCTTCGACCGCTTCGCATTCGAGGACGCGGGCGACGCGCAGGTCGACCTTCACGAAGTCGTCGATCGTGCAGTGCTCAGCGGTGAGCGGTTCCTTTTCGAGGTACGCCGCCGAGTCGGCCGGAGCCGCGGGGGCGGGAGTCGTTTCGGGGGCGGCTTGCTGACCGGCTTCCATCATCGCTTGAACCTGTGCGAGTTCAACTCGCTTCATGAGGTGTTCGAACTTGGCAACCGGCGTGCCGACTTGCGGCGTGCGGACTTCATCCCACCGGGCCAACGGACAATTCAACAACCGCCGCGTCTGCTCAGCGAGCCGCGGCAACACGGGGGCCAGATACGTCACGATCTGACGGAAGACGTTGAGCGCAACCGTGCAGGCGTCCTGCAGCTGGGTGGCTTTCGTCGGATCTTTCTTCAAGAGCCAGGGGGCGTTCTGCTCGACGTACTGATTCGCCCGGTCAGCGAACGCCATGATCTCACGGAGCGCGGCATTGTACTCGCCCCGCTCGTAGAGGTCGGCGATCGTCTCTTCCGCGGCGGCGATTGACGCGAACAGCCCGCCATCATCGGGATACGTGGTTGACAAACCGGTCGCTTCGACGAACTTCGCCGTGCGGCTCGCGAGATTCACCACCTTGCCAACAAGGTCCGAGTTCACCTTCGCGACGAACTCGTCGAGGTTCAGGTCGAGATCGTCGAGTCGCGCGCCGAGTTTCGAAGCGTAGTAGTACCGCAGGTACTGGGCGTCGAGATGCTCGGCGTACGTCGACGCCTGGATGAAGGTCCCCTTCGTCTTCGACATCTTTTCGCCGTTGACGGTGAGGAACCCGTGAATGTGGACTCGCTCCGGGAGATTGAACCCCGCAGCATGCAACATCGCCGGCCAGAACAACGTATGGAAGTACGTGATGTCCTTGCCGATGAAATGGTGGATTTCCGGAAGCCCAGGGACAGCTGTCCCTGGGCTTCTTTTCCACCACGATTGCCACGTTTCCCCGTGTGCGGCGGCCCAATCGGCTGTTGAGCCGATGTACCCGATCGGGGCATCGAACCAGACGTACCAGTAGTTCCCGGGGCTATCGGGGATCGGGAAACCGAAGTACGGGGCGGGGCGCGAGACGTCCCAGTCCCGCAGCGGCTCGCCGAGGAAATGTCCCTTCAGGTAGTTGGCGACTTCCTCCTGGAGATGCTTTCCCGACTGCGTATAATTGGTGAGGAACTCGTGCAGTTTCTCGATCTGAATAAAGAGGTGCGGCGCAGTGCGGATTTCCGGCTTGGCCCCGGTATGTGTGCTGACCGGGTCGATCAGCTCAGCCGGGCTGTAGGTCGCACCGCATTTCTCGCAGTTGTCGCCGTACTGGTTCGGCGCACCACACTTCGGGCAGGTCCCTTTGACGAACCGGTCAGCAAGGAACGTGTTCGCTTCGGGATCGAAGAGTTGGGTCACGTCCTTCTCGACGACGTAGCCCCCCGCGCGGAGCGCGGCCCAGATTTCGTGGCAGACGGCCCGGTTTGATTCGCTGTGCGTGCTCCCGTAGTGGTCGAAGGCGATGTCGAACTTGCCAAAGTCGCGGAGGTGCGCCTCGCGCATATCGGCGATCAGTTCGGTCTCCGGGCGGCCTTCCTGTTTGGCACGGATCATGATCGCCGTGCCGTGGGTGTCGTCAGCACAGATAAAAATGCAGCGATGCCCGCGGAGCTTCTGGAAGCGGACCCAGATGTCGGTCTGGATGTACTCGACCAGATGCCCGAGGTGCAATTGCCCGTTGGCATACGGAAGCGCGGCGGTGACAAGAATACGGCGGTCGGTCATACAGTGGGGTTCAATCGAGAAGATCGGTTAGCCGCGACTCGCTTGCGTCTTCGCGCTCAGCGGTGCATTCCATTCAACAGGGACCATGAATCGGGTGTCGCCACGCTTGACGCCGGAGGGACACTCCCGGAGATTCTAGGGTTCCCGCGCCGGAACGGAAAGCGCGGACCGCGAAGACGCAAGCGGGGTTGGTCCCCGGCACTTTGATTCGACACTAGACACTTGGTACTAGACCTCCCCCATGGCGCTCGTTAACGACAATTACCTGAAGCTCAAGGCTGGTTACCTGTTCCCCGAGATCGGGCGGCGTGTGGCGAAGTTCGCTGCCGAGAACCCGACCGCGAAGATTATTCGCCTGGGGATCGGCGATGTGACCGAGCCGCTGCCGGCGGCTGTCACCGCAGCAATGCACGCTGCGATCGACGAAATGGGCCGCCGCGAATCGTTCCGCGGGTACGGACCCGAGCAGGGGTACGACTTCCTCCGCAACGCGATCGCCCAGCACGATTTCCACAGCCGCGGCGCGAAAGTCTCGGCCGACGAAATCTTCGTCTCCGATGGCTCGAAGTGCGACACCGGGAACATCCTCGACATCTTCGGATTGAACAACGTCGTCGCGGTCACCGATCCGGTCTACCCGGTCTATGTCGATACGAACGTGATGGCCGGCCGCACCGGCGCTGCGGACGATGGCGGCCGTTATGCCGGGCTGGTCTACATCCCGGTGACCGCTGAAAACAACTTCACCCCGGCACTGCCGACCGGGCATGTCGATCTGATCTACCTCTGCTATCCCAACAACCCGACGGGGACGGTGGCGACGAAGGAGACGTTGCAGCAGTGGGTCGATTATGCCCGCAAGGAAGAGGCGATCATCTTCTTCGACGCAGCGTACGAGGCGTTCATTACCGAGCCGGGGATTCCGCATTCGATCTATGAGATCGACGGGGCCCGTGAGTGTGCGATCGAGTTCCGCAGCTTCAGCAAGACCGCGGGCTTCACCGGCACGCGGTGTGCGTTCACCGTGGTTCCCAAGGGATTGGCCGCGAAGACGGCGAGCGGGGAGAAGGTTGACCTGCACGCGTTGTGGAATCGGCGGCATACGACGAAATTCAACGGCGTGAGCTATGTGATTCAGCGCGGTGCGGAAGCGGTTTACTCCGAAGCGGGCAAGCCGCAGGTGCGGGCGCTGATCGACTTCTACCTCGAAAACGCACGCGTCCTCTGTGCTGGACTGCGCGAAGCCGGACTGAGTGTTTACGGCGGGGTGAATGCGCCGTACGTCTGGTTGAAGACACCGCGGAACCTGTCGAGCTGGGCCTTCTTTGACGAGTTGCTGTCCAAAGCGCATCTCGTCGGGACTCCCGGCAGCGGGTTCGGTGCCGCGGGCGAAGGGTACTTCCGACTCAGCGCGTTCAACAGTCGTGCGAACATCGAGGAAGCGGTGCGTCGGGTCCAGCAACTGGTCTGAAGCCATCGAGCCCTTCGGCATCGCTCCCTCTCGGCAGGAATTGCCGTAGTGCGCAAAAGCGCACAACCGTGAAGGTCGCCTTCAAGCGATTCACTCGGAATCGTCGATAGACCCCTCGTACGCGCTTTTTTCGGGGGGGACGATCATGGTGATCCGGCCGAAACTCGGCTGCTGGTTGGTGCTGGTCGGTATGGCCACCGGCTGCATGACTCCGTCGCGCCTCGCGCGGCGTGAGCCGCCGCCAGCCGTGAACGAAACTGCCTCGAAGGACGATGAACAGCAGGCACAGATTGAGGAGCCGTCGTCTGCTGCGGAATCTGCATCGGTTGCCCAGCAGGATCAGTTGGGTGGGCTTTCACTGGAACCGGGGTACGCCCTGGAAGCAGAAGGGCAACTGGCGGAAGCTCAGGTCTTTTACGGCCGCGTATTACGGGTGGAACCAGCCAACAGCGAGGCCCTGCATCGCCTGGCGGTGATTGCGACCCTGCGTGACGATTCCGCTGCGGCGTCCAGCTTCTATCAACGGGCACTCGATCTCGATCCCCAGAACGCTGGGTTGCTGACCGATGCCGGGTACTTTCAGTATTTGCAACAGGACTATGACAGCGCTGCGCCCTTGCTGGAGCAAGCGGTTGCCTTGAAGCCCCAGGATCCTCGCGCGCTGAGCAATCTCGGCCTGGTTTATGGGATGCAGGGGCGTGTGGATGACGCGCTGACCTGCTTCCATCGTTCACAACCCGCGGCCGAAGCCCTGCAAAGCCTCGCGTATATTCATCAGCAGCGCCAGGAATGGCAGCTCGCACTGGCCTGCTATCGTGAAGCCCATTCGGTCGATCCGGGAGTGGAAGTACCGCCGGAACTGACCGCTCAGGTCCTCGCCCTGCGTGAGAAGACACGCACGGCTGGACTCCCGACGGCAGCTACACTTCCTGCATCGGAAGCAGAAGTGGCGGCTTTGGCGATCGAAGAGTCGCTTCGGTTGCCACCGGAATCGCCGGTGATTGAGCCGGTCGATCATCAGTGGCCGCAGGGGGCATTCGTCGATTCGGCTGCGGAAGTGGCGGAAGAAGCCGGGACGCTGGCCAACGCATGGGGATTACCCGTCGCCCGGCCGTATGATCCGGAGATCGAGGGAGCCTTCTCACAAGACGATGATCAGGCTGAGGAACGCCCTCCGGTCGCCTCCAGTCCCACCCCGGAATGGCAGCATCCGCAATGGTCGCGTGAACAACGAAGCGACCTCGCTGCGCGGGTGCCTGATCGCGGGTTCCGGCAGTATTGTCCAGTCACGCTGCGGGATCGAGGTGAGCTCGTCGATGGACGGCCCGAGTTCGCCATCGAGCACCGCGGGCAGTTTTATGAACTCGCGTCAGCGGACGCCCTGCGGAAGTTCCGGGAGGACCCGCTGCGGTACACGCCAGTCGCAAATGGACTGGATGTGGTGGCGGTCCGTCGCGGTGAGATGCAATTGCAGGGATCGCTCGACCACGCCGTCTGGCATCATGGCCGCTTGTTCCTGTTCACCAGCGCGGAACACCTCGCCGAGTTCCGGACGAACCCCGCGAAGTTTATCGACGTGGCATCTCCCTAGCCCGGAGCGCAAGCTCCGGATGTCTGGGCCTGGATTCAAGCGATTGGCGACACACCGGACTGCCGGAGCTTGCGCTCCGGGCTAGGACGGCTTATTCGCGCAAGCGCACGTCCATCTGCAACACGTTCACGAGGAACGCCCACTGGTCGGCCGCTTCTTCGATGATCTTCGTTGTCGGCTTACCCGCTCCGTGACCGGCGCGGGTTTCAATGCGGATCAGTGTGGGTGCGGGACCCGCCTGACACGCTTGCAACCGGGCTGCAAATTTGAAGCTGTGTCCCGGAACAACCCGGTCGTCGGTATCGGCGGTTGTCACCAGCGTCGCGGGATACTTCGTTCCCGGCTTCAGGTTGTGATAGGGCGAGTACGCCAGCAGCGCGCGGAACTCGTCGGGATTGTCGGCTGACCCGTAATCGTCGACCCAGAAGCGGCCCGCGGTGAACTTGTGAAACCGCAGCATATCCATCACGCCGACCGCGGGGAGCGCCGCGCCGAACAGCTCCGGTCGCTGCGTCAAACAGGCCCCGACGAGCAACCCGCCATTGCTGCCGCCTTGAATCGCGAGCTTCTCGGGCTTCGTGTAGTTGTGAGCGATCAGCCACTCGGCTGACGCGATGAAGTCGTTGAAGACGTTCTGTTTGTTGAGCTTGGTGCCGCCGCGGTGCCAGTCTTCGCCGTACTCGCCACCGCCACGGAGATTCGGCATCGCGAAGACGCCCCCCATCTCGATCCACAGCCAGCGTGACACGCTGAAGGACGGCGTCAACGAGATGTTGAAACCGCCGTACCCGTAGAGCAGGGTGGGACGGTTCCCATCGAGCGGGGCGTCCTTCCGTCGCGCGATGAACATCGGGACTTTCGTGCCGTCCTTGCTCGTGACAAAGACTTGCTCGACAACCACGTCGCCCGGCTTGATGTCGAGGGCCGCGGTGCGCAACAGGGAACTGATCCCCGTCGCCGGGTCGTACCGGTAGATGCTCGGCGGTGTGTTGAAGCTTGAGTAACTGTAAAAGGTTTCGGTGTCATCGCGTCGACCGCCGAAACCACTGGCCGAACCGAGTCCTTGGAACGCCACATCGCGAACAAACGTCCCGCCCGAGGTGAAGACCTTCACCTGCGTGACCGCGTCCTTGAGGTAGGTCGCAAAAATCTGATCGCGCAGGAGATTCGTCTCGGTGAGGACGTGTGGTTGCTCGGGGATGATCTCCTTCCAGTTGGCCCGTTGCGGCTGGGTGATGTCGATCGTGATCACGCGACGTTTCGGGGCGTTCTCATCGGTCCGGAAGTAGAACGTTGTTCCGTCGTTGCCCAGGAACGAATACTCGTGATCCATCTCGCCGACGAGGTGCGTGGCCGGGGCGGCGAGATCGCTGATCGACTTGTAGAAGACGCGGTATTTGTCGTCGGTCCCTTTCCACGCGGTGATGACCAGAGACTGACCGTCGTCACTCACACTGGCCTGGAAGCCCCACGTCGGCTCATCGGGCCGTTCGTAGATCAGCACATCATCAGCCTGGGCGGTGCCAAGCTTGTGCAGGTAGACCTTCTGGTTGAGGTTCAGCTTCTGGAACGCGGCCCCCGCTTCCGGCTCGGGATATCGGGAATAGAAAAAGCCGCTGCCATCTTTGAGCCACGCGGGTGAACTGAACTTCACCCACTTCAGTTCATCCGGATGCAGCGCCTTCGTTTCGACGTCCATCACGCGCCACGTGCGCCAGTCGGACCCCGCTTCCTGGATGCCATAGGCGAGGAACTTGCCGTCTTCGCTGAAGGCCGTTCCCGCGAGGGCGACCGTCCCGTCTTTCGACCACGTGTTCGGATCGAGCAGGACTTCCGATGGTCCGTCGAACCGGCGCTGCGTGTAGAGGACGAACTGATTCTGCAGGCCGTCGTTCTTGAAGTAGGCGTAGCGCGGTCCCTGTTTTGAGGGGGCCGTGAACTTCTCGTAGTTCCACAGCTTCGTGAGCCGGGCCTTGATCGCGTCCCGCTGGGGGATCGCTTCGAGGTACTTGAAAGTCACCTCGTTCTGGGCTGCGACCCACGCCTTTGTCTCGTCACTGACGCGGACGTCGTCCTCAAGCCAGCGGTACGGGTCAGCGACTTTCTGGCCGTGGTACTCGTCGACGTGGTCGACGGTCTTGGTCGGCGGGGGCTTCACATCAGCAGCGAACACGCGGGATCCTTCCAGCGCCAGGAGAGACAACAGGACAACCAGCTGGGAATGCGAGGGCATCGGGTTACTCATAAAGTTGACGAACCGGAACCGAAAAACCGGGGAGAACATCGGGCAACGTCAGGTCATCGGCTTCCTGCAGGATGACGACCGGATGATCGGCAGAATAAACCTGCACCGAGCGCGTCGGCGGATCAAGCACGACCACACAATTCACGCCCGCAGCCAGATACTCGCCGACTTTTTCGTGAATGGCTCGCCAGCGATCATCGGACGAGCGGACTTCCACGACGAGTTCCGGGGCAGACCAATACCCCTCGGGCGGTGGACCGGGGGGGACTCGTTCGAAGCTGTAATAAGCGACGTCCGCGCCGCGGACCGTATCCGGATTCCGCTTCGTGATCACGCCGCCGTCATTGGCGATGACTCGGCCCAGCCGATGCTCCGTCACGAATTGACGCAAGATGCCGGAAACTTGACTACACCAGTATCCATGCGCGGAGAAGGGTGGATTCATCAGGACGATTCTCCCTCGAACAAGTTCTGAAGGACGATCGTGGGGCGCAACCCGCGCGTACTCTTCCGCAGTCAGCAGGGCCTCGATCGTTGGTGCGGCGGCGGTAGACATCGTTTGTTCCCCTTGGCGAACCCGACTTGCTACCATACCCCGGCCGACACGCCTTCTCAATTGGGGATGCCGTACGACGGATCGCTGGATGGTAATCACATCCCCATCTCCAACCTGACTTTTTGATCTTCGCCAAGAGCAGAGCCACAGCATGACAAACCTCTTTCGATTCGCGGCCTTGTGGTGGTGCGGTTGTTGCCTTGTTGTCTCTGCGCAGGACTCGCAGCCGCGCGTGCTCGATGACCGGTTGAAGCTGGAACTCTTCGCCGAGCATCCGCAACTCGTCACGCCGACGGGGATCGACGTCGATACCCTCGGTCGCGTGTGGGTCCTCGAAAGCAATACGCACTTTCCCCCTGATGGGTATCAAGGTCATTCGACCGATCGGCTCCTCGTACTGCAGGACACCAACGGCGACGGCCGCGCCGACGAACCGACCGTCTTTGCCGATGGGTTCAAGTTCGCAATGAGCGTCGCGGTGCAACCGGTGTGGCTGGAGCTGGTGCGGGGGTACGGGAGTGCGGGAGTGGGGGGGAAAGAGAACGACAAGTTACAACAAGCTTCCTCTGACCCCCGTACCCCCGGACCCCCGCACCCCCACACCGTCTTCGTCGCCACGCGCGGGGAGATCGTCGTCCTGCGTGATACGAATGGCGACCTGAAAGCCGACGAGCGGACGCGGATCGTGCAGCTCGACACGCCGGGCAACTATCCCCACAACGGGCTCGCGGGGCTGGCGTTCGATGCGCTTGGCTGGATGTATTTCGGCTTCGGCGAGAACCTCGGGGCTGACTACAAGCTCATCGGCTCCGATGGCGTGACGCTCAGCGGTGGTGGGGAAGGGGGGAACGTTTATCGTTGTCGGCCCGACGGCTCCAAGCTGCAGCGATGGGCGACTGGTTTCTGGAATCCGCATGCGAGCTGCATCGACGCTTTCGGACGGCTCTTCACCGTCGACAACGATCCCGACAGCCGCCCGCCTTGCCGGTTGCTGCATGTCGTCGAAGGGGGCGATTACGGTTACCGCTTCCGCAACGGCCGCCGGGGGACGCATCCCTTCACCGCGTGGAACGGCGAGATTCCCGGCACGTTGCCAATGGTTTCGGGAACAGGTGAAGCTCCCTCGGGGATCGTCGCGTACGAATCGGACGGCTTCCCCGCTGACTATCTCGGGACGCTCCTGGTCGGCAGTTGGGGCGATCATCGGATCGACCAGTTCGTGCTGGAGCCACACGGGGCCAGCTTCGTCTCGAAGCCGAAACCGATCGTGCAGGGCAACGAAAACTTCCGCCCCGTCGGCCTCGCGATCGCCCCCGACGGCAGCCTCTATTTCAGCGACTGGGTCCTCCGCGACTACAAGCTCCACCGCAAAGGCCGCGTGTGGCGATTGAGTGCGAAGGATGGACGGAATCGACGAGTGCCGGTTCAGAAGCTCGTTCATGACGGTGAACTGGCGGGCTTGATCCTGAAGGATTCCGCGCATTTGTCAGAACGTCGATTGTCCGCACGGTTTCTGGCGATGAATTCTGCAGGAAGAAACCAGTTGGCGGGTGTTCTTCGTGATCCCCAGCAGCCGAGTCGCGCACGAGTTGAGGCGCTTTGGGCATTAGTGACCCGAAACGAACCAGACGTGAGCCAACTCCTGGCTGACCATAAGCAAGGAAGCCCAATCGCCGCTGCGTTTGATGAGGTTGCGACGGCTTTTCTCACAACGTTTGATACGCCCCCGGTCGTCGCTGCGTTAGAAAAAGTCGCTGCCGAGGAAACCGAACCGAATTGGTTCGTCACGGGGCTCTCGCGGGCCACTGTCGATCAAAAATCGCGATTTGATTTCGGTCTCAACCTTGTGCCGATGGCAGCTTTCGAGACGCTCAGTCGCGAGTCTGCCTACCTGCATGGTCCGGCGCAGCCAAGGGAATCTACGGAAGAGGTCTCCGATCCTTTCCTTCTCAGTTCACTGATTACCGCTGTGGCAAACGGCCGTGGCCCGGCAGATTTTGGGACAGCGAATGGGCCACAACTTTATTACCTGCAGACTCCGTTAGGCATGGCGCTCACGCGGGATTGTTGCATGGTCGCTGGGCGCCAGCAAATTGGCATTCATCCGAAAGTGCGGTTGATCCATCTGCTGGCAGCAAAACGTCGTCAACCGTTGGAGACGACGACGCTCCGTCTGGGCCTCACGGATCCCTCGACGCTGGTTCGCCGGGCTGCGATTCAATGGGTCGGCGAGTCACGACTGAATGACTATCGGTGGCTGGTCGAACATGAGCTGCACCAGCCCGATTTGACGCCTGAGATGCTCATGGCCTGCCTCGCGACGCTCTCGCTGTTGGATGGCGTCCCGCCGGCGGAGTTTGAGAAGACGCCGCCGACGGCGCAGATGTTGAAGATCGTCAATGATGACCAGCGGCCTGCGGCACTCCGAGCGATTGCGTTGCGCTCGATTCCCGCAGCGACGCCCGAGTTGTCGCTCGAGCGCTTGCTGGCCTTCACGAAGTCGGACGATGTGGGCCTGAAGACCGAGGCCGTCCGCACGCTGCAGCAGGCCCCGCGCCCCGCCGCGATCCCGGTCTTGCTCGCCCTCGCGGCCGATGAATCTGTCGCCGTGTCCCTCCGCGCCGATGCGCTCGCTGGACTCTGTGCGACCCCGCACGACGAACCCCTCCCCGCCGACGTCGAATCCTTCCTCCTCAACGCCGTCCATCAACGCTTGCGTCTTCGCGATCCCTCTGATGGTCCCCTCCTCCAACTCGAAGCGATCCGTGCCCTCCGCGGACGCGCGCTTCCCGGTACGAAAATCGGGGATCAGTTGAGAAAACTCCGCGAAGACGCCAGCGAGAAGAGTGGGCTGCGGGATGCGCTCGACGTCGCGATCAACGGGAAGAGTACAGACTCCATCCCTCAGCCCTCAGCCAACGACCATCAGCCCTCTCCCGACGCCGGTCGCCGCGTCTTCTACCACCATCAGGGGCCGCTCTGCTTCAAGTGCCACACGGTCAACGGCCGCGGCGGCAACGTCGGTCCCGATCTCTCCGTCATCGCCCGGACGATGGACCGCGCGAAACTCCTCACATCGATCCTTGAACCGTCGAAAGAGATTTCGCCCCAGTACCTGACGTGGACGATCGCCACGGTCGACGGCAAGACCTACTCCGGCATCGTTGTCACCGAGACCGGCGGCGGCGATCTCGACCTTGGCGACAACCAGGGGAAGGTGATCAAGATCCCCCGCAAAGAGATCGAAGAACGCGTCCCCTCGACCGTCTCCGTCATGCCGCAGGGCCTGCATCAACAGATGACCCCGCAGGAACTCGCCGACCTCCTCAGTTACCTCGAAACGCTGAAATAGCCCGGAGCGCCAGCTCCGGTTGAACGCCGTCATCAGAGCCGCGACCGTCAGGCAGCGAGTTTCCTGGTTCCCATGCACTGCGTGGGAACGAGTTCAATGCTGGTCTTCGGAACGCGCTCCCTCACGGTCGCGGCTCGGATGATTACGCGAAGCTCAGTTGGAAGCTCTTCATCTGGTAGATTACGCGGCCGTCGACGGTCAGGAAGCCGTCGGCGGTGACGGTGCGGGTCGCGTCGTCGACGGCGGTCACGACGACGTCGACTGTCACGTGGCGGTCAGTCGGCAGGACCTGGCCGCGATAGACCCATTCATGGGGAGCGCCGAGGACGGCGGGGAAGCGGCTGATGGCGGATGGCAAATGGCTCAGGGACGGAGTCATGGCACCGTTCTCGCCTTTCTCCGACCATCGACCAACCCCATACGCCTTCAGCACCTGCAGGAACGACTCCAGCCCCAGCGAGCCGGGCCAGACGGGGTCTTGATAGAAATGGGCCTGGAAGAACCAGAAAGACGGGTCGACGTCAACGCTGCCGCGGAGACAGCCGAGACCGTGCGGACCACCATTGGGGATCAGCCAGTCGATCCGATGGACCATGCGGAAACGCTCGTCGGGGAAGGGCGGTTCCGTTGGAATGGGGAACGATGTCGCGCGGGCTCGTTCGGCGTCGGTCGGCTGATAAACCGCGGCATCGCGAATGCCGACCTGGTTGGCGAGGGCCTGCTTCGTGAAGAAGCCGAAGTAGGTGTTCCCGACATAGACCGGCCGACCATCGCACCGCAGGTCGTAGTCATAGTGTTGGATAATCATCCCGGCCGACTGTGAGACACGGGTGATCTTCACCGTCGTGGTGAGCGTTCCCGATTGCGGAGTGACTTCCTCGAACTGCGTCGCCTTCCCGCCGAGGTTGCGAAACGATAGGTCGACATCGCTCGTCAAAGCCGAGCCGAGATACCCCGCGAGCCAGCCGCACGGCTGCAGAGCTGTTTCCAGCAGCACAGCGAACGGCATCGTCGGCTGGCGGTTGGCGGCGAAGTACCACGCATCGGGCGGGACGTCGTACTCGGCGACGATTTCCCCCCCGGCGGCGAGCTTCCACGCTTCGCAATCCTTGATGGAGACGATGCGATCGAGAAATTGAAACGGCGGTCCCGGCAGCCGGGCAATGACGCGCTCGCTGTCGAAGACCCGGTAACGATCGCCGAATGCCTCCGACGGTTTGCCGATGGCGAACGCGGTGATGCGATCGGTGTTGAAGATTGGGGTGCGGGCGAGGGGGAGTGCGGGAGAGGGGGAGTGGGGGAGTGCAGCCGGCTCTTGTAACACGGGACGAACGGTGGAATTGTCTTCCACCCCCGGACTCCCGGACTCCCGGACTCCCGTACCTTTCGCCTCACTCCACAGTGACTCCACCCGCGCACGCGACAGTCCCGACAGCCGCACCGACATATCGGTGATCTCGACGATTGGCTTGCCGTCGGCGTACATCAGGGCGTCCGCGAGACAGTAGAGCGAGGGGCGAGCATCGTTGGCGGCTAAGCCCTCTTCCCCGATTTCCTTCAGCGTCACCTCGTACCAGACCTGCTTCGTGCTCGACAGGACCTGGCCGCGACATTTGAGGCGGCTTTTGACGCCGGGGACTGGTTCGTAGGCGACTTCGCCCGCTTCGCCGATCCAGCCCATGCGGAGCAGGTAGATGCGGAGCGTGTGGAGACAGCACTCGTACATCAGAGTGCCGGGCATCACCTGGTCGTCACAGAAGTGGCAGGTGAGGAACCAGTCATCGGGATGAATGTCGGCTTCGGCTTTGATCGTCCCGAGGCCATACTTCCCGCCGGTCGGGTTGAGTTCGAGGACACGGTGGACGAGGTTTAACCGGCCAGACGGAAGGGTTACAGGAGCGTGGAGACGCAAGCGAGCGAAGGGAGCGCCGAAACAAGTTGTAAGATCGCCGGCGCGGAGGGCCGCGAGTTGGTCGTCGGTGTAGGATTCGACCGCCATGGGGACGAGATCGATCCACTCGGACGGACGTTTGCCGGGGCGCGGTTGCTTGTCGAGCGCGGTGTGAATGATCCCCTGCCCGGCTGCGAGTTCGGCCATGGTAAAGAAGCCGGCGCAACCATCGCGCATTGTGAGCAGCGGCTGCCCATCGACTGTGGCGTCGAACTCGAAGCGGAAGAGGTACGTCGATCCCTGCTGAAAGAAGCGGTTGATGCGGATGTCGTAACGGATCGTCTTCCCCGGCCCGGGGAGCGCATCATGAAACGTGACGACCGCATCAAGCAGGCGGTACATCGCCAGCCCACGAGTCTCGAAGTCGATCCCCAGCCAGCCCGAAAGGAACAGGTCGGCTTGACCCGATTCGACGGCGAGGCACGTCGGAATGCGGCCGCAGTCGAGGTACCAGTCGTCAGCGTGAATGTCATGTTCAGTGACGACGCGGCCGTGCGTCATCGACAGCGGCTCTCCTTCGATCGCCGTGATGCGGTCAACAAGCATCAACGGGACATCGGGGAGGCGGACGCGCGTCGGGAAGGCGTCAATCGGAGCGAACTTCGGACCGAGAACATTGCCGATCTTGCCAATGGCGAATTCGAGGCACTGGGCGTAGTCGAGGGCCCGCGGCGGTTCGATCGGCAGCGGTGCGGGAGTGCGGGGGGAGAGGAGTACGGGGGTGGAAGACGAAGGGGCGAGGGGGCGATGGGGAGAGGGGGAGAGGGTAGTCACTGGCGCAAGCCACACGGCGTCCCCAGCGCTCGCTTGCGTCTTCGCGATCAACTCGAAGCCCGCCCCCGTCGCGAACTCCGCCGCCAGCGTCTGCGCCTGCTGTGCGAATCGCAAAAACGCCTCATGCGCCGCCACGCGCTCCGTCAACCACGCTTCGAAACCAGGAACCATTCCATCCAGAGCGGACGCCGACCGTTGCACCACGGCTGGGCCTGCCACAACGGTCGTGGTCGGCACGGTCGTTGAGGGGGCCGGCGCGGAATTCGGAAGGGTGGCAGTGACAGGCGGGCGCGACACAGCACGACTTTCGGAGAAACGCAGGGGTTGGGGAGCGGGGGGCGCAGCAGCAGCAGGCGTAATGACGACTGGTCGCGGTGGTGGGACCGGTGTCACGGGCCGAGCGGGTACCGGCGGTACCGTGGAGGGAGGCGACACGACTGGCGATTGCTGGCGAATCGTGCGCAACGCTGTGAAGTCCCGCGTCTGCCACGGTTGCGGGTTGATCGGCGTGACGAGTTCACGCGGCGACGACGCGGGTGCCGCTGGTTGGCTTGCACCATACAAGGCTGTCAGATCAACGGGGACGCGGTGCTCAATCAATGTTCCGAGCACACGCAGTGCCTGTCCGACGGGATCCGCAGTGGCGGGACACAGCGCGAGTGCGGCGTGGGGGCGGTCTCCCAGAATTTCGTCAATCATCCGTGTGCAGGATGCTCCGGGGCCGATCTCGACGAAGAGCCGCACCCCATCGGCATAGACTTGTTCGATCACCCGGGGGAAATCGACCGTATCCCGCGCTTGCGCCAGGATCGCCCCTGCAGCGGACTGTTCGCTGAGTCCGTAGGACTGTCCGGTCGCCCCGCTGTAGAACGTCACGCCGGGTGGAGGCGTGGTCTTCATCAGGTGGAGTTCGACATACGCTTTCGCGACCGGCTGCAGCAGTTCGCAATGGACCGTACTCGGTGCCGGGAAGGGGACAAAGTTCGCCTGCAGGTCACGGACAACAGCTTCCACCTGGAGTCGATCGCCACCGATGACGCATTGCGTGGGCGTGTTGATGATCAGGAGAAAGACGCGGGTCTTGCGTGCGAGAGCCGCACGGACATCAGCCGCTGAGCGATCGACCACGCCGGAGAGCCACGGGACGTCCTGGTCGCGTGGAATCTGCCACGCCTTGCGGGCAGCATCGTAGGGACGCACGAGGTCACTGCCGAACAACGGTGACGCTTCCATCCGTCGGAGCATCTCGTCGCGATCGACCCAGGCCCGCAGACCGAACAACGCCGCCGATTCTCCCAGGCTGTACCCAATGGCAGCCATGGGTCGCACACCGAACAGCGTGAGCCAGTCGCACAGGGCGGTGCCCAGCGCGACCTGTCCGAAGATCATCCGCTTGTGATCGCGTCCGATCGCTTCGGTCGAGGGACCGTTCCAGATGAGATCGGGTTGGAACTGACTGGCAAGCCGGTCATTCTCGCGCTGTTGTCGCTGCAGAATCTGCGGGAACGCTGCGAGGAGTTCTTTCCCCATCCCCAGGAAATGGTTCCCCGAACCGGGAAAGACGAAGGCGAGGGGGGGCGTGGGTTGTGGGTTGTTGTTGGTTGGTTGGCTGAGAGGAGTGATGCTCAGCATGGGTTGTGCGAGGAGTCGATTCGCCTGAGCGTCCCATTCAGCGGGTGTCTGCGCGACGATGCTGACCGCCCGTGGTCGCTGGGGATCGGGTCGTCGCTGGTGATACCAGCGACGGGCCGCCTCACCCAGGTTTGCCGATGTGGCAACCAACTCGCGGCACGCCGCGATCGCTTCGCGCAGTTCGGTGTCCGATGACCCATCGAAGACGAACAGTCCCGTCGCGAGTGCTACCAGTGGCGCTGCGGTGGTCTGTTGTGGAGATGTCGGAGCCGCGAGCATGACTTCGACTTTTGTTCCATCCCGGCCGGTCACAATGGTCTGTTGTGTCCTTGGCCCCGCGGTCCGGTCCTGCAACCAGGGTTGCGAACCGTGCAGATCGCCCGAGGTCGCTGGAGGTTGAACACCCCAAGCCAACGCCAGCGTCGATTTCAACGCCGCGAGTAACCCGGTCGCTGCGCCGCAGTGGCCGAAGTCGGCAGTGACGTGATTCGAAGTCGCCACCACGTTTGTGCCGAAGGGATCAACCGGTGTCGTCGTCGCCCGCATCTCGGTCACGACGGCATAGACTCGATCGCCGTCCCGTTCGGCATCGACCAGCCGTTTTAGCACGAAGGCGACCGCGGCATCGCCCAGTGGTTCGGGTCCTCGACCATTGTGTGTGGTCTCTGGGCACAACCGCACGTCATGCTGCAGGTCGATCGCCCCGACGAGTGCGCGATCAAGTTCTTCCTGTTGCAGCGCCCGGACCGCCACCTGCAACGCCTGCAGGCCAGCGGTTTCGTCGCTGCTGATGGTGAAGCTCGGACCGCCAACTTCAAATTCACGTGCAAGTCGACTGGCGACGATCCCGCCGAGGTTGCCCATCACGCGATTGGCGGTCAACGGCGGTCCGAAGGCTTCGCGCAGATCTTTCACCCAAGCGGCGAGCGATGAGGCATCGGCTGATTGCCCCAGTCGTTCCGCCCACTGGGGTGCATACTCTTCCAGAGACCAGCGGCCGTGAAAGTTCGTCGTGTTCGGATCGAGATTGATCCCCACGCACAGCCCCGTGCGATTGCCGAGCGACCGTTCGCAACCGGCGTCATCGAGCGCCGCGGCGGCGACCTGCAGCATCACCTGCTGCTGCGGCAGCATCTCGTCCCACTCCAGCGGCGGAATGCGGAACGCTCCAATCGGCGCGCGGACCTCTTCGATCGCCAATCGCTCGGCGACCGACTGACCGAAGCAGCGTCCGGCAATCTCGCTGAGCGACGTGAGAGCACCACACCGCGCTGCCATCCCCACAATCGCGATGGGGGAAGCGGGCTGATGGCTGGTGGCTAAGGGCTGAGGGACAGAGAAGACTGATGCGTGTCCATCTTTCTGCCCCTGAGCCATTTGCCCTATGCCATCAACCTCTTCCAGCAGCACATGTGCATTGATGCCGCCGAAGCCGAACGCATTGATCGCCGCCCGGCGGGGTGTTTGTCCGTCGCGCCGCTTCCACGGTTTCGCGCTGGCGAGAACCTGGAACGGACTGTCGGCACGGGTGAGGTTGGGAGCCGGGTCGACAAAATTCGCGGTCGGTGGCAGCGTCTGATGTTCGAACGCGGCGAGCATCTTCATCAGGCTCGCTCCGCCAGCCCCGGTGAGCAGATGGCCGACGTTCGACTTCACCGAACCAAGCACGCAGCGCTGTGGACGGCCCTGTTCTTCCTTCCAAAGGGCGTGCAGACTGTCGAGTTCGACCGCATCGCCCACAGGTGTGCCGGTCGCGTGGCATTCGATGAGATCAACGTCGCCCGGTTTCCATCCGGCTTGTGCATACGCCGCCTGCATCGCCCGCAACTGGCCTTCGGTGTGCGGAGCCAGCAGATTGGCCCCGCGGTCGTTCGACAACCCGATCCCGGCGATCGTCGCGTAGATGTGGTCGCCATCGCGTTGCGCATCGCTGAGACGTTTCAGCAGGAACAGTCCCGCCCCTTCACCAACGACCAGCCCATCGGCAGCAGCCGAGAGCGGGGCACACCGCCCGCTTTTGGTCAGCGCCTGCAACTGCGCAAAGCCCATCTGTGTGTATTGACAATCGGGACGCGAAAGTCCCCCGGCGAGCATCACATCCGCGCGACCAGCACGCAGCTCATCACACGCGAGTTTGAGGGCATACAGCGACGATGCACACGCCGCGTCGAGTGTGTACGCCACCCCCTGCCAGCCCAGAGCACTGGCGATGGCCGCAGCGGGCAACCCGGCCGCAGACCAGTTGCGTGTCGACCAACGCGACGGTTGCCACGTCGGCGCCCGATCGCCGAGCAGCCGTTGCGCAAAGTCCCGCACCAGGATATCCCGCGCGAGCGCGGAGGTCGCTTCCGTCGGAAGGACGATATGCCCCAGAATCACGCCTGCCCGCGACGGATCGACGAGTGGCTGCCGGGCCGAAGTCCACGCTGCATGGGCTGCTTTCATGCCGATGCGAATTAACGGATCACATTGCTCAAGGACAGCCGGGTCGATCGGTCGGGGCAAGACCGCGGGGTCGAATTCGAGCGCAGCATCATCCAGCGGACAGCACCATGTCGAATAGACTCGATCGGGCTGTGGCCCACCGCTCGCGAGGGCCCGTTCCGGCGCAAGAAACCAGCGGGCCGACGAGGCGTGACGGCCGGCATCAATCCCATTGGCAACGTGACTCCAGAAGCTCGCGAGATCGCGCGCACCCGGAAAAACCCCGCCTCGACCGACAATCGCAATCCGTTCCACCGGCGAATCCTGCTGCTGTGGCCACTCTCGACAGCCCGCAGCATACCGCACAGTTCACCCAGACGCCCACGGAAGGCATTCTGTCGGCCTCTCACACCCTGGAATCGCCGTTATACACGGCACAATCGTTGAAGGCTGCAGCGTTTCACAGCCGATGACGACCGATGACGATGCGCTCTCGGGGGGAACGTGATGAAATCGGCTGCGCGACGAGTCGCTCTGGCGACCGGACTCTGTCTGATCTTTTCCGGCTGCCGCTGCTGGCCCGGATTCAACCGGTATCACGATGTCATCGATGGCGTCTCGGATTTCTCCGTCCGCTGGGAGAAGTATTACGACCCACGGTTCGACATCTCACGGGCGGGTAAGCCTGACTGGTGCTGCCGTGTGAACTCGGCCGCCTGTCCCTGTCGTTGCCAGCAGGGATATCATCCGCGGATTGATCCGGATCACGTCTACCCGACCTGCTATCCCTATGGATATCCGTCACAGGCGGTCCCACCCTCCGGGATGATTCTGATGCCGGAAGCGGGGGCCACGTCGAACCAGTTGCCCTCGAGCCAGGCCCGTGAGCAAGGAGGGATCGTTCCACCGCCACCGGAACTCTACGAAACGCCGTTACCGCGGGCTCCGCAGCCGGTTCCAGCCGTGCCCCCACCGCCCGCGACACCGGAAGCCGCTCGCCGGGCCCCATCGCTGCCACTCGATCCGCCTCTGCCGAGTGGTACGACGTCGGTCCCGTGAGCGGACGTGGCACCGAGCATGGGGCAGATGCAGCACAGTAGAAGACCGCGAAAACGGCAAGCGGAACTTCAGTGAGTGGCCTCGATTCAGCCCCCGCACATTTGTCTCCACCCGCCTGCTCGGATTAGAATCGCCTCGGGCCAACCCTGCCGGTTGTCGCGGTCCGCACACCGTGGCGCCGGCTGAACCCTGCGCGTTCTGCTGAGTACGACACTATGGGGCGGATTCTCGTCAAGCAACTGCTGCTGACGCTCGTGGTCTGGACTGCGATCAGCTCGTTGGTGGTGGCACAGCCTCCCCCAGGCGATTCCAGCGCTCCGGGAGCGCCCGCACCCGGCGCTCCGGTGGTTGCTCCCGTGGCCGCCCCGGCGGTCGCTGCTCGCTCCAATGATGCGTATCCTCCGTCCCCCTACGGCTTCTATCGCGGCTCCTACTCGGGTCGCCCGGATCTGGCCGGGTTCTATCTCAGCCTGATGAAGACCGCGTTTCTGCTCGGTCTCTTCCTGCTCTGGATCTGGACCGCGGGCTGGATCGATGAAGACGCCGGCCAGTTGAAAGTCCGCCAGGAGTTCTGGAACGGCATCGTGCTGGTGGCCGGAATCGCTGGCTTTCTGCTCGCGTTCTGCTGTTCGAGTTTCTTCCTTGCGTTCCTCGCGATGACGGTCGGCTATGCGGTCCCGATGGGGATTTACGTCGCTGAGCGGAACCAGCGCGTGCCGGAGTCGGGGAAGGTGCTCACGCCGCGGCATCTCCGCTCGGTCGCGATCCGGGTGCTCGGCCGCATGGGGATCAATCTGGGAGGCAAGCAGGGGCCCTCGTCCATGGGAGGCCCGCCGATTCGCCTCATCGGCAAACAGGGGAAAGGGGCCGGGGAAGTCGATCGTTCCCGCCAGGTCGAGAATTCCAAAGGCTACATGGCTGCCAAAGAACTCCTGTACGATGCCATCCTGCGGCGCTCAACCGACATCCACCTCGAGCCCAAAGAAGACGAAACGTCGGTCCGACTGCGTATCGACGGCGTGATGTATCCCGCGGAGCCGTTCGATCGCAACACCGGCGATGCGATCGTCAACATCTTCAAGGTCCTCTCGGCGATGGATATCACCGAGCGGCGAAAAGCCCAGGACGGCAGCTTCCGGGCCGAGACCGAAGGCCGCGAGATCGATTTCCGCGTCGCGTCGCAGGGGTTGCAGTCGGGTGAAAAGATGGTGCTCCGCATCCTCGATCAGGGGGCGTCGGTCAAGACGCTCGCCGATCTGGGCATGCGCAAACAGCTCTTCGACCAGATCGTGCAGACCGTCCAGCAGCCGCACGGGATGTTTATCGCCTGCGGTCCGACCGGGGCCGGTAAGTCGACCACGCTGTATGCCGCCCTCCGCGAGATCAACGCCTACGAATCGAACATCATCACGGTCGAAGATCCCGTCGAATACAAGATGGAAAACGTCACGCAGATCGAGATCAACACCAAGGCGGGGCAGACCTTTGCCAACTCGCTGCGGTCGATTCTGCGGCAAGACCCCGACGTGGTGATGATCGGCGAAATCCGCGACGGTGAAACCGCAAAGATCGCCTGCCAGGCGGCCAACACCGGTCACATGGTCTTCTCGACGGTCCACGCGAACGACAGCATCACGGCGTTGTCACGACTCATGGACCTCGGCGTTGAACCGTTCCTGCTCGCCGACTCGATCTCGGGGATCCTCGCCCAACGGCTGGTTCGTAAACTCTGTGCTGACTGCAAGCAGGCGTATAAACCCTCGGTCGATGAGATCCAACGGGCGGGACTTCCGGCCGACAAGATCGACAAGTTCTTCCGGCCGCCGAAGAATCCGGAAGGGACCTGCCCGACCTGCAACGGCCTGGGTTATCACGGCCGCATCGGGGTCTACGAACTGTTCATCATCAGCGACCGGCTGCGGGACATGATCCGTGAAAAACAGAGCATGACGACCATCAAGGCCGAAGCCCGCAAAAACGGGATGCTCTACATGAAAGAAGAGGGCCTGCGACTCGTCGTCAAAGGGATCACCTCGCTCGACGAACTGCTGCGGGTCGTCAAATAAATCCAATATCCCCGGACGCCCAGGGATTCCGATCCCTGGGTCTCTTCCCCTGCCCACAGTCAGTAAGAGCAAGACCATGATCGACATCGCACTCATCGCGATCATCGCCGGGGTGACGTGGACCGTGCAGAACGAAGGGGCCTGGACCGCCGGGGTCACCTTCCTGTGCGTCGTCATCGCGGGTCTGCTCGCGATGAACTTCTTCGAGCCGGCTACGCTGCTGCTCGTGAATGTCTACCGCGACTGGAACGACCGCTGGGATATGATCGCGCTGCTCGGGCTGTTCATTGGCGGCGTGTTCGCCCTGCGCGCCGGGTCGGAATATCTCGCCCCCACGTACGTGCAACTGCCAGCGCTCGTCGATCAGATCGGCCGCTGGGCCTTCGGGGCAGCGACCGGCTATGTGACGATGGCCTTCATCCTCACCGCGCTGCACACCGCGCCGATCCCGCGGGAGTTTCTCGGCTTCAAGCCGGAACGACCGAACCTGTTCAACATCGCCGCTCCGGACCGGCAATGGCTCGGCTTCGTGCAGTACGTCACCGAGAAACCGTTCGGCCGCTTCGATCTCGGCCCGCAGGTCGGTGCGCAACCCGACACCCCGCACGGCTTCGACAGCGCCTTCCTGCTCGTCGGCGATCCGAACGCCCCCTACGCCAACTCGATCTGGCCCTCGTTCCCCATCCGCTACGCCATGCGCCGCGACCAACTCTACGGCGTGGGCGGAGCCACCACCCCCACCGCAGTCGCCGCCCCACGCCCCACCCCCAGCCCAGTCCCGGTTACCCCCGGCGGCGGTGGTGGCGTCGGGTTCTAACTTCGTTCCCGGTGCTGCGGTCGGTGGATGCGAAGACGCAAGCGTGGTGGCCCGTTGACGGGTGACGCATCAGGCGTTTACGATGCGTGGCAATCGATGGCGGCGCTCGCTGCTGGAATGTCTTTGCGGGAATCTTGCGTCATGCTGCATCGTCGCGATGCCTTGTTACGCCTCGGAACCGTGGGTCTCGGCGGACTCACGCTGCCGCGGTTGATGCACGCGGCGACGACTGCAACCGCTGCCAAGCCGTCCGCGAAATCGTGCATTCTGGTCTATCTCTGGGGTGGGCCGCCCCAGCACGAGACGTTCGATCCCAAGCTCGACGCCCCCGAAGGCATCCGCAGTCAATTTGGGGCGACTGATACCGTGGTTCCCGGTCTCCGCATCTGCGATCAACTCCCGCAGATCGCGCAGCTGACCGACAAGCTCGCGGTGATTCGGTCCTTCTCGCATGACAGCAACATCCACGAAGTCAGCGTGAATTACACGATGACCGGCCGGTTCAAGGACGGCCTCGCCGTGCCCCGGAATATGCGGAACCGGACCGATTTCCCGAATCTCGGTTCGGTCGTCTCGTACTTCAGTCCCCCCGGCGTACTCCCCGCTGCGGTGACGATTCCGCGGCCGATCGGGCATGACGGCGTGATCTATACCGGGACGCATGCGGGGTTCCTCGGTCCGCGATTCGATCCGCTGGAACTGCAGGCACCGGCGGAAGTGAAGGGGCCTGCACCACACAGTCTCGACCTGCCGACCGGGCTGGATGCAGTCCGCATTCAGGGACGGCTGGGTCTCCTGGAAACGCTGGAACGGACCGAACGGCGACTGCAGGCCACGTGCGATCGGAGTGCAGTCGGTGGACTGGAAGCGGCCCGCGAACAGGCTTACCGGATGCTGTTTGCGCCAGAGGCGAAAGGGGCCTTCGCCATCGAGAAGGAAGCCGACCGGACCCGCGACCGCTACGGCCGCAACGAATACGGCGAAGCGTTTCTGCTGGCCCGGCGACTCGTGGAAGCGGGCGTTCGGCTGGTTACGCTGGTCTGGTACTACGTCTCGCCGAAGGACGGGAACGTCCTCAACGTGTGGGACAATCACGGCGGGACTGCGTCGATCAACGGGATCACCGGCAAGCAGATGCTGCAGGAAGCATATTGTCTCCCCTCTCTCGATAAAGGGTACTCGGCCCTGATCGAAGACCTGTCGCAGCGCGGGCTGCTCGATGAAACTCTCGTCGCGATGCTGGGGGAATTCGGCCGCACGCCGAAGATTAACCCGCAGGCGGGCCGTGATCACTGGGGGCCGTGCCAGTCGGTCGTCCTCGCCGGGGGCGGAATCCGCGGCGGTCAGGTGTATGGGGCGAGCGATGCCCACGGGGCCTATCCGACTCAGCATCCCGTCAGTCCGGAAGACTTCATCGCGACCATTCACACGGCGCTGGGTGTGCCGCTCCAGGCGGAATTCCACGATCAGCAGCGCCGGCCCTACCGCGTGTGCGATGGCCAGCCCCTGGTGCACCTGTTCGGCTGAAGTCGGCTCCGGACGCGAAGACGCAAGCGGGGTGGGGGAGCGATATACTACTCTCGGGGAGCGTCACCGCTCGGACAGGGAGGAGAGAGTATGTCCGCACCGCTGGAGCCGCGCGAGAAGGTGAAGACCTTCCCGACGACACCGGGCGTCTATTTGATGAAAGACGCACGTGGCCGGGTGATCTACATCGGCAAGGCGGTCAACCTGCGGAGTCGTGCAGGGAGCTATTTCCTCGCGCAGGCCCTGGTCGATCGCCGCACGTGTGATCTGGTCCCCGAGATCGCGGATGTCGATTTCATCGCGACGGATAGTGAAGTCGATGCGCTCTTGCTGGAAGCCCGGCTGGTGAAGGATGTGCAGCCCCGGTTCAATACCGAGCTGAAAGACGATAAGACCTTTCCGTATCTGCAGATCACAGTCCGCGAACCGTTTCCGCGGGTCGAATTCACACGCAAGCCACGCGCACGAGGGGTGAAGCTCTACGGGCCGTTCACCAATGCACGGAAGTTGCGCGGGGCGCTCGTGGTGCTGCAGCAGATCTTCCGATTCCGGAATTGTGCGCTCGACATTCGAGAGGACGAAGACCGCTGGCGGTGGTTTCGCCCGTGTCTGCTGGCGAGCATCCAGCAATGCACGGCACCCTGTAATCTGCGCGTCACACGGAAGGAATACCGGCGTGATATCCGTCGGCTGATGATGTTTCTCGACGGAGAAAAGGTCTCCCTGTTCGAGGAACTCCGGGCCGAAATGCAGCAGGCCGCTGCTGAACGGAAGTTCGAACGGGCGGCGCGGCTGCGGGATCAGATCAAGGCCCTGGAGAATCTCAATTTGCGGGGTGACCTGCGCGAGCACGCCCAGCCGGAAGTCTTTCAGGTCGATCCGAAACGAGGCGTGCGGGGGCTCAGGAAGATCTTCGAGTTGCCTGACTTGCCCCGACGCATTGAAGGGATGGACATCGCCCATCTGCAGGGGGGCGAGACGGTCGCCAGTTGTGTGCAGTTCCTGGATGGGTTGCCCTTCAAGCCGGGGTACAAGCGGTTCAAGATTCGGTCGGTCGAAGGGGTCGACGACTTTGCTTCGATGCGGGAAGTCGTCAGTCGCCGATTTCGTCGGCTGCAGCAGGAAGGAGAAGCCTTTCCCGATATCCTGCTGATCGATGGGGGCAAAGGTCAGCTCAGTGCCGCGATGGCGGCACTCGAGGGGATCGGCGTGACCGCGCCGTGTGTCCTTTCGCTCGCGAAGCGGGAAGAAGAAGTCTACCGGCCGGGTGAGAGTGAACCGAAGATCCTCAGCCGACATTCATTCGCGCTGCGGTTGCTGCAATACGTCCGCGATGAAGCCCACCGCTTCGCCCAGCACTATCACCATCAACTCCGCAGGAAGTCGACGTTCGGTGAGTGAGGCAACTGGAGAAGATCATGATTCCCCTCGGTCCGTGTCACGGGTATCTTGTGTTTTCCTGAGGCACATCCCTTCTTACTGACAGACACTGCGATCCTCACCGTCTCCCGAGGAGCCCGGCCATGAGCGGGACCGTCCAGATTGAATGTGTCGAGTGTGGCGCAACACTCGCGATGAAGGCGGCCCCCGAAGAGCTGGCGAATCGCAAAGTCCGTTGTCCGAAATGTCAGACCAAATTCGTCGCCCGTCCGGCAATGATCCGGGTGGTGAAGCCGAAGGAGAGCGCGTCACCGACACGGAGTAAGCCGACGAAGCCAGAGCCCGCAGACGAATGGGATGAAGCTCTGCAAGACGCGGTGGAAATCGACGATGACGATGACGACTTTTCGGAACCGCAGCCGTTGCCGTCACGGTCACGCCGCCCGGCAAAACGGCAGGTCGCCGAGGAAGTAGCGGACGCCCCACGGAAGAAAAAGTCGAAGAAGAAATCGCGTCCCCCTGCCGAACGCACCTTTGGGATGGCGGTCCTGCTCTGGACCGGCGGTGGGATCATCGGGGGCTTGCTTGGCGGAGGACTGTGGGGGCTGGTGGCGTATTCCACCGGCTGGCATGTCGGGTTCCTGTCGATTCTGATCGGGACGTTTGTAGGAATCGGCGTTCGGTTGGGAGCTGCACAGTATGAAGGCTGGATGCCCGGTGTGACGGGTGTCCTCATCACGCTCTTGGCTGTCTTCCTGAGCAATCTCACGCTCAATCTCACACTCTTCTATGACGATTGGATGCCCGACCGTGGCGGGACAGCAGCAATGTCGCGCGAAGAGCTCGTCGCTGCGTATGCCGAAGAGGTTGTGGCCCCCGAGTTCCGGACAGCGGGCAAACCGGTAGAACATCCGCAACTAGATGATGAGGACTACGAAGACTACAGTACGAAGGGGATGTACGACCCGGCCTTCTGGACCGAAGCCGAAAAACGCTGGAATGCGCTCCCGCCACAGGAACAGGCCGCCTTCATGCAGCAGGTGGACGATCGCCAGCATGGGGTCGATCGTGATTCGCTGATTCATCACCTGGCGGAACACGAAGTCGAGCCGGAGTTCAAGCAGGCGAACAAACCGACCCGCATGGCCGAGGCGGAGTTCGATGAGAGCGACGCCGACACGGACATCCTCCCGGACGTGCTGCAGGAAGCCACGCGGCGGCTCGATGCGAAGTCACCCGCCGAGCGTCAGTTGCTGGTCAACAGCCTCCGGTCGAAACAGGCGGTCGAGATGCAGGCAGCCAAAAATCTGATGTTCACGATTGTCCTCATCTTCACCGCCCTGAGTCTGTTATGGCCGTCGACCTTGATCTGTCTGATCATCGCGTGCGTCTCGGCCTATCAGATCGGCAACTATGACGGCGTGACGAGTTAACAGGTCATTCATGATCGCCCGCCTGTTCATTGCACGTGCGGCCTCATCAGCCGCCGACAACGCTGCGCAACTGGCGCGCAGCCGACACACTCCGCAGGAATCGCGGATTGAGCGTAACTGGTGATTCTCGGGAGAGATGCGACGCTTGGTCAGCCGTGACACTTTAAAGCTGGCATAGCAGTTGCGTATCGGGTGCCGACAGTGAGTTGGTTCTCTCCCGTTCATCGTCCCTTGTCGAATCTGGTCGACGCGGGGAACTGATGAAGGCTCAGCGCGCAGAGCCGTAGCGGAGCCTGTGGATTGAGGATTCTGAATGCGACACGGCTATCTCATCGATATGGACGGTGTGCTCTATCGGGGTTCGGAGTTGATTCCGGGGGCGGATGAATTCATCCGTCAACTGCAGCAGCGACAGATCCCGTTCATGTTCCTTACGAACAACAGCCAGCGGACACGGCGCGATGTCGTCGCGAAGCTGGGACGCATGGGGATTGAGGTCGACGACGACCAGGTCTTCACGTGTGCGATGGCCACGGCTCAGTTTCTGGCCCAACAGAAACCTGGCGGCTCGGCCTTCGTCATCGGAGAAGGGGGGCTGCTCAACGCGCTCGACCAGTGTGGCTATTCGGTCGTGGATCACGATCCCGACTACGTGGTGGTGGGAGAAGGGCGAACATTTAACCTGGAACTCGTCGAGACCGCGGTGCGACTCCTGATGGGGGGCGCGAAACTGATTGCCACCAATCTCGATCCCAGCTGTCCGACGCAGAACGGCGTGCGGCCCGGTTGCGGGGCGATGGTCTCGGTCCTGGAAGCCGCCACCGGGATCAAGGCGTTCAGCGTCGGGAAGCCGAATCCCTACATGATGCGGGCTGCCCGGAAAGCCCTCGGACTGACTACCGATGAAACGACCATGATCGGCGACACCATGGAAACGGACATCATCGGAGGTGTGCAACTCGGGTTTCATACGGTCCTGGTCCTCAGCGGGGGAACGCGCGAGGCTGATGTCCAGCATTACGCCTATCGACCGGAAATCGTGGTCGATTCGCTGGCAGAGTTCGCTGAGTTGATGAGTCGCAACAGTTGGAAGCCGTTGTGGAATCGCGTGGACCGCCTGCGTCCAGAGACGAATGGCCAACGGCTGGCCGCGATGACCTCCTGAGTGGCCGAAAAGAGTCTGAGCAGCGACGGTTACGGCGTGTCTGCTGCCAGGTACTGGCTGAGTGTGTCGAGGTGCTTGATGAACGTAGCGCTTTCGATCACGTGGCGTGTCGTATCACCTTTTCCGTGATACTGCAGTTTGCCGTCTTCGACCCATGCCCCGCGCTCGTCCTGGGCCGCAACGATCTTCCGCACGGCGGCTTCCAAGGAGGCTGCGCGGGGAAGTTCATCCGCGAGCCAGTTCCGCCCTTTGAGTTTCTCGACCGGTTTCTTGTCGAGGGACTTGAAGCGACCTTCGATCGAATCGAGTTTGCTGGGAACCTGAAATCCGTAATGCGTCGGCAGATCATCGTCGGTGTAGGTCAGTTGATATGTCTTTGTGAAGTAGAGCGGACGATTCGTCTGCAGTTCATAAAACCGCGCGAGCTGACCATCGGGGAGTTGTGACTTCCGGAGATATGCCAGAGCCCGCGGGATCGGTTCCAGAAAGCGGCGATCCTGAAGTTCGGTCGTCAACAGCATCAGCGAGTCGAGCAGCTTTTGCGACTCGCCTCCCGTGACGGCGGGCGGCTCGAATTTGCGGGCCCAGACTGGTTCCATCGCAAAGTTGTACTGTTGCGCCCACGCGGGTTGCGGTTCGGGGAGTTGAGCCACGAGGATGAACTCGCCCGCTTTCTTCGCCGCAGCCCGATAGCGCCCGCCACCGTAGATTGCTTCCGCGAGGAACAACGTGGTGATCGTTTCGCTGATGTTGTTATCGTTGAATGTGTAGTGGAACCAGTAATCGCCGCCGGGATATTCGCGTGGCCACGTCTCCGGAAAGCGGGCCTTCCGATCGGTTGGCTGCGTCATGTCCGCCGGTTCGACCCAGACCTGTGCCCAGGCACCATTCGGAAACTGGGCCGCCAACAGTGAGTTCAACGCGAACTCGGTCGTTTCATGCAGTCGCTGATCCTTCTGGCCGAGCGCGTGATCGAGACGCATCAGGAAGCGGAGTGCTGACTGCGTTTTATCATCGTCGAGAGAAGACGTGTTCCGCTGGCGTTTTTTGGGAGCCGGAGGATCGACGCGATAGGCGTGCTTCGCCCGCTCGGCCGGCTCGAACTCGATACTCGCGTTCCAACCGCCACTGCGATACTGACCGTGTCGCAGACACTCGGCAGCGGCCTGTGCTGCAGCGAGACAGGCGGGGTCTTTCGTCCGTTGCCACGCGCGGAGATACGCCTCGCCAACGGATGGGGTCCCCGGCGGCTGGACCCACACCGTTTGTGGCGTGGTGACCCCTTCGCCTTCCTGCTTCTGCAGATCGGAACTGTAGCGATAGACGTAACCGCCGTGGGAAGCGGCTTGTTCATGGTAGAATTTCACGCCCAGTAACAGCGCACGCTTCGCCGCGACGTGCAGGTCGTCCGGTTCGGCACCCCACGTCATCGAGGCCATCGCGAGGCAGAACAGGGTACCCGTCAGAGTTGTCTCACGCATGAGGATCCTCCTGGTCGTCTTCCGTATTGAGCGGCACGGCGCTAGCCGCCGGTGTCTCTGTTTCAACGGAACCGGCGGCTAGCGCCGTACCGCTCATGCCTGGCAGCGCTACCACTCCGCCCGAGGTCACTGTGTTAGGGGGCGTCCTTCTTCTTCGCTTTCCCACCCGCCTTCTTGCTGGGAGCCGGATTCGCTGCGGAAATCTGCGGTTTCGCTTCGGGATGTTTCGCCAGGAGCGCTGCGAGGTCGGCCACTATCATCGGATGGCTCGTCGCCAGATTGCGGGTCTCCTGCGGGTCCTCGACATAATCGTAGAGTTCGTACTCCGCAGTCTCGGTCGGTGCCCCGATCTTCTTCCATTCGACCAGACGGTAACGACCTGTCCGTAGGGCCCGTCCGAGGATCGGTCCGTCACCGGGGCGGCTGCGCGGATAGACGTGAATGATATGATCGCGGGTCGTGGTTGCCGGATCTTTCAGCACGGGAACAAAGCTGCGGCCATCGAGTGCTGCGGGAGGCGTCAGCCCGGCCAGTTCACAGAGCGTGGGATAGATGTCGACCGTCTCGACCATCGCTCCGGTGACTTTTCCCGTTGCGAGGCCGGGAGCCGCAACCAGGAGTGGAATGCGGGCCGCCTGTTCATAATTCGTATGTTTGCACCACATGCCATGATCGCCCAGATGCCAGCCATGGTCGCCCCAGAGGAGCACGATCGTGTTCTGGTCCAGTTTCAACTCGGTCAGCGATGCCAGGAGTTTTCCGACCTGCGCGTCGAGGTAGCTGGTCGCAGCGTAATAGCCGTGGATCAGCGTGCGCTGGAGGTCCTCCTCGAGCGCTCCCTGTTCGGGGATGTCGCGGTACTGACGGAGTTCTCCACCAAACTGGGGAGCATAGCCGGGTGCCCCTTCGGGGGGAGTGCGTCGAGCTGCGAGCGGAAACGCGGCGCGATCATGCAGGTCCCAATAGCGCTGCGGTGCGACGAACGGAAGATGCGGCTTCACAAACCCAACCGCGAGGAAGAACGGGGTCGCACTCTGGCTGGCCGCCTGTAATCGGCGGATGGCTTCTTCGGCGACGGCCCCATCGGGATACGCATTGTCCGCGACATCGGCCGCTTCGTAGGCGGCTCCCTTGGGAAGTTTGTCAGCGGACTGATTGGCAAAGCGGGCTTCTTCCCGCGTCAGCCCCTGTGGCGCCCGACTTTCCGGGAGTGCGTACGAAACGACATTCGACTTCCAGTGCGGCACGCTCCACGAGATCGGATCTTCGTGATTCCCGTGCCCGACATGGAAGATCTTGCCGAGCGCTTCGGTCTTGTAGCCCTGCTGTTGAAAGAGCTGGGGCAGCGTCACGGCATCCGGTCGCGCTTTGCGGAAGTTCGTGCCGAGATCGTAGATCCCCAGCGTCTGCGGTCGCTGTCCAACGAGCAGCGAATTCCGCGAGGGGGAACAGACCGCCTGGTTGCAGTAGGCCCGATCAAACCGCAGCGCCCGTTGCGCAAAGCGGTCGATGTGTGGCGTCTTCGCCAGCGGGTCACCGTAGCACCCGAGCAGCGGCTTCAAGTCATCCACGCAGATCAGCAGGACGTTGGGGCGTTCCGCCGCTGCCGCGGTCGTCATGGTCACCAGCAACAGGCACGTCAGGGCGCGAGCGAACATCAGCAGCACTCCTCAAGATGGTTCACAGCATCCTGACGGATCGATCAAGACTTGCCAACAGTGCTGGATGCAAGATCCCGGGCCAACGCATGTTTCAAGAGGGGAAATGTCAGGTGGGACGAGTCTTCGAGTCCCACCAAGGAGTTTCCCAGCGTTCGTTTGGGACTCGAAGACTCGTCCCAACCTACTGAGAAAATGACGATGGCCCTGAAGCAGGATTGAAGGCGATTCACAAGGGATTTGGAGTCCCGTCGATCAAGAGTCAGGCCGCTCCGAGCAGAGTGTGGATCGAAAAAGCGACGGGGCGTTTGATCGAAGACCGCAAACGGGGGCAGCTTGTCAGTCAGTGTGCATGTGGGCATGATATGGATGTGAACGCGATACAGTTGCGCACAGGATTCATCCGGTTCGATGCTGAAAGCAACCGTTGGACTTGAAACCAGCCACTTCGTGCAGCCCACCCCTGCGGGGAGTCTCGCTGGTGCTGTGGGGGCTGTCGAGTCTGCTGATCTTCAATAGTCTGGTCTATGCGTCGCAATATTGGGTGTTGTGCCGCGATCATCACGGCGTGGCCGATAAGCGGACGGACTGGGACGGTTACTACGCCTGGGATGGGTGGTGGTACGAACGGATTGCCAGCCAGGGGTACGAGTATGACCCTGGCAAGATGTCGAGCATCGCCTTTTATCCAGCGTACCCCGCGTTGACGGCGTGGTTGAGCGCGACAACCGGGATGCCGGTGCGGGCGGCGTTAGTCATCATCGCACACGGGTGCTGCCTGTTGAGCCTGGTGATGTGGCAAGCGTATTTGCCACAACGGCCCGGCGTCCCTACAGTGCCGGAAATCAGTGTGCTGCTGGCGTTCACATTTTTCCCGACAACCTTCTGGCATCGGATGGCGTATTCCGAATCGATGTTTCTCGCGACCGCCCTCACAACACTGTGGGCGCTGGAGACACGCCGACACTTCGGGATCGTGGCGTTCCTTGCCGGCGCGACAACCGCCATTCGCAGTGTCGGGGTCGCTTTTTTCCCGGTACTGGCGGTCGAAGCGTTTGTCCGCTGGCGGAATGGAGACGGGTGGAAGCAGTTCCTCTGGCTGCCGCTCACCGGATGGGGATTGGCCGCGTTCATGAGTTTTCAGGCGGTCAAGTTCGATGAACCGTTGGCATTTGTGCTGGCACAGAAACACTGGATCATGCGGAAGATTCCAACTGGCAGCCAGCGGTTGTATGACGAACTCGCCTTGCGGCCGTTCACCGATGTCTACGATCCGGTCTGCAAGGTTTGTTACTGGCAGACCTATGCCCCGAAAGACGATGCCGCCTGGAACATGTGGTTCGCCAACCCGATCTATTTCGCCATCGCCGTGGCAGCGATCGGACTCGGTGCCTGGAATGGATGGCTGACCCGCTCGGAACTGGTACTGGCAGCGGGCTTACTGGCCGTTCCGTATCTCGCGCAGGGGTATCGCAACTGCATGGCCTCGCAGGCCCGGTATGCGAGCGTCGTGCTGCCGATGTACCTGGTCTTTGGCCATCTGTTGGCACGGCTCCCGTGGCCGATGCGGTACGTTGTCGTCGGGCTGTCCGGTCTCCTGATGGCCGCGTATACCGGGATGTTCGGCAATTGGTACTGGTACTACTGAGCCAGAGGGGCGGGAATGTCGGAGTCGACGGTGGATCGGGGAACCGCCTGCTGCATTTCCCTGGTCGTTCCCTGTTTCAATGAAGCCGGGGTGATTGGTCCGCTGGTCCGCGCGCTGCGCGAATTGGCGGACTCCATCGCTGAACAGACAGGAGACCAAACGGAATTCGTGCTGGTCGATGACGGGAGCCGCGATACGACCTGGGAAGAGATCGCCGCCGCGGCCCAAGCCGATCCGCGCGTGCGGGGGTTTCGACTGTCACGCAACTTCGGCCATCAGGCGGCCTTATCTTGCGGTTATCGAATGAGTCGTGGCGACGCGATCGTCTGTCTGGATGCCGATCTGCAGGACCCGCCTGCGGTGGTGCTGGAGATGGTCCGGGCGTGGCGTGCCGGGGCCGATGTGGTCTTCGGAGTCCGCGCCTCGCGTGCCGGGGAAAGCCGGTTCAAGATCGTGACTGCGGACCTCTATTACTGGCTGTTACAGAAACTTGGCAGTCAGACGATCCGGGCGAACTGTGGCGACTTTCGTTTACTCGGTCGACCGGCACTGGATGCCCTGTTGCAACTCCCGGAACGACGGCCGTTCTTTCGGGGCCTGGTCGATTGGATCGGCTTCCGGACCGCAGAAGTCCGTTACGATCGCGCGGCGAGATATGCTGGTCAAACCAAATACACGGTGCGGAAGATGCTGCAACTTGCGGGGGATGGGTTGATCGCCCGCAGTTACACGCCGCTGTCATGGTCATGGTGGTCCGCCGGGGTTGCGGTCTTCGCACTGCTGCCCTGCTGGCTGGGGGGCGGTCTCGGCTGGTGGTCGCGCGATGCGACGTTTCTGGCGACCTGTCTCTGTCTGTTAGCGACGTTGATTCTACTGGGACAGGGCGTGCAATCGGCCTATCTCTTGCGGATCGCAGAAGACACTCGTGGGCGGCCGCTGTATCTCGTTGCCGAGGTCGTGGGGGACGCACTTCCGCCAGCGTCGGAGGCTGCCGATGACGGACGCAGAATTTGATCAATACGCCCGTGGCTACGACGCGGGAATGGAGCATCCATGGAAACGCTGGGCGGGTGATTCGCGGGCCGGGTATCTCCAACCGAAACTCGACTGGCTCCGCCGTGTGCTGACGCAATGGCGCACGACTCATGGGATTGCTGAAGCTGATCTTCGCCTGCTGGAAGTCGGTTGCGGGGATGGGGTCTTTCTGCGCGGTGTTCGCGCCACAGGGTTCTCCGGCGCGCTGACCGGCTGCGATGTGTCGGTCGAAATGATTCGCGTTGCCCGCGAGCAGGCAACTGCGGCCGAAGCGATCACCTGGGACGTTTCGGAGACGGCCACGCTGCCCTACGGACCCTGTTCCTTCGACGTGGCGGTGCTCTGCGCGGTGCTGCACCATGTCGCTCCGGCCGAGCGGGCCGTGTTCATGACACAGGTGCGACGCACATTGCGTCCGGGGGGCCTGGTCTGCATCATGGAGCACAACCCGTGGAATCCGGTCACGCAATATGTTGTCTCGACGACGCCGATTGATGCGGAGGCGCATCTCCTGTCCCATCGCGCGGCTCAGCGTTTGCTGGTGCAGGCCGGGATTCAGCCTGGTCCTGTGGAGCACATTCTGTTTGTTCCGCCGCGGTTGAGTCCGCTGGCAATACTGGAAAGATGGCTGGCATGGTTTCCCATGGGGGGACAGTACGTATTGACCGGCTCCGTCCCCAACGATTCGTCGGCGGGCTGATCCTGCTCCTGCTCGCGCTGGCGGGCTGCAGTCGACCGCAGCCACAACTGCAGCCGCTGATTGCAAAGCAGTCGCTTACTGCCAACCAGGCAGTCGCGGCGTTCCGTCAATTCGGTGCCGAGATGGAATTCAATGATCAAGGCGAAGTCACGCTGCTGAAGTTGAGCAGCACAACCTGCAACGACGAGGGCTTGGCCAACCTCCAGGCGCTGCCGAAGTTGAAGATGTTGTACCTCGAAAGCACGCCGATCACCGATGACGGGTTGCGACATGTCGCCGACTTGAGCGAACTGGAAGAGCTTTCGCTCTACAACACAACGATCACCTCGGTGGGTGTCAATTACATTGCGGGTTTGCAAAAGCTCCGGAGTCTGGGATTGAACGGGACACAGGTCGATGATGACTGCCTGGAGATCCTCGCAGGATTGTCGAGCCTCGAATTGCTTTGGCTCGATGGTTCGGCGGTAGGCGATGCAGTCGCGACAAAGTTGGCGGGACACCCAAAATTACGACAAATCGGTGTCCGGGGAACGCTCCTCACGAAAGCCGGCGTGGAGTCCCTACGGGCCGCGCTCCCACAGACGATGATCCATGCGGATCCCTAAAGGATTGGCTCCTTGCGTGGAGACATCCCGCACGAGGTCGGAGCGATTTGACGCGGGGTGGGCTGCTTCGGCAAATCATGCTGAAGTGGAATTGACATCCGGCAGCCTTTGCAGATATCAATCCGCCCGCCTTGATTCCTCTCCCGTCCGAACACAATTTGACTTTGATCCGTCTTGTCGGCGGAAACTGCTCGTGAGCGAACGTCGTTGGCGTTTTCTCGTCACAGATTCCCTCGTCAGCGGGTGCCGTGAATGCAGTCACCTTCAGTCTGCGGACTGACGGTGACCCCAGTCACGACTCCCATCGACTGGTTCCAACGCCTTTCTCTCGAATCTCATTTCCATCTCCACATCGTGCAGCGCGGATGCGTTGCCACTCAGGGTTGTTGCGCGTCATGGCGACCGCTCCCGACACCACTGCTGCGCCTGTTGCCACTCCGGCAGCTGCCCGTCCGCGACTGTTGTCGGGCGGGAAGTTTGTCATCGGGTTGGTGGCGACCAGTGTGATGCTGCTGGGCGGTGGTCTCGCCTTGTTTCTGTCGCAGCCCGAGACCCCGCAACCGGCCGATCTCTTCGCGCAGATGCTGGAGAAGCTCGAAGAGCGACAGTGGCTGGCGGCCCGTGACCTCGCGAAGTCCCTGGAAGAACAGCATTATCGTCCGGACGACTTTGGCGGTGGAGTCGAATACGTCCTCGGGATGGTCGCATTCCGATTGACCGAGACCGACCCGCATAGCGATCTGGCTCCGCAATATGCGGTCGCTGCCAGTTATCTGCGGGAGGCCGAACGACAGGCCCTCCCGGCAAAATACCGCCCCGAGTGGGCCTATGCCTGTGGAAAGAGTCTCTTTCAATCGCTCGCTGTGGCCGCTGCCCGACCTTTGCTGGAAGAAGCAGTCGAGACCAATCCCGCTCGACGAGTCGATGCCGCGAAACTGCTGGCAGAACTTTATCTCGATCCGAGCTGGAAGTCCCCGGAACTGCTGGCGAAGGCGTTGACTCTCAATGCGGAAGTCTTGAAAGCTTCCGAACAGAATGCGACGGCCAAAGACGCGGCTTTGCTGCAAAAGGCCGAAATTCTTCTCTCCCTGAATCGCGCGGTGGAAGCCGAAGCGGTGATGAGCGAGATCTCCGATCTGCAGGCTCAAAACCAGGTCGGACGGCTGCTCAAAGCCCGCATCCTGCTCAAGGAACAACGCTACCCGGAAGCGCTCGAAATCCTGGTCGCGCTCACTGGCGATGATCTGCTCGATCAGCAGGTCCCCCGACAGGCGTTGTATCTGGCCGGCTGGGCTGCCGAGCAGCATTCAGAGCGTTCAGACACGAACGAGTCCGAAAAATCCGAGTCTCATCAACGCGCGGAAGATTTCTATCAGAAAACGATCGTTCGCTTCGAGCGGTCGGATGAAGGTCTTGTCGCGGAATTGTCTCTCGCCCGACTGCAGCAGCAGGACGGTGCACACGAGAAGGCTCTCCGCTCCTTCGGGGCCGTCCTGCGTACGGTGCGTAAACCGGAAGAATTCCGCAATCGCTGGTTGAGCATTGAACAGTTTCGTCAGCGGATTCTCGCGGCCTGGACGAACTGGTCTGAATCGGGACGCTTCGCCGAAGCCATCGCCCTCTCGGAAATGCTGACGCCCCTGTTCCCGCGTGACCAGGCGATGGAGCTCGCGGCACGGGCTCATCAGCGTTCTGCGGAATCGCTGACGGCGGAACTCGCAGAAGCGTCGATGACCCAACGTTCGCAACGCGAAGAGGAACGCCGTCGTCGATGGCGTGAGAGCGGCATTGCGTATGCCAAGCTGGCTGAGCTGCGTCGTGACAAGGATGACTTTGCCGAAGCCTTGTGGAGCAGCGCAGAACACGCTCGGCTCGGTTACGACTTTCCGCGGGCGCTGCGTCAATACGACCAATACCGGCTGGAAGCGACTGAAGCGATGCGACCCGTGGCGACGGTCCGCCGTGCGGAAGTCCTGATTGATCTCGACCGTTATGAAGAGGCCGCGGTGGAACTGGCCTCCGTCGTGAAGAATTCGCCGACGAATCCCGCCGCGTATCTCGCGCAATTGCTGGTCGGGCAATGTGCTCTGGAAGACGGTCGTGTGGAAGACGCCGAAGCGGCCTGGCGGGCGATGCTGGCCTCGGATCGACTCTCTCCCACAGCGAGTGAATGGCGTGACGCCAGCTATCGTCTGGGGCGACTCCTCACCGACACCGCCGGTCAATTGAAACGTCAGGCTGATCGTCTCCGTGGGCCGGAAGCGGTGACGATGTGGACCAAAGTGGAAGTGCGAACCGGCGAAGCAGTTCGTCGCTGGGAAGAGTTTCTCGCTCGGAATCCGCAATCGGAACAGTTACCCGAAGCTCGGTATTACCTGGGGAAGTCGCTCCTCTTGCGGGCGGCTGCACTTCATCGTCAATGGGAACTCGCCGAAACCGACAACGCCCGCGCACAGACCAAAGCCGTGCGCGACCGGACGTGGGTCCGGGCGCTCGAACAGTTTCAGTTGGTTCGCGATCAACTTGCTCCGCAGGCCCAGCTCGATCGGCTCAGCGAAGTCGAGACCCGTATTCTGCAGAACGCCTGGTTCGAGATTCCGCAGACACAGTTTCTGCTGGGTCACTACCAGGAGGCGATCGCCGGGTTTTCTGCCGCCGCCAGCCGTCATCCGCAGGACGTCCGCGTCCTGGCCGCTTATGTCCAGATGGCTCAAGCCTATGCCCAACTGGGCAAAGCGGTGGAAGCCCGCAGCATGCTCGAACAAGCCAAAGTGATCCTGGATCAGCAACAGATTCCGGCCACCGCATTTCTCGCTCCCACGACAAACCTGTCGCGGTCCGAGTGGGAAACCTGGCTGGATCGGGTACGTGATCTCCAGGACTGAACGAAACACGGAGCACGTGAGTGTCCACCGCCGACCGACTCCCTGCGAACGACTACTACGCTGCCTTCTGCTGGCGGCGGGAGTGCTGTCGGGCGCTGCTGGAACTGTCGCAGTGGCAGGCACAACTGATTGCGGCGGAGAACTACGCCGAATTGGTCGAACTGCTCCAACAGAAACAACACCTTGTGGATGAACTGGTTGGGCCGCCGGAAGCTCTGTGGCGGAGCTGGCGTTCGGCCCGAACGACTCTCGACTCAGCGTTGCGGGAACGCTGCGAGACCGTTCTGGACGAAACCGACCGGTTACTGAAGCAAGTGTTGCAGGAAGAAGCGGCCGGCACGGCCCGTTTGTCGTCGCAGCAAGCGACGACAGCGGACGCGCTCGCTGTCCTGCGGGAAGGACAGCAAACTGCTTCCGCCTACCGTCCGGGTCTCGATCGTGTGGCGCGATCGGTGCTTGACGTCGAATTGTAAGAACTCCCCTCCCATCTCCCTCATGAACTCGAGACTGGTGCACCGCATGACACAGGCGCATCCCGACATCATTCCCTTTCCGGGACGACCCGCGGCGGCAGTGGCCCCCGTGGAATCGGTCGCAGCACCGCCGGTCCTCATCCTCAGCAACGACGCGACGCAGTCGCAGTCGCTTTGTGCTGATGTGCAGGCCGTCGGACACGAAACAATCGCCGCGTCGCAACTCGACGCGGCCCTGCAGGCGTTGCAAGTCAACGCACCTGAGGTCTGCCTGATCGGCACCCTCGCGGCAGGGGAAACCGTCAGCCAACTGGCGGCGACAATTCAACAACGCGGCCTCACGACACAATTGATCTGTGTCACCGCGGGCGATCTCCCGGCCCAGGCCGGTGTGGAACGTCTCGCCACGCCGTACACCGCCAGCTATCTCGAACTCCTGCTCAGCAGTGCCGCTCAGCGTGCCCGCTCGCAGAACGAGATCAAGCGGCTGAAGCGGCAGTTGTGTAACCGCAACCTGCGTGAGATGGCCGGCCTCAGCCCCGCCATGCAGCAGTTGCGGCAACAGGTTCAGCAAGCCGCTGACCAGAACACTCCGGTACTCCTCGTGGGAGAATCGGGGAGCGGGCTGGAACTCGTCGCCCAGGGAATTCACGACGCCAGCCGTCGTGCTCATCGCCCGTCGGTGATGATCGACTGCAGCGTTCATTCAGCAGAAACGCTCGAACAGGAGCTGTTCGGTGTCGTCACCGGCAATGATACGCCGCGTCAACCAGGACGTCTGGAACAGGCCGATGGGGGGACGATCCTCCTCGATCAGGTCGAGACGATTGCCCTCCCGTTGCAGCGGAAGCTCGCCACGATCCTTCGCGATCAACGGTTCGAGCACGATGGCAATGGCGATCGCGTGCGGTTCGATGTGCGGGTCGTGTTCGGCACGAACGTCGATCTGCAGGAACTGACGCAACGTGGTCTCTTCCGTCCGGAACTGATCCAGGACGCCAGCGGCTGTCGGATTGAAGTCCCCGCGCTGCGGTCTCGTCCGGAAGACATCGCTGCCGTTGCGGAGAGTGCACTGCGAAAGCAAGCAGCCCGTGAAGGTCTGCCGCCGCGAAGCCTGACCCTCGATGCACTGCATCAACTGCAGGCGTATTCATGGCCTGGCAATCTGCGGGAACTCGAAAGCGTGATCGAACGGGCGTGCACGGTCGACAACAGCCGCCGTCTGACCGGGTCGATGATCGAGCCCTGGCTGAACGTGACTGCGGACGACGACGTCCCCTGCGGTTTGACGCTGCAGGAGATGGAACGTCGGCTGATCGAGACGACATTCGCGCGCTTCGCCGGCAATCGCGAAAAGACCGCCAAGGCCCTGCAGATTGGAATTCGGACGCTGTCGGGCAAGCTGCGTGAGTACGGGTATCCGCCGCGTGGTGGCCCCGGCTCGAACCTCAAGCCGTGGGTTCCGGCCGCCGTCGGTTTCGACGACGCCCAGGAACAGCGTGCAGCCTGATCGGCTGCCGCGAGGACGTGCGAACGGTTCAGTCGTCACCGTTCGCACGCTGACCCAGTAAGTTGTGTCAGACGATCGAATGAGTCGGGTCCGTTGTGCGGACAGCTGGTTCTCGAAGTTCGGTCCGCACAGCGGACCCTACGGAAGGCCGTCGTCAGGACGCGAAGATGTTGCAGTCGTTGCTCGGATCGACGAATCGCCAACTGCTCCAGCAGGTTGCGCGGTTCGCCGAGCGACGACAGGAAGTCCTCGCCGGGAATGTGGCCAACGTCGACACGCCGGGGTATCGCTTCCGCGATCTCCCGGTGGCCGAGTTTCGTCAAGCCTTGCGCTCGGCAGCAGCGGCGGCACAATCCTCGCCCTCGATCCCCTTCGATGCGACGGGGACCTGGCAATCTCCTGGTCTTCCGCAGGGACCACATGTCACTCCGAGAGAGTTCTTCCCCGAGCGGCTGTTTCATGCGGAGACCCCGCGGGAGCAACCAGGGATCACGTTTCAGGATGCGAACAACCGCAGCGTGGAACACCAGTTCCTCGAAATGACCAAAAACGCCTTGTGGCAGCAATTCGCCGTCCAGGTGTTGCAAGGGCAGTACGACCAGTTACAGACGGTGATTAGTGAAAGAGTCTAGTGCAAAAAGTCGAGTGACTAGTGACCAAAAACTTCCATGGATGAGTTCTGTCACTAGACACTAGACCCTTGGCGCTAGACTCCCCTGGAGAATCCCATGTTCCGCACACTCGATATCAGTGCCAGCGGGCTGGCTGCTCAGCGGCTGCGGATGGATACCATTGCGGGCAACATCGCGCACTCGCATACCACGCTCAATGAGGATGGAGAGGCGGAACCCTTTCAGCGGCGGCTGGTCGTGCTCGAAGCCGCGAACGAACGGGCCTCGACTCCGGTTGGAGCCGTCGGTGTGCAGGCCACGGTTGAAATCGATACCAATTCGCCGCCGCGGAAAGTCTACGAACCGGGCCATCCACACGCCGATCCGCAAGGTTATGTCAGTTATCCCAACGTGAACGCGATCACCGAATTCGTGAACGCGATGGAAGCCTCGCGCGCCTACGAAGCGAACATCTCCACGATGCAGGTGACCCGTGACATGATTGAATCCACGTTCCGTCTGCTCGGGTGAGCAGTAGAAACAGCGACTAGGGATTAGGGAATAGCGAATCGCCAGGCAAAGACTCTTGACTCACCTCACATTGCTTCCATCTCCAACTATTCCCTAACCCCTAACCCCTAGCACCTAGCACCAGCCATGCAACCGATCAGCTTTCCGACTGTCGCACCCATCAACCCCTGGACGGTTCCCGGGGCACAGGGGCCGGTCGGCACGACGGGAGCGAGCGACTTTCAGCAGCTCCTGCAGCAGTCGTTGCAGGAAGTGCGCGGATTGAATGCCCAAGCACAAGACGCCATCCAGGGAAGCCTCGTTGGAGATGAGATCTCGATGGTCGAAACTTTCACCGCGATGCGCGAAGCCGACCTCGCCCTCCGCCTCATGGTGCAGGTCCGCAATAAACTTGTCGACGCCTTCAACGAACTTCAGCAGATGCGCTTCTAACGGACAGAGAGGATCGTTGGTCGCGGCTTGCAGAACCAACAACTGACAACCGGCCCCGACAGCGACAGAACTTCACGTACTTAGCAACGAATCCACGCGATTATGGACTTCCTCCAACAGTTTGCCCGCCAGTTTGCTGACCTGTATCGCGGCATGCCCTCGAGCCAGCGGATGACGCTGACCGTGGTCCCGCTGCTGGTGCTGGCCGGATTCGGCTGGCTGATGATGCAGGATCGCTCGACCAATGGTTACTCAGCACTCTCCTGGGGCAAGGTCTACACCACCGAGGAATTGATCGCCGCGGAACAGGCCCTGTTGCAGGATGGTCTGAAAGACTTCCGCCGCGAAGGACAGCGACTGCTCGTCCCCGCCAGCGACATCGACAAATACAATGCGGCCCTGCTGAAGTTTGATGCGATGCCCGCGGACCTTGGCGGGCAGATGCTCAAGCAATACGAATCGATGGGCCCTTTCAGCACCGAGAAGGAACGCCAGGAACGCAAAGACGCGCTCCTCTTGCAGGAGGCCCGGCGGATTCTGCGGGCGATTCCCGAAATCCAGGATGCCCGCGTGGCGATCGCCTCATCCGGCCGTCGCAGCTGGAGCCAGAAGACACGTGTCACTGCGAACGTCACCGTGACCACGCGCGGCAGTCGGGAACTCTCCACGCGACTGGCCCGATCGATTCAGGCGGCCCTTGCCAGCATGGTCCCCGACCTGAACCCGTCGGATGTCACCGTGTTCGATGTGCTCCACGGCGTGACCCACAAGGGGGAAGGGGCCGACGATCCGTTCGACAGCCAGCTCCTCGGCCGCATCAAAGAGTTTCAACAGACGTACCAGGACAACATCCAGCGTGACCTCAGTTACATTCCGGATGTTGGCGTCACGGTGAATGTCGATGTCGATAACCTCAAGTCGTCCGTCATCCGGAACCAGGTGATCGATCCGAAGAAGACCGCTGCGGTCTACACGCAGGACATGAAGATCAACGACGCGGCTCAGCAGCAGCCGGCGCGCGGCGAACCGGGACAGGTCGCCAATCGACCTGGCTCAGTCGGTGGCAGCAACGGCATCGAACGGACCCGGACTTTCAAGGATGAAAGCAACCAGACGCTGAACGGCGTCTCCTTCGAGACGGCAGAAAAGCAGCTCATCGCCGCCATGCCCAAAGCCGTGCAGGTGAGTGTCGCAGTGCCGCGTGATTACTATCGCAGTGTGGTGGCCAAACATAAGGCGGCGGGAGAGACTGATGCCGCCAAACTCGATCTCGCTGCCGTAGAGAAGGAAGTCCTCGCGAATGTCGCGAAGTCGGTGAAGTCCCTCATTCCCGTCGATTCCCCCGCAACGGCTGTCACCGTGACGACGATCGATCGTGTGACCGACGACAATCCGATTCCGACGCTCTCGTTCATGGATCAACTCAATGACTTGGTGAAGCAATGGGGTAGTACCATCGGTCTGGCAATCTTTGCCATCGTCGCGCTGGTGATGTTGCGCAGGGCAGCACCGGTCCCCGCTGCCGAACCCACGATGGATTTTTCTCCAGCGGCCCTTCAGCGCTCACGACAGACCGCTCAGGAACAGGACGAAGCCCCACGGGAAGTGACGCAACGCGACTCACTGCAGGGACTCGTTCGCGATAATCCCGAAGCGACCGCGGCGATTATCAGCCGGTGGTTGCAAGCTGCCAAATAAACGAATCGATCGTCTCACCCAGAGTCTGGACGCCCTCGTTCAACTCGCTATTCCGAATCGTTGATCGCCGATGGACGCGACCCGCAAAGCTGCGATTCTCCTCCTCAGCCTCGAGAAGCCCCTGGCGGCCGAGGTTCTGAGCCAGTTACCGCGCGATCAGGTCGAGCGGATTATGCTGGAGGTTGCCAAGGTCGACGATGTCACGCGTGAGCAACAGCACTCGGTGATCGAAGAGTTCGGCGGTCAGTTCAAGGAGCTCGTCCCGATCGAACGAGGTGGCTTGAACTTCGCCAACGAACTCCTCGAACAATCGCTCGGGAAAGACAACGCCGGGGCGATTCTCGACAGCGTGAAGCAGTCGATGAATTCGGTTCCGTTCGGCTTTCTGAAGAAAGCTGGAGCGGAAAACCTGTTGACGTTCATCTCGGAAGAACATTCGCAGACGATCGCCCTCATCATGTCTCATCTCCCTGCCTCGCTCGCGGCGGAAGTTCTCAGTGGACTCCCTTCGAACAAGCAACTCGATGTCATCCGCCGCGTCGCCAACATGGAGCAGACCAGCCCGGAAGTCATCGCCGACGTGGAACGGACTCTGCAGGGGCGGATGACCAGCACCTTCAATCAACAGCTGGAAAAACGGGGCGGTGTCCCGATGGTGGCCCAGATCCTTAACGTCACCGACCGGATGACGAACAAGGGGATTCTGGAAAGTCTCGAACAGGAAGACACTGAACTCGCCGATGAAATCCGTCGCTTGATGTTCGTCTTCGACGACATCCTCAAGCTCGACGACAAGGCGATTCGTGCCTTACTCAAGGAAGTCGAAAACAGCCAGTGGGCCATTTCGCTCAAGGGAGCGTCTGACGAAATCCGCCAGAAAATCTTCAGCAACCTCTCGCAACGGGCTGCGGAAATGCTCAAAGAAGAAATGGAATTCCTGGGACCGGTTCGCCTCAGCGATGTGGAAGGTGTCCAGCAGCAAATCGTGGATGCGGTCCGCAGACTGGAAGACGCCGGTGAGATCGTCGTCGCTGGTGCCGGTGGCGGCGGCGAACAGTTCATTTCGTAAGGTCGTGTGTTGTCAACGATGAAGTGAAACAATAATCCCAGGGATTGATCACGCACTTCTGAGGAAGCCCAGCCATTCCGATGGCTGGGACCTCATCAATGATCTCGTTCCCTCAACCGATCCCCGACTCACGACCAACAACCCTCAGGCCCCTCCATGGCGTCGGAAACACGATTACTGAAAGCGAATGTCGCCCGCGATCTCGCCGTGGCGTCGACATTCAACTTCGCGGACTTGCGCCAGCAAGCGGTGGCACAAATCTCCGCTGCGCAAGCCGAAGCCGCGGCCATCGTCGCGCAAGCGAAGCAGGAAGCCGACGCGATTCGACAGCAAGCCCTGGCCGACGGGAAATCGGCCGGTCGACGTGAAGGGCTTGTCGACGCCGAACGGACGATCAAGCAGCAGGCCCAGGCGATCGCCGACGCCAGTGTTCGCGAACACCTGCAAACGACGTTACCGGCCCTGGCTGCGGCCGCCGACGCGCTGGCGCAAGAGCGGGATGCCTGGATCGTCCGCTGGGAACGGGTCGCGGTGGAACTTGGCGTGGCGATTGCGGAAAAGCTGATTCGTTCGAACCTCGTCTCGCAACCGGACCTGGCAGAAGGGATGATTGCGGAAGCACTGCAACTTGCCGCCGGGCAGCCCCAATTGCGGGTCGCCCTCAACCCGGCCGACCTGGAACATCTCGGTGACCGCGCGCACGATGTTGTTCGCAGTCTGGCCGCCTGTGCTCATCCCGAACTGCGGCCCGATCCGCAACTACAGCCGGGCGAATGTCGACTCGAAACACTCCACGGCGAAGTCGATGCCCGCATCGAGACGATGCTGCATCGGATCACCGAAGAACTCCTCGCTCGATAAGATCAGGTCGGTCTGACGGGTTCCTGTCGGGCCGACCACCGGAAACCGTGACGATGTCGTCGACCTCTCCCCTGACCGAATCTCGACCAACGCCCCGCCGTGCTCCCTGGCGGCAGCGGCTAGTGGAAACCGAACGTGGCCTCTCCTCGGGCCTGCGGGCCGACAGCTCGTTCTACGTCTACCTGTTCTTCGACTGTCTGCTGGTCGCGATGGGCTGCGTCCTCGGATTGGCCGGCTGGCAATGGATGATCGTCGGCCTGGTGTTCACTAGCGTGCTCGCTGCCGAACTCTTTCGGCAGGGACTCCGCGTGTTGGTCAACTCCTTGCCCGCAGATTCGTCGACGGCGGGTACAACCGTGCTGAACCTCGCTACGGCAGCAGTCTCCGTCACTCTGCTCGGGGGCGGAGGCGTAGTCTGCGCCATTTTCTGGGACCGACTGCAGGAACTCTACAACTTCTGAAGGAAGCCAGATTTCCTCAGGCGGACCTCACACCCGGCAGACTCACCTCCAATCTCACGATCTTGCTCCGCATGCTGGGCGGAAGAAAAGCCAGCGTGAACTCCCCGGACCCCAATTTGGCGAACGGGCTTGTCTGCAAGTGAGTCCTCTCGACTGCGTCCGAGCAGTGCATCACAAACCCATTCCGATGCTGGGTTGTCCGCCCCCACGACAGGAGCTAAACTGCAGCAACTCAACCCTCTGTCAGGCTCCCCAGCCGAACAGAGGAACACCCGGAGAGGTGACAGAGTGGCCGATTGTGCTAGTCTCGAAAACTAGTGTGGGTGCAAGCTCACCGAGGGTTCGAATCCCTCCCTCTCCGCTTGACTGACTGGCCGCGAGACGCAACCGACTGCCTCGCAGGCAGTTGCGTCTCTGGGGTCTCCCGATCCCTTCCCGTTTGTGGCGCACTTTGTGGCGTTTTGTAGCGGGAA
>JBGATC010000017.1:0-104435 GCA_044229335.1 Planctomycetaceae bacterium | reverse complement strand
GTCTTACTCCGAAAGAAGCGGGAGACGGTGGGCACAGCCCACCCTACGAAGACGATCACCGGAACCGATATGCCCTGACATCGTCGTGACTCGTTCGATGCTGTACGCTGATGAAATTCTGTCAGACGAACCATCAACAGCGGGCCATGCCTCGATTGCTGAAGATGGTCCTGGCACCGCAGGCATGACTTCCTCGACTCGATGCACTTTTGGAATCTCGATGACGACGCGTAAAGGCATTCTTCTCGCGGGTGGTTCGGGGACGCGGCTCGCGCCGGCGACGCGCGTGGTCAGCAAGCAGCTGCTTCCCGTGTATGACAAGCCGCTGGTCTACTATCCTTTGTCGACCCTGCTGCTCGCAGGGATCCGCGAGATTCTGGTGATCAGCACGCCGCACGATCTGCCGCTGTTTCAACGGCTGCTGGGCGATGGATCGGACTGGGGTGTGCGGTTCGAGTATGCGGTGCAGCCGCAGCCACAGGGGATCGCCCAGGCGCTGATCATCGCGGAACCGTTCCTTGCCGGGGCCCCGTCCTGTCTGATCCTGGGCGACAACATCTTCTACGGCTACCAGATGAGTCAGCGGCTTGTCGAGATCGCAACACGACCTGACGGGGCGACGATCTTCGCGTATCACGTCCGCGACCCGCAGCGGTACGGTGTGGTCACGCTCGACGCGGCCAACCGACCGCTGGCGATCGTCGAGAAGCCCGTGAAGCCCGAGTCTCCCTGGGCCGTCACCGGACTCTACTTCTACGATGCCCACGCTTCGGAATACGCGCGGCAGTTACAGCCATCGGCCCGGGGTGAACTCGAAATCACCGATTTGAATCGGGTCTACCTCGACCGTGGCGAACTGTCAGTCGAACTCTTCGGCCGCGGGACGGCGTGGCTCGATACGGGCACGCACGATTCCCTCCTGGAAGCCGCGACCTTCGTCAGCGTGCTGGAAGCTCGGCAGGGGCTGAAAGTCGCCTGCCCGGAAGAAATCGTCTGGCGCAAAGGTTTCATCAACGACGCCCAGCTCCGCCAACTCGCCGAACCGCTGAAGAACAGCGGCTATGGTCAATACATCCTCAGTCTGCTCGGCGGAGGCTGACCGACCCACGTCGAAGCCCGGCATAGTCTTCCATGCCGGGCTTCTGCCTTTCGGTCTGGTCCCACCGTGTGGCCGTCGAATCGATGCGGTCTGTAGGATTCGCGCTCGGTGTTCTTCGAAAGGCAAAAGCCCGGCGTCGCATGCAACGCCAGGCTTTGACTCGTTGGGACCATTCAGACATCAATCGGCCAGTGGCAGCACGGCGGCTTTGCGGATGCTGACCCGGCTGCCGGGGTCGTGCTGCTGGAACGCGAAGTGGCCCGCGGGGTAGGTCTTCGCGAAGTCGAGGTATTCGTAAAGCTCGTTCCCGTCGACGGTGATCTTGATCCGCGTCATCTCGCGGCCGCGCCACACATCGTCGCGAACTTCCACGTCATAGGTGAACCACGTATCGGGCTTCACCAGTTGCTTGTAGACATGGCAGAAGCCGTAGAGCGAACCGGTACGGATCGGATCGGTGTGCGTGCTGTCGATCTGGGCTTCATATCCATCGGTGAAGCGGGGCTTGGGCGTGGTGCGGAAGTAGAGTCCCGAGTTCCCCTTGTCGTTGATCTTCACTTCGGCCCGGTAGCGGAAGTTCTTATAGGGACCTTTGGTCGAGACGAGCATCGAAGGCGGCCCCGACCCCTGCAACTCGCCATCTTTCACCTCCCAGACACTTTGCTCGTTCCCGACTTTCTCCCAACCTTCCAGCGACTTTCCGTCGAACAGCTCAATCCACCCTTCTTCTGCCCCTCGCGCTGCAGGGACCGTCAACACAAGCAACAGGGCAGACGCCAGGATCATCCGACGCGGCACGTTCAGCATGAGAAGCCTCCAGAATGCAGCAATGCGGTCAGCAAGGTGGAACGGAATACCGTGAGACTACCGCCCGGCAGATCACAACGCCACACGTGACCACCAGCGAAACCCCGCGGAACTGGGGAGCGGAGGGTGGCTTCGGGAACCACGAGGTCCGCTGTTCTGTTGCGTCCGGGGGGATGGTAGACTGCATGGTCGTCGCCGCACGCTCATCTGCCGATGGAAGGTCCTCCCATGCCGCACCTCCCCAGTCCTTCGCACTGCACCGGCACACGGCGGGAGTTCCTCTGGGAAGCGGGAGCCGGGTTTGCCGGGTTGGCGCTGCTGGGCCAACTGCAGCAGGACGGCCTGCTCGCGCACGCCGCTGAGAGTGACCGGACCGCGACGAACCCTCTCGCGCAACAGGCTCCGCACTTTGCTCCCAAGGCGAAGCGGGTGATCTTCCTGTTCATGTATGGCGGTCCGTCGTCGATGGACACCTTCGACTACAAGCCTGAGTTGCAGAAGCGCGACGGGCAGACGGTCGACATCGAAATCCGCCGCCGTTCGATCCAGAAGCAGAAGCTGCTCGCCTCGAAGCGGACCTTCCAGCAGCATGGCGAATCGGGCCTGTGGTGCTCCGATGCCTTCCCGAACATCGCGCGGCACATGGACAAGCTGTGTGTGGTGAAGAGCCTCTACGCGGACACCTTCGCCCACGGCTCGGCGATGATTCAGCTCAACACCGGCCGCATCCTGCAGGGCTTCCCGTCGATCGGGTCCTGGCTGAACTACGGTCTCGGCAGCCCCAACCAGAACCTCCCCGGTTACGTGGTGATGCTCGATCCCCGCGGCGGCCCCATCAGCGGCGCTGCCAACTGGTCGAGCGGCTTCATGCCCGCGGCCTATCAGGGAACCTATCTCCGCAACAAAGGCGAACCGATTCTCGATCTGACATCCAAGGAACCGACCACACGCGCTGCCCAACGGGCACAGATCGATGTCCTCAATGCTTTGAACGCCGAGCACCTGGCGACGCGGCCGGGGTATTCGGAACTGCAGGCGCGGATCGCCAGTTACGAACTCGCGTTCCAGTTGCAGTCGACCGCTCCGGAAGTGATGGACTTCACGCAGGAGACGAAGGCGACGCTCGACGCTTACTGCATCGATGCCCCGAAGCACTGCGACCATAAACTCGCGGTCGGCCCGGGGCACTTCGGGCGGCAGTGTCTCACGGCCCGGCGGCTCATTGAACGCGGCTGCCGCTTCGTGCAGCTCTATTCCGGCGGCGGACATCAGCAGGAAAACTGGGACGCCCACCACGGGATCGAAGAGAACCTGCTGATTCACGCCCCGGAAGTCGACCAGCCGATCGCAGCGCTCCTCGGCGACCTGGAACAGCGCGGCCTGCTCGATGAGACGCTCGTCATCTGGGGGGGCGAATTCGGTCGGCAGCCGGTGTCACAAGGCGAGAATGGCGGCCGCGACCATAACCCGAAGGGCTTCCTCTACTGGATGGCGGGCGGCGGCGTGAAGGGGGGCACGAGCTATGGTGAGACCGACGAGTTCGGCCACGAAGCGGTCGTGAACCGCCGCCACATCCGCGACCTGCACGCGACGATCCTGCACCTCACCGGCCTCGACCCGCACCACCTGACCTACTTCTACGGCGGCCTCGACCACAAACTCACCGGCGTCCAGGAAGCCCACGTGATCAAAGAAATCCTGGCGTAACCTCGTTCATTCCCTTCCGGGCAAAGAACCGGACCAACACCCTCGCCCTGGCGTAAAACGAAGATCCGCTGAGAGCATCTTCTTGGACCGTCCTTGCGGCGCGCTGATCGGACATGCTTGCCCAAAGCTGCAAGCGTGGAACCCCAGACCCCGGCCGCTCTGCACTTTGCGGTTACGCAGCGCGGCGGGTCTTCTCGATCGGCACCGAGTGCGATTCGAAGTTCAACGTGTTCCGGATCGCGTAGTTCGGCATGCCGCGGACTTCAAAGAAGATCCGGGCACACAGTTCGCCGAGCATCCCCATGAAGAGGAATTGCACACCCAGCATCGCTGACAGGGCCGTCAGCAGCAACAGCGGATTGTCGGTCATATCCTGACCTTCCGCGAACTTCATGAAGAGCGTCGCCGCGCCCGACAGGCCACTCACCGCTCCACACATCAGGCCGATCATCCCGAACAGCTTCATCGGGCTGGCTGAGTAATGGATCATGTATTTGACGGTCATCAGATCGAGAATCACGCGGGTCGTCCGCGAGATGCCGTACTTCGATGTGCCGAACTGACGGGCATGGTGATTGGTGACAACTTCCACGCACTTCGCTCCGCGCCAATGGGCGAGGATCGGAATGAAGCGGTGCATTTCGCCATAGAGCTGCAATTCCTGGGCGATCTCAGTCTTGATCGCCTTCAGGCTGCAACCGAGATCGTGGACAGGGAAACCGGTCACCTTCGAGATGATCCAGTTGGCGATCTTCGAGGGCAACTTGCGGTTGATGAAGGCATCCTGACGCTTCTTCCGCCAACCGTGAACGAGGTCGTAGCCTTCATCCACCTTGGCAAGCATCATTGGGATATCGGTCGGGTCGTTCTGCAGGTCGCCATCGAGGAGCACGACGACATCGTTGCTGGCCGCTTGAATACCGGCCTGCATCGCCGCGGTCTGACCGTAATTCCTGCGGAACTCGATCACCTTGACGCAGGGATCGCCTTGGGCAATTTCTTCCAGGAGCCGGGTCGAACCGTCCTTCGAGCCGTCATTGACGAGGATCAACTCATACGGCCGACCGAGCGGCTGCATCACATCGGTGATGGCCCGGTGCAACAACGGCAGGGTTTCGACCTCGTTGTAAATCGGCACGACGACGGACACGCTCATCGAAGCATCCCTGCGCAAACGGAACCGGCCCCCGGCTCATCCATGAGCGGCGGCGATCGCCCGGAAGTCTCTCAGAACCCGCAAACCGGGTAAAGAGCGGTTTGGAGGAGGGAGATTTGGACGCAAAAAGGATCTTCGAGCAGGTTTGGCCACAAGAGGCACAAAAGAGCACAAACTAGACGGAAGAATGAGGAAGGCAGAAGGATGAAAGCTGAAGTGCAAGCCCAATGAACGGGTCTTCATCGACCCTGAGTGCCATCCTCCATCTGGCATTCATTTGTGTCCTTTTGTGCATTTTGTCGCCAAACCTCTTCCTCTGCATCTTTCCCCTTTGCGTCTTTTGCGACTTTTTGCGGCCCACTCCCTCCCTCCAATTTCTTGCATCCCTGCGCGTGGTATGGGACGCTGCACGCAGTGGATTCTCTGGCTGGAAGGAGCGGGGCGATGGCGATGCAGCATGGTGAGCAGTTCGTGAAGCTGGTTGATGCGGTTCGGCCGCACATTCGGGAATGCACGGTCGCGGATGTGCACAACCGGATGCAACAAGGAGAAACGATCCTGCTGTTCGATGTTCGCGAAGATCATGAATGGGCTGCCGGGCGAATCCCTGGCGCGAAGCATCTCGGCAAGGGGATCATCGAACGCGACATCGAAGCCCTCGTCCCCGATCCTGCGACGGAAATGGTGCTGTACTGTGGTGGTGGGTTCCGCAGTGCCCTCGCCGCCGACAATCTGCAGAAAATGGGCTATACGAACGTCATATCGATGGATGGCGGTTTCCGCGGCTGGAAAACCGCGGGACATCCCGTGGTGACCGAATGACGGACGCAGCGATCGTCTACGCGCTCGAACCCGACCTTAACGTGGAGGAGTTTCGGGCAGTCCTCATCGCGTCGACTCTGGGAGAACGCCGCCCGGTGGATGATCGCCCGCGGCTGGAGCAGATGCTCCGCGAGGCCGATGTGATCGTGACCGCGCGAATCGAGGGTCGGCTGGTCGGTATTTCGCGCGCGTTGACCGACTTCAGCTTTGCAACCTACCTGTCGGACCTCGCAGTCGCTGCGGCTGAACAGGGTCGCGGGATTGGCCGCGCACTGATTCAACGGACACATGCGGCAGCGGGCCGACGGACGATGCTCGTGCTGATCGCGGCTCCGGGAGCGCGGACATATTACCCGCATATCGGCATGGAACCGCACGATTCCTGCTGGATCACGCCGCGGGACGAGTAGCTGGAATGGCGGTTGAGGCAGTCGCTGGACTGTCGGAGACAGTTGGCTGATCGGGATCGGAGAAACCGGCATCGACTCGTTCCGCCGCGAGTCGGCCTGGTGTCGCATCAACGGGCTGCGCAGTCTCCCGCGGGGCACTCCGCAACGGTCGCACGATGGCATCCCGGAGTTGTCGCAGTACGCCGGTCCGACGCCACGTGCGGAAGTAGGTGTAAACCGTCGGCCACGGGGGATAGTCGTGCGGCAGCATCCGCCAGGCACAGCCGGTTTCCCAGCGATAGTTGATCGCATTGACGATCTCGCGGACATCCGCAGACCGTGGCCGCCCGAGTTCCTGCTCGGGAGGAACCAGCGGCGCAATCGCCGTCCATTTGCGTTCCGAAAGATCGCTCGGATACCGGCGGCGTTCACTCACAGAGACATCATTCATCGGCATGGCAACATTCCTGAAAAGCGGATCAGACTGCGGTAAACGGATTGAAACGGGATCAGTCCGCGTTCACTCTTCGTCCTGGTCATCCGAAACTGGCGGACGGTCGGGATTGAGGCGGAGCAGTTGAAAGCCCGGTTCCATCCAGCGGCGGCAGATCTCGGTCATCGGGACGCGCTGCCGGGCCGCTTCCTGACGCAGCGCCTTCCAATCATTCAGCGGGACGAAAATCGAAATCTGCTTGCGAAACACTGGGGACGACATCGAAATTCCTCGGAGAGTGTAGGCGAACGGAACGACGCTCAATGAGAAAGGGGCCATCAGCCAGCTTTTCGCGATCGGCGCGGACGGGTCTGTGGAAGCGGTTCCTCGGCACCGGCCAGGTCACGCTTCGCCTTGCTCGAAGCCCCCGGCTTCTCCGTAGGCGGTGACTTCGGCAACAATTCGGGGGGAAAGTCGTCCCAGTCCTCTTCTCCGGACCGTTCTTGAGACGGAGTCAGCGCCGGTTCGTTCGGGTCGCTCCACAAAAATCGCACTTCACGCACCATGTTCAGGGTCCCTTTTACCTCTCAAACCACGTGACCATCGACACAAACCGCGTTCAGAAAATCGCTTGCGTCTTCGCGGCCACCCTCCAACCAGCCCTTGACGTCACACGCTCCACATTGTACACGTAGTGTTCATGTGAATCAACCATAAAGTTGCGTAATGATTGACATTGTTCGCAATAAGTTTGACTTTGTTCTGGAATGCCCTAGAATGTGCGAGACTTTCTGGAGTTCAGCATGCCCCCATCGCTCGCAGAACTGATTCGCCTGGGACGCATTCGCAAAGGTTGGAATCAGGCGGAACTGGCAGATCAGGCTGGCATCGCCCGTACCACCGTCGTGCATCTGGAACGGGGCGCGATCCAGGAACCGCGGGCGACAACCCTTTCCAAGTTGCAGGAACTGCTCGATCTCCCGCCGGAGGCGCTCGTCCGACCGACGACAACTTCCCAGCCGGTTGAACTGCTGAGTGAACAGGCAGCGTTCGACTGGGCGACGAATCCGGCCGTCGCAACCGCACACGCCGAAACCCCCGATCGATTCGCGCAACTGCAGCCGCAGGAACTGGATACGCTCGTCAGCCAAGTTGGCGTTGGCGGCGCGATGACCCCCGCCGCGGTGACGCAGACGCTCGACCGAATCGAAGCTGACAGGGAGACGCTCCAGCAGTTGCAACTCATTCTGCAGACACATCTTCGGGATGCTGCCCGGCAGGTGATTGACGGCTTGTATCGGACAGTCGCCGTGACCCCGGCCGCCCTGATCCCTCCGTCGAAGCGCTCGACGGCAGCCGGAGATGCCGCACCTCCGGGCTGAGATCGCGTGCTGCGGAACTTTGCTGATCGGTCGAAATGATCGGTCCGGCAGGAAGCGGATTTCCCCGAGCGGGCGTTGTCGATCCGCAGGGAGGTTGCAATCGACGGGCGACCGGTCTGTAATAGGTGGGAATAAGTGGCCGTCTGCTGGCCTCTAGTGTCTGAAGGGATGAAATGCCTCGGTCCAGGCGGGCCGACTGCGGTCCCGTTGGCTCGTAATCAGAGAGAACATGGCAATGCGGAAAAACGTGATTCAGTGGTGTGTGCTCGCACTGACGGGTGCAGCGTTCATTACAGGCTGTGCCGAACCGGCCACCAAGAACACCGTGAAGAAGAGCACCGGCGGCCAGGCCGGTTCGACGACGGGCGGCGGCGTGGAAGTCCCGCTGCCGGCGGGTGGCGGCAGCGCAACGGAACCGACCCCGGCTGAACCGACCCCCGCAAAACCCGAAGAAAAGCCGGCTGAACCGGCCCCTGCGGAACCGGCCAAGCCGGAAGAAAAGCCCGCGGACGCTCCGAAGGAAGAAGCCAAGCCGGCTGATGCGCCCAAGGAAGAAGCCAAGCCCGCCGAAGGCGATAAGAAGCCGGAATAATTCTGGCGATGCCAGCCCGGTGATGATGCACACGCCGCGTTCGATTCCATCGAACGCGGCGTTTTTGTTGGCCACATCTGGTGTTGATCACGACAGAAGAGACCCAGCCATCGGAATGACGGGGCGTCCGGGCGGTTTCGTCATCTGGCCCAGGGCGACTATAATTATGCGATCACGATGCGTTCATGTTCCGCTTGTTGAAACACCATCGCTTCCATGCCGCACGTCGGGTTATTCATCCCCTGTTATGTCGACCAGCTCTATCCGCAGGTCGGGATCGCCACGCTCGAACTGCTGGAGCGATTCGGCTGCACGGTCGATTTCCCTGCAGCACAAACCTGCTGCGGTCAGCCGATGGCGAACACCGGCTGTGCGGATGACGCCCGCCCCGTCGCGCGGTTGTTCCTCGAGACCTTCCGCAACTACGAGTACATCGTCTGCCCTTCGGGCAGTTGCACAGCGATGGTTCGCCAGCACTACCACGATCTGGTCCACGAGCACCCTGCGTACGAACACGTTACGCAGCGGACCTATGAACTCTGCGAGTTTCTCACCGACGTGCTGAAGATCGACAAGATCGAAGGCCGCTTTCCCTATCGCGTGGGACTGCATCAAAGCTGTCACGGTCTGCGGGAATTGCGGCTGGGTTCATGCAGCGAAGTGATGGGTCCGCGGTTTAGTAAGGCGGGTCAACTGCTGAGTTCCCTCGAAGGGATTCAACTTGTGCCGTTGCAGCGGCCGGATGAGTGCTGTGGCTTCGGGGGTACCTTCGCGGTCGCGGAAGAAGCCGTTTCGTGCATGATGGGCCTCGACCGCATTCACGACCACGAGCAGGCGGGTGCCGAAGTGATGACTGCGGGGGACATGTCCTGCCTGATGCATCTGTATGGCCTGATCACGCGACAGAAGAAACCACTGAAAGTGATGCACGTCGCAGAAATTCTCGCCGGCCGTCAACCGGCTTGAAGAACGGAGATCGACGATGAAAGGGGTCATTGCCGACGTTCCGGAACCGTTTCTGGCGGCCCGTCATCTGAATGGGACAGACCGCTGGGACGAGATGTGGGAGGGAGTGCTGCACATGCCGCCGATGCCCGGACCGTTGCATCAGGATCTCGCCTCGGGCATTGAAGGCTGGTTGCGGAAGCACTGGTTGCCGACGACGACCGGTCGCGTGTATCGCGAAGTGAATGTTGCCCGTTCGGGAGGCTGGCCGCACGATTACCGCATCCCGGATCTTGTCCTGTTAGATGCATCGCGATCAGGACAAGTCCGCGAGGCACACATCGAGGGTGCCCCGCTCGTGGTGATTGAGATTCGCAGCCCAGGCGATGAGACAGACGAGAAGCTCGATTTCTACGCTCAGATTGGTGTTCCTGAAGTCTGGATCGTCGATCGAGATTCACGAAAACCCGAAGTGTGGCGGCTGCGGGGAAAGAACTACCGGGCAATCGAGGTCGACGCTGCAGGATGGCTGGTGAGTCAGGCGACGAACGTCGCACTGCGTGTCCGCCGTCCACGAAAACTGTGGTTGCAACTCAAAGATGTTGAACCGACCGCTGAGAGCTTTCCGCAGAATTGAGCGGGTGTGTCCCCTGAGAGATTGAATCCCGACGATGAGCACCACCGCTGTTCGCAAGCATCCCGAGCCGGCAGCTGAGTTTGTCGCCAATGACGCGCGGGCGCACTGGCACGATCAGTCGCTATGGTTTGTGCGTTCCAAACGCGACAAGATGGCCGCCAGCCTCCCTGAGTGGGAGGAACTGCGGCAACGGGCCTCGCAGATCAAACTGCACACGATGTCGCGACTGGCGGATTACCTCGAACAGTTCGAGCGGCAGGCCCAGGCGCTCGGCGCTCATGTCCATTGGGCCAGCACCCCCGCCGAGCACAACGAGATCGTCCTCAGCATTCTGCAGAAGCACAACGCGACCCGTGTCGCGAAGAGCAAATCGATGCTCACCGAGGAATGCCATCTCAATCCGTTCCTCGAACGGCACGGGATCACGGTGACGGATACCGACCTCGGCGAGTGGATCGTCCAGCTCCGTGACGAGCCACCTAGCCACATTGTGCTCCCCGCGATTCACATCAAGAAGGAAGAAATCGGCGAGTTGTTTCATGATGTCCTCGGCACTGAGAAAGGTGCGACCGATCCGCCCTATCTCGTCAATGCAGCCCGCAAGCGGCTGCGGGAAGAGTTCGTTAACGCCCAGGTGGGCATCACCGGCGTGAACTTCGCGATCGCCGAGACCGGCGGCTTCGTCGTCTGTACGAACGAAGGGAATGCTGACCTCGGCGTCTCTTTACCCAAGGTTCACATCGCCTGCATGGGGATTGAGAAGCTGATTCCGCGGCTGGGTGACCTCAGCATCTTCCTGCGGTTGCTGGGACGTTCGGCCACCGGGCAGCCGATCACGACGTATTCGTCACATTTCCACGGTCCGCGACCGGGAGGCGAGTTGCACATCGTCCTCGTCGACAACGGCCGCAGTGCGATTCTCGGTAGCCCCGAGTTCCGCCGATCGCTGAACTGCATCCGCTGCGGCGCGTGCATGAATACGTGTCCGGTCTATCGTCGCAGTGGTGGACACAGCTATCAGACGACCGTTCCCGGTCCGATCGGTTCGATTCTCGCGCCCTCGCGCGATGCGAAGAGCTACAACAGCCTGCCGTTCGCCTGCAGCCTGTGTGGTTCGTGCAGCGATGTCTGTCCGGTGAAGATCGATCTGCACACGCAACTTCTCACCTGGCGGAAGGAGATCGCGGTCCGCAAGCTGCTCCCGTGGAGCAAGCGGATGGCCATGAAGTGCGCGGGGATGATGTTCGGGAGTGCCCGGCGGTTCGCGTTCGTCGGCCGCTGGGGTCGTTGGCTCCTGCCCAAGCTGCCGCGGTTCATGGTCTACAACCGCTTCAACGACTGGGGCAAACAACGCGAACTTCCGCCGATGCCGAAGGAAAGCTTCCGCGACTGGTACCGCAAACGGAAGGGCTGATCGTTTAGCGGTCGGGGCCTCCCCCCCGGTGCATTAGACGAAACCGGGGGGCTTGCGCCCCGTCCGCGCATACAGATGGCAGGCGGGAGCCTGCCCTATTCACTGTCCACTTTCTCCTGTCCACTGTCACTCCCATGCCGCGTGCTGACATCCTTCAAGCGATCCGCAAGAACCTGCCGGAGTCGTCGCCCTTGCCGGCGCTCGATGGGCCGTGGATTGTGTATCCCGATCCGGTCGCGCAGTTCACCGAGGTGCTGACGATGATTGGGGGTCGGTGCGTTCGCGTTCCCAATCGGGAAGCGGCGGATGCAGCCCTCGCCACGATCCCCGCGTATCCCCCGGCGCAGAAAATCGTCACGCTGGTGCCGGGCGTCGGCCGCGGGACGGTCGAGCTGGAGACGGTCCAGGATCCCCACGCGCTGGATGATGTTGATTTCGCGATTGTCGCTGCCGAGTTTGCCGTCGCTGAAAATGGAGCGGTGTGGGTCACCGATGCTGCAGTGAAGCATCGCGCGATCTACTTCCTCTGCGAGCATCTGGCAATTGTGGTCTCCACCCGTGCCATCGTGAACAATCTCGGCGAAGCGTACCAGCGAATCCGTTTCGATCGCCCGCAATTCGGCGGCTTCATCGCTGGCCCCTCGAAGACGGCCGACATCGAACAATCCCTCGTCATCGGTGCCCACGGGCCGCGGTCGACGACAGTTCTTCTGGTGGATGACCTCTAAGAACAAGAGACAGACAGGAATGTCTGTCCTACTGAATGGCAAATTCTCCTGGACTTTTGCGGGGCACAGACATTCCTGTCTGTGGGCCGGGAGACCGATCATCAGCCTGCGAAAGCCTGGGCTTCCACCACAATTCTGTGTGTTGACACGCATGCTGATCGCTCGCTCGCTGGTAGGGTCGTTCATCACGCCGGGTCCATAGCTGAGACCCACAATCGTCTGACGGGACAACTTGAGCGATTCTCGCTCGAGCGGGGAATCCGGAAGAAGCGGCAGCCGAATACTATCCGTCACAGCGACTACGCACCGAAAAAACGGTGCATTCGTTACGTTCGGACTTCCGATAACTCGACAGGGGGCAGCCGCGCTGCGCCTCAGGGGGGTGGATCGTCGACCGGCTGAAACCGCTGGAATGGCCGTCCGCCGGGATTGTGTCCGACTTGGCACGAGGGGAAGCCAACGGAATGACCAGGCGCCGACTGATCACGGCAGGATTCGCCGGTTTACTGGCGGGCTGCGCCACCGGACAGCACTGCAGCGATTGCGTGCCGCCGAAAACAGCTCCGTCCTGTTACGTCCCTTGTCTCGACGACTGGGTCACGAAATCGACCGCTCAACGTTGCGCCGAGGACGCGCTGAAGAGTTACGACTGCAAAGGTAGCCGGCCTTCCAAACACTTTGAGGACGGGTTTACCCAAGCGTATGTCGATTTAGCGTTCGGGCGACCGTCGCGCGTCCCGGCGATCCCCCCCGCGAAATACTGGAACGCTTACTACCGTTCTTGCGCTGGTCAACCCTTAGTCGACGAGTGGTACGCCGGTTATTCCGCGGGCCTGCAGTCAGGTGAAGCGGGTGGCGTTGCACAATTCCGCCGGGTCGTCAGTTCGTGGTCTGGCGGAGGGGGCTGTGCTCCGGGCAATGGCTGGTAACTGCCGCTGCTCGACTTCCGTCGGACTGCTTGCGACGAATGGATGCATCAAGATGATCAAACCCCGTTATGGAATGCTCAGTCTGACAGTGCTCCTGGCACTGACGGCCGGCTGCGCTGCGTTTCGCCCGATTAAAGGAGTTCCGGCCCGGTATGTCCCCGATGAATTTCGCGGACCGAGCCGCTCCGGACAGCAAACCATCGATCTCTCTTTGCTACGACAAACGCCACCGCCAACGCATCTTGTCGATACAGGTGATTTGCTGGCGATTTATATCGAAGGAATTCTCGGGAAGACTAACGAACATCCCCCGGTGTACTTTCCGGTGACTCAGGATGTTGTGCCGACGATTGGGTTCCCGCTGCCGGTGCGTGAAGATGGGACGATCTCGCTGCCGTTGATTGGTTCGGTCGCGGTGCGTGGTCTCACCCTGGTCGATGTCGAAGAGCGGATCCGCCGGGCATACACCACCGATCGCCAGATTCTGGTGCCCGGACGTGATCGCATTTTCGTAGCTCTGCAGCGTCCGCGGACGCATCGCGTGCTGGTCATTCGGCAGGAATCATCGAACGAAGTCTCGGTGGGTCAGGCAGGAACACTGAACCTGGGTTCGCTGAAACGCGGCACCGGGAAAGTCGTCAATCTTCCGGCTTACAAGAACGACGTGTTGAACGCACTGGCAGAGACCGGCGGACTGCCGGGGACCGATGCGGAGAACGCGATCTACGTGATTCGGGCCGCACACCGTTCACGAGGAGTCCCCACGGCCGATCGCTCGACATGGGCGAATGCCGTCGCAGCGCGGGGCTCGACCGGGACCATCATTCGTGGGCAGGATCCCGGTTGGGGGACGCCCAATCCGGCGGTCAATCCCCACGGCGATTACCGCCGCTCAGGAGGTCCCGGTTTCAGCGCGCCTGCCGCTGCGCCTGCTCCACTGGCACCGATCCCCGAACCGGCCCTGGGTCCGGTCACGGCGAATCCGTATCTTTCTCCGTCCGACCAGGCTTTACCGGGACAGCCCGCGCCTTATCAGCTGCAGCCCTATCAGCCGCAATTTGCACCGCCTTCTCCCCCGGCTGCCATGCCGCACGATGCGTACCAGGCAGTTCCTGCACCGATGACGCCGCAGCCACCGTACTCGACTCAACCGCAGCCCAACTGGGGACCAGCCGCCTCGACTCCCTCGGGACTTGCCCAACCCCCACTGATGCAACCTCATTCCATGCCACCCGCACCGGCGGGCCTTCCCCCTGCCCCACAGTGGGGAGCGGGTGCGGCGATGCAGGGACAGCCACAGTTCACTCCGCAACCGACGATGCCTTCCTGGCCGACTGCACCGCCCGCGCTGTCTCCGCAAACGATGACTGCCGACCCGTACAACAGCGGTGCACCAAGCACCATGTCCGTTCCGGATTTCGGTCAGCAATCGGCTGCCTGGGCCGCTGGCATGGGTGGCGTCGAGATTGGTGATTCCCTGGATGGACGTCACATCATCCGGATTCCCGTTCGTTTGGGACCGGGGGAACGGACCGATATCACCGAGTCGGACATCATTCTCGAAGATGGAGATATCGTCTTCATCGAATCACGCGATACTGAAGTCTTCTACACGGGCGGTCTGCTGGGTGGGGGACAGTACACTCTGCCGCGGGACTACGATCTGGATGTCCTCGCCGCGATTGCGATTGCTCAGGGACGACAGAACGGCGGTGGTGGCGGCAGCCGGGCCACGCAATCGATCGGCGGGCAATCGGCCCTCAACGGCGATGTCTCGATCTCGGCGAGTCGGATCGTCGTGCTCCGCCCGCTCCCCGATGGGACGCAGATTCCGGTCAGCATCAACCTGTACGACGCCCTGCGGAATCCGTCCGAGCGGATTATCATTCAACCGGGTGATTACATCCTGTTGCAGTACACCAAGGCGGAAGCCGTCGGTGCGTTCATCGAACGGCATCTGCTGGAAGGGGCGCTGTTCGGCGTGGCCTCCAGTCAGTTGAGTACGGGGCGGTAGAACGTCATTCAGATGAGCGCGAAGACGCAAGCGACTTAATCGAGGACGGCATCGGCGATGTCGGCCCAGCCGTCGAACGGACGGCTGGACAGTCCTTCCGCAGCCAGCGTTTCGGCGAGCCAACCCCGCGCGAACCGGCCTTCGTCGGTAACCAGTCGCGCAGCGGTAATGTCGGGACGACCGTCTCCTGCGAAATAGACTGTTCGCGCCGGATCGGCCTGCAGCGCGCGAATCAGGTTCCCTTTGTCGACGCCGAAGTGCGCCGAATACCACGGCGATTCCCGCGGTGGCCAGCCCATGGTCAACCCGGTCTCAGCCGTGCAGGTGCTCGGATTCGCAATGATCCGCACAAGCGGACGAATGGGGGCGAGGAGTTCCTCGATATACCAGGTCGCCCCGGCCGAGACGACGACCACATCCCATCCCGCACGGACCCAGCGTTCCACCGCCGCCGGGGTCCGTGGATCGAGCTTCGCCTCCGGCAGCAGCGACCGCAGCACCGCGGGATCATGCGAGGCGTGCTGAAAGATCGCGTTCAGCGCAACGACGTGCGTCATCCGCCCGGCGACACACTCGGCCCAGGCATCGGGCATCGTCCCTTCCGCAGCCGACATCAGCACTTCATAGAAATCGACCCGCGTCATTGTGCCGTCGAAGTCGGTCACAAAGACCCGTGAACCCAGTCCGTCGAGATGATCCATTTCGTTCGCTTCTCGCCCTGAGAGACCGCAGACCTTCGCGGCCTGTTCAAAAACAGACAGACAGGACTGTCTGTCCCACTGAACGTTAGATCTTTTTGATGTATTCGGTGGCACAGACATTCCTGTCTGTGAACCAGGAGACTCTTTCAGCAGGCTGTCAGGGCGAATCATACCTTCGCAAGGCGACGCTCTCACGCTCCGCTACTCGTCGACCTCCATCACTTCGTCGTTGTCCTCAAAAACCGGGGCCGTCCCTTTCTGCTGCTGCGACGCGATGAGCACATTGGTCCCTAAGTGGAGTTTGGCGATGCGCTTCAATTCTGCAGAAGGAGCATCCGGCCGCGGCCCCCCCGCCAGTTCTGCCAGATTGCGGATGATCTGCACGGGGGTCATCACCAGGCCGAACGGAAAACCCCACCAGCCAAGGACGCCGCAGAACAGTGTTGAAGTCAGTTTGGCTTTCGTCGCGCAACTGCGGCAACTCAACTGAGGATGACTGCTCCACGAGGTCAGAAAGAGTGCCGACCAGACACGATGCGAGGTGTGCATGTCGATCGGACCTTCCCCCCCACATTCAGGACATGCCCCCTGATGGAGATCGGCAATTGCCTGCTGGACCAAATCCGGATCGAGCTGGGTGACGATCTCGTTCAGAACAAACTTCTGATAGCAGTCGTTGTTGCAGAAGGTCGCAGTTCCGACTTGCTCGCCACCCCAATTGATTTTGCTGCCGCAGGCATCACAGGTCTTGGCCATCGCAATTCCCAGAGTCTTGTGAGTCATCACCAGAAGAGGGGACAGACCAGCAGCATGTCGATCAGTCCACCGACTGACAAGCGAACTCTCATCGTGCGCAGGTCAGATTCGGCTTAGGCAATTCTTGGAATCCGCACAGATCCAAGTGGTCCGCGTGCCGGACTGACGCGAGACTGGGCTTCCAACGTTATGATTTCGACTGGTGCACAGGGATGTCATGCTCCGCCACAGACAAGCGCCTTCGTTAAGACGACCTCGGACTCACATCTCCCGGAGACAGCTGCCATGATCCAACCTGTTCGACTCGTCTGGTCCCTGCTGCTTCTGACAGGTTCACTCTGTGCAGCCGAACCGCGACTGACGCAGACCGACGTCTTTCCGCCCGGTCTGAACGGGATCGCGCTCTATCGCATTCCCGGGATCGTCGTCACACCGAAGGGGACGGTCCTCGCGTATTCCGAAGCGAGGAAGAATAACGCGTCCGACTGGGGCGAGATCGAAGTTCATCTCCGCCGTTCGTCCGATGGCGGGCAGACGTGGGAACCCGCCGTTCGGATTGCCCATCAGGGGCCGCGACTCGAAGGGAATCCCAAAAAGAAAACCGGCGGCGAGCACGAGCAAACGGTCAACAACCCCGTCGCGATCGTCGACCGTGAGACCGGTGCCATCGAGTTCCTGTACTGCCTCAATTACGCCCGCTGCTATGCGATGCGCAGCACTGATGACGGCGTCAGCTGGAGCGCACCGGTCGACATCACCGCGACCTTCGAGCCGTTTCGATCGAAGTACGACTGGAAGGTGATCGCGACCGGCCCGGGGCACGGCATTCAGTTGAAGACCGGCCGGCTGGTGGTGCCGATCTGGCTGGCCTATGGCAAAACGGGCGATCATGCCCCCTCAGCGGCAGCGACGATCTTTAGTGATGACCACGGCCGCACCTGGCAGGCGGGAGATCTCGCCGTGCCCAATGAAGGGGACTTCGGCAATCCCAACGAGACGATGCTGACCGAACTGTCGGATGGCCGCGTGCTGCTCGTCACGCGGAGTGTCTCGAAGGCGAACCGCAAACTACTGACGATGAGTCCTGATGGGGCGCGGCAGTGGATGAAGCCCGCGTTCCACGAGCAGTTATGGGAGCCGATCTGCATGGCGAGCATCATCGCTCATCCATCGCAAGCGGGGACGCTGATCTTCTCGAACCCGCACCGACTGGGACTGGACGCCAGCGGAAAAGAAATCCCCGCCGGTCGTGGTCAGCGCGAGAATCTCTCGATCAAACTCAGCCGCGACGATGGCCGCACCTGGCCGGTCAACAAGACGCTGGAAGCCGGCCCGAGTGCATATTCCGACCTGGCGGTGCTGCCGAACGGCGATGTGCTCTGTCTGTACGAAGGGAACAAGACAATCGTCTGCGCCCGCTTCAAACTGGAGTGGATCACCGCGCCAGAGTAGCCATCACGCTCCGCGTAATCAGCGGAATTGTAGGGTGGGCTGTGTCCACCGTCTTCTCGATGAGGAAAGGAAAGATGGTGGGCACAGCCCACCCTACAGGAACTTCGAAGTTGCCGAACGACCCAAGCTCAGCGACCCGGCCCACGGGACGCCACGATTGCAACCGCAGTGCTCAAGCCGGGTTCACTGCAGCGTATGGTTAGGCCACAGTGGCATACTCAAATCTTCATCTCTCGAATGACAGCACCATACTGGTCTCGAACAACGCCACCAGACAACGCACCGGCTGCGGTGTAATAATTCTCCCACTGCTCCTCGATCTTCCCTTTGGCGTCATACTTCGTGCCGACCAATCTAACTACTCCGTACTTCCTCCGAAAATCTTCGCTGTCGATCACAGGATGAAGCTCTTCATAGTAATCGTAGAGTGAGAGCATGTGATCAAAGACCTTCGTGCTCTTGTCGTCGAAGCCTTCAAGGTGCATCGCGTCTTTCAGTCGAGTCTTTTGTTTGGGCATGGCGTCCAAAGTGGCCTCACAGGTATCCGACCGGCGACGGGTGGCGGGGGCGCTCCGCGAAGCGGAAGCCCCCGGAACAGTCACAGCTACCCTACGCATGTGATAGTGAAAGTCAATCCCACCAGTTTTCCAGTTCTGTCGACCGGTCAGCGATTCCGATCGGGGGCTTCCGCTAGCGCGGAGCGCCCCCGCCACCCGTTGCCGCAAGCTTCGCTCGTTCCCGCGTGGAACGTGATCACGAGGGGATGGCTGGCTGTGGGCTGGATCAGTCGTGGAACTGATCGGGTTTGAGGAGTTGTTGCATCCGGTCTTCGTTCATGTTTTCGGGAGTGGCGACGTACTCGCCGGTGCTGATCCGCTTTTCGACCGGTTCGCCGCGGAGTGACTTCATCATCGTCATGACCGATTCATAGCCCATGTGGACCGGGTCCTGCAGGACGATGCCGTCGACCTTTCCATCCTTCAGACCGTTGACCAGCGGGACGTTCGGGTCGAAGGCGACAAACTTCACCTTCCCAGCCAGATCGAGTTCCTGCAGCGCACCGAGCACGCCCGTCGCATTCGGCTCGCAGACCGCGAAGATGCCGGTGACTTCGGTCTTATACTTCTGCAGCACCTGCTGGGCTTTTTCGAGGGATGATTCGGGTGTCGTCCCGGCATACTCTTCGGACGAGAGAATCTTGATCGCCGGGTACTGCTCACGCAGGCACTTGAGGAAGCCTTCTTCCCGTTGATGGGTGCTTTCGCTTCCCTGGTTGTAGCGGAGTACGATCGCCTGGCCCTGCTTGCCCATCACTTCCGCCAACCGATGTCCGGCGAGTTCGCCCCCTTTGAGATTGTCGGTCGCGACGTACGAGACGAGCTTGTCTTCGCGGTCGAGGCCGCTGTCGAAGATCACCACGGGGACCCCTTTCTCCGCAGCTTCTTCGACGTATTCGACCAGCGCCTGCGAATCAAGCGGCGCGAGACAGATCCCGTCGACCTTCTGAATGATGAAGTCCTGCATCACCTGGATCTGGCCTTCGCGATCGGCTTCCAGGACCGGACCTTTCCAGAGGATCTGCACATTCCCGAGTTCTTTCGCGGCTTGCTCGGCCCCAGCATGGACCGACTTCCAGAACTCGTGCGTCGTCCCCTTGGGAATCACGGCGATGCGATAGATTTTCTCGCCATTCGCCGGAGCCGCCTGCGGACCGTTCCCGACGGTTGCCCCTTGGTTACTCGGCGCGCTGCCCGAGTTGCACCCACTCATCGAGACAGCAGCGGCGAAGAGCAGCATCCACGAGGTCAGCGTACGTGTCACAGTCGGCTCCTGAACGGGTCACTCAAGATGTGGGGGGCGATGCCCACCGATCTTATCGAGCGTCCCCCGCGTCCGACAACCACGCTTGCGTCTTCGCGGCCCCGGAACGCGACCGCGATTGAGCCGATTCAGTCAGACTCCACGGTTCGACACGCCTGAGCGGTCGCCCAGTTCGCCTGGAAGTGGGCGAGACTCAGTCCGCCGACAACCAGCGATTGAACGGCTGGCTGGGCAAGGACGAACTGAATCGCTGCGGCGGGTGGAAGCTTCCCGGAAGCCAGCCCTTTCTTAACGAGCACCGTCACTCCGCGCGTCCCTGCTTCCGCGATCACGGCGGCGTGCGAGACATCCTGCTGGTGATACTCGACCATCAGCACATCGGCCCAGGCGAGTGCGAGCTGCGCCCCTGCTGGCGTCTTACCCGAGAGCCCGAACGTGCGGATCGCACCACGGGCTTTCCACTCGTGCAGCACCGCGACCACATCGGTCTGTTCCAGTACGTGCTGGTCATCACCCGGGGAATGGATCAGCACAAGGTCGAGCACATCGGTCCGCAAGCGTTTCAAACTGCGTGTGAGACTCTGTTCGATTCCTGCGCGGGAAAAGTCGTAGGTCGAGCGGCCGTCCGCGAACGTCTCACCCACTTTGGTCGAGAGAAGGTAGGCATTCCGGCGATGGGCAATCGCCTGGCCGATGCGTTCTTCGCTGAGACCATACGCCGGGGCCGTGTCGATCAGCGTGCATCCGAGATCGAGGATCCCGTTCAGCAGGGCAGAGACGGCGGACTCGTCGGGAAGCGCGTACCCCTGCGGATACTTGATCCCTTCGTTCCGACCAGTCTTGAAGGCACCGAAGCCCAGTGGAGTGAGTGGAACACCGGGACGTGCCAGCGGGGTCGGCATCAACAACTTCCGGTCAACTCGATCATTCGGGGGCAGGGAGGTCGATACTGATCGGCTTGGACGGCCGCAGAATCGGATAGAGTTCGGTGGGAAGAAACTTCATTTTTGCCGGATCGGGATGGGCGAGGTGATGGAACGACATCCCTTGAAAGACATAACCCCGCTCCGGACGCTGCTGGACCAGGCACCAGCACATGAACGGTCCCGCGGGCGACTCGATCACGAAATAGAGATAGGCCGAAGTCGAAGACAGGGGCTGCCAACCCGTCAGTTCCAGTTGATCGACGTCGCGTGGAAAGGCGGCGTACGCCTTGGTGAACGTATCCAGGAAGGAGGGCTCGAAGGGTGTCTTCGGTGCTTCCGGCGGACGGGGAAGTCGCGACCCAAAGAGTTCCGCGGCGGCTTCGACTTTCCCCTTGGACAGGGCACCCACAATCTTGCCGACTTCCGCCGCAGCCGGGGCGTACCCCGCGGGCAAGGTGAGCTCTTCCGCATGGACAGACAAGGAGATGCCGGTCAGCAGGACCAGAGATAGACTGCAAGCTCTCCAGACCATCAAAAAATCCCTCACGGATGACAAACTGCTCTGCACCTAAGCCGCCCGGCGGTAGGTGACCACGTCGTCGTCATCATCGGTTTCGAACTTGTGGGGGGCGGCATCGGCAGCGACTTCCGGGGCATCCTCGTGACCATAGCCGTAGCCGTAACCGTAACCGTAGCCATAACCGTATTCGGTCGAAACGTTGTTCGCCAGGTGGTTGACGCACAGACCAAGGACCCGGACACCGGTCGCCCGGAATGACTCGATCGCCCGCAACACCATCTTGCGACGGTTCTTGTCGGGACGGACGACGACGATCGCCCCGTCAACCATGCGGCCGACGATCGCGGGATCAGTCACCGCGAGGATCGGCGGAGCATCGATCAGAATCTGGTCGTAGATGGTTTCAGCCCAGGCGATGATATCGTTGAAGCGTTCGGTCGAAAGCAGTTCGGAGGGGTTGGCCGGACGAGGACCGGAGGGCATCACATCGAGGTTGTCGACACCGATGTTGAAGATATTTTCGAGGCAACTGTCGGCGATGTCCTGCGTATCCCGCAGAACCTGCGATAACCCGCGCGGTCCTTTCAATTCAAGCAGTTGCGTCATCCCGGGACGACGCAGATCGGCATCGATGAGCAGCGTCTTCTTATTCGCCTGAGCGAACGCAACAGCCAGATTGGCGAGCGTGGTGGTTTTCCCATCACCGGGTTCGGTGCTGGTGACCACCAGCCGCTGCGTATCACCGGCGATAAAGGTGATCGCACTGCGGAGGGTCCGGAAGCATTCCGATTCGACGCTGTCGGGTCTGGCGAAGGTCAGCACGGTCTGAATGCCGCTGCCGGGAAGTTCACGCATCTGACGAATCATCGCCAGGACGGGTAAACCAAGCTGCCACTTGAGTTCATCCGGCGATTTGAAGCGATCGTCGATCGCATCCAGGAGATAAATCAACCCCAGGCCAAAGGTTACCCCGAACATCAGACTCATCAGCCCGATGATGGACAGCTTGGGCGACACCGGTCGGAGCGGGATCCGGGCGTCGCTGACCACACTGATTCGCAGTCCGCTGTCGGCTCCCAGATCGACATCCTTCATGCGGTCGAGAATCAGGTCGTAATAGGTTCGCAACCGACGGCAGTCGTTCTCCATCCGTTCGATATCAGCGAGCTGGGTGTTCATCGCCAGCGCTTCATGATGCGCCTGGTCGAACTGTTGCCGCAGGGCCTGTTCCTGGGCCTGGGTATGCAGGAATTTCTGCTGCGACATCTGCAGCAGCCGCGGCGCGAGATCGTTCTTCCGCATCTGCTTGATGGTCTGGGCGATCGTAGCGTTGCGGTTGAGCAGGTACGACTCGGTCCCGCTGATCCGTTGCTGAGTTTGCAGCACATCGGGATGGGCGGGCCCGAGTTTCACCAGTTGATTTTGCAGCAGGGCGCGGTCGTCGTTCAGTTGTTTCTCGAAGCCGGCGAGCATGTACCCGTCAGCACTCCCCAGGCCAATTTCTTTAAGGAACAGATCACGACCGACCCCGTCCATCGCCTGCATGACGAACTGGTGAATGTCGCCGCCCGATTCCACCGCCCGGTACACCGCCACGTAGAACGCCTGGGCGTCGGCCGTCTTTTGCACGGCATCGGCCAGCGCCGAATTCAACTTCTTCGCCCGCTCCACCAGTATGTGCGATTCGTTGTCGCTCCCGTTGCCAGTTCCTGTTCCCGTGAGCAGCAATCCGGATTGACTTTTGAGTTGATGGAGAGTCCCTTCCTTCGTCACGAGCTGAGATTCCAGCTCTTCTTTTTCCTTGGTCAGTGAGTCCAACTGATCACGGGAGTTGCTTTTGTGCTGCTCTTCCATGAACTTGAGATAGGCATTCACCACGGCAGTGACGACAAAAGCCGAGGTCTCGGGAGACCGGGAGACGTACCGCAGACTGATGATGTTGGTCTGTCGCGTAGAAGAGACGCTGAGTCCGCTCCGCAGGGTGTCACTCCACTTGCTTTTGTCGATGCCCTTCAAATCGATGCGATGCTTTGCAGGCAGCGTCCGGATCGCCCGCTCCAGCACCGTGTTGCTGACGAGGACTTTCTGATAGGTCGGCAACTGAGATTGCACCGACTGCATCGAGCGATCGGATTTTTCCATCGAGAGCCCGCCGGTCTGCAGAACCAGCACATCGGCGCTCGATTCGTATTTGCGGGTCGCAGTCGTGTAATAGAGGAAACCGAGTCCACCCGCCACTGCAATACAGAATGCCAGCAGAAACTTCTTCAGCCAGACGATCTGCAGGAAGCGCATCAGTTCCGCAACCGCGGAAGAATGCGGTGTGGCTGCTGCAGAGGGATCGTTCCCGACTTCCATAAGACCTGATCTTTCGTTGTGCTGCAGACTAGAAGATGCCTGTCAGCGGCAGCGAAGCACCGATGCCCAGATTCACATAGCGCAACACGTCGACGATGACCGTGGCTGGTGTCTGCTCGACGCTGATGACATCGCCGGGCGAGAGCCGCAGATTGTTCTTTTCATTCTGCTTGGCATCCGAGATCCGCAGATCAACGATCGCGGTTTCGTTGGAATTGGGTCGCTTGCGAATCACATAGACCTTGTTCGCCACCGGGCTGTTCACCCCGCCCGCGAGCGCGAGCGCGTCCAGCAGTCGCAGATCCTGCCCCAGCGGCATCTCATACCGATTGGGCGTTTTGACCAGTCCCAGCACGTGGATCGGTTCCGGGTCGCGTTTTTCGACCATCACCACGCCGCCGTCTTCGATGACGTACTGGCTGGTTCCCTCTTTGGTGGCCTTAATCAGGTCGACTTTTACCGTCCGCATCGTGCCCGAGACCGACGTCTGTGTTGCTGCGCTCGAGAAGCCGACGGCGTTGATCCCGTCGGGTTGATTCTCAGCGATGGGTCCAGAATTCGGTTGGGGAGAAATTGGTCGCCCGCTCCGATCGACCATCGGATTGCGAATTTCTACGTTCGTCCCGGCGTCTTCGTCCAAGCCTTCGGCGGCCACAATCGCTGCGAGCAGATCGCTGCTCCGTTTGGGGATCTCGTAGACCCCCGGCTTTTTCACGGCACCGACCACCGTCACGCGGTTGACCCGTTTCTTTTTGGAAGTCACCGTGACATAGGGTGCGCGATACAACTGCCGCTCGATGCAGCGGGCCGAGATCGCCGCCTCGGCTTCTTCCAGTTCCATCCCGGCCACCGCCACCGGCCCGACGACCGGGACATCGGCCATGCCGTCTTCGCGGACACGCACGGTCAGCGGAACGACGTCTTTATCGGTCAAGCCCGCGGCAATCGTCACGTCGAGGACATCACCCCGGTCGATCAGTTCGTTGTTCCCCACGGCACTTGCTAAACGCGAGAGATCAATCGTTTTCGAATTCTCACGTCGGGCAGCCACCATCGTGGCAGGCAGCGTGTCCGGCTTGTAGCGCGCACCCACCGGACCACCAGCACATCCCAGGCATGACCAACCGATGCAGCCCATGACAGCCACAAACAGGCGGGCATTCAGCACAGGCGATCGCGAGTGAATCGATCGGCGATGCAACATCAACGATGGTCCTTCTGGATGTGCAGCCTGCTGAAACGCTGAGCGCGGCCCCGCACCTCTGCGGACCGGAAGCGGGCGGTTTGTAGGAAATGCAGGAATGAGCGTCAAGACGGTCTTCAGCCACCATCCACGGCCAATTCAGCCGGGTGAACTCGGGATTGCTGCAAAAGCCGCCTCCTGCGAAATTACGCTTTATGAACGAAGCTTCCCGGAATCGTCGCCGCAGAACTGGTGCGCTCGCCGCGATCATCAAAGTCGGCTTGTGCGCAGCGGTTGTGATCGGTTGTGCGTCGTTCCCCGGTCAGCGCCAGCCCTCCGTCACCAATCCGATTCTCGTGCGCGCGAACGATGGCGAATTCGTCTGGGAACGGACCGTCGATGTTGCCCATCGCTATCTCTTCGAGATCGAACGGGAGAACAAACTCGATGGGATGATCGAGACCCGATACAAAACCGGCGCGAGCGTCCTGGAACCCTGGCATACCGAGACCATCGGCGCTGCCAACCGCTGGGAAAGTACGCTGCAGTCGATCCGCCGCAAAGCGATCTTCAGCATCACCCCAGTGGAAGGGGGGTTCCTGGTCGGCGTGCAGACGATCAAAGAACTCGAAGATGTCGCCCGGGCTGCGAATTCTCCGGGAGCGGCGACCTTTCTCGATAACAACCCGCTGCAGCGGGACCTGGATGTGGTCGTCGGTCAGGCGACTCCGTCCGGCTGGATCAGCCAGGGACGCGACGCCGACCTCGAACAGGCGCTGCTCCGATCTCTCAATTCCGCCTTTTCACAGTAGGCCGGTGTGATGATCGCGATACGCCGACCCCATGGTTTTGCTTGTCACTCCCCATGGCTGCCGGAGAGCGGTTTGAGCCTGTCGATGGATACCTCAGGCGATGTTCAGAATCGGAGCTGGTCATGACCGCTGTGCGCTGGCTGGGGCTGGTGATGCTCGTTGTCACGACCGGTTGCTGGTCGAGTTCGGATCCTTGGCACGACTACCTCATTGCCCAGGAGATCCTCGAGAACGAGCAGGACTTCGAACGCCGGGCGAAACTGCATTACGCGGAAAACCCCTCTCCAGACAGCAAAGCGCTGCTCGAACGTGCAACATCCCAGGCCGATCGAGCCGCTGCCCGTCTCAAAACCGTTCGCGAACGCCTGCCAAAGTAGCCATCACGCTCCGCGTGATGAGCGGATCAAAGGGGCGCGTCCGTTTACCCGGAGGTCGCACTCCCACTGTCGGGAGCCAAGATGTTCAATCCGCCCGCAACTCGGCCCACCGCGCCGACTGTTCTTCAGTCAGCATCAATTCGGCTTTCTTCCGTGCGGCGGTCGCCCGCAGCATGATGCGGGCAATTTCAATCGGACTCGGCAGGGCATCCCAGTTGATCGCCCGTCGGGAATCATCCACGATCCGATAGAACGCATCGACTTGTTCTTCGGTCAACTCCATCCGCTCGGCACAACCGGGCAACAGAAAGACAATCGCACCGTTCTGTCGACGGATGACCCGGCGAAAAAGTTGCTCCTGCTGTTCCGGAGTCAGCAGTTCGTCAATTTCGCTGCTGATGCGCGTCGCCAGTGGTTCGAATTGATCTTCGAGGACTTCCCGCTGATTCTCGGGCCGCAACAACAGCAGGTCCTGCTGCGTTGAATCAAGTTGCTCCTGGAGCTTCTTGACGGCCGCTTTCTGTGCATCACTGAGTTGAAGCTCGCGCTGGACAGCCCGCTCGTTCAACATGCTGACACGCTGCACCTGGAGTGAGGCCAGCGCGAAAATCGCCAATTCCCGTTTCGACTGCGTCCATTCGTCGACCGGTTCCGCCGTCGTCGGCTGGTCGCCCGCCGCGATTTCCTGCGGAGCCACAGCGGAATTTGCGTTCACGGGCCGCTCAATCGGGTCCACCGCCACCGCTGGCGGAGCCGTGGCCGGCTGACAGCCCAACCCCAGCAACAGGACCAACGTCAGCGGCAGGCTTGCAGCGCTGGTCGACATGTGGTTCCCTGAAGCGTTCATCGTCCGGATGCCGATCGTTTGTTTCGCAGGATGCGCCCTTGAATCCCTCGCCCCCGACTCCACCCGCGGCTCCCGCTCCCGATGTCTGGACCGTCCGCCGGGTGCTCGAATGGACAACGGGACATCTCACAAAGTATGGGAGCGACACCCCGCGGCTCGACGCTGAGATCCTCCTCGCCCACTGCCGTCAGTGTCGCCGGATTCAACTCTATACGCAATACGACGATCCGTTGACCGATGCGGTTCGCGCCCAAATGCGCGGTCTGGTCCAACGCCGTGCTCAGCGCGAACCCGTCGCCTATCTGGTCGGTCATCGGGAGTTTTTCAGCCTCGATTTTCAGGTCACGGGCGATGTGCTGATCCCGCGACCGGATACCGAAACCCTCGTCATGGAAGCCCTGACGCTCCTGAAACCGCAGTCAACGCCGCGCGTGCTCGATCTCTGCACGGGTTCGGGGTGCGTGGCAATCGCGATCGCGAAGAACGCCCCCGGCGCGACCGTCACCGCGGTTGAACTCAGCCCCGCCGCGGTCGCAATGGCCCGGAAGAATGTGGAACAGCATCAACTGGGGGAACGTGTCGAGGTCCTCGAAGGTGACCTGTTCGCCCCACTCACCGCAGGGACCGAGTTTGACCTGATCGTCTCGAATCCGCCCTACATCCCCGCTGGCGAGTTGGCAACGCTCGACGAAGACGTGCGGAAGTTCGAGCCGCTGCTGGCCCTCGATGGTGGCCCGGACGGCCTCGACCTCATTCGTCGATTGCTCGCCGAAGCCTCTGGGTGGCTCCGACCTGGCGGCGTTCTCGCCTTCGAGTTCACCCCCGAGCAGCGGGACGCGGTCCTCGCCCTCGCGACGAGTGAGGGCTGGCAGGAACCCCGTGCGATCAAGGACGCCGGCCAACGCTGGCGGGTTGCGATGATGGCGCGAGGCGGGAGCTGAGCGGGGCTGGGGAGGCAATCGCGAAGACGCAAGCGTTGCTCGCTTGCGACTTCGCGATACATTCGATCACCGAGTCTCGTCGACTGTTTCGCTGCAATTCCTCCCCAGGGCGAGCGCCTTTTACAAGAGGCCGAGTTTGGTGAAGAGGCGTTGGGGTTTCCGGTAGTGGCTGCGTAAGGTGGCGGCGAGATTGCCGGTGGCATCAGCGCGGAGACATCCGAGGGCGGCGTTCCGCAGAGCGGCGAAGTTTTGCGGCGCGTGTCCCGAGGTGATGGTGGACCGGTCTTCCCGAAACACGACATCGCGGACCCAATGCAGGCCGTTTTCGATGACGCCCCAGTGGCCGCGGATGATGGCCAGCAACCGGGCCGCATCGGCTTTCACGCGGGAGAGCGAGGTGATGAAGTACCGTGTCTCGCGTTCCACCAGACCAGGACTTCGTCGCTCGCAGACGACCTGCAACACCTGCTGGACTCCGGGCCAGCGGACGTAGTCATTGAGGCTGACCGTGCTGATCAGCGTGCGGACTTCGATCCGACCGTGACCTTTGTCATACGTGGTCACCGTCTGACGCTCTCGTCCGCGTTCACACCGGGCCCAGGGGGGAAAAGGCCGCGTCAGCGGCCTTGAATTCCTGCTGGATTTCTCGATTTAACGTGGGTTGATTGTCTTTCACCGCGAGAACGTAATCTCCCTCGGCGGCGAGAATCTGTTCGCACAGATCGCGCTGGCAGAATGCCGCATCGCCCACCACCACGGTCTCTTTCAACAGGATCTCCGACAGCAGCGTGAGCGCCCCTTTGTGCTCGTTCGTCTTCTCATCGACGCGGGCTTGGGCCACCACCACGCGCGACCCGTGTGCCACCAGCGCCAGCAGATGCAAGCCTTTCTCCGACGCCCGCGCCGAACCACAAAGCGTCTTCCCGTCGATGCTCAGCACGGCCAGGAGTTCCTCCCCGGCGTGCGGAAAGCACTCCTCAATCCACTCCCGCAGCACCCGATCAAGACCATCAGGATCCAGCTTGGAAAACAAGTCGCGAAAGCAGTCTCGCTTCGGCGGTCGCCGGGTGAATCCCAGACGGTGCCAGAAGTCAACAGGTAAATCTTGCAACCATTCGACCAATTCGTCGTACCCGGCCACGCCCGAAAGCAGACCACTGACGACCGCCGCCAGCATGGCGGACAAAGGATGGCGCCGTCCCTTACGCCCGCGTGGATCAGGAACTTGCGCCAATCGGCTCAGCAAATTCCCGCCGCAGGCCATCGACATTTCTTCCCCTCCGTGAATCCCAGACTCCAGACCGTAAACTCCCTCCCACCTCCACCGCATTTCCCAGACCAATTAAAACGATGGCCCTGAATTCCTCCCTTGCGCGACTTGACGACACGCTTCTGCCTCGCGATACTCGACGACCCGCAAGCGAGCGGTGTCCGAGGAAATTGTCTTCAGAATCGACGCCCGAAGGAGGGCAGCGTGGTTAAGTTGCGGCTGCGAGAAAACGAACACATTGCCGAAGCGGTCAAGCGGTTCCGGAAGCTGGTCGAGCACGCCGGGATCAAGAAAGAAATGCGCCGCCGCGAATACTACGAGAAGCCGAGCGAGATCGATCGCCGTGCCCGCCGTCGCGCCGAGCGTCGCACGAAGATGCAGCGCCTTGTGGCCGGTAAGACCTAATCTGCCAATTTCGTGCGGACTCACCCCGCCGACTCTGGAATTTCAACGCGCAGGCCAGTCATGATGCTGGCCTGTTCGCTTTTTGAATCGGCACGCTTAGGCCCAGCCTCGGCTAAGGCTGGGCGTCCCAGGAGGATGATCACCGATGCTGTTCCGCTCCCTCACCGGACTTGTGGTGCTCTGTTTCGCGGTCAACCTTCCCGCTGCTGAAGTCCGCACGATTGCCGGCAGCGGTTCGAAAACCTTCAGCGGCGATGGTGGCCCGGCTCTCGAGGCGGGAGTCGTGGAACCGTTCGGGCTCGATATCGGCGCGGATGGGGCACTCTACTGGGCTGAATACGGTAGCCACACGATCCGCCGGATGGATCCCCAGACCGGCCATCTCAGCACCTGGGCGGGAGTCGGTGGTAAGGCTGGTTACAAGGACGGCGCTCCCGAGACCGCTCTGTTCAATCAACCGCACGAGATCCGCTTCGATGCCAACGGGTCGCTCTACATCTCCGATATGCTGACCCAGACGATCCGCAAGATCGACGGCAAATCCCGGCAGGTTTCGACGGTGGCTGGTGTCGGTCAAGCGGGCTTCAGTGGCGATGATGGCCCGGCGACGGAAGCGAAATTTGATCTGCCGATTGCGGTTGCCCTCGACGGGAATCAGGGTCTGCTCATCTGCGACATCAAGAACCATCGCGTCCGGGGCGTCGATCTGATGACAGGGATCGTCAAAACGGTCGCCGGAACAGGGGAGCGTAAACCAACACCCGATGGTGCACCGATCGCCGGGACGCCGTTGAATGGACCGCGGACGATCGCTATCGAAGCCGATGGCAACGTGATTATCGTGCTCCGCGAAGGGAACGCAGTCTATCGCTGGAACCGGAAGACGAACACGCTGCACCACCTCGCGGGGATCGGTCAGCCCGGATACAGCGGGGATGGTGGCGACGCGAAGCTCGCGAAACTCTCGGGTCCCAAGGGAGTCGTGATTGGTCCGGAAGGGGACATCTACCTCGCGGACACCGAAAGCCACTCGATCCGTGCGATCCGGCTGAAGTCGGGCATCATCGAAACCGTCGTCGGCACAGGCCAGAAAGGGGACGGTCCTGATGGCGACCCGAAAAAGTGCCAGCTCAACCGCCCGCACGGCGTCTACTTCGACAAGGCCGGTGCCCTCTACATCGGCGACAGCAACAACAATAAGGTCCGGAAAGTGACTTGGTAATCGGTCCAAATTCGAAATCCGAAGCACGAAATTCGAAGGAAGCAGAAAGCACGAATCTCAAAACAGACAGGGTTTGTCTCCGCCTCGAGCTTGGGATTTTGGATTTCCTTCGGATTTCGAATTTCGGATTTTCCTCTTTTCGCCCACATCTGCTGAGGAACACCTATGTGCAAATTCCACGCTGCGGTCATGATGACCGTACTCGCAGTCGCTCCTCTCTCCGCTGCCGAACCACAGTTCAAGCGGGTGGCGATTGATGCCCAGTTCTGGGCTGAAGGGGTCGCAGCGGGCGACTTCAACAAGGACGGCCTGATGGACGTCGCCGCGGGCGATGTCTGGTACGCCGCTCCCGATTGGAAGCAGCACGAACTCCGTCAGCCACTCGATCGGCAAGGCAAACCGACCGACAAGCACGACGGCAGCAAAGGCTACAGCAACACCTTCGCGAGCTGGGCCTACGACATCAACCAGGACGGCTGGGAGGACGTCATCAACGTCGGCTATCCCGGTAAACCCTTCTACTGGTACGAAAACCCGAAGAATCAATCGGGCAAATGGGCCGAACACGAAATCTGGCACAGCGCCTGTAATGAAACACCCCTCTTCACCGATCTTGACGGCGACGACAAACCGGAGCTGATTCTTGGCTCGCAGCCCGAACGCCAGATGGGCTTCCTCAAGCTGCCGTCCGTTGAAAAGTGCAAGGAACAGTGGACGTTCCACGCGATCAGTGAAGCGGGCGAGCCGAACAAGAACGGCACGTTCATGTACTACCACGGTCTCGGGACTGGCGACATCAACCAGGACGGCCGCCTCGACGTCCTCATTCCCCACGGCTGGTGGGAAGCCCCTGAAAACCGCACGTCCGGACTATGGGACTTCCACCCGTGGTCGCTCAGCAAGAACAACGAAGGGAACCCGCTCCCAGCGTCGAACATCCATGTGATCGATCTCGATCTCGATGGCGACAACGACGTGGTGATGAGCTCGGCTCACGCCTACGGCATCTGGTGGTTCGAGAACCCCGGCCCGAACTCGACGGAGCCATTCAAGTATCACCTCGTCGACGAGAGCTTCTCGCAGACGCATGCCCTCGCGCTCGTCGACCTCGCGGGCGATGGCACGCCAACGCTGGTGACCGGAAAACGCTACTTCGCCCACATGGGACCCGACCCCGGAGAATTCGACCCCGTCGTGATGTTCACGTTCGCGATCAAGCGGCAGAAGGGCCAGCCGCCGGTCTTCGAGAAGCGGGAAATCGTCACCGGGAAAGAGACCGGCGTCGGCACGCAATTCCTGATGACCGACATCAACAAAGACGGCAAACTCGACATCGTCCTGTCGAACAAGAAGGGGGTTAACCTGCTCCTGCAGGAAGCCGCGAAGTAAGTCGTGGGACGCAAGCGTCGATCTTGAAGCCGGGCATGGTCTTCCCTGCCCGGCTTCTGCATTTTGACTACTGAATTACTCCACGGATGTGATGGGCAACCCTCGGCGAGGGTCTTCGAGTCGCATCGCCTGAAGCAGGTGCCATCCGTCAGCTACTGATCGTCTGCTGCACCACCATGACACTCGATCCCGGTGAGTCACTCGGTAGGCCGGTCGCTTCGACTTCGAATCCGGCTCCACCGTTCGAGTGCGAGATGCCATTTCCCCACGGCACGGGCTTTAAGACAAACATTCAGCTCTCCGGACTTGCCCGAACTGTCGGGAAATGACGACTTCGAGATTCCCGCGCCGTGGATTGACAACGGTTCTTGAGCACTCATTAGAATCATCCGACGAAGTTGCCCCGGCAACCCGTTGCTTGTTGGGCCGTACTTCCCGGGGTGTTGACGGCGCGTCCCTCTTGGCTTGGTGAAGCGAAAACATGCTGCGATCCCTGTCCGCGTTCTTTTTTCCCCGGTCCAGTGCGTCTTTGGGACGTCGCGTGACCGTGGGGCTGCGTGCGTTACTTCTGGTGGTGGCGGTTGCCTCGTCCGCCCGTGCCCAGCAGCAGTACATCATCACCGACCTGGGAAATCTCGGTTACCCGATCACCACGGCCTATGGATTGAATGACAGCGGCGTCGTTGTGGGGCAGTCCTACCTCCTCGATGACGGGACCCGCCATTCGTTCAAGTACGAGAACGGGATGATCTCCGATCTCGGTACGCTGGGTGGCTCGGTGAGTGGTGCCCTCGCGATTAATGCCAGCGGCCAGATCGTCGGTGTGAGTGCCGTGACTGGCAATACAGCGAACCACGCCTTCCTGTTGTCCAACGGCACCTATACCGACCTGGGGACGCTCGGTGGCCCCGACAGCACCGCTTATGCGGTCAACGCCTCGGGACAGATCGTCGGGTCGTCGCGGATTTCGGGGGGCTCAGCGGACAGGGCCTTCCTCTACTCCAACAACCAGCTCAAAGACCTGGGCACCCTGGGCGGACTCTACAGTTTTGCCTACGGCATCAACGACAGCGGCCTGATCGTCGGCGATTCGACCGTGCAGTCCGGGTGGAATCATGCTTTCGCTTACACGAACAATCAGATGACCGACCTGGGAACCTTCGGAGGCGATTTCAGCACCGCGAAAGCTGTGAATAATAACGGCCAGATCGTCGGCTGGGCGGCCACACAACGGGGGACCTATGCCACGCGAGCTTTTCTGTACGCCAACGGAATGATGACCGATATCGGGACTCCGGGGGATGGCAAATGGGGTCGGGCGCAGGCGATAAATAATCAGGGGCAGATCGTCGGTTCGACGAGCGAGAACGGCTCCAATCCGCGCGCGTTCCTGTACTCCAACGGCGCGATGGTCGATCTCAACACTCTGCTCCCGGCGAACTCCGGTTGGGTGCTGACGGATGCCGTCGGGATCAACAACAACGGGCAGATCGTCGGTCAGGGAACATTCAACGGTGTTGAACGGGCTTTTCTGATGTCACCGTACACACCACCCGACAACTGGACCTTCAACTGGCCAGCTGCCAACAGCGTCTGGAAGCGCGAGCCGAACAAGTTTACGCAAACTGAATCGAACACGGTCTGGAACTACACCAGTTCACCGCCGTTCTTCCGTTGGGCGTTCATCTCCGGGGGGATCACCGCACCGGACGGAGTCCCGCGCGGGGCGTGGGCAATTACCACCGACGAACAGCGGCTGGGCGGAGCGCTGCTGCAGTTCAAGTGGCCGCCGTTCGTGCCGATCAACGCGACGAAGAATTCAATGCGGGCTGCAGGTCGCCGCTGATGGGAACGGGCGCAATCCGGCGATCACGCTGACCGTCGGACACCCCGAACTCCCTGATCGCCTCGCCAACCTGACTGGTCTGTGAGAATCCCGACGTCGTTCACGATGCCGGGATTCAGCGTTTTGCAGGAGCTGTGGTGGGAAGATAGGTCTGCCGCAACTTCCCGGTGACGCTCAAGATCAGCCCCCGCAGGATGACCAGCGGGATTGGGACCACCCCGTGCCTGTCGGGGGGCACGAGATGGTTCGCCGTCTGAAACGCGATCGCCACACCAGGTAAGCCCATCGACGAATTCACCACGTGCAGATTGTCAGCATAGGGGGTTGCCGTCTCGGAACGCAGAATGTTCCAGGCATCCAGGCGACGACCATAAACATTCCCCCGTTCGGCCCCCAGTTCTTCGCGAATGTCCCACGGGGTCAAGACGTGACGGGTTTCAATGTGATCGCGAATTCCGGGGAAGAGTTCCCGCTCCAGGACCGTGAGACAGCTCTCTGCAAACTGGTCACGGAGTTGAGTCAGTGCGGCCCCTCCCGTAGCTGCAGCCTGGGCCGATTGATCGAAGTTCCCGGGGGCATAGACCGCCAGTGAATCGACGCTGTTGACGCGGGAGCCGACGCCGTTGGCGGTGGGGGAACAGACGAAGAGGAGCGCCGGTTCCGCGGTCATGTCGGGTGAGTCGTAGTCGACGGGTCGTGCACCCGTCTGCCACCAGACATTGCGCCGACGCAACTGGGTCCGCAACTCCGGGTAATCGACGATCTTGAAGTAACAGGCCCCCGGACTGTTCGAGGGCTGGTAATTCAACTTGTCGATCGGCGCGCCGGGAATCAGGCCCGCGGTGAGTCGGGGCGACAGAGTGCTGAGGACAATCGTCGCGGGGTATTCCGATCCATCGGCACAGCGGACCGAGACGACCCGCCGCTGTTGAATCACGAGTTCCACAACCTTCTTCCCCAGGAGCACTGCTCCGGACTCGTCCCGGATGACCTGACAGAGGCCATCGATCAGGCTGCGAAAACCGTAGCGGGGAAACTGCGGTCCGCCATGGTAGTACCCGATTGCAGCCGCGAACGTGATTACCGAGACTTCCTGATCGGGGAGGGCAAACAGCCCCCCTTGACCGTAGAGAAACCGGCGGACCTCCGACGAGAGGTGGCAGTCATCGAACAAATCGCCCAGCGATTTCTCACTGTAGAGGAGCGTCAGCAGTTTCGTCCGCAGGGAAAGGGTCGGCGTGCACGCCATCCCCAGCATCATCGCCGGCTTCTTCGCCAGGTAGAGGCCCGAGTCGTTCAGGAATCTGGTCGCACTGTAGAGTTCTTCGAGCGTGGCGAAGAATTGCAGGAGTCCCAGACTGTCGGCGGGGAACTGTTGCAGGCAGACAGCCCGCCACCGTTTGAGGCCCACGGGGACATTCATGGCGACATCGTCCACGATCAGGCGATCGAAGGCGTCGGGATCAAACGGGTCGAAAGGAACCTGCTGCTCCAGGCCGAGCCGCTTCAGGACCTGCCAACCTGGTTCACCCGGTGCGAAGCTCCAGACGTACTGCGGACCGGCGCAGACTTCGACACCGTTGAGTTGCAGCGTGCGGGCGTGTCCGCCGAGTAAGGTCGGGTGCTGCTCCAGGACCGTCACCGCATACCCCTGCCGAGCGAGCAACGCCCCGGCACACAACCCGGTGATTCCACTGCCGACCACGACAACCGGTGCACGCTGCGGGACGGCTGCCGGTTCCGCTGCCGGGAGAGCGGTACTCAGCAGGCAGAGGAGAACTGTCAGTCCGGCGCAGGCCCCGGAATTGAGGCGCGGCTTCCGAACTGGGAGTGAGTTCGCTGGAGAGGCTGTCGGTCGCTGCATGTCTGCTCTCCCGATGAAATCGCGGCGCTGCTCACATGCGCTACCGGACTGTTCGTGGCGTTGACGGAAGACCTTGTGGGCATGATCAACGCAGCCCTCGCGGGGGGATCACGTCCCTGCACTGTCGCGGTCAGCGCCAGCCTCCGCAAGAGCGAACGTTCTGCGGCCTGTTGAAGGAACGTTTTCCCGCATTCTACAACCCGCAGGACAGGAACCTCTTTCAATCACAACGATGATTCCAAAGACTCAGGATGACTCACGGTCCGTACTGATTCCCCAGGAAACTGACGCTGGTCTCCCAGACTGGTATCGCCAGTCAGCCATACGACTTACGAGCGACAGCCGCGGCACGAGTGACCAGGATTTGACCCCAAGGTGATCAAGACTGTCCCTCGCGGGGGACCGACTCGGCGGAGAAAATCCCAGAAATCCATCATCGCGTCTCATTGACAGTTCGGGAGTTTCCGATATAATAGAGTGTGTCAGGGCTAGTCACTCGGACTGGCCGACGGAACAACTGGACAGAGATCTCGCGGAGCCGGAACAGGAAAGACCGACCGGGATCGAGTCCGTGAACCCGTCAGTTTTTTTGCCCAGACAGTTAGACTGTTCCCGACATTTCATAGAGTTTCCACCTCGAAGAGAAGGAGTTCCTCATGAGTCTTGCCACTATCGCACCCCAGCAACTGGCCAGTCTTGTGCAGTCTGGCCGTCCCGTCGAACTGATCGACGTGCGGACGCCGGTCGAGTATCGCGAAGTCCATGTCGCGTGTGCCCGCAACGTTCCCCTCGATCAGCTCAACGTGGCGCAAGTGCAGGCAGGCCGGAAGGATTCAACCGAGCCGCTCTACGTGATCTGCCGGTCGGGCAATCGGGCGCGGCAAGCCTGCGAGCAGTTTCTGTCCGCCGGGTTCACGAACGTCGTCAACGTGGAAGGGGGAACGCAGGCCTGGGAACAGGCGGGATTGCCCGTCGTCCGGGGCCAGAAAGCGATCTCGCTCGAACGTCAGGTCCGGATCGCAGCCGGGGGACTGGTGCTGCTCGGATCGGCGCTCAGCCTTGTCACCCCCTACGCCATCGGGCTGGCCGCGTTCGTTGGCGCGGGACTGATGTTCGCAGGGATCACCGACACCTGCGGCATGGGAATGCTGCTGGCCCGCATGCCCTGGAACCAGGTCCCGAAAGCGGCCGGGGCCAGTGCGCCTGCCAGTGCTGCGAGTTGTGCGTCCAAAACTACCTCGACGTGTTGCGGCTGATCGTCCTGTTCAACAACAGACAGACAGGAATGTCTGTCCCACTGAAAGACAACTCGACCTGGCGATTTGGGTGGCACAGACATTCTTGTCTGTGGGCCGGGAGGCTGTTTCAACAGTTGGCTAAAGCATCCCTGTGTCCCGTCGCGGTGAGACCATCTTCTTTCGGAGAACCGATCATGATCCTGAAACAGTACTACCTCGGTTGCCTGGCGCATGCTTCCTACCTGATTGCGGATGAGCGGACGAAGCAGGCGGTTGTCGTCGACCCGCAACGGGACATCGAGCAATACCTGCGTGATGCCGAGGCGGGCGGCTATGCCATCAAGTATGTCGTGCTGACGCACTTTCACGCCGACTTCCTGGCGGGACACATTGAACTCCGCAATCGTGCGGGAGCGCGCATCGTGATGGGTGCCCGGGCTCAGGCCGAGTTCGACTTTCAGGCCGCAAAAGACGGCGATCAGCTCGAACTGGGTGATGTCCGGCTGCAAGTACTCGAAACCCCGGGTCATACGCCGGAGGGGATCTCGTTGCTGGTCTTCGATCGCACGCACAGTGACACGGATCCGCACGCCGTGCTGACCGGGGACACGCTGTTCATCGGCGATGTCGGTCGTCCCGACCTGCTCGCGTCGATCGGCGTCACCGCGGATGAACTCGCCGAGATGTTGTTCGATTCTCTCCGGAAGCTCCGCGAACTCCCGGAGACAACGCTGGTCTATCCGGCCCACGGGGCAGGGTCGATGTGCGGCAAGAACCTGAGCCAGGAGACCGTCTCGACGATCGGTGAGCAAAAGAAATACAACTACGCACTGCAACCGATGAGCTTCGAGGACTTCAAGAAGCTCGTGACCAGCGACCAGCCGGAAGCGCCAGAGTACTTCGTCTACGACGCGATCAAAAATCGCCAGGAACGCCCCGATCTGGAGGCAACACTCGCCACCTCGCTCAAGGAACTCACCCTCGGCGAAGTCCTGGAGTTGAAACGTCAGGGAGCGGAACTCGTCGATGTCCGCGAGGCGATCGATTATGAAGGCGCGCATCTGGCCGGCTCGATCAACATCGGTCTCAAAGGGAAATACGCCACCTGGTGCGGTTCGATCCTCAGTCATGACCGACCGATCGTGGTGATTGCCGAACCGGGGAGCGAAGAAGAAGCGGTGATGCGACTCGGCCGCATCGGTTTCGACAATGTCGCCGGTTACCTGCAGGACGGGATGGCCGCGCTCGAGTCGCGTCACGAACTGATCGAAGTGATTGCCCGCATCACGGCCCCCGCACTGGCTGCGAATCTGGCGACAGGACGTGCACCCTATGTGGTGGATGTTCGCTCCGAGAAAGAATGGCAGACGGTCCATCTGCCGGGGAGCCACAACATCCCCCTGCCTCACCTGCGAGAGCGGCTTGCTGAGGTCCCGACCGATCGTACGGTGATCGTCCACTGCGAAGGAGGGTACCGCTCAGCGATCGGCACGAGCCTGCTGGCAGCCGCCGGAAGGACCAACGTCGGCGATCTGGTGGGGGGCATCAAGGCATGGATCGCTTCCCGACAGCCGACCGAACCCGACGGGACGGTGTCGGCCACCTGCGGAACGGGCTGCACCAAGTCATCGTGAATCGCATCCTCAACAGGAGTCTGAACCATGTCCGACCTGTTGCTCTTAACCTGCCTGTTCGCAGGCTGGATTGTGCTGAATGTCTGGGTGCTGCCGTTGTTCGGAATTCCGACCTGCCTGGGTGGTGCGTGCTCACGAGTCGCGACGCCGCCACCCGTGACTCGTGATCCTGCCAACAAAGCCTGATCGCCCAGCCAGCCTTCTCTCACAGGAGCATTTCGATGAAAACCCAGCGTAGCTCACTGACGATTGCCATCGCCGCAATGGCCCTGATGAGCCTGGTCGCCGTGCATCAGCCTTCTGCAGCACAGCCGCGTGCGCGTCAGGGTCACTCCACCCCAGGGGCGAACCTCCGCGGAGGCTCACCAGGACTCGGCCCGACTGCTGGAGGAGCATCGCAATTTTACGGAGGGGGTTCGCAGGGGCCAGGAGGACCGCCCGTCCCAGCGAATCTGGTCCCACCACAAACGGCACAGTTCCAGGGATGGGTGGGTCCCGGTCGTGGCAAACAAGGAGGTGGTCCAGGGGGCCCGCAGGGAGCGATGAACGACCCGACGCATGCGATCGATATGAAAGCCATTCAATTCCTGATGATGAATCGTGCTCAGATTCGCCGGACCGTAGTCAATCGTCCGGATGGCGTGGAAACTGTCACGGAATCGGACAATCCCATGGTGACCGCCGTGCTGGTGCAACATGTAGAAGCGATGGCCAACCGCGTGAAGGATCAGCGACCGATTCATCTTCGCGATCCCCTGTTTGCAGAGCTCTTCCGCAACGCACCGACGCTGAGCATGAAATTCGAACGGACCGCCAAGGGCGTGAAAGTCGTCGAAACGTCTGCAAACCCGTACTCGGCCAAGTTGATTCAGGCACACGCGCAGGTGGTCAGTCTGTTCCTCGCCAATGGACCGATCGAGATGCGGAAGAATCATGCCTTACCGCAGTAACTGCACACCGGCGTCTGAGTCACCGGCTGCACACGCTGTCGCTCGATGAACCATTCACGAGGCTGAATCGTGTCTATTGTCACCCAGGAATGGAACAGGTCGCAGACCATGCACCGGACACACTCTCGCATGTCGGAGATCGTGACATGACGTGGCTGAGTCTGATTTACGGAGCAGTCGTCGGACTCTCGCTGGGTTTGACTGGTGGTGGCGGAGCGATCTTCGCCGTGCCATTGCTCGTCTATGGCATCGGTGTGCCGCCGCGGGATGCGGTCGGCGTCTCGCTGGCAGCCGTGGGTGCCACTTCGCTGGTGGGGTTCCTGCATCGCTGGCGGTCAGGTCAGGTGGAACTGCGCACGGGGCTGTTGTTCGCCGGGGCCGGGATGATCGGGGCACCGGTCGGAACCTGGATTGCCGGGTTGATTCCCGAGATGGTGCTGCTGCTGGCGTTCGCCGGTCTGATGGTACTCGTGGCGGTGCGGCTCTGGCAGCAGGCGGCACGCCTCGTGGTGAGTGGACCAGCTTGTCCCACGCCCGAGGATCTGGATGGGCCGACCTGCCGCCGGGATGCAGCGGGGGTGCTGCTGTTGAATACGCGCTGTTCCTTGTTGCTGCTGCTCGTCGGGGTGCTGACGGGCGTCCTCTCCGGTGTGTTTGGCGTGGGAGGCGGGTTCGTGATTGTGCCGGCGCTGGTCCTCTTCAGCGGGATGTCGATTCACCGGGCCGTCGGGACTTCACTGATGGTCATCGCCCTCGTCAGCGTGTCGGGGATCACCGCGCAAGTGTGGGCCGGACGGGAAATCCCGCTGGAACTGACCGCGCTCTTCGTCGCGGGCGGCATCGGCGGCTTATTCGCCGGTCAGCAGATCGGTCGCCGACTGTCAGGCCCAGCCCTGCAGAAAACGTTCGCCATCGCGATCCTCGCGGTGGCCGTGTTCGTCATGATCCGCAATCTGAGTACGTGATGTCAGGAATCGCGACACGTTCAATCCGCTCGTCGGGTGGGCACTGCTCACCAGCTTCTCTTCCCCGCGCGTTACCCGCCTGACTGGCTCAGACGGTATCATCGAGACACGCTCGATCAGGAACTTGAAAGGATCGCATTCCATGTCAATGGTGCTGAAGTTCGCCTGCCTGCTGGCCCTCGTCACGTTGTCGCAGTCACCGTTGTCGGCCCAGGATCAAAGTGTGAAGCCGGGCATCAATGATTCCTTCAAGGATCCGAATCCCCAGGAGTTCCTCGGGAGGTTCGAGGTTGAGAGTCGGGAAGTCTTCGCACAGCGCCAGAAAATCGTGGAAGCGTGCGCGATCCAACCGGGGCAGACGGTGGCCGATATTGGCGCGGGGACCGGTCTCTTTACGCGGTTGTTCGCCGAGTCGGTCGGCCCGGAAGGCCGGGTGATCGCGGTCGATATCGCGCAGAAGTTTCTCGATCACATCCAGACAACGACGCGGGCTGTCGGCCAGCGGAATGTCGAGACACTGCTCTGTACTCCCGACTCCACCGAGCTGCCACCGGCCTCGGTCGATCTCGCCTTCATCTGCGATACCTATCACCACTTCGAGTTTCCGCTGAAGACGATGGCTTCGCTGCAGCGGGCCTTGAAGCCGGGTGGCCGCGTGATCCTGATCGACTTCCGGCGCGTCGAGGGAAAAAGTTCGGACTGGGTGATGGGCCATGTGCGTGCCGGGCAAGAAGTCTTCGAGGCGGAGATTCTGAAGTCGGGTCTGCAGAAGCAAAAGGAAGCGGCCGACCTGCTGAAAGAGAACTACTTCGTCGTCTTTGAAAAGCCCGATCCAGCCAAACCAGGTGCCGAGCATCGCCCTGGCCGCGGACCGGGCATGGGCCGTGGTCCAGGTCCCGAGATGCGGGCCGACCAGGATGTGTTCCATTTTCTGCTGGAGCATCATGCTGAGATTCGCCGTTCGGTCAAACGGATCGAGAACGGTGTTGAAACACTGACGGAGTCGGACAACAAAGAAGTCGCCGGCAAGATTCAGGAGCATGTCGCGTCCATGCATCAGCGGATCAAGGATGGGCGCGGACTCCGGTTCTGGGATGAACTCTTCGTGGCGATCTTTCAGAAGCATGCCAGCATCAAGATGATGGTCGAAGCCACGGAGAAAGGTGTCAAGGTTATCGAAACCTCTAATGACAAGGCGGCCATCCTCTTGATCCAGGCACATGCCGAGGTCGTCAGCCGGTTTGTCGCCAACGGATTCGAAGAGGCGCACAAAAATCATCCCATCCCGACCGTTGTGCCAGCCGCTCCCAATCTGCTCTTCCCGATCATTCCGAAACATGGCGGTGTGGTTCACCGTCCGGCAGCTGTCGAACAACCGCGGGCCGGCGCGAAAGTCATCATTGATGCGACCGCGGAGAGCAAGCCGTCCGACATCAACAAAAGTCTCGATCGTGTCGCCCGGCTGCTCAATCTTTACGGAGCGGCCGGACTGAAGGCGCAGGACGTGAAGATCACGATTGTGCTGCATGGCGACGCGACCAAAGCGGCCTTGAACGACGCGGCCTACAAAGCCCGCTTTCAGGTCGAGCAGAATCCCAATCTGCCGCTGATCCGTGAACTGCAGCAGGCCGGGGTCGAAGTGCTGGTCTGCGGCCAGGCACTCAACTACAAAGGCTTCCCCGACCAGGAAGTCGCCGAGAAGCTTCCCATCGCCGCCGCCGCGTTCACCGTCGTCATCAACAAACAGGCCGACGGCTATAGCTACCTGCCGATCCCGTGAGTCGCCTATCGGATCCTGTGGAGTGCGGACCTAAATAGCTAAGTCGAGTGGCAGGTCGGAGATGTCTTTCAGCCGGCCTCCGTTGACCATAATCGATACCAACTCAAGTGCATCCTCCAGACCGCTGTCATTCAAAGTCGCCTGGAGTTCATGCAACGCAAAGTGATAGACGCAATCAATATCCCCGGTGCCGAGGGCGATGGATGCGATGCGTGATGGAAGCGGCTCCGCGGTGATCACAGCGATATGTGGCAGCCGGCCTTTACGATTACGAATCAGGTTCAGAGCTTCAGAACGTGAGTTTTGAGCTCGATCACTTCGAATCGTCCACTTGCAGGAAATACTCGCGTGGAGCAACGGCGATCCCCCATTGCTCTGTCGAAGGCTTGCGAAGGTCGCCACGGTACGATCGACCAGTCGTTTGGGAGAATTGATCGATTTGTCTGTCTCCGTGCCTCTGGAGACGACAATATCTGGAGTGATCGTGTAGTCGCTTCCCAGCGCAGCAGCAAGTTCCGGGTTGTTTTTTGTGGCTGCGTCCAGCGCAATGAGGTGGGCGTATTGCTCGTACTTCGCGATTTCTAATCGATCGCGACCACTCACCCTGTGCACATCCCATTGTCCAGGGCGGAGATGTCCAAGTTGACTGAAAGTCGATTTCACAAATTCCGCGCAAGCGTCCTCAAACATCCACCCGGAAGTTTGACCTGCAAGTCGATCCGATGCGATCTCCGACTTCAGGAGTTGCGTGATCCCCCGTGCGATCCGGACACTGATCTTACTGGATTTATCAGCATTACTGGGAACGCCCTCGTGATTGACCACCAAGACGTTTGTTAGCAGCGAAGCGTGATAAGCCTGTCTGGCGTCAACAAACTGTGCGGCAGACATCACGAATTGGCCGTCTTGAGTTTTTGTTTTGGTGCAGAGCGTGACACGCTCTCACTTCTCATCTTGGCGTACTGCGGATTCAACTCGATCAAAATCGCTTTGCGGCCCAACTCGTCGGCTGCGACACCAGTCGTCCCGCAACCACCGAACGGATCGAGAATCGTGTCCCCCTCTCGTGAGCCGAGGGCGATGCAACGGCGTGCCAATTCTCTTGGAAACGCTGCCGGGTGACCATAGGTGCTCGGATCCGGTCCGAGAATCCAATAGTTCCGGAGATTCGCACCGGTCTCTTCACGAACGCCCTGCGGATCGTAGAAATATCCGGGAGACTTGGCGAAGAGGAAGATGTCTTCCGTGGCGGTCGTCGGTCGATTCTTCACGCTTTCCGGCATGGCTGTTTTTTTGATCCAAGTAATCTTGGACCGCAGAATCCAGCCGTCTGCCTGCAGGGCGAAGGCGACACGCCACGGCATTCCCAGGAGGTCGCGATCCTTGAGGCCCCACACCTCCGGGACGCGACAATTTCTTTTCTGGATTAACTTTTTCGTATTCCCGACGACAGCATTCGGACCGCAATTCCCGGTGCCACCGTTGCGGGCGTAACCATCGCCGATGTTGAGCCAAAGCGTTCCATCTTTGCGTAGGACACGACGTACTTCACGGAAGACTGAGACCAAGTTCTGGACATAAGTTTCGGGGGACGGTTCGGCTCCAATCTGGTCCGGGTGGTCGTAGTCGCGCAATCCCCAATATGGCGGAGAAGTCACGCAGCACTGAATCGACTCTGCGCCCAGTTGGGGCATGAGAAGACGGCAATCGCCAACCATCGTTTGCGTATCAAACAGGTCGAGTTTCAGGGGAACTGTTCTAGCCACAGACGTAGATACTCCTCGCCTTGACATCCTGACAACGCTAGGCCCAAAGGCAGGCTAACAGATGCACGAAAAAAGACAATCCCCGCCAGTCACCGCTTTTCACGACACCCCGTTACGGAGATGCCATCGGAGAACGACTGGCGTATGATGCCCGCGTTGTTCGTTTACCACTCGAGAGAAACTCCTTGACATGTCGCGTTCGCTGCGGATTGCTGTGATTGAAGGGGACGGGATCGGGCCGGAAGTGACGCGGGAAGCGATCCGTGCGGTCGAGCTCGCGGCAGTCCGCGATGAGCTGGCGATCGCCTGGCAGTCGTTTCCTTGGGGGACCGATTACTACTTCGAGCATGGGCGGATGGCCCCGGCCGACTATCTCGATCAACTCGCGGGGTTCGATGCCATTCTGCTTGGGGCCGTCGGTCATCCGCGCGTGCAGGATCATGTCACCCTCAACGGGTTGCTCCTGCCGATCCGGCGGCGATTCGAACAGTATGTCTGTCTGCGGCCGGCGTATCTCTATCCGGGTGTCGGAAGTCCCTTGCGGAACAAAGCTCCCGGCTCGATCGACATGCTCGTCTTTCGCGAAAATGTCGAAGGCGAATACGTCAATGTCGGCGGGCGGATCTATCCGCAACTCGACGATGAAGTGGCGATTCAGACGGCTGTCTTCACTCGCCGTGGTTGTGAAAAGATCATCCGGGCCGCGTTTGAATCGGCCCGCCAGCGTCCGCGGAAACGGGTCGCATCGATCACCAAGAGCAATGCCCAGGGTTATGGGATGGTTCTCTGGGATGAAGTCTTCGCGGCGGTGGCCCGTGAATATCCCGAGATCGCCACCGAGTCGTTACTGGTCGACCGGGCGGTGATGGAGTTCGTCCGTCGTCCCGAGAGTTTCGATGTCGTCGTCGCCAGCAACCTCTTCGGCGACATCCTCACCGACCTCGCGGCGATCGTCATCGGGAGCATGGGTCTCGCCGCCAGCGGGAACATCGATCCCTCACGACGCTTCCCCAGTATGTTTGAGCCGGTCCACGGTTCGGCACCCGATATCGCCGGGCAGGGGAAAGCAAATCCGCTGGCAGCGATCCTCTCGGCGGCGATGATGCTCGATCATCTACAAGCACCGGCGGCGGCTGGGGCACTCCGCTCGGCCGTGGCAGCCGTGCTCGCTGATCCCCGCGCGCCGCGCACACCAGACCTGGGTGGCACAGGGAGCACGACTGCCGTCGGCGATGCGATTCTCAACTCGCTCAAGTCCTAACTGGGCCGCTTCTGCCAGACGCGGGTGGCCTCCTGCAGCTTTTCCTGCCAGACGCGGTTGAGATCGGCCTGCGTCGGCACATGTCCAGCCCGCACTTCCCCGAAGTACCAGCAACAGGCTTTGCCGAGCGAGACCGTATAGGCAAAGCCGAGCGCCGCGTTCGCCGTCTGTCCGACCACGGGGAAGAGTTTCAACGGGGCTTTGATCGCGAACCGGGCGAGGATCTGCCCACCGAGCGCGCCCGCCATTTTCATCAACTCATTGGCGTTCATTGTCTGGCCGTAGAGCTCCGCTAGACGATAGATCATCCGTGTCTGTAACCCCATCACCACGGGGAGATCGATCCACGGGAGTGGCGATGCACTGGCCGTAGCCACCAGGCTGCTGTGCGTCAGGATGATCGGCCACGCGCGGCGTTCCGAGAGATCCTGCAACTGATCGCGGACATCCCGCAAGTTGCAGATCGTCTGGCGGAAAGCCCCCGGTAACAGATCGACAAGGGCCTGATCGAGCCGCTCGGCACCAAACTGCGGCTGCGTGAAACCCTCCGCTTCCGGTGTGAAGTCGAGCGGGACAATTCGATCGACCAACCCCGAGAACCGTGTCCGCTGGGCTTCGAGTGCCCGCCGGACATCGTCACTCGTGGTCGCTGCAGACTCCCCAGTCACGGTATACGGATCGGGTTCCGGATGTTGTTCGCCGGGGTAGAGTTCGTGCAGACACGTGAGCGCGAGCAGGACCGGTCGTGTCGGCTGAGCCGCACGCAAGGGACGCAACACATCCAACACCGGGACCAGCGCCTGATCGCCTAACCGAGCCGTCACAATGATGAGATGCGTCCGCGCGTCGCAAGCCGCGATGTCTTCGGTCGGGTCGTAACTCGCTTCTCCCAGTCCGCGCGTATCGAGGAATTTGACGACAGCTTCATCAGGCGACGGGAAGTCGAACTCGACGGAGGTCTTCGTTTGCGGGCGATAACCATTTCCGATCTCGGCCGCGGTCGCATGGGTCAGTTGACGGACGATCGACGTTTTGCCGCTGCCGGTCTTGCCGAGCATCCAGAAGACGGGGACCGGAGTCTGTCCGAGGAGGCGCTGTCGCTCGGCGTCGAACTCATCGTCGGAAAGAGGACTCCCTTTCCACCAGGCTTTCAGCTTCGACAACATGTCCCGCGGTTCCTTCGTGGAGAGAACGTCGCCACTCGCCGCGCGGATGACAATTTCTCTCGACCAGCAGCGTAACGGTCAGCCTCACAGCCGGATAGCCGACAGGCAAAACCACGTTTGCAGATCGATCTTCTCTGTGTAGGGTGGGCTGTGCCCACCGTCTTCATTGACTTGACCCAAAGAGCGGTGGGCACAGCCCACCCTACAACGACAACGGGATTGGTACACTGGTGGGATGTCGTCGTTGATTCATCCTGCTGCGTGGTCTGATGCGGCGTTGCTTGCCGCGTGCGAGCAATCGACGACACGGCGGCGTGGACCGGGCGGGCAGCATCGCAACAAGACCGAGTCGGCGGTTGTCCTGAAGCATCTCGCCAGTGGTGTGATCGCGCAGGCTGCTGAACGGCGCAGTCAGCCGGAGAATCGTCAAGTCGCACTGAAGCGCCTGCGGATCAACCTTGCTCTCGCGGTCCGCCTGCCGCGATCAGAAGATGATCGGCCTTCGGAGTTGTGGCATAGCCGCTGTCGCCACGGCAAGATCGTGCTCAACCCTGCGCATGCGGACTATGCGCCGCTGCTCGCCGAGGTCTTGGATATTGTCGCAGACCGGCGAGGCAAACTGGCATCTGTGGCGGGATCTCTCGGATGTACGACCTCGCAGCTAATCAAATTTCTGCAGGCGGAACCCCGCGCCTGGCTATTGGCGCGGGGGCTGTCCACTGCAGAGGAATCGACCTAGCCGAGAGCGTTCCCAGCGAACAGTCCCAGCCACAGCAGTGGCTGGGCGTCGTGGGGCGGGACCAACCATATGGAACGCGGTCGCGGATTACTCTTCCGCGGCAGCCGGTGCGCTCGCGGGGCCAGACCCGCCCTGGACCAAGTACGCTGCGAGGACTTTCTCGCGGAGTTCCTTGGTGACTTCCGGGTGCTCTTCGAGATACGCGCGGGCTTTCTCGCGACCCTGGCCGAGCTTCTGGTCGCCATAGGTGAACCAGCTGCCACTGCGATCGACGACCCGGTGTGCTGCTGCCAGATCGAGCACGTCCCCTTCGTAGCTGATCCCGCGATCGCCCAGCATGTCGAACTCGGCCTGACGGAACGGCGGCGCGACCTTGTTCTTGACGATCTTCACCTTCATCCGCATGCCGATCGTCACTTCCCCTTCTTTGAGGGTGCTGAGACGGCGGACATCGACGCGGCACGAACTGTAGAACTTCAGCGCCCGCCCACCGGGGGTCGTTTCCGGGCTGCCGAACATCACCCCGATCTTTTCGCGAATCTGGTTGATGAAGATCACGGTGGTTTTGGATTTGGCGATCGCTCCGGTGAGCTTCCGCATCGCCTGGCTCATCATGCGGGCCTGCAGACCGACGTGTGTATCGCCGATCTCGCCGTCGAGTTCTGCCTTGGGGACGAGGGCCGCGACCGAGTCGATGACGATGATGTCGACCGCGTTCGACTTGATGAGCATCTCGGCGATCTGCAGCGCTTCTTCGCCGTAGGAAGGCTGGCTGACGAGGAGGTCTTCGAGGTTCACGCCGAGCCGTTTGGCCCATGATGGATCAAGCGCGTGCTCGGCATCGATGAACGCCGCGATCCCGCCGGCCCGTTGCGCGCTGGCAATCGCATGCAGGGCGAGCGTCGTCTTCCCGCTCGATTCCGGCCCGAAGAGTTCGATGATGCGGCCGCGGGGAAAGCCGTAACCACCGAGGGCCAGATCGAGCGAGAGGGCCCCGGTCGGGATGCCGTCGATCGCCGAGCCGGGGGCATCGGCGAGCTTCATGATCGAACCCTTGCCGAACGACTTCTCGATCTGCCCGAGGGCGTTGCCGAGCATCTTCTGCTGTTCAGAGGAGAGGCCGGTTTCTTCCGCTTTTTTCGCAGGTTTCGCCTTGGGGGCCATCGCAACAGATCCTTCAATGCGGTTTGGCAAACGGCTGCGAACAGATTCGCAACTCGGGGGAAATCCGGGTGGACGCAGGAATACTAGGGGGCGGCGAACGATCGTGCAAGCGAGAACGCCGGTCAGCGATGTTCGATCAAGACGCCCAGGGATCGCAATCCCTGGGCGTCCTCGACCTGTGGTGGAATTATGATCCAACCGATTTCTGCATCCCATCGCGTCATCGCTGGAAGTGACCGCTTTTTCCGCCAGACTTTTCGATGAGGCGCGTCGGACCGAGCTGCATCCCACGATCGACCGCTTTGCACATATCGTAGATCGTCAATCCGGCCAACGTCGCTGCGGTGAGGGCTTCCATCTCGACGCCGGTCTTCGCGGTGATGCGCGCGGTCGCTTCAATTCGCAGCGTGCGCTCGTCTACGAACGCGAACTGCACCTCGACGCTGTCCAGCCCCAATGGATGACAGAGCGGGATCAAGTCGGCTGTCCGCTTCGCTCCCATGATCCCCGCCAACCGGGCGACAGCGAGGACATCCCCTTTCGCCACGCGCAGATCACGAATCGCGGACAACGTCTCGGGTTGCATCGTCACGAACGACTCAGCCCGCGCGAGCCGCGCGGTGACCGGCTTTGCGCCGACATCGACCATCCGCGCCGCACCGTCCGCATCAAAATGAGTGAACTCAGCCATACAACGCTTGCGTCTTCGCGATGCGGCACCTGGTGAAGAGGGACCCCGCGCTCGCGCTTGGGGCTGGGACGGAGTTTACCGCAGACGGTTATCGGGTTGTGTCTTCGGCTTGTACTCGTGATTCCGCTTGCGGACCACGGTCGCCTTCTCGATCACGTCGCCGATTTCCAGCGCCGCAGCGATGTCCAGCCCCTTCACCACGCGACCGAACACCGTGTGCCCGCGTTGTTCCGCATCACTGGGGTTGAGGTGCGACGTCGGCAGGTGTGTCAGGAAGAACTGTGACCCACCGGTGTCTTTCCCCGCGTGAGCCATGCTGAGGCTGCCGCGGAAGTGCATGCGGGCGTTCGGCTGATAGCACTCGCATTTGATAACGTATCCGGGGCCACCCGTGCCATCGTTCCGGGGGTTATCGTCCTTCGAGAGGGGATCGCCCCCCTGGGCCATGAAGTTCGGGATCACACGGTGGAATTTCACGGCGTCGTATTCTTTGGCTTCCACCAGCGAGATGAAGTTGGCGACGGTGTTCGGGGCTTCGTTCTCGAAGAGTTCCAGCAGGATGTCCCCTTTGGTCGTCTTGAAGAGGACCTGCGGATTGGACTGCTCGGGCGCGGCGGCCGCTTCCTTTTCACGGATCGCCTGCTCCTTGGTCCAGAACTTCACATAGTCGGCTGAGTCATCGAGATACCGACCACCCAGTTGCGGATGCAGCAGGTTTTCTTTGGCAGCTTCGGTGAGAATCTCGTGGGCCTGCTCGAAGTCGTGCCGGGCAAAGTGAGCCACACCGGTGATATTCACGACAATCTGCGTCTTGCGGCCGGCGGCCATCAACTGATCGCCCAGCTTCGCCGCTTCATCGTACTTGTTTTCCTGGAATGCCGACTCGAGCGCCGCTTCACCCGCTTCGTAGTTCTTCGGATCGGCCGCGTAAATTTCCGGAGCCAGCTTGGCGATCGCCGGGTAGAGCTTGGTCTGGAACTCGGTCCGCAGGGTGTCGAACTCGGTCGCGATCTTTTCCTTTTCTTCCTCGGTCTTTGCGGCCCGATAGTCCTGCTGAAGCATCGGCAGCTTCGCGAGGATTTCAGCCTTCCGCTTCACCACCCGCTGCCATTCGGCCACATCTGGTTCAGCGGCAAACGCCACAGACGAGATACACCACCCAACAACACACAGCAGTCCCAACCGAATCGATGCAGACATCCCCGACACTCCCCAAGCTTCCGCGGCGACGCACAGCGACCGCATTGAATTACGACCACAAGCCGACCAGCCTACCCGCTTTCCCTTGCAAATCACAAGAATCCCCCGCGATTTCTCAGGAATCCACGCAGGTGCAACGGGCGACTTGACCGCTCGGGTCAGCAACGTTGACAAGCCCATGCCTCTCCACCGAGCTGAGGAAATATTGCCGAACTTCGGCGGCGGAATCTCAATTCTGGCGCAAATCATGCCACGCGCCACCCCCGGAAACTCCGCCCGCACTCTGAATGACCGATCGTCAATCTTGCGCAAGCCGGGTGCCCAGTCAAACTTGGTCACGGTGCAGGCGAACTCGGGGAACGTTATCCAGATCACTACGCCGTAGGCGCAAACGAAACCTGCTCAATTCCGTTGGATGTCGGCAGCAGCGGATCGATTGATCATCGTGATCCGTTTGCTGCTGGCAGCGAGTCGCCCCCAACGTAGTTGCGCGCAACCCGCAACCCGCGCGTGTTACCGGCATTCAATGGGGAGTCCGTGAGCCGACAGGCGGACCGGCAGTAGTCCGCCGATGTTCCAAACCATCCTCCGCGATGTAATCTTTGGTAGGTCGGTCGCTGAGCAGCGACAAAGCCGGCTGCTTGCGGCGGGAAATCGACGAGCGGCGCGGTGAACGGATTCCGTCCCCCGGGAAGTTTTCTGCTCAGACCATCATTGCACCATTCCGCGACGTTGCCATGCATATCGTGCAGGCCCCAGGCATTCGGGGGATAACGGCCGACGGTTGTCGTCCGATTCAAGGTGCCGGGAAGTTTCGAGTGCCCGCCAATGTTGGCGAACTCGAAGGTCAGTTCGCGGCCGGTATGCCAGGGGGTCTCTGTCCCCGCGCGGCAGGCGTACTCCCATTGGGCTTCCGTCGGTAACCGATAGACCCAGTCGACCGAGAGCGTGCCGTTCTTGTGTTCCAGTGCCGTCAATTGTTTGCAGAACTCGGCGGCCTGCAGACAATTCACATTTTCGACCGGGAACTGTGCAGTCTCCAGGCCGACCACGAGCTCTTTTCCAAAGCCATCCGGACGAAACCAGCTGGGATTCTTGCCCGTGACGGTCTGGTAGACCTGTTGAGTGACCTCACATTTGGCGAGATAGAACGCGTTTGTGAGTGTCACATCGACCGGGCCTTCACTATCGCCCAGCCGCCCCGCTTCATCAGCCGGGCTTCCCATCTGAAACTCTCCCGGTGGGATCAGCAAGAACTCCATGCCGAGCGAATTTTTGGTTTCGAGCGGAAGTCCATGGTACTTGGCCCAATCCCGCTGACAGGCTTTGGCCTGCTCGGCGTCAGCCGGAACCTTCATGGCCGGAGGAGCCTCCGCCACTGTTACCACGCCAGACAGCATCACCAGTCCGAGAGAGGCGAGCAACGTGCCAACCGCGTGTCTCATGCTGCAACCTTTCGTGCGACTGGGAAATGCTGGGGATCATTTCTGATCGCAACGCGTCACATCGCGTCATCAGCACACTACCATATCCATCGGGTGACATGGCTGTGAAGATCCTGCCTCTGCAGCGACACGGCGGGGTAGCTCTGATCGACCCGCCCTCTCGTTGTCGCGGAGCGGTTGAAGAGTCCCAGGCATCGGAATGCCTGGGTATCGGGGCTGATTTCAGCACGGTATTTCGGTTCCGCGTGGCGTTCAGTTGCCGCTGTGACGGGGCGGTCTACAATCGGGTGAACCGGTATTCACTCCGTTCCCTCGATGAAATATCGCCCCCCAGATGACCGACACGCCGATCGTGATTCGCGGTGCCCGCGAACATAATTTGCAGGACGTTTCGCTCTCCCTGCCCCGCAATCAGCTCATCGTCATGACCGGCGTCAGCGGGTCGGGCAAGAGTTCGCTCGCGTTCGATACGCTCTACGCGGAAGGCCAGCGGCGATATGTCGAATCGCTGTCGAGTTATGCGCGGCAGTTCCTCGGGCAGATGCCCAAGCCCGATGTCGACAGCATCACCGGGCTCGCACCGTCGATCTCGATTCAGCAGAAGACCGCCGGGAAGAACCCGCGCAGCACCGTCGGCACGATCACCGAAATCTACGACTATCTCCGCGTCCTCTTCGCCCGCATTGGACGACCGAGCTGTTACCGCTGCGGAAAGCCGATTACCGCCCAGACGCAGGAACACATCGTCGAAGCGGTCTGCCGGTTACCAGCGGGGGCGCGGTATGCGGTCCTCGCGCCGCTCGTGCAGCGGCAGAAGGGAGAGTTCCGGGATCTCTTCACCGATCTGATGAAGCAGGGTTATCTTCGTGCCCGGGTCGACGGGAAGATTGTGCAGCTGGCCGACGATCTGAAGCTCGACAAGCAGATGAAGCACACGATCGATGTGATCATCGACCGACTGATCGCGGGGAAGACGCCGCGGCCGCGCGTGGCGGAAGCGATCGAACAGGCCCTGACGCTCGCCGGGCGGCGGCTCATCATCTCGCAGGAACCATCGAGTCGTGCTGAAGGTCTGGTCCCTGAAGATGCGGACGCGCCAGCCAACGAGGAGCCGACCACCAGCGATCAACTCTACTCCTGCGACTACGCCTGCACCGAGTGTGGGATCAGTTACGAGCCGCCGGGACCGCAGCTCTTCAGCTTCAACAGTCCGCTGGGGATGTGCCTCGACTGCAACGGTCTCGGCATCCGGCACGACTTCGTGCTCGACAAGCTGTTCGCGGACCGGTCGGTGTCGATCGCGAAGGGTGCGATTGGACTGCTGGGGAAATGGTCCGATCTCGGCCGCTGGCGGAAGCACATCTATGAAGGGGTGGCCCGCGCGATCGAACTCGACCTGCAGTTGAAGGAGGGGACGTTCCTCAAGACGCCATGGGATTCACTCCCGGCTGCGGCTCAGGAGAAGTTTCTCCGCGGGATGGGGGATCGGCAACTCACGTTCAACTTCAAGCACCGCGGCGGCGTGTGGAAGCATGCGGGGACGTGGAAAGGGTTCGTGGGCGAACTCCTCGAAGAGTATCGGACCTCGAAGAACCCGATGCGCCGCAAGCAGCTCGAAAAGTACATGCAGTTCATCGGCTGTACGACGTGCGGTGGTGCGCGGCTCAACCCGCAGGCAGGGAGTTATCGGCTCACGACGCTGGCGGAAGGGTGGGGTGGTGATGGGGCGAAGAGGCGAGGGGGAGAGGGGGAGCAAGAGTCGCTTGCGTCTTCGCGATCCTTGGCTGTGACGATCAAACCCCGTTCCCGCAAGAAGTCTGCCTCGTCATCTACTCCCCCTCTCCCCCTCTCCCCCTCACCGGCTCGCGCCCTCTCCCTCCCCGAAGTCTGCGGCCTCAGCATCGCCGAAGCTGCCCGCTTCTTCAGTGTGCTGGAACTGACCGACACGGAAGCCCAGATCGCCGAAGAAGTCCTCAAAGAGATCCGCGGACGGCTCGGATTCCTGCTCCGTTGTGGGCTCGATTACCTCACACTCGACCGGACCGCTCCCACGTTGTCCGGCGGTGAGAGCCAGCGGATTCGGCTCGCGGGGCAGATCGGCTCGGGGTTGGTGGGTGTCGTTTATATTCTGGATGAACCGTCGATTGGTCTGCACCCGCGCGATAACACGCTGCTGCTCGGATCGCTGCAGGATCTGCGCGATCAGGGAAACACGGTCATCGTTGTCGAGCACGACGAAGAGACGATGCGGGCTGCCGATTACTGCGTCGACTTCGGCCCCGGTCCCGGTGTCCGCGGCGGTCAGGTCGTCGCGCAGGGTGCGTTCGATGATCTCGTGAAGGCGAAGGCGAGCCTCACGGGTGCGTTCCTTTCCGGCCGACGGAAGATCGAAGTCCCGTCCGTGCGCCGAGCCCCCGGCGAGAAGCGGATTGTTGTTCGCGGCGCGAAGCATCACAACCTGCAGAACGTGACGGCCGAGTTCCCGCTTGGCACGTTCATCTGCATCACGGGTGTCAGCGGCTCGGGAAAAAGTTCACTCATCAACGACATTCTGTGGGAAGCCCTCAACAAGCAGATCAACGGGGGCGAGGGTCTGCCCGGTGCCCACGACGCAATCGAAGGACTGGAGCACGTCGATAAAGCGATCGACATCGACCAATCGCCGATCGGGCGGACACCCCGGTCGAACCCGGCAACGTATGTCAAACTCTTCGACCTGATCCGCGACTTCTACACGCAGCTCCCCGAGAGCAAGCTCCGCGGGTTCAAGCCGGGGCGGTTCAGTTTCAACGTGGCAGGGGGACGTTGTGAAGCGTGTGAGGGGCATGGGGCGAACAAGTTGGAGATGGATTTCCTGGCTGATCTGTGGGTCAACTGCCCGGTCTGTCAGGGGAAGCGGTTCAACAAGGAAACGCTCGATGTGCACTTCAAGGGAAAGAGTATCGCGCAGGTCCTCGACATGGACGTGCAGGAAGCACTGACCCACTTCGAAGCGTTCCCCAAGATCGTCGCCCAACTGCAGACGCTGCACGATGTCGGCCTCGATTATCTCAAGCTCGGCCAGCCATCGCCTACGCTTTCCGGAGGCGAAGCCCAGCGGGTGAAGCTCGCGAAGGAACTCAGCAAACGCTCGACCGGGAAGACGGTCTACATTCTCGATGAGCCGACAACCGGGTTGCACTTTGTTGATATCGAACACCTGCTCCGCGTGCTACACGGCTTTGTCGATGCGGGGAACACGGTGATTGTGGTCGAGCATAACCTCGACGTCATCAAGACCGCCGACTGGGTGATCGACCTCGGTCCGGAAGGGGGCGCAGGTGGCGGCCGCATCCTCGCAACCGGTACGCCGGAAGAGATCGCCGCCCACGAGGAGTCGTACACCGGCCTCGCGCTGCGACCGTATCTACAAACAGCGCGCGCGAATAAATCGTCCCGACGCCCAGGGATGGCAATCCCTGGGCGTCCCCAGAGCGCCGCGCGGAAGCTCGCCGCGAGTCCGCGCTGGCAGACCGCGGGTCGTGTGACGGAGGACAGCGCTGCCAAAGACCAGATCGTCGTCCGCGGTGCGTCTCAACACAATCTGCAGCAGATCGACCTCCTCATTCCGCGGGAGCAGATGTCGGTCTTCTGTGGGCCGAGCGGCTCGGGGAAGAGTTCGCTCGCGATGGACACGCTGTATGCGGAAGGTCAGCGGCGGTATGTCGAATCGCTGTCGAGTTACGCCCGGCAGTTCCTCGGACAGATGCCCAAGCCGCGGGTCGAACACATCCACGGCTTGCAACCCGCAATCGCGATCGAGCAGAAGACGGTCGGCCACACCCCACGCTCAACCGTCGGCACCGTGACCGAAATTTATGACTATCTGCGGATTCTGGGGGCCCGTGTCGGCACACCCTACTGCCCGGATTGCCACATCCCGGTCGCCACGCAGACGACCGACAAGGTGATCGATGCGCTGCACGCTCTCTCCGCGGAAACGAAGCTGTTGATCCTCGCACCGCAGGAAGTGACCGTCGGCCAGCAATACCCCAAGCTGTGGGAACGGCTGCGGGAACAGGGCTTCCGTCGCGTGCGCATCGACGGCACAACGCACACGCTCGATGCAGTTCCCGAGATCGACCGCCGTCGCAAGCACAACGTCGAGATCGTGATCGACCGCGTGACGATTTCGCCGACCGGACGCGGACGGCTCGCGGAATCCGTGGGGACCGCCTTCGACTACGGCCAGGGACTGATTCGCGTCGCCTTCGTTGATGAGGACCGTCCGGAACCGAAGTGGAAGGTCGAGCCGTACAGCCTGTTCCGTTCGTGTTCGCAATGCGGGACGAGCTTCGAAGAACTGACGCCGCAGAACTTCTCGTTCAACAGTCCGCTCGGCTGGTGCGAGTCGTGTGAAGGCCTGGGAACGCAACAGGGGACGAACCTCGCAGCCCTGCTGAGTGATCCGACCCGCACGTTGCTGGATGGTGCGGTCTCTGCGTGGCCCGATCCACACACCCGGCCGTTGTTCCGGCAGATGCTTGCAGCGATCAGTGCGGAGACTGGATTGCCGCTCGATGTCCCCTTCGCACAACTCGACGCAGCCCAGCAGCGGTTTGTGCTTTATGGCGATGAAGAACGCTGGTTCCATCTCACATCGGGCGGGAAGACGAAGAAGACCGCCCAGCCGCTGTTGTCGTTCCGTTACAAGGGCCTGTATCCAGCGATTGAAGAAGCATCGCGGGTCTCGGTGACGCATCGCCTCAAGTTGTTTGAACTCGTCGGCGAAGTGCCGTGCAGTGTGTGTGGCGGGAGTCGGCTGCGAAGTGATGCCGGGGCGGTCCGCATCGCCGGGAAGACACTCAAGCAACTCGGCGATCTCCCCTTGCGCGAGTTGCTGCCCTTCCTGAAGAGTCTGCCCCTCGATGCGACGCAGAAGAAGATCGCGGGCGAACTTGTCGAGGAAGCGACGAGTCGATTGTCGTTCCTGGTCGATGTCGGCCTGCATTATCTCACGCTGAGCCGCACGCTCCCCACGCTTTCCGGCGGCGAGTCGCAACGCATTCGCCTCGCGGGACAGATCGGCCGCGCGCTGACCGGAGTGCTGTATGTCCTCGATGAACCTACGATCGGCCTCCATCCCAGCGATAACGGCCGCTTGCTCGACGCGCTGAAGAAGCTCCGCGATCTCGGCAATACGATCGTGATGGTCGAGCACGACCGGGAAGTCTTGAAGGCGGCTGATCGCCTCTACGACTTCGGTCCCGGAGCGGGCCGACTCGGAGGGACGATCACCGCATCCGGTTCGCCAGCTGAGATCGACAAGGATGCGGCCTCGTTGACCGGGAAGTTCCTCTCCGGCCGGGAAGCGATTGTGATCCCGGATGTGCGGCGGATGGGAGCGACGGGTGAGAGGGAGTGGGGGCGAGGGGGAGAAGGGGAGAGCGAACGCTCGGCGGCTCTGCGTGAAACTCGTTCGCGACCGCGGAAGAAGACTGCGGAACGCACGCTCTTCCCCCCTTCGCCCCCTCTCCCGGTCGCCCCCTCGCAGACGCTTTGGCTCGAACTCACCGGTGCACGGCACCACAACCTCCGCAACGTCGACCTGCGGATTCCGCTCGGGACGTTCACCGCGGTCACCGGCGTTTCCGGTTCGGGGAAGAGTTCGCTGATTCAGGAGACACTCGCGAAAGCGATCGCGCGGAAGCTGAACCGTTCGAGCGATCAACCGGGACCGTTTGACGAACTGAAGGGCCTCGAACATCTCAGCAAGCTGATCGTCGTCGACCAGCAGCCGCTGGGGAGCACCCCCGCTTCGAACCCGGCGACGTATACCGGCGTGTTCGAGGAAATCCGCGAACTTTTCACTCGTCTGCCCGACGCCAAGGTCCGCGGGTATCGTTCATCGCGGTTCAGCTTCAACCGGGTGGGCGGTCGTTGCGAAGCGTGCGAGGGGAACGGCCAGAAGTGCATCGAGATGCACTTTCTCCCCGACATCTGGGTCGAATGCGAGACCTGCCGCGGCCAGCGCTACAATGCGGAAACGCTCGCAGTGAAGTTCCACGGCAAGTCGATCGCGGATGTCCTCGCGATGTCGATCGGTGAAGCCCTCGAACTCTTCCACAACCTGCCGAAGATTCGCGGGCCACTGGCGATTCTCGCAGCGATCGGGCTCGATTATCTCACGCTCGGTCAGTCGGCCCCGACGCTTTCCGGCGGTGAAGCCCAGCGGGTGAAGCTCGCTGCAGAACTCGCCAAGCCCCAGACGGGACGCACGCTGTACCTGCTCGATGAACCGACGACCGGCCTGCATTTCGATGACATTCGTAAGCTGCTGAAGATCCTCAACAGCCTCGTTGATGCGGGGAACACGGTCGTGGTGATCGAGCACAATCTGGATGTGATCAAGACGGCCGACTGGATCATCGACCTCGGTCCGCACGCGGGGAGCGATGGTGGCTGGATCGTCGCGGAAGGGACACCGGAACAGATCGTCGCCCAGTGGGAACAGCAGTCGAAGGAGAAGAAAAAACGTCCCGTCGATGGCTTGCCGATGCTCCGTTCATTAACCGCTGAGTGCCTTGCGCCGGTCTTGCAGGAAGGCCGTCGCGGTGCACGGGAAGCGTTCGATCCCAAAAGTGTGCTCAAGAAGCGGGACGGGGATGTCGATCTCGCGCAGATCGGTCGCGACGCGAAAATGCCGTGGGAAGTCAATGGACGGCAGTGGCATCTGAAAGACCGCCTCGCGCGGAATGGGAAACCGGCTCGCTGGGATGGTGCGCTGCTTGAACGAGTGCTCGATCCGATCGAAGCGAACGAGGGCTTCGGCCCAATCAACTGGAACGCCCAGGCCGTCGTGGAAGCCATCGGAATGAACAAGTCTGCGGGGTGGTTCCTGCATGCCCACACGGGCGATGAATGGACCATCACGCTGAACTTCCGCGTGGGGCGGAACACCTTCAAGATGGATGAACTCGCAGAGACCCTGAACCTGACCGACTTCGACGATCTCCCCGACATGCCGGTCTTCGGTCGGCAAGAGCGGGTCCGCGTGAAGAACGGTCAGCCGCCGTGGCAGGAAGTCATCATCTCGCTGTATCAGGTGCGCGAAGTCGAAAGCGTGGCGTTTCAGTCGTTCCTGCAGACGGCCATTGCCTCGTATCTGCGGGTCGTCAGCCCGGAAAAACTCGATCTGGACAGCCTCACGCCGTGGAAGAAACTCGGGCGGAAATGGCATGTGATCCCCAAAGGCTTTCTAAAAGGGAAAGTTGCCTGGGAGCCGGAAGTCGCCGAGAAGATGTTTGCGCTGATGGAAGAGGTCTGGCCGGAAGCGAAAGTTGACTGGACCGGCAAGGTGCTCGTCGGTTACCGCCTTGGCGGGACTCGGTTTGCCACGATTGTTACAAAGCGTCCCGCGAGTCTGGATCTGGTGCTGGTCGTTCCGACGGGTACGGTCCCGTTCGGCCGCGTGGTGAACCTGGGGGTTGATTCGGCCGTGACCAATCAGGGGACTGGCATTGATCACGTCATGCTCCGCTTCACGACGGAAGCCCAGATCAACGACCCGGCTCTCCGTGCGTTACTGAAGACGATGATCCCGCCCCGTTAGTCCCGCCCAATTTCTGAGCGCCTGATCTGCACGACGACTTGCGAGGCACTTCCCGTCACCCAGGCCACAGCTTACAGTATCGCTGGACGGAGTGGGTCAGGCGATCGCTGGGGGACGTGCGCGAGTGCGTCGCCGAGAGGAAAGTCCGGGCTCCACAGAGCACGGTGGTGGGTAACACCCACCGTCCGCGAGGACCGGGAAAGTGCCACAGAAAACAAACCGCCGGGCGGTCTGACGATCGCTCGGTAAGGGTGAAAAGGTGCGGTAAGAGCGCACCGCGGTCCGGGTGACCGGACTGGCAGGGTAAACCCCGCCGGGAGCAAGACCAAGCAGGGGGAACGGCGGCTTCGGCTGCCCCGGATCGGCTCGATCCGTTCGACTCCCGGGTCGGTTGCTGGAGGCGGCGAGCAATCGCCGTCCTAGAGAAATGATCGCCCCCGACAAAACCCGGCTTACCGGCCCGCTCCGTCCCTTTTCAAAAGCTCTGACAGCACGTCGACGCTACTTCAATAGACATCCATGAGTAGCGTGCTTCTCTGCTGAGACGCTGTTCTCTATGAATGTGAGCTCTTCCAAAGCGACTGAAATCCAGCCGAGACCAGCACCAAACGGAGGCTCGGTTGTTCATGTTTTTTAGCGCGAGCGCAAGGGCAAGTTAGCATTTTGAATTGATCCTCAAGCCTCACCTGCAAAGCGATCGTAACGATCACAACGATCGCAAAGCTCGTTCATCCTGCGCAAGTTTTTTCATGCCTTAGAGTTGTCTCGATTGCGACCTTCACGCACGGCTGGTGGTCCTGAGGAGGGTGTGAGATTCGTCGGAATGCATCATCAACGGTTGATTTCAGTTCGGTACACGTGTGAGCCTGTGGCTCGTGCGGTAGGAATTTGCCGGGGTTGTTGCGGAACGGCATCATGGTTGCTGTGAAGTCTCTTGTCACAGAGCGCGTGCGGGCCAACGCTTGAGAACCAGCGATTTGTTCATCGGGATGAGTCCGGATGAACGAGGGTTGGTGATGGAGCAGCTCCAGCCGGTCAGGAGGACCGGACGTCATCATCCAGAGGGTGATGGGGTCGTGCTGTGTCGCCGCCCCGTCCCGTCGGAAGGATCGTTCCCGACATGAGTACCCTCCCGGAGTGGTTGAACGAGTTCACGCAACTCGTCGCGAATGTTCTCAGTCCTGTTGGTTCGATGGCCCCCCTGGGATGCCATGTCCATCTCTCGGAAGAAGCTTGGGAGATCACCCTGTTTGCCAGCCGAACCGAGGTCGTCGGTGGACCGCGGGATGGCGAACGCCGACCTTCCCGCTTCATCCTCGATCTGCAGGGGCTGATGCGCGTCTTCTCGACCGTCCACAGCTGCAACTGGCAATCCCATCGCTGCGGACGGGACGACGAAATCGGACCGCACATCAGCATCGAGGGAGATTATGCCGGTCAACCGGTGTGGCTCCGCATCCCCGCAACAGCTCCTGAACGCTTCGAGTCGGGACGTCACGTCCTCATTCATGAACGCTCGACGAAGGACGCCTGGTAAGCTGCCATCAGCATCGCCTGATAACCCGTGTACCGACCGAGCATGGTCGAATCGGTGCCGTGAGCGGGTGGAGAGGAAAATCCTCCCCAGTCTGCCCCGTATGCGACGTTGATCGCTCTTGGCTCGCTCAATCCCGAATTCTGCTTGAACCGGGCCGGATTCCCGCGGATGATCCAACTCTGTCACGGTTTCACAGGGGAAATCGTGGACGAAGGGGAAGCCATCCATGACTGCGTGGGGTCTCTGTCTCATCGCGACTGTGATCGCAGCTGATCCGGCGGCTGTTGACCCAGCGGCTGAAGTCCACATCAAGAATGTGCTGGTGACATTGATCGAGCAGGTCGATGTTCCCGCTCAGGATGCAGGCGTACTGCTACGCGTTGTCGTGAAAGAAGGCCAGGTCGTCGAAGCGGGCCAGTTGCTTGGACAGATTGATGATCGGGAGGCGATCCTCGCCCGGGATCGGGCCCAGACCGACTGGGAACAAGCCCGTCGACTGGCCGAGAATGACCTCAAAGTCCGCTACGCGACGAAAGCCGCAGAGGTAGCGACCGCTGAACTGAAGCGTTCCAAAGATTCAGTGTCGACTGTAGCCCGGAGCATCTCACAAACGGAACTCGATCGATTGCAGTTGATCGCCGACAAGGCCGGGTTGGAAATCGAGCAGGCTCAGGAAGACCTCGCGCTGGCCCGCTCACAACAGGCGCTCAAGTTGAATGACCTGGAACGGACGAAACTGCAGGTCGAACGACGCAAGTTGTTGGCTCCGTTGACCGGTGTGGTTGTTCAATGGAAGCGGCATCCCGGCGACTGGGTCGAACCGGGACTCCCGGTGGTGCGGGTCATTCGCATGCATCGACTGCGGGCAGAAGGATTTGCCACGGGAAAGCAACTCTCGCCCGCCGATGTCGGACGCAAAGTGACCTTTCACGTGATGACCGAGGCTGAAACGTCAGTCAAATATGAAGGGGAGCTGGTCTTTGTGAACCCGGAAGTCGATCCCGTAAATGGCGAATCCCGGTTCTGGGCCGAGATCGACAATCCGCAGCTGACGCTCCGTCCCGGACAATCCGGCTCACTGACGATTCATCCGGCGACGGTCCGCCTGACCCCGAAGTAAACCCGTGGTGATCTCGCGACCGAGTGATGCATCGGATCGTTTCACCCCGAGACGATAATGACCTGCTGACGAGCGTCTCATGTCTCTGGATGTGGCGAATTCGCCACGCGCTGGCACCGCGTGAGCAATCCTCAGTGGAGTTCCGGTGGAACCTCTTGTCTGCACCGATTGGGTGTTGCGTCGCGTCCTGCATCCAGGCACGGTAAGCAGTTGACTGGCGGAGTTTAGCGGAGTGGTCGGCCGATGGGCTTTCAGCAACAGTGGACAGTGCGCGGGGTGAATGCCGTCCTGAAGGGCCTGCAGGCGACGGGGCTCGTGGCGGGCCATTTCGACGTCGAGCGGATGGAGCAGGATGCGGCCAGCAGTACCGGCATCGCCGATCCGGGTCCCGCCCGTTATCGAGAGCCACTCCAACGTCTGTGTCAGGACTATGCGACGGACCGCGCGTTGACACCACTCGGCCGTGCGATCTGCCGGGGCATGCTGGTTCATCTGCTCGAAAACCGGCGGAAAGTCTTCGCCGCATTGCGCGCCACGCCGAGCATTGCCGAGCAGCCGATCACGCGTCCGCTCTTTGTCCTCGGACTGCCGCGAACCGGGACGACACTCCTCTTCAACCTGTTGAGTCAAGACCCGGCCTGTCGACCGTTGTTGTTCTGGGAGTCGATGGCTCCCTGTCCGGCACCGCATCCGGACACCCGCACGACCGACCCACGCATCGCCCAGGCGAAGAAGACAGTCGCTTCGATGTATCGAGCGGTCCCCGAATTGAAAGGGATCCACGAGTTCCAGGCCGATGGTCCGGAAGAGTGTCTCGGGCTGCTGATGAACGCCTTCCTCACCCCGTTTTTCCGAGGAAAGCTGCCGACGTATCGTGACTGGCTCGATGCGATCGACGATGCCGAACTGAACGCTGCCTATGCGGAGTACCGCCAGCAACTGCAGTTGCTGCAGCAGCACGTCCGCGGCAGTCACTGGCTGTTGAAGTGCCCGTCGCATTTGCTTGGTCTGGGCGCACTCTTGCGGACGTTTCCCGATGCCACCGTCATCCAGACTCACCGGGATCTCTCGAAGTGCATCCCGAGTTTGTGCAGTCTGAGTGCGGCCGCCGACCAGTTCTGTTACACCGAGGTCGATCGCCAGGAGATCGGTCGCCGCGTGATGCGATTCACGAAACTGATGCTCGATCGCGGCTTGAAGGGTCGCGATGCAGTCCCGAATGCCCGAGTCGCGGACATTGCCTTTGCTGATCTGATCCGCGATCCGATCGGCACGGTCGAAGCCTTGTATGCCCGGTACGACTATCCGTTCACCCCGGTCTTTCGGCAGAAGCTCGAACAGTTTCTGGCAAACGACACCCACAGCCAGAGGAAGCTGCACAATTACACGCTGGAAGAGTTCGGACTGAGTTCAACCGAACTGACCACCGCCTTCGGCGATTACACTGCCCGTTTCAATCTGCAATGAACCTGACCAACCCCGCTTGCGTCTTCGCGGTTCTTCGGAAGGGATCGAAACAAGAATCGCGAAGACGCAAGCGTGTCATCGACGTCCTGGTGACAACCACGTGGGACGTGTTTTACACTGGGGGGTCATGATTCCCGAGAGAACTTCTCCAGTGGTCCGATCACCTGTACCTGTCGTCGGGATTGTCGGCGGGATCGGCTCCGGGAAAAGTGCTCTTTCCCGGTGGGTGGCCGAGCGCTATCCCGTGGTGCTGATCGATGCCGACCAACTGGGACATGCCGCCCTGACCGATCCCACCGTCATCACGCAATTGCGGACGGTGTTCGATGACGGGATCCTCGAAGCTTGCGGCGGGATCAGCCGTGCGGAACTCGCCAAGCGGGTCTTCGGACAGCATCGCGATCAGCAAGTCGCCCGACAGCAACTGGAGGCGATCGTTCATCCGGCCATCCGTCAGCGGGCCGAAGCACGCATGGCAGAGGCCGACCCACAGCAACATGTCGCGGTCCTGCTGGACGCGGCGATTCTGCTCGAAGCCGGATGGCGCGACCTGTGCAGCCTGGTGGTGTATGTCGACACACCGGAAGCCCAGCGCCAGGCCGCCGTCGCCGCCCGTGGCTGGTCTCCGACGCAACTCACCGAACGTGAAGCCAGTCAATGGCCGCTCGACCGCAAGCGTGCCACGGCTGATGTCGTGATCCACAATGACGGCACACTCGCAGAAGCGGGGAGCCAACTGTGGCAGGCGATCGAACAGACCGCGCAGCGCTGCTCTGCGGAGTGATGGATCGTGGACTTCGCCCTTTGGGGGACCGTTCCATCGATCAAAAGTGACTGCTGTAAGATTGCCAGAATTCCGATTTTGTCAGTTGTCTTTTGCCGGGGACGTGCCTCATAATAATCGACGTCCTGCCTGTTCGATCATCTGCCCAACGTTCCTCACGTATTCATTCCGGTTCGAGCACGGTTCCCACCGTCACGCGATTCCCCGGTTTTCCGATCTCGCGAAACGGTGTCCCGGTGTCCTCGACAGACGGCTCTTCCCGGTGTTCGTGATTCATCGCTGAGCTTGAGACAGGCGACTCCTGCCATCCTGCCGTTCCCCATTCATTCGATAGACTGCATTGATTTCCGTCTGATGACGTTCTTCCAGAAAGGTCGCTTTCCAGCCGATGGATCGCTGGTAGTGGCAGATCGTGAACGAACGCAACCGAGGACCGACGCGGTCACCCGCGTTTTTCCCCGGACGGGCCTGCGTTGCCAACGACCCTCCCTGCCTGAATCGACCCGGCCCCGCTGAACACCTTCAGCCCGGCTGCGGTCCTGCTCACTCGCCCTCTCCAAAGATTTGATCATGATGAAGCCTCGTCCGTCCTATCCGCGCGGCCCCTTAACACCCCCATCGTCGGTGGCCGCTCAGCAATCTGCAGCAGCGCCCCCCGATGAATGGGAAGGCGACCAGATCGTCCCTGAACCACGGTCGGCACGCCCGATCACTGCGTCTCCTGCTCCCCCCCGGGATGAACTTCCCCCGGCCGATGAGGACGAGGAGGACGATGTCCACTTTCCCGCCGACGAACGCTACGAAGAGATCAAGCGCGGCGAATCCGACATCCACATCGCTGAGCTCCAGCGGCTGACGATGAAAGACCTCATCGCCATCGCGAAGACCGAAGGGATCACTGATTACACGGGCCTCAAAAAGCAGGACCTGATCTTCAAGATCCTGAAAGAGCGGACGAAGATCAACGGGTTGATGTTCGGCGAAGGGACGCTGGAAATCCTGCCCGATGGCTTCGGCTTCCTCCGCAGCCCCGATTACCACTACCTCCCCTGCCCTGATGATATCTACGTCTCGCCGAGCCAGATTCGCCGCTTTGGCCTGCGGACCGGTGCGACCGTCGCCGGACAGATTCGCCCGCCGAAAGAGAACGAACGCTACTTCGCCCTGCTCCGCGTCGAAGCGATCAACGGCCAGGATCCGAACATCCTGACCGAGAAAGTTCCGTTCGATGATCTGACCGCGCTGCACCCCGAACGGAAGTTGCGGCTGTCGGGCGACCCGAACGAGTACAACACCCGCGTCGTCGACATCATCGCCCCGATCGGCATGGGCCAGCGGGCGCTCATCGTCTCGCCCCCCAAAGCCGGCAAGACGATCATGCTGCAGAAGCTTGCGAAGGCGGTCCTCGCCAACGAGCCCGACGTCTATGTCATCGTGCTCCTCATCGACGAGCGGCCCGAAGAAGTCACGGACATGGAGCGGAACGTCAAAAGTCCCATGTGCGAAGTCATCAGCAGCACCTTCGATGAACCCCCCAGCCGCCACATTCAGGTTTCGGAAATGGTCATCGAGAAGGCGAAGCGGATGGTCGAATTCGGCCAGCACGTCGTCATCTTCCTCGATTCGATCACCCGCCTGGCCCGGGCGTGGAACAGCGAGTGTCCTCACTCGGGGAAGATTCTCACCGGCGGTGTCGATGCCAACGCCCTGCAGAATCCCAAACGGTTCTTCGGTGCTGCCCGCAACGTCGAAGAAGGGGGGAGCCTGACGATCGTGGCGACCGCTCTCGTCGACACGGGCAGCAAGATGGACGATGTGATCTACGAAGAGTTCAAAGGAACCGGGAACACCGAAATCCACCTCGATCGCCGCATGGTCGAAAAGCGGATCTGGCCCGCCATCGACGTGAACCGCTCGGGGACCCGTCGCGAAGAACTGCTGATGAGCGAGGAAGAACTCCGCCGTGTCTGGATCCTGCGTCGTGTTCTCAACGACATGAACCCCGTCGAAGCGATGGAACTCCTCACCAACCGGATGCGCCGCACCAAGACCAACGACGAATTCCTGAACAGCATGAACCTGAGCTGAGGGGGGATGGTCGTAGACTGATGGTCAATGGATGTGGGACAGAGTTGAATTGGTCCCTCAGTTCACTGCCCCGCTTGCGTCTTCGCGGCTCACTCCGCCGCGTACAGCGGCTGGTGCCGGTACGGCGTCTCCAGGATCAGGATGCACATCACCGTCACATACAACCGGCCGGCCTTCTCACCGTACTCTTCCGGGCTGCCGGGGGGTTGATTCGGATGCCAGCTCCCGCGGACATCGTTCGGCGATTTCCCACTCCCCGAGTTGATCTGGTGCCGCACGATCAGGTCTCGCACCGGCGGATACCACTGTTCCCACGGCTCGCCCCCCAGGTTGTGGAACATCTGCGACGTGTAATACCACGCATAGACATTCCGTCGCCCGCCCGACCATTCCGGTTTGCGGGCGCCGTCGAGCAGATACGCGACCCCGTCGAGCATCGGCGGATGCGACTTCGGCCAGCCGAGCCATTGTCGACAGAGCAGCCCTTCAGCCGTCAACGCAGCGGTGACACGTTGCGGGGGATCAAGCGGTTCATACTTGTAGCGTGCGCCGTGCGATTCCTGGACGGAATCGAGGAACGCACTCGCCCGTTCGAAGTCGGAGGCGGCGACTTCGATTCCCGCCATCCGGGCAGTGTGTAACGCCATCAGCGCCCAACCCGTCACGCTGAGATCGCCGACCATCATTTTTGAGATCGGCCGATACTTCCAGCCGCCGGTCTCGGGATGCTGCGCATCAATCAGATACTTGACGGCCTTCTCTGCGGGGACGCGCAGAGCATCGTCCTGGGTGAGGGCCAGGGCTTCGCACAAAGCCATCGTCGCCATCGCATGGGCATAGAACGCCGGCTGTCGACCCTCTTCCTGTCGCTGATCATGGAGATCACCCGTGTCCGGGTCTTGAATATCGACGAGCCACTTCAAGCCCTTCTTGACGACCGGAGCGTGCTCGCCGTGATAGGCAGTGTGACCCGCTCCTTGAAACGCGAGTAAGGCCAGGGCCGTCGCACCGGTATCGGTCCGGATCACCTTGAAGGCCGCATCGGGATACCCCTGATGAAGTTCCCACTTCCCTTCGCTTGTCTGCTGTCGGGCGAGCCACGAAAGCCCCGCGCGCACTGCGCGTTGTGCGTCATTCGTACCACCGAGCTTCTCGACCGCAGCGTTTTCTCCCTTCGAGATCAGTTCGCGATTCTTCAACGCCCCGCCAATCGCCGCCGGTTGCACATCGACGCTCTTGGGGGACTCGCTCGGTTGCGGGGCGGGAGTCGGTTTCACCGTCGGCTGCGGTGTGGGGACAGCCGCGATCGTCATCGGCAACGCGACGGGCTTCCGCCGGGAAGTGTTACTGGAAGGTGTCTTCGTCGGATCCAGCCACGTCGCCAGATAGGGGTCTTGATCCTCACGACCGGGAAGCTCGTAAATGATCAGCGCGAGGATCACCAGCACGATCCCATGGAGCAGGCAACTGATGAGCAGCCCCATGCTGCCGGAGAAGCGCAGCTCATAAAGCCAGTCGCGCCAGGTGAGAAACTTCATCCGCAGATCAGCGGGATCAACCTGCAGGCCCAAGCCAAGACCGCGGCCGCGCGACTTGCGCACCGGCTTCGCCGTATCATCAGAAGATGCCGCCGACCCCGCCGCCATGACGTCTCAACCCGCTCACGCCAGAATTGCTCCCCGTCTCGGCAGTCTAGGCGATCGGATCGCTGTCCGCCAATCTCGCCACGACTCTGTCCAGAAAAAAGGGGCCGTCCGCCATTGGTCAGGGAGCAATCGTTGCGTGTCTGGCTCTCCACAGTCCCGGAGGGACGACACAGTGGTAGCCCCGGCCGTGAGGCCGGGGATCAGGATGTTCTGAGATGTCGCAGTCCCGGAGGGGCGCCAGAAATGAGCCGGGGACCCCAAGTTCGCATCTGTGTCGCCCCGCTGGGGCTGGTGTTGCTCGGAACGCAAACCCCCGGCCTGACGCCCGGGGCTATGACTCTGCCGCCCCTCCGGGGCTGAACTGTGCCACATGGGAACAAACAGACCACCATCAATGACCGACTGGACCCCAGAAAATCGCTGGAGAGCATGCTCCTGATGAGATACGGGGATGACTCCAGAGGCCAGGCCGTGATGCACATCGATCGCGATGCGGCTCAATTCGCGTGCGGTTGTTCGCCGCGGCGCATGCGGAAGGCTTCGCTGAGGACGATGCCGCGGATGAGGGCGGAGAACTTACCGTCGTTTTGCCGGACCGCGTCGACGATCTGGTTCTGCGTGCAGCGGTCGTAGTATTCCACCGGACGGCCGAGGCTGTAAATCAGCAGTTTCTCGGTCAGGCAGCGGACGAACTCGGTCTCTTTCTTCGCGAGGACGGCTGCCAGCTCGGTCGGTCCGCTGAATTTCAATCCGCCGGGAAGTTCGCCGGTCACATCGAGCGGCTGGCCACGGTCCTGATCGCGCCAGCGGCCAAGCGGATCGAAGTTTTCCAGCCCGAAACCAAGATCATCCATGGTGCGATGACACGACGCACACGTTCCGTTCGCCCGATGCAGCACCATCTGTTGGCGGAGCGACGCATCGGGCGGGACTTCCGTCGATTCGAGATCCTGAACGTTTGGTGGAGGCGGGGGCGGGGGCGTGTTGAGGACGACTTCCATGATCCACTTTCCGCGTTTCACCGGCGACGTGCGATTCGGATTCGAAGTCATCGTGAGAATACTGCCGTGCGTGAGCAGACCAACACGTTGTGTCTCGCCGACATCGACCTTGCGAAACTCGGGACCGCTCACGTTGGGATAGCCGTAGTGTTTCGCCAGGCGTTCATTCACGAAGGTGTACCGTGCGGTGAGAAACTCGCGGAGCGGCAGGTCTTCGCGCATCACGTGCTCGAAGAGCGCTTTGGTTTCCCGTTTGAGGTCGTCACGTAACTCGGTTTTGTACTCGGGAAAGACGGCCGGATCGGGTGTGATCTCGTCGAGGATCCGCAACTGCAGCCATTGTTCCGCGAAGTTGTCGACGAGCGCGGAAGCTTTCGGATCGAGCAGCATCCGCTGGACTTGCGCGGTCAGCGTCCCTGTCTGATTCAGTTCTCCCTTGTCAGCGAGGGCGAAGAGTTCGTCATCGGGCATTGTCGACCAGAGGAAATACGACAGTCTGACAGCGAGTTCATGATCGGTCAGCGCGTGTCGATCCTGCGGATCATCGGGACTCCGGTCGTTCTCCACGCGGAAAAGAAAGTGCGGCGAGACGAGCACCGCAGCGACCGCCTGCTGCATCGCGTATTCGAACGGCTGGCCGTCCGCGAGAATCCCTTCTACGAGTTTGACGTAGGCATCGAGTTCGCTGTCACGCACCGGCCGTCGAAAGGCTTTCCGCAGAAACGGTTGCAGGTTCTCCCGCACGGCGAAGTTCGTGGACGTCTTCGCATCGGGCTTGTGCTTGACCAGCATCTGCTGGGCAGCAGGCAGATCCTCGGAATCGATCTCGATCGGGCCGATGACCGACAGCGACTGCACATAGAGGTTGCGATCCTCTTTTTTCTGGGCATCGTAATAGTCATTGGTAAAGGCGGCAGAGAAGCGGTGGGTGCCGCGCTTCAAGTGCACTTCAAATTCGTAATCCTGCAGTCGATTCTGCCGGGCTTTCACATCGAAGGCTTTGATGGCCGCTTTCTCGAGGCGAAACTCCATCTGGGCGGCATCGCGTCCGGCCTGTTGTGCACCGGCCCGGGCGACAAGTCGGTAGCGTCCCCCGACGGGGACTTCGATGTCCGTCGCGACCGCCCCGGTCGAGATGATCGCGACAATGTCACCAGTGAATTGCGCTCCCCCCTCGCGATGGAGTTGTCTCGGCCCGGTCTGTTTCGTGGGGGGCGACTGGAGATCGATGGCGAGAATCGCGCGCTGCGCGATCGCTTCACTGGCATCGAGGTACTTTTCCATCAAAAGCGGCGGCAGCGACAGGACATCGCCGATATTGTCGAAGCCATATCCGACGTCATCGCTGGGGAAATTGTCTGCCGGGCGGAAGTCGACACCGAGCAGGTCACGGACCGTGCGGTTGTACTCGTTGCGATTCAGTCGGCGGATGGTGACTCGACCGGGATCGATCCCCTTCGAGCAATCCACAAAGAACAGCGCATGGTCGATCGCGGCGATCGCCGCTTCGCGTTCGGCGGCGGTCGGTTGCGGGGCATCGGCCGGAGGCATCACCCCCTGCTGGATGAGATCGAGGGCGTGTTCCCAGGTCTTCCGATTGCGCAGCACGGCTTGTTCGTCGCGGTCGTCTGCGAGTGACAGGCTTCCTTCCGGTTCGGCTCCACTGTGGCAGTCGACGCAATACTTCTTCGCGAACGGCAGGCCATGAGCCATCAGCGGCGAGACCACCGGCGCAGGTTCCGCAGCCTGGGCTGTGGAAGTGATGGCGGGACCAGCTGCTCCCCGATTCCAGGCAAACCAGCCGACGACTCCACAACAGATGATCGCGACCGCCCCGCCTCCAAGAATCCACGCCGTGCGCGACCGTGACCGTCGGGATGCCCGAGGACTCGAAGCTTGCGAGGCTTCGGCCGCAGCCTGACCCCATTGCAGGCTGCGTCGTTCGGTCGACTTGCCAGTCGGCGGCTTGGAGGATGCCGACTTCGATCGAGCCGGCGTTGCTGGCCCCTTCGAGGATGACTGGGGGGGCGACTCGGGTTCGGTCGCAGTCTCGAACGGAACACGAAACGGCTGCTGACACGCCGGGTTGGGACACTTGCCCATCCGCCCGGCGAATTTCTCGTCGACCTTAAACGCACGGCCGCATGCGTCGCACGTGATCCGCAATGCCATCCCGAATTCCTCGTCGTGCAGCGCACACACCCAGCCGCCGGATTGATCTTCGGTGGTCAGTCCGCCACCAGTCAGTTTATCCGGAGTTGCCCGGAAGCGCAGCAGAGAGAACGTTGCTGCTGCAAAAAATCTGGTCAGTCGAGATTCAACCGGCCCGCATTTGCTGAACATTCGCCCCGAGCGAACGGTGATTTCTGCCGTTGGAGAGCGACCGGGGGATGAGATTTGGCGCGGAATTCGCGTAGCCCCGGCCGAGTGAATCTGCGAGAATTGACAGGGGTGACGGGGCAAAAGGATCGACCATGACGGAAACCAGTCTCCTGGGGGCGGTGTTGTGTCTGGTGCTGTTACAGCCCGGACTTCCTGCTGAACCAGTCAATGTGACGGCCGAAGTCGCTGCCCTTGAGCATCACGATTTCGCGATGCGGCAGCGGGCCACCCAGCGACTGATTCGGGCGGAACCGGATCAGGCACTCCAGGCAGTCGCCACCGCCGCCCGTGGTCCCAACCTGGAAGCCGCACTCCGTGCAACCGAAATCCTCGCCGACTGGTACGGTCGGACCGATCTGCCGCCGGAGACCGCTGACCGGATTGAAGCGGTCCTGGAAGAATTGATTCCCCGCCTGGGAAGTGTGGCCGAGCGGGCCTGCCTGAGTTGGGAGTTGAGCCGTGTCGTCCGAGAAAAGCGGACGCTGACCAAACTGGAATCGCTCGGCGCGCGGATCACTCTCAGCGAAGAATTCTTTGTGGATGTTGATGGGGAGGGTACACAGCTCCCCGTCATTCAGCACATCGTCATCGGCAAGAAATGGCGCGGTGGTGATGCGGGCCTGCGTTACATCCTGCGACTGACGGAAGTCCGCGTCGTCTATCGTGTGAACGGGGCTCCGGTCACTGATGACGGGATCGAGCTGCTGACCGATGCGGGCGTGCGTGTCGAGCCGCGCGGTGCGTTTCTCGGTGTGCAGGGGTCGCAAAACGTCTTCGGGAACGATCCGGAAATCACCGGGGCCATCATCGATAAGGTCAGTCCGGGATCGCCCGCCGACAAGGGGGGATTGCGTCCTGGTGATGTGGTTCAGCAATTTGCAGGAAAACCTGTGGCCGGTTTCACCGAACTGATCGAGATTCTGAAAGAGACCGAACCGGGCGAGAAGATCGAAGCCTCGATCATTCGCATCGTCAGCGGCGAGGTGAAGCCGCTCAAGTTGACGATCGAGTTGAATGAGTGGAAGTAGGGCCCGCGCTCCACGCCTGACGGAGCACTTCCATCCGCTGTCGATTCACACCGAGGTCGGAGTAACCGACCCGTGACGCCGAGCGTAGATGAATCACGCCCGCTGCGGGATCGACCAGTGCTTCGACATCGTCGACGAAACGAAAGAGCAGCGACGTGCAGGTTGCGTGCAGGTAGTTGTCGGTCCGCGTGATGATCTGCGTCCGCGGGAACGAGGCCAGCAGCGCAGCGAGTCGATCGAGAGCCGCGCTGGGATCGCCCGTGAAGGTCAACGGTGCAACCTGTTGTTCGACTCGCGAGGCTGTCGAACAGACACAATTCGGCGAAGCCGGGCAATCCTGCAATCCGCCTTGACGGATCCCTAATGCCCGCAGTGCGAACCATCGCATGGGATGAGCCTGGAAGTCGCCGGGGATGGGGAACAAGACTCAATGAAACCGAGAGTCTTCTGCGGACATTGATCTGACCGCTGAACGTGATGCGCAACTGACTCACACAGTCAGCGCATCACGCGGGGCCGACTTGCGATTCGCTTATTGAGATGCGTTCGCTTTCTTCTTGGCTTTGGGAGTGGGCTTGGGGAGTGCCGGGAGATCGTCAGCGGGTTGATTCGCGAAACGGTACGGATCGTTCAGTCGACGCATCTCGGACAACAGCAGGGCGCGCATCTCGGCCAGTTTGCTGGCGAACTGAGGATCGGCTGCCAGGTTCTTCTGACCGGACGATGGCTTCGAGCCGACGAGTTTCACGGTCTCTGCAGTCGTGTGTTCGTTCAGGAATTCTTCCGGGTTTTCGGCGAGATTGAACAACTGGGTTTCCCGCACTTTCCCGTTCCCCGACTCATACTCGATGAGCTTCCAGTCGCCGTGCTTCACGCAGCGCATGCCGGGCGTTTCACCGCCGCTGTAAGCGCCGTAGAGCGTGTCCCGCGTGACTGGCAGTTTGCCTTCCAGCACGGGACGAAAGCTTTGGCCTTCATTCGATTCCGGCGGTGTGATGCCCGCGAGATCACACAACGTGGCGAGCACATCCAGCAGGTAGATGTTCCCCTCGACACGACTCCCCGGGGCAATCCCCGGTCCGGCAACGATGAACGGCACCCGCCAGGTGTGCTGATAGAGATTCTGCTTCCCCATCAGCCCGTGACGCCCGATCGACATGCCGTGATCGGCGGTGTAGATGATGTAGGTGTTGTCGAGTTCGCCCATCTCCTCCAGACGCTTCAAGACGCGGCCGATCTGGATGTCGATGTTCTCGCTGCAGGCGTATTGTCGGCCGATCTCGTTGCGGATGCTCGCTTCATCCCGCCGCTTCCAGACGCCGCTCACGTCGATTTCGTCCCGCACATTCAGATGTGAGTTTTCGAAAGGATGCGCGGGGAGATAGTTTAAGGGGAGCGGCGGTTGCTTCGGGTGCAGTGCCGGGGGGGCCTTCTGATCGGTGTGATTTGTTGCTCCGTATTTGGCGAGCAACTCGGGGGTCCCATCACGGGTGTCGTGCGGATGCGAGAAGCCGTAGTAGATGAGGAATGGTTTGCGGGATGTCTCCTGTGCCCGTTCGGACAGATAGTCGAGGACGCGCTCTCCATGCCAGGCGCTCCCCCCTTCAGCCGTCCCTTCGCGCTTCGTTGCATCTTTACGGACCGTAAATTGTTTGTTGGCGGCTTCGTAACTGTTCCCCTGCTTGCAGGTCCGCATCGTGGCATAACCGGCCCGGTTGAAGACCGCGGGGAGTGTCTGCTGTTCCAGTTGCGGCGGTGATAACGTCGCCCCTTGTGGAGCCGGGGGGAGATGCCAGACCGTGCGGCCGCTCATGATCATGTGCCGCGACGGCATGCAGACCGCTCCGCTGAACGACCCCATGTGATAGGCCCCGTCGAAGACCATCCCGCGGGCCGCCAGCCGGTCGATGTGGGGCGTCTCCAGCGTTGACCGCGGGTTGTAAACCTTCAGATCGAACGGGGACTGATCGTCGACCAGAATGAACAGGAAGTTCGGCCGCCCCGCAGCCGCGAGCGGACGGTCGGTGAAACCGAACGACAATGTGATCAGACTCAGCAGGACCATGAAACGCATGGGATGTGTACTCCCTGAAGACTGTGGACGGAGCGGGAATTTCGTGGTGACTTACTTCCGGATGGGGAGTTCCCCGGCGGGCCGTTTGTGGTCCTGGATCTCCTGCCAGCGGCGGGTCGCTTCCAACCGCAACTGAGCGACGACTTCGGGCTGTTGCTTCGCCACATCGGTCGACTCGGTTGGGTCTTTGCCCAGATGGTAAAGAATTTCGTCGGTCGGCGGGACGTTCTTCTTCTTGTTGTTGCCTCCGGGCTGCTTCAGGAAGAGCTTCCAGTCTCCCTGGCGGATCGCACCCAGTTGACCATCGCGCGTGATGTAGAGCTGTGTATCGCGGACGGCGGGCGCATCGTTCTGGAACATCAGCGAGGTCACGTCACGTCCATCGAGGACACGATCGGTCGGTAACGCGGCCCCGGTCAACTTCGCGAACGTCGGCAGCATGTCGATGTTCCCAGCAATCTGGTTGCAGGTCGTGCCAGCAGGTATGTGTCCCGGCCAGCGCATGATGCACGGCTCACGGACACCCCCCTCGAAGATCGACGCCTTCTTCCCCCGCCACGGGAGTGACGAACCAACCGCAGCCCCGTTGTCGGACGTGAAGATCACGAGCGTCTTCTCATCGAGTTTCAGCTCGCTCAACGTGTCGAGAAGCCGGCCCACCGACCAGTCGAGTTCCTCGATCGCATCGCCCAGCAGGTCGCCACCACTCTTCCCGCGGAACTCTGCGGAAGCTGCGAGCGGGATATGGACCATCGAATGCGGCAGGTAGACGAAGAACGGCTGCGAACGATGGTCCTGAATGAACCGGATCGCTTCTTCCGTGTAGCGTTTGGTGAGGGTCGACTGATCTGCAGGGTATTCGATGACTTCCGTGCCACGCATCAGTGGGACGGTGTGCTTGATCATTTCCGCGCGTGCCTTCTCTTCTGTCATTCCCTCGCGAAAGAGGCAGTCCTTCGCGAAGCGGGCCTGCTCGGTGTCGATCGTCATGTCGTTGCTGTAGGGGATGCCGTAATAAGAATCGAATCCCTGCTTCGTCGGCAGAAAGGGGTCATGATGACCGAGATGCCACTTGCCGATGCACGTGGTGGCATAGCCCTGGGTCTTCACCAGATCGGCCAGCGTGATTTCGTTCGGATGGAGACCGGTCTTGCTGTTCGGGAAGAGGACTCCCGGCACGGAGACACGGGTGTTGTAGCAGCCGGTCATCAGACTGGCTCGCGACATGGAGCAGACCGGCGTGGCGTAAAAGCTCGTGAACTTCCGCCCTTCGGCTGCCATCCGATCGAGCCGCGGCGTCTTCCACTGCTTGTTCCCGAAGGGACCGATATCGCCGTAACCCATGTCATCGACGAAGATCAGCACGATGTTCGGCTTGTCGGGGTTCTGAGCGAACGCCGCCGAATACGAAAGCAGACAGACTGAAAGAGTGAGGATCACATGTCGCATGGGCGGGTGTCCTGACAAGAGTGGTCGATCAAGTGATGCAACGAAGGGCTGACAGAGCTTGACGAATCGAACCGGTCATGCGGGACTGTGATCCGTGTCCCCACAGTTGTACCCGACGACTGATGAGTTGTCAGGCCGCATGCGGCGTTCTCCTGTACCGAACGGTGATAGTAGTCGGGCGGACTGACCCACTGAGGTTCACAACGACATTCAGCGATTCGTCGAAGCCCGGCATGCTCTTCCCTTCCGGGCTTCGACCTTTCGATGAATCCGCAGCGTGCCACTGCCAGTTTGGTGTCGTCCGAATGATCCCCGCTCGGCACCGTTCCAAATGCAAAAGCCCGGCGTCCAAAGCGACGCCGGGCTTTGATGTGCCTCGTCCCGGTCACTGAGTCGATGCGGCTTTCTTCTTCGCGGCGGGGGCGGGTTGGGGATAGCGGCGGACGGCGATGTCATTCTTCTGAGTGGGACCCGGTGTGCTGCGACCGTTGCGGATCACGTCTTCGAATTGCGTTTTCATCCGTGCGACGCGCTCGGGTTGAGCCTCAGCCAGGTTCGTCTTTTCTCCCAGATCATCCGCGAGGTTGTAGAGCTGCACGGGTGACTTTGATTGTGGGTCAGCCGCGAGAATCAGTTTCCAATCACCCAGTCGGAAGCCCGGTACGCCACTGGAGGCACAGCTCACGGCGTGTTCGCGGATCGGTCGGCCTCCCCCCTTGAGCAACGGCATCAGACTGAAGCTGTCTTCCCCGGCATTCACAGGCAGCGGCTTGCTCCAGACGTCCGCGAGCGTGGCGATCACATCGGCGTGATGCACCAGTTGACTGCAGACCGTTCCCGCTTTGACGACCGGCGGCCAACGGACGATGAAGGGGATGCGGTGGCCCCCTTCAAACACATCGGCCTTGTAACCCCGCAGCGGGCCGCTCGGGAAATGTCCGCGAGCTTCCAGTTCTTTGGCACCCGCGTATGGGGCGAAGCCGTTGTCGCTGGTCATGATGACGAGCGTGTTGTCTGCGGTTCCGGTGGCATCGAGGGCTGCCAGCACCCGGCCGATGGCTGCGTCGGTCTCCATGATCAGGTCGGCCACATCACTGTCGAGACCACTCTTCCCACGCCATGGCTCATTCACCGAAAGGGGGGTGTGCGGCGTTGTCAGTGGGAGATACAGGAGAAACCGTTGCTTCGCGGCTGCAGCTTCTGTGACAAAGGCACTCGCACGGTCTGCCAGAGCGGGCAGAATCGGTTCAAACTGCCAGTCGGGCAAGGCGGGTCCCTGTTTGCTGGCGATCAAACGGAGCAGCTTCTCTTTCGGGAGATAGGCACTGGGTATCCCGACGGTCCGGTCATTCTCGATGAAGCAGTACGGCGGCCAGTTCGGCACATCGGTTCCGAAATAAAGGTCGAATCCGCGTGTCGTCGGACCGCCGGGAATCGGTTGGGAGAAGACCGCCTTCCAGGCTTCGCGATGAGCATCGGTCACATCCTCGGCCTTGGCAGGGGCATCCGTGAAGTAGGGGCGCTGCTCTTCGGAGATCGGCCAGTCGCTGCCGAGATGCCACTTCCCGATGCACGCGGTGCGATACCCCTGTTGCTTCGCGAGACCGCCGATCGTCAGTCGATCAGGCGCGATCAGCGGTGCCCCCCAGACATTCACGATCCCTGCCTGCAACCGGGTCCGCCAGTGATACCGCCCCGTGAGCAACGCATACCGTGAAGGGGAACAGACACCCGACGAAGAATGCGCATCGGTAAACCGCATCCCTTGTGAGGCCAGCCGGTCGAGATGCGGGGTCGCAATCTTTCCCCGCGATGGGTTGTAGCACTGCACATCCCCATACCCAAGGTCATCGGCCAGAATGACGACGATGTTCGGCGGCTCGGCTGCGCGGGCCTGGAGATCCCGAGTCTCCAGCCAGCAGAAACCGGCCAGCCCAAACAAAGTCATCAATAGCGACTGCGGCATGGATGTCGTCCGTTGTTCTTGCTGTTTGACTGGCGACAGGCAGTCGACAACGACCAGTGTGTAGGGTCAGACTCCCTGCAGAGATGCTCCCCGGAGATCGTACCACGTCGGGCGCAGGAATCGATCGTTACTGGTGTTGAGTCAAGCGCCAACGCTTGTTTCAAGAGGGGAAATGTAGGTTGGGACGAATCTTCGAGTCCCACCAAGAATTTCCCCAGCGTTCTGTTGGGACTCGATGACTCGTCCCAACCGACTTTGAAAAAGGCGTTGGCCCGACTCGACATGCACCGGGAATTGCCCGTTGTCGCATGACCATCGTATGATGTGTGGATGCGTCATTTCGATCACAGAGGTGATGCCCGCTATCCGACCTGGATTCGCTGTGCCCGCCAGATTCGCTGCAGAGTCGTGAGGTGAACGTGATCTCTTCCGGAAACATCCGTTGCGGGCAAGCCTTCAACGTCGACATTCGACCCGCGCAATGGTTCGTCTGCCTGACACTTGGGCTGATCCTCTGGCTCCCTTCATGGACGAGGGCTGCGGACGACGAAGGAATCCAGTTCTTCGAGCAGAAGATCCGGCCGGTGCTGGTCCAGCAGTGCTACAGTTGCCATTCGGTCGCTGCTCGGGAGGCGAAGAAGTTGCAGGGGGCGCTGTACCTGGATTCGGCGGCCGGGATCGCTGCGGGGGGCGAATCGGGACCGACGCTCGTCAAAGGGAAGTCAGCGGAGAGTCTCCTGCTGAAGGCCCTCAAGCACGACGGCCTCGAGATGCCACCGAGTGGCAAGCTCGCCGATGAAATCATTGCGGACTTTGCGAAGTGGATCGATCTCGGTGCTCCCGATCCGCGGGCAGGAGACGCCCCCGTCAAACCGAAGCGGGAAATCGATCTCGCGGAAGGGAAACAATGGTGGGCGTTCCAGCCTCTCAAAAGTCGCCATCACGCTCCGCGTGATGAGCGGAACAATCCCGCCGCGTCGCCACCCAGTCTCGCAAAACTCATTGACCAGCAATTGCTCGCCGCACAGACCGCTCAGGGACTCAAGCCGAATCAACCCGCCAGCAAACCGCAGCTGATCCGCCGGGCCTATTTCGATCTCATCGGACTCCCTCCCTCTCCCGAACAGATCGCAGCGTTCGTCAACGATTCGGCACCGAACGCCTTCGAGAAAGTGATTGACGAACTCCTCGCCAGTCCGCGTTACGGCGAACGCTGGGCACGGCACTGGCTCGATGCAGCCCGCTTCGCGGAAAGCGGCGGCTACGAGTTCGACGGCTTCCGCCCCGGCGCCTATCACTATCGCGACTGGGTGATCCGGGCGCTCAACAGCGACATGCCGTACGACGAGTTCGTCCGTCAGCAACTGGCGGGCGACCTGCTCCACCCCGATGATCTCGATGGTGCCGCTGCGACCGGCTTCCTGGTCGCGGGGCCTTATCCGGGACAGATTACCGCGAAGACCGTCGAACGGATTCGCTACGACCAGCTCGACGATATGCTGATGACGATCGGCGGCTCGATGCTCGGGCTCACACTCGGCTGCGTCCGCTGTCACGAGCACAAATACGATCCGTTCCCGCATCAGGACTACTATGCGCTGGCCGCATCTCTGGCCCGCACGGCTCACGGCTCGCGGATCATGGACCTCGACCCGGCTGTCACCCAGGCGAAGCTCGAGAAGCATCAGGCCGAGCACGTCCCCCTCGTCGCAGCTGTGAAGGCATTCTCAGCGAACGAGCTGCCGCAGCGATTCGAACCCTGGAGGACCAGCGAACTTCCAAAGCAACCCGATGCCACCACGTGGCAGGTGCTGGAAGCGGTCAGTTACGACGCCGAACGCTCGTATCTGAAAGTGCTGCCGACCGGCATCATTGCTCATGACGGAATGTTGACTCCGGGGACGAACCTGCCGCAGCGTGGACAGCGCCGGAATGTGCGTAACGAAGAAGAGTACCACCTCGCATTCCACACCCATCAGAAAACCATCACCGGTCTGCGACTTGATGCCTTCGCTGATAAGGCGTTGCCTCAGCGTGGTCCCGGTCTGAATGGCGATGGTAGCTTTCAACTCGCGGAAGTGAAGCTCACCGCGAAACCGCTCGACCCCGCTGCGAAAGACGCGCCAGTCGAAGTGAAGCTCAAGCCGGCCTTCGCCGCGTACGAAGACAAAGACCAGCCCCTGGCCAACTCCGTCGACGGGAAACCAGCGACCGCATGGGTCGTCCGGACCACCGCTAAGAAGGACAACGCCGCGGTCTTCGAGTTGGAAACTCCACTCGCGGGATTCGCGAATGGCACGCTGTTGGAACTCGAGTTGAAGTTCCGCGATCTCGGCATCGGCCGTTTGCGGGTCTCGTTGACCACGGAAGCAGCACCCATCAGTTGGGCCGGTGAGTTCACACCGCAGCACCTGGGGGAAATCCGTGCGATCCTCGCCACGAATGGAAACAAGCTCCCCGAGGGACTCCGCGAGTCGATGGTCCGCTGGTTCGCGCCGTTCGATCCCGAGGCCGCCAAAGTTGTGAACGCCGAGCGGGCACATACCGCGGCGACACCACGGCCGAATCTGGTCGATGTCTACACCACGGTCGCAGGCGGGCAGGACGTCTTCTTCCTGCGACGCGGTGAAGTCGACAACAAACAGGGGAAAGCCGAGCCGGGGGTGTTGCAGGTCCTATTACGGGCTGCATCTGCACCAACCACGACAGCGCCACCCACTACGGTTGATCCGCGGGTCAAGCTCGCGCAGTGGATGACCGACGTGGAACAGGGAGCCGGACCGTTGCTCGCCCGGGTGATCGTCAATCGCCTGTGGCAGCATCATTTCGGCGAAGGACTCGTCGGCACACCGAACGACTTCGGCGTGCAGGGCGATCGCCCCACGCATCCCGAATTGCTCGAAGCCCTCGCGGTCTCACTGGTCGAGCAGGGATGGCAGCTCAAGCCGCTGCACAAACAACTAATGCTCACCGCGGCCTATCAGCAGGGGAATGTCGTCGATCCAGACAACCTGCAGAAAGATCCGTCGAACCGCTCTCTCTGGCACTTCCAGCCGCGGCGACTCGAAGCGGAAAGCATTCGTGACGCCCTGCTTGCAGCCGGCGGCAATCTCGACCTGACAATGTTCGGTCCCAGCGTCCTCGACAACACGACTCGCCGCAGTATCTATCTGCGAGTGAAGCGGAGCGAACTGATCCCGATCATGACGATGTTCGATGCCCCCGAGCCGACGCAAAGCATTGGCGAGCGAGTGGCGACGACGGTCCCGACGCAGGCCCTCGCCCTGATGAACTCGCCGTTCGTCCGTCAGCAGGCGGAGAAATTGCTGGCCCGCCTCCCCGCAGCACCGGAAACGACGCTGGCCGAGAAGATCGATCAGGCTTACCTCATCACGTTCGCCCGCGTGCCAAGCGATGCAGAACGCAGCCGCATGCAGAGTTTCGTCGAAGCCCAACGCGACACCTACGGCACCGACCCGGCCGCCCTCAACAAAGCCCTCGGCGAGTTCTGCCACGTCCTGCTCTGTCTGAACGAATTTGTTTACATCGACTGACTCGGATCACTTCGCATTTACCGCTCGCGCGACCCAAGGAATCCACACCATGTTCGATGCTGCTGAACTTGCCTTGCCGACCCGGCGACGGTTTCTGAAGGATGCCGGACTGGGCTTCGGGTCACTGGCGCTCGCCAGTCTGCTCGATCAGGAAGCGCGGGCCGATGTCGCCGCGAACGATCCACTGGCACTGCGGCCGCCGCACTTTCCCGGCCGCGTGAAGTCGATCATCTGGCTGTTCATGACCGGGGCACCGTCGCAGGTCGATACCTGGGATTACAAGCCCGAACTGCAGAAGCGCGACGGGCAGGAACTCGCCGGGGCCGATCCCAAAACCGGCTTCTTCACCACCAGCGGGAAGTGCCTCAAGTCCCCCTTCGAGTGGAAGCAGCACGGCGAATCGGGATCGTGGGTCTCCGGAATCTTTCCGCATCTCGCGCAGCACGCCGACAAGATGTGCTTCCTGCACTCGATGTACCTCAAACAGAACAATCACGCCCCGGCGTCGATCGAACTGATGTGCGGGACGAATCGCCCCGGCTTGCCCGCGCTCGGCGCGTGGATGACCTACGGCCTCGGTTCACAGAACCAGAATCTGCCATCATATGTCGTCCTGCACGATACGCGGCCGCGGGGTGATGACCAGATCTGGTCCGCCGGGTTTCTGCCGAAGACGTACCAGGCGCTCGCGCTCGATGCCCGTCGGAAAGAGGCGATCGATAACCTCGCCCGCGATGCCAAGCACAGCGATGGTCAGCAACGGGCACAACTCGATCTCATCAAGCTGATGAACCAGGAGCATGCTGCAGGCCGCCCCACACAGGCCGATCTGGCCGCTCGGATCAATTCGTTCGAGCTGGCGTATCGCATGCAGATGGCCGCGCCGGAAGCGGTCGATCTCACCAAGGAGACCGAAGCGACGCACAAGCTCTACGGGATGAACGATCCCGAGTGTGCGACGTTCGCCCGGCAGTGCCTGCTCGCCCGGCGGCTCGTCGAACGGGGCGTGCGCTTCGTGCAGATCTTCGCCGGCAAAGGTGTTGGCGGGGACGGCAGCGTGAATGATGTTCCGTGGGACTGTCATACCGATGTCGAAACGAACCATCGTTCGTGTGGACGACACACCGATCAACCCGCCGCGGCGCTCCTCGCCGATCTTGATGCCCGCGGCCTGCTCGATTCGACGCTGGTGATCTGGGGGGGCGAATTTGGTCGTACGTCCGATTCGCAGGGGGCGAAAGGCCGCGATCACAACCCGAACGGGTTCACGATCTGGATGGCCGGGGCCGGGGTGAAGGGTGGCCTGCATTACGGCTCGACCGATCCCTTCGGGTACAAGGCGGTGGACAAAAAGGTGCATGTGAACGACTTGCATGCGACGCTGCTGCATCTGATGGGGCTGGAGCACACCCGGCTCACGCACCGCTTCAACGGCCGCGACTTCCGCCTCACCGATGTCGGCGGCGAAGTCCTCCGCGAAATCCTGCTCTAAACCACGACGAGAGCCATCGCGCAGCGGTCGCAACTTGTTAGTAGCCATCACGCTCCGCGTGATGAGCGGATGCAAGTCGCGCGTGATCTTTTGTAGGGTCCGCTGTGCGGACTGTAATGTGTCGTGGCCGGACTGATGTCCTCAACACCACTGGCTGTGGTCCGCACAGCGGACCCTACAACTCTGACCGTATCCAAAACCAAATGAGTCGATAAATTCTCGCGGAGATCGGTAGATTCCTGCGCGGACCTGCGGGACAATGACTGGTTCGGTCGTCGTAAGACGACCTCTGCCGGGGATTGTTCTGCGAAGGCTGGCTGACGATGGTGATGAAGTACAATCGGGTGTATGTCGATGCGATCGGCTACGAGCTCGCCCCGGTCGTCGTCACCTCGGCCGAACTCGAACAGCGGCTGGAACCCCTCTACCAGAAGTTGCGGATCGCTCCCGGCCAGCTCGAAGCCTGGACGGGGATCGCCGAGCGCCGCTGGTGGCACGAAGGGCACCGCCTCAGCGATGGCGCGACGGAAGCGGCCCGCCGCGCGCTGGAACAATCAAACGTCGCCACCCGCGATCTCGATGTGCTGATTTACGCGGGCGTCTGCCGCGAACAGTTCGAACCGGCGACCGCTTGCAGCGTGGCCGCGAATCTCGGGATCAGTCCCGACGCGGCTGTGTTCGATGTCAGCAACGCCTGTCTCGGCGTCCTCAACGGGATGGTCGACATCGCCAACCGGATCGAACTCGGCCAGATTCGCGCGGGGATGGTCGTCTCCTGCGAAACTGCCCGTGAGATCATCGATTACACTATCCAGCGGCTGCTCGAAGACATGACGATGGAGTCGCTGACGACCTCGCTGGCGACGCTCACTGGCGGCTCGGGCGCGGTGGCCGTGCTCCTCACCGACGGCTCGTTCAACAAGGCCCGTGCCCATCGTCTATTAGGCGGGGTGACCAAATCAGCACCGGAACATCACTCGCTGTGCCGCTGGGGGTTCGAGTCGCTGCTGCCCGCGGCTGTGAACAAGGTCGAATCGATTCTCCCCGCAGCCGTGACGCATGCGAAGTTCGGTAACATCATGCCGTCGCTGATTCAACAGAAAGTCGGCGGCTTGCTGCCTGCCAAACTGTCGCATGCCTTTACGCAGTTCATGCAGACCGATTCGATCTCGGTGTTGCGGTATGGGGTTGATCTCGGTGTGAAGACCTGGGACAGCTTCCTCGCGAAGATCGGCCTGCGGTCGGATCAGATCGATAAGGTGATCTGTCACCAGGTCGGCAAAGGCCACCGCGAACAGGTGCTGCAGACGCTGGGCATCCCGCAAGGGAAAGACTTCAGCACGTTCCCCTACCTGGGGAACATCGGCACCGTCAGCCTGCCGCTGACAGCCGCGATCGCTGACGAACGGGGCTTCCTCGAAAAAGGAGACCGCGTCGGTCTGTTAGGCATCGGCAGCGGCCTCAACTGCCTGATGCTCGCGGTGGACTGGTGAGCCGAAGAAGTTTGGCCGCAAAAAGGCGCAAAAGTCGCAAAAAGTATTGGGTCGAAGGAATCATTGAGGGTTGTCGCTGAGTGCGAATTTTTTGATCTGGAGGCGTGGTGCTCCGAAGTTAATGAGTAGGCCGTGTTCAATTCGGCAACCGCGAAGATACCCAAGGAGTTGTGCCACGTGTGCGTCGTCGAAGTTCCGAACTGCTTTGATTTCTACGATCAGCTGTTGCTCAACGAAGAGGTCAGCAGCGTAGTCGCCTAACACTTCTCCATCTTCATCACGCACCTGCAGAGCGAACTGCGATTCAACCGCGATCCCCTGCTTCTTGAGTCGATGAATTAATCCCTTTTCGTAGACTTTTTCCAGATGTCCGTGTCGCAGGTATTGATGAAGCGAAAAGGCCGTTTCCCGAATGACATCGCACAGCTTGAAGACATTCTGATCGGTCATTTCCCCATTTCCTTTTTGCGCCTTTTTGCGGCCACCTCTGCCCTTTCGGTATTCTAGCAGTGACACGACCCAACTACGCCTTCTCGCCATGCTTCGCCACGATCAGCGGGCAGCGATTGCATTATTTGGACCAGGGTGCTGGTGCGCCGGTCGTCATGGTGCATGGGAATCCGAACTGGGTTTATTACTGGCGGAATTTGATTCCAGCCCTGTCGGATCGGTTTCGGTGTCTCGCGATTGATCACATTGGATGCGGACTCTCTGACAAGCCGGGGGATGATGCCTATCCCTACACGCTGTCGCGGCGGATTGATGATCTCGAAGCGTGGCTCGATGGTTTGGGTGTGACAGAGAACATTTCGTTCGTCGCGCACGACTGGGGCGGGATGATCGCCTGCGGGTATGCGACGCGGCACCCCGAGCGCGTGTCGAAGCTCGTCATGCTCAATACCGGGGCGTTTCCGCTGCCGCAGGCGAAGCCGGTCCCGTGGCAATTGAAGCTCGCCCGCACGCCGCTCATTGGGGCGCTGCTGGTTCGTGGATTCAATGCTTTCAGTCGTGGGGCGGTACAGTCGTGCGTGACGCGGAAGCCGATGTCCGCTGAGGTCGCCGCAGCGTACTGTGCACCGTACGACTCGTGGGCGCACCGCATCGCCGTGCATCGCTTCGTACAGGACATCCCGCTGCAGCCGGGCGACCGGGCGTGGGAGACGGTCCAGCAGGTCGCGAACGGACTCGTCAAGCTGAAGAACAAGCCCCTGTTGCTCGGCTGGGGCGATCGCGACTTCGTCTTCGATCACCACTTCCTCGCGGAGTGGCAGGCCCGCTTCCCAAAGGCAGAATTGCACCGCTTTCCCGACTGCGGGCATTACATTCTGGAAGACGCTGCGGAAGAATTGATCCCGGCGATTCGTGAGTTTCTGCTGCGGGACCGGGACTGAAACTGGTACAGCTGAAGAGACCCAGCCATCGGAATGGCTGGGCTTCCTGGAGCACATTCAAAACGACAACGCCCGCCGAGTGATCTCGACGGGCGCTGCCGTTTTCCCCTGCTTGCCTGAAGCAGCCTGAATACGGGGTGGATCGCTGGGCGACCCGGTGGGACGGTCGGTTAGAACACGTCCAGAATGAAGTGATGACCCATGTAGTAGGGCTTGGCGGTCGGATAGAAGTTGTACCAGTCCTTGTTGTAGACCGGGATCTGCCGGGCTTGCGGATACCGGTAGTACAGGTGGTTGTACTGCTGCGGCGACTGGAAGTTGTGCGGGTAGTAAACGTACGGGTAGTAGTTGAACCGATTCCAATCGGACGGTTGGCCTTCCCCTGCGGCACTCGCGGTCCCCGCAGCGATCAACAGCAGCCCCCCGACGAGCAGCGCTCTCAGCGTGCTTTGCATGCTTCTCTCCCTCCGCGCCAGTCCGCAAACTCACAGCTGGCAATGGTTTCTGCGCCGTGGCGACATGCCGCACGATGCGCCGTCCTGAGGGTTATCGGCTATCGTACAACCCGCACTGCAGGAAAAGTCGCTGCAAACGGCAGATGCGGAGCATTCCTCACGACCGGGAGGGGAACGCGGTCACAACGTTTGAAAGAAAAACACCCAGCGAAGGCGTGCGCTGGGCGTCCGGAAGGCATGTTGCGATTCACTCGGAGCTATTCCGCCTGGTAGAGCGGGCCGGTGATGCGGATCGGCTTGATGTCGAGGCGGATGTTGAGGACGGTGTAGTCATCGCCCCCGAAGACTTCGGTGTACCAGCCGAGACTGTCGTCATCGCGGCTGAATTTGAACTCGAACCCGTCGACCGCTTCATTCCGCGCCCGGTCACCATCAAATGCCAGGCCGATCGCTTCGGTTGGCACCGAGTCCATCAAGCGACCCATCAGGTCCACGACCGTCGTGTTCGCGAGGATGTCGTTATAGAACATCTTCTTCTTGAAGTACGGCCGGAAATTCTCCGACTTGGGGTCGAGCTTCTGGTCGTCCAGCTTTTCCTGAGCGGGGGTCACCTCGAACGACTTCAGATCGAACTTATCGCCCCGGTCGAGGTACGTCAGCCGCACATTCTGCAGGTTGAACTTCTCGACGGCAGCATCGCTGTGGGCGCGGGAGAGGTCGAAGACGAGCGCCCCCTTGTACCCGATGACTTTCACATCGGACCCGCGACGAACGATGACCGCCGAGTTCTCATCGACACCGAGGCCGTACTTGATCCCTTGGTCGTGCATGGCGACCAGGGCCCGGGCGAAGCGACCGCGCACGAAGCAGTGCTGATCGACAAACCAGTCCCCGTTCAGGAAGCCGAGGCCCTTGTCGATTTCTTTGCCCATTTTGACGCCGTGCGTCATCGTCTGCAGGACCGACTCGGCATCGCGGTACATGATCCTGCTCATGACGGCCGCACCGGCACTGGTCCCGGCGATCACCCCGCCGCGGCGGTAGACATGCCACATCGCGTCGAGCATCGGCGTCGGTTCGCCATCCGGGAAGCGGAGCGCGCGAACGATCCGTTCCTGTTCACCACCGATCATGAAGACGCCGGTCGCATCGCGGACCTGACCGACCCAGTTCGGGTCCTGAGCGACATCAAGGGGCTTTTCGGTCACTTTGCGGAAGGCGAGCGGAACGAGGAAGGCGTCGGCCCCGGCTTTGTTGAGGGCGCTGACGACCCAGCCCCCCTTCTTGATCGGGTCACCGCTCGCGGTCGGCAGTACGGCGATCCGGGATCCGGGACCGCCGGCGAGCTCGACAATTTCGTCCCAGTATTCACGATGATCAAAGCGTTCCGACCCGCCAATGATGACGAGGGAACCGGTAGGAGTGTCATCGTCGATCCGCTCGGCTGCAGAAACCGAGCCAAAGGACATGACTAGCCCCCACAGGCATGCTGCCAGCATGATGTTACGCATGGGAACCTCTCAATCCTTGAGCGGCAGGGTGCCGCGCTCCGTCCTGGAGCGGACGCGGATCATACCCGAGACCGCCCCAGTTGGTGCAAGGCCAGCCGTGCTGTTGTCTGCTCTCTCTCACGAGAATGACCGAAACCGCTGTGGCACAGCAGTCTCCGTTCACACTCGCAGAATTCCCGAAAGGGAGAACCCGAATGGGCCTAAATCATTTTTCGTGCCGATCAACCCGCAGACCAGAGCCGAATCGTCTGGTTTTCTGAGAACTTTGCGAGAAGTCGTAATCTGGGAAACGGCGGCGAATCGGGCAATTCAACGCAAGTCCCGATCGGTAAATGAATTAGGACTGATGGATGGATTTCACATCCCTCAGTACGGATTTTCATCCGTTGATCCCGTCGTTTCTACAACCCTTGTCCACGGCGCGACTCAGCGGATCACATCTGCCTTCGATTGAGGCAAACCGCTGAACCAGTATGCTCGCGGTAGGCATCCCAGACCAGCGACGCCGAGCAGGAAGAGGCACGTCATCGCCAGGGCGAACAACCGGCCTTCGGTCTGCCCATAAGCGTGCAGGCCAATGCCCAGTTCGTTGACGCCGAACCACGACCAGCTCACGACGATCCCGCCGAGGATGGAGAGAATCGCCAGGCCGCGTTCTTTCACCATCGCCCCCCAGCGGGCATGGAGACAGACTGCGTTCCAGAGGACGATCATCAGTGCGCCGTTCTCTTTCGGGTCCCAACCCCAGAACCGGCCCCACGAATCGTCGGCCCATAAGCCGCCGAGGACCGTGCCGACGAAGCTGAAGAAGATCGAGAAGCAGAGCGCGCCATACGTCATGCGGGTCAGGTCTTTGCCGAGACTGCCACGCAGGGCCGGTGTTGCGACACCGAGGATCACATAGGCCAACCCGAGCAGAGCCGCCACATACGTCGTCGCATACCCGAAGGTGATGCACGTGACGTGGGTGGCCAGCCAGAACTGCGTATCGAGCACCGCCTGCAGTACCACGAACGTGTCGCCGTCAGCGGCAAGGTGGTTCGCCACGCCGAGTGTCAGGTAGGCACAGACGGCAGCGAGGATCGTTCCCAGCCCGTTGCGATAGAACAGATTCATTGCCAGCCCGAGACCTGCACATCCCCAGCCGATGAAGACCGCTGACGAATACAGGTTCGTCACTGGCGGTCGCCCCGAGATGTAAATCCGCGAGGCCAGCGCGAACGTGTGCAGCAGGAATGCCGCCAGCGCCCAGAGCAACGCCGTGCGGGACATGGTCTTCCAGTACCACGGCGTGGTCGCGCCGAACCACGCCAGCGCACCGAACAGGAAGGCAATCACGTACTGGTACTGCGCGACCATGAACGGCTGGAAGCGGTTGAAGAACGCTTCGAATTCGATCTTCTGCGCGTTGTAGTCCGCGGGGGGATGCTCCTTCAACCAGGCCCGGTACGCACCGACTTCCTTGTTGAATTCGGTCGCGTCTTTCTTGGCATAGGCGACGAGGATCCGCGTCAGCGATTCCGTCGGGACATCTGGCTCCTGCTTGAGCGCGATCGTCTTGACGAGGTTCTTCGTCCAGGCCGAGGCAAACGTGTCCCACTCGGCGTCGGTCTCGGTCGGCGGGATCACCAGCGGCGGATGCCGATCGAGCAAGGCCCGCTGGCGGCTGACCGCCTGCATCAGGTCTTCACGCATTTTTTCGGGACGGATGTTCGGCGGCGAGTACGATTGCAGCAGCAGGTCGAGGACACCGATCTTCTTTTCGAGTTCCAGCACCTTCTTCTGATAGGTGCTGACATTCCCGGCGTCCTGCTTGCGGGCGAGTTCGACCTGTTCGGTCAATTCCTGCAGCTTCGGCAGAAACTCTTCCGGCGCGTAGCGGAACCGCTCGCGACGTTCGATGCCGACGACCTTCATCACCTCTTCGTTCTCGATGCGGAAGACGCGGTGCTTGAAGGCGTTTTCCGGCGAAGCCATCACATCGAGCAGCCAGCGGATTGCCGGTTGGGAGTGCTCGTTATGGTCCGTATAGGTCTGCCTGCCGGAAGACAAGACGAGCAGACTGGTGCGGGCCAGGGTGTCGAACGGCTTTGCCCGGCCTTCCGAAACAACGGGAAGCGTGCCGAACGCGGCAAGGTCGTAACCCTCTTTGCTCACCGGCATCGGCTTGGAGGCATAATAAGTCCAGAAGACGGCGAGCAGCGCGAGGTTCACTGGAACAATCCAGCCGATCCAGCCACTGCCGGAACGGGCGAGTTCTGGTTCGATCTCTGTCTCGCGGGCTTTGGGGGCGATGAGCTTGCCGCCGATCATCCGGGGAGCCGCGACGCCGGGACGACCTTCCTGTTCAGCCCGTTGGAGGAACCGCCACAACGTCAGGCAGAAGTGGGCCAGCATTCCCATCGCGACAATCATGCAGGAGATATAGGGGATCATCCATCCGGAGTTCGTGACCACCTGCAGCGTCGTCCCTTCGATCTGCGTCGTCGGGTCACGGTGATAGCCGCTCTGATAGAACGTCTCGCCCGCAAACCGCAGGGGATTGTTCATCCAGATTTTGAGCGTTCGGTCGACGTTGCGTGTCGAATCGACCAGCCGCACATCGGACGAGTAATTCTTCGGCGTGCTGGTCCCGACATAATCGTCCTTGCGGACATCGACTAGTTGGAAGCGATACGGTTTGTAGTGCCGCTGGAACCGGAGCGATGCCTCGTACGTGCGGTCGCCGACAGCGACCGTTTCCTGCGAGTTCTGAGCCGAGAAGATGATCCCGAGGAGATACGTTCCCAGGTCACTGCCATCGGTCTTCGACTTGAACGTGACGTACGCTGCGGAGAGGTCGGTCTTGCCATCGGTATCGGTCCCACTGCCGGGCCGGAGTTCATCGACGGCGTAATCGAGACCGTTCCCTTTGGTCGCGGGGGTGGTTTCGTCTTTCTTCCGTCGGCGCAGGCCCGCGTTCTGCAGGAACTGTTTGACCTCGATGTCGAACGGCAGCAGATCATGCCGGATCGGCTGCCCGCTCTTTGCTGCATCGACGAGTTTCTGCCGCGGAATGACCGTGACCTTGTCGGTTTCTTTCCCGGAGTGATCGACGATGGCCAGTTCGATCGTGCGAATGTCCTGCACGAAGTTGACGGTCTCCCCTTCCTGCATCTGCAACTGGCTTTCGACGGCTGTCATGCTGACGAGGAGTTCGCCGAGCATCAGCAGCCCGATGCCGCCGTGCAGCAGGACGACTCCCGCCCGCTTCTGAAAGACGAGGAGACAGCCGACGAGCAGGACGAGGGCGACGCCGCCCCCTTGCGTGAGTTGCCAGAGAATTCGCATCGCCGAATCGCTGAGGCGACCGCCGCGGCCGCTGTAAACGATCAGGAAACTCAGGACCGCTGCCTGAGCGAGGACTGTCCCACCGACGAGCCATTGTGTCTTCTTCTGCTCGCTGGGCACATGGAACCATCCATAAGCCGATCCGGCACAGGCCGCCGCCAGGAATGTGAGGAAGACCCACCACAAGACGTCATACGAAATCCACGCTTCACCCTGCAGACCATCGGGGTTGTTCGCCGCCGAGACGACCAGCGTGGTGAGCACTCCCCCGGCGAGAATCACCAGCAATCCCGAGATCAACGGCCAGCCGCGCGACTGCACACGGAACCGGATGAGGTGCGCGGCCAGCAGATTGACGGCCATCAGCGAGCCGATCAGCCGCCCGCCCGGAAAGGGAAACATCCCCGGAATCTGCGGGACCGGGCCATCCGAGAAGAACGCTTTCCAGAACGAAGGGGGAATAAAGACCTGGAAATCGATCAAGGCGACCCACGTGTGAAAGTAGAGGTCGATGACCTCCCAGATGTCCTTGTCGACCTGGGCCAGCGTCCCGGCGAGGATCAGGAAGATCGAAGCCAAGAGCAGCGCGACCGTGAGCTTCAGCGATGCGAGCGGTGCGAGGATCTGATTCAGCACCGGCCCGAGACCGTTCTGCGTCGTATCGTCTTCGATCGGTTCCAGTGTCGGAATGGCCGCTGTCGCCATGGGTATTCTCTTCTCTCTGTAGGGTGGGCTGTGCCCACCATTCTTTCTGTCAGCGGTCGGGGCGCAAGCTCCCCGGTGTGTCTGGCTATCTCAGCAAGGATCAGAAACTCGGACAAACCGGGGGGCTTGCGCCCCGACCGCTGACACAATGTACTGCTCACATGGTGGGCACAGCCCACCCTACTCAGCAGGGAGTTGCACGGTCTTCGTAAAGGCTTCGAAGGCCACTTTCTCGCCGACTGCGAGGGGGGCATCTCCCTGCAGCTTGATAAACCAGGTCTTGTCACCGACATCGACAATCACGCCGAGAATCGCCTGCGGGCCTTTCTCGCCCGACGTGCCGATCAATTCGACCAGATCGCCTGTGTTCGAGCCGACCTCGATCTTCCGCATCGTCTCTTTCAAGCCGTCGGCGCTCACAGCCTCCATGCCGATCTGCCCACGCCAGCGGTTCACGTTTGCCAGACGATCACCCGCTTCGCGCGCCAGGTCGATCACAGTGATTTCCACCCGCTGCCCATCTTTGGAGTATTCGTAGGCCGCTTTCCGCATCCCGCCGACTTTGCCCGGCGTCCAATGTTCCGCCGGGGTCGCCTTCACGGTAGCGGTTGCGCTCGGCGGGGCTTCTTTCACCGGGGGACGATTCGCGAACGGGGGTTGCATTCCGGCTCCGCCCGCAAACGGCGGCATCATCCCGCCCGGCTTGGTCTTCCCTTCCAGTGCGACAACCGTTGCTTCCTCGCCTCCCGCCAGCTTGACGGTCTGCGTCTCGGCTTCGAGATCTGACTCCTTCCAAGGAGCCAGCGAGAGTTGCCCGCGCCAGCGATTCAGGTTCGACAACAGCGCCTCGGCTTTGGGCACATCCCCCGCGGGGAGTACCGTCACCGAGATTTCCAGCGGCGGTTCTCCGGCCAGCTTCAACGTCGCAAACCTCAGCCCGCTGGCGGGTTGCTGCGTCCAGCCCTCAGGGAGATCCCATGCGGGAGCCCCGCTACTAGCGAAACGGATGGTCTCAATGAACTTACGGAAAGGAGCATCCTGAGCGGCGACCGCATCGACCGGACCGGTCAGTTTCCAGAACCAGAGTTGTTCTCCCTGCAGGACGATCGCCCCGAGCATCCGTTCCGGACGCCCCTCCGACGGTGCGCCGGTTTCTCCAGGTCGTTCCGGGGCCGGGAGTTGAATCGATTCGACCTTGGGGACTTCGTACTGGGTGATCGAGGCTGAGCGATCACAGCCGACGACCGTCAACGCAAGAACCGCAACCCAGCGCAGCCGGGAGAAAGAAGGTGCAGACGGCATTCGTCGAGTTCCCGGAGGGGTACATCAGGGCGGGACGATCAGCGGTGGGAGCAGGCGGAAGGTTTTCCGACCACCCGAAGATTATAGAAGTCTCGCCCCGCGAAAGTACACGCGGTTCCGGCCCGCTCGCGTCTTCGCGATGAAATCTGGTGGAAATGAACCGCGAAGATGCAAGCGGGGAAGAAAAGCTACCTATTCCACCCAGTCTTCCGGCGTGGGGAGTCGGACTGAAGTTCCGGGCCGTTTGTGACGATGATGCCGACTGTACGGGTTCTCCGGGGCACCGCGCCGCCGGTCCGTCACGCAGTCTCCCGGCGCACAGGGAGCTGTGCCCGCCGACTCCAGTCCGCAGGTTTTCGCATGTCGGGCCAGGTCCGTCTGATCCTCACGCTGCACAATCATCAGCCGATCGGCAATTTCGACGGTGTCTTCGCTGATGCCTGTGCCGACAGCTACCTCCCGTTTCTCGAACTCCTCGACGAGTTCCCCGAGATCGCGGTGGTGATCCATAACTCGGGGTCGCTGTTCGAGTGGCTGGTTCAGCACCGGCCGGAAGTCGTCGACCGGCTGCGGAAGGTCGTTGGCCGCGGTCAGGTCGAGATCCTCGGTGGTCCATACTATGAACCGATCCTGTCGTGTCTGCCGCGACGCGACCGCATCGGTCAGATTCGCGCGTACCGCAAGGAACTCGAAAGCACACTGAACACGCGGGTCCGCGGGATGTGGGTCCCCGAGCGCGTCTGGGAGCAGGCGTTCGCCAGCGATCTCGCTGATGCCGGGATGGAGTACACCCTCCTCGACGACACGCACTTCCGCATGTCGGGCCTGCCCCCCGAAGCCCTGCATGGTTACTACCTCACCGAGAACGATGGCAAGCTGCTGAAGGTCTTCGCAGGGAGCGAGCGACTGCGGTACCTCATCCCTTATGCGGCCCCGCATGAAGTCATCCAGCACTGCCGCCACATCGCCGACCACACGCACAACGCGGTCCTCGTCTTCGGCGACGATGGCGAGAAGTTCGGTGTCTGGCCCGGGACCAAGGAACACGTCTTTCACAACGGCTGGCTGCGGCGGTTCTTTCAGGCCCTGCGGGAAAATCTCAGCTGGCTGAAAGTCACCACGATGGCCGAAGCGGTCGACCATGTGTCGCCGCTGGGACGGAGTTATCTCCCCGATGCCAGTTACCGCGAGATGACCGAGTGGGCCCTCCCGGCTGCGAAGCAGCTCGAACATCATGGCTTGCGGCATCAACTGGAACTCTACTCCGACTGGCCGAAACTGCAGCAATACTGGCGCGCGGGCAGCTGGCGGAACTTCCTCGTGAAGTATCCCGAAGCGAACGAGATGTATTGCCGGATGCTCGATGTCAGCCAGCGCGTCGCGGAAGCCGATGTTGCCACCCGCGGGCGTGAAAAACCAGCCGCCCTCGCGGCAGCGCGGAAGCTCCTATATCAATCGCAATGCAACTGTCCGTACTGGCATGGGGCGTTTGGCGGGCTGTACCTGCCGCATCTCCGGAATGCGATCTACAGCCGGTTGATTCAGGCCGATACGCTGCTCGACAAGGTCCAGGGCCGCAACGGTTCGTATGTGCGGATCGATGCTGCCGACTTCAATCGCGATGCCCGGAAAGAAGTCCGGATTGCGACCGATCGACTGATCGCGTGGCTGGCCCCCAGCCGCGGCGGTCACCTGTATGAACTCGATCTTCGGTCGATCAGTACCAACATGCTGGCGACCCTGGATCGCCGGTTCGAGCCGTATCACGATCGGATCGTGCACGCCGTCCGAACCGGACAGGTGTCCGACACGGGAGGCGGTGTCGATCCCAACGGCATGGTGCGGTTCAAGCAGCCGGGACTGGAACAGAAACTGAAATACGACCAGTGGTCGCGGAAAAGTCTCGTCGACCACTTCCTGCAGCCGGGACTTTCGCACCAGGCGTACGCCGAAGGACAGGGGCATGTCGGCGACTTCCATGAAGGGGTCTATCAGGCAGCGTTGCGAAAAGCGCCCGGCTGGGTCGAAACCCGCATGACCCGGAAGGGAAATCTCGGTCCCTATCCGATCCGGCTGACGAAAACCGTGCGGGCGGAAACAGTGAATTCGGGTGAACTCACGATCCGGTACGAGCTGGAACAACTCCCCGTGGGATTGCCGATTCACTTCGGCGTCGAGTTCAACTTCGCCGCAATGCCCGGCGGTGCCAGTGACCGGTACTACTACGATGATTGTGGCAGGACACTCGGCCAACTCGATGCGTCGCTCGAGCTCGAGGCGACACCGCGGCTGGGGTTGGTCGATGAATGGCTCGGGCTCGATGCGGCCCTCGATTTCTCGGAGCCGGCACGGCTGTGGACCCAGCCGATTCAAACGGTCAGCCAATCGGAATCCGGCTTCGAGCTGGTTCATCAGAGCTGCAGCGTGACGCCGCATTGGGAATTTGCGGTGCCGGAAGACGGCCGCTGGCAGGTGACGATCACGCTCTCACTCGACACATCCGCCGCCCAGGCCAAACAGCTCGCGGAATTGCGAGAACCGGTCTGCTGCTGAATGTTGTCGGGTGGGCTGTGTCCACCGTCTTACTCCAAAGCTGTCGTAGCGGTGCCAATTCCGGAACCGGCGGTTAGCGCCGTGCCACTCAAGATGTACAGGTCCCTGACGCTGCTCGGTTGGCGGATGGCGTAAATCGGTTAGAATCTCCGGATTCCGCGCGGACGGTTCGCTCTGGTGTCCGCTTTGTGTCCGGGTTTTCAACGAAAGTGCCGCGTGAGCACCGTGATCGTCTGGGGAGCGTTCCTGCTCCTCGTGCTGCTGATTCTGGCGTTCGATCTGGGAGCCTTTTCGCGCGGTTCGTCCCGTTCGATCTCGGCCCGACAGGCGCTCTTCCGGACGGGCGTCTACTTCTTTCTGTCGGTCTGTTTCACGGTCTTCGTCTATTACGCCTATGAGAATCACTGGCTCGGACTGGGAATCTACGCCGAGGCCGATGATCCCGCGGAAGAGCACGCCGCCGCGCACGGTAAACGGTTTCGCGTCGCTTTCCCCTTCGAGCCGGAGATGAAGTCGGAAGCGGGACACGGCCTGCCGAGCAATGGCCAAGAAGCGGCATCGATGTACTTCACGGGGTACCTCGTCGAACAGTCGCTCAGCATGGACAACATCTTTGTCATCGCGCTGATTCTCGGCTTCTTTAACGTTCCCGCCGCCTATCAGCATCGGGTCCTCTTCTGGGGGATTCTCGGGGCCCTCATCATGCGTGGCGTGATGATTGGCCTGGGGGCACAGCTCATTCACGCATTCGACTGGATCATCTACGTCTTCGGCGCCTTGCTGGTCTTCACCGCGTGGAAGATGCTCGGGCACGATGACGATCATCTCAATCCGGAAGACACTCGCGTCCTCAAGCTGATGCGGAAGCTGATCCACGTACATCCCGGTTTCGACGGTGAGAAGTTCTTCACCTCGGTCGACGGCGTGTGGGGAGCGACTCCGCTCTTCCTCTCGCTGGTGATCGTGGAAACGTCCGACCTGATCTTCGCGGTCGACTCGATCCCAGCGGTCTTTGGCATCACACACGATTCTTTCCTGGTCTTCACCTCGAACGTCTTCGCGATCCTCGGGCTACGGTCGCTCTACTTCGCGCTGGCCGACCTGCTCGACAAGTTCCGTTTTCTGAAGTACAGCCTGGTGGCGATTCTGGCGTTCGTGGGGGTGAAAATGCTGGTCCACGCCGTGGTGGAGATCTCCCCGCTGGCGTCGCTGGGATTGATCGCGGTGATGCTGGGTGCCGGGATCGGCGCGTCGTGGGTGATCCCCGAGACAAAAGCCGAAGCCGACGCACACGACAAATCGGCCGAAGACATCACTTGAGCATCACTTCCCACGCTTGCGTCTTCGCGATCTGTGACCTCCTGGACGATCAGGTCCATCCGGAGCTTGCGCTCCGGGTCAGGATGAGTCGATGTACGAAGTCGAACTCAAGTTCCCGGTCACTGACCCTGCCATCGTGTGGGAGCGGTTGACCGCGCGTGGCGCAGTCTTTGGACCCGAGAGCGTCCAGCGTGACGAATACTTCGCGCATCCCGCCCGTGATTTTGCAGTGACCGACGAAGCCCTGCGGATCCGTTCGGTCGATGCGGTCAACGTGCTGACCTACAAAGGCCCGGTGATTGACCGTCTGACGAAAACCCGGCGAGAAGTCGAAACGCCGTTCGCGGACGGGCCAGCCGCACTCGCCCAGTTGCGGGAGACGTTCCTCGCGCTCGGATTCCGCTCGGTGCGGGTCGTCGAGAAACGCCGTCGGGAAGCCACCCTGGATTGGGACGGCGCACCGGTCACCTGTACGTGGGATGTCGTCCCGCCCCTGGGAACCTTCTGCGAACTGGAACGCCTGGCGACCGAGGAGACCCGGTCCGCTGTCGCGAACGCGATCTTGAACCTCGCCAGTTCGCTCGACCTGGGACCGAGCGAACGTCGTTCCTATCTCGAAATGCTCCTCGAACACGACCAGTGTCCCTCGACGTAGGGTGGGCTGTGCCCACCGTGTGTTCATGGTCTCCATCACCGATCAGCAGCTGCGGGAATCCTCCCAATCGGTCCGGAATCTCATCGCTCATTCATGCGGGACTGGCTATTCTCGAAGCCAGCTCGGCTGAGGCGATCGTCCGCAGGTTCGGCTGGGTTCACTCGAAATCGTTCCAGATCACGCCTCATCCGAGAGACGTGGTGTCCTCTCGGTTCAACGTGTGCAGCTTTCCCCGGAGTCGATCATGCGTAGCAGCCTGCTGGGTGGATGGTGTTTGCCGTTACTGATGACCGCTGCCGTGGCATACGCGGACATCGAATCGGGACCGCCGGTCGGGAAGCCCGCGCCGGCGCTCTCGGTGCAACCAGTGACAAACGGTCAGCCGGGTGAGGCCCAGAACATCGTTGCCGAACGGGCAGCATTGCCAACGATCTACCTCTTCATTCCCGCTGCCAAACTCGACCGGCCATTGGCGCGCTTCGCGAAACAGCTCGACACCGCCGTGCAGAAGCATCAGATGCTGCATCCGAACCTGCAGATGGTGATTGTGTGGCAGGTGGATGACGCCGCAGCGGGAGCCACCCGCACGAGTGCGATTCAGGGATCGTTGCAACTGCAGGCAACGCAATGGGTCATCTGGAAGGGTGATGCAGCCGGACCGGAAGGCTGGGCGATCAGCGACCGGGCCTCACTGACGGCGGTGATCGTCAACAACAAAGACGTGCAGGCGAAATTCGGGTACGATTCCGTCAACGAAACGCTCGTCCCGGCGGTCAACACGGCTTTGGGAAAAGCACTCGCTCCGTAAAGAAAAACGGTCAAATCCGAAGCACGAAATCCGAGGGAAACTCGAAGCACGAATGCAGAATCGATCCAGCTGGGAGTGTGTTTCTCCGCTTCGAATTTGTGATTTCCTTCGGATTTCGTGCTTCGGATTTCCAATGAGAGAACAGATCGGCCCGCGATTATTCAGGATGCCCGTTGATGTCAGTGGAAGAGACACCCCCGAGCTTTGAATCGGCCCTGGGGGAATTGCAGCAGATTGCAGCGCGGCTGGAAGACGGCTCAGCCGGGCTCGAAGCGTCGCTCGCCGACTTCTCCCGCGGCGTGAGCCTGTTGCGGACCTGCTATCAACTCCTTGATGGAGCCGAACAGCAGATCGAACAACTCATCGGGTTCAACGAAGCCGGCCAACCGGTGACCGCTCCGTTCGATGCGACCGCCACCGCCACGCAACCTGGTCAAACCGCCGGCAAACGCCGCGCGAAGACCCGGCCGGAACTCGATTTCGACGAGGCGTAAGCGTCCCAGGGATCGGAATCCCTGGGCTTCCAAGAGTCGCGTTAGAAATCGACCTGACACCGCAGGCCGACGATGTTCGCCTGGCTGTTCCCCACGGGAGCTCGATCGAGCATTGCATGGATGTAGTTCGCCTGCACCTTGGTGTAGCCATTCAGGTACCAGTTCAGACCGGCTGTCAGATCGGTCAGCCGACCTCCGCGGATGTTGTCGTCGCTGAGGTTGATGTGCGAGATGCGAAAGAGGACTTCCCACGCCCCCGGACCATGCGTTCCCGCGCTGTCGGTGAGGAAGGCGCGGATGGGAGTGATGCGGTCGAGTGCCCCGGCTTTCCGGTCATATGTCCGACTTTCACCCGTGAGGAAGCAGGTCGACTCCGCGTAGTAACCCCAGAAGAGTAACGGCGAGAGATTCGGTTGCTGGACGCTGGCCATCATCACTTCGGATTGAACCGAGAAGGGACCACGGACCCACAGGAATTCTGTCCCGAGGTGCGTGATGGAGTTCGCACCAATGGTGCCGGTATCGACGAAGGGGGGCGTGCCATTCGCAATCGAGGGGACGTTCACCTTGCTGGTGCCCGGAACCGATCCTGCGGGGACTCCGAATGCACCGACGAAGGCTTCGGGAATGGTCGCATACCGGAACTTGCTGTTGTCGGGCGTCCCGTACATGAAGGCCGCTCCGAGGTGCAGGTAATCGAGCGTCTTGTCTTTGTGGTCTTCAAAGTAAGGGAGCCAGGTCAGTCGGCCCGCCGTGGAGACCCCTCCGTTGTCCGCGATATCGTTGCCGAACTGGTCCTGTCCGGTGCGGAAGACTGACATCGCCCAGGTCATCGTCTGCGCCTGGTTGACGTCATAGAATCCCGCACCTGGATGACGGAAGGGCTCGCACGTCTGGAACAAAAGGGAGCGTTCCATGAATGGCTGGTAACGGACGCTCGTCACCGCTTCGAGGCCAAACGGTTGCTTCCACTGACCAACCCGGACATTGCCGAGGACTGGGACTTTGGTCACTTCGCCCCAGACGTCGGTAAACGTCGGACGGCCGAAGAAGCCAAAGTCCATCTGTACGAAGTAATTCACATTCTCCGCGACTGCTCCCTTGGCTGAGAGCCGTGTCCGGCGAAAGCCCGCCCCATCCTGAATGTCGCCGACCGTCGCCCGGTTTTCCGCATCCTGGCCAAACCAGAGGGAATCGGCCTGGAAGAACCCGTTCACGGCCACGGTCGGGAACTTCGGTGGTGCGGGAGCCGCGGGTGGAGCCGCCTGCGGGACGGCATAGAGCGAAGCGGGTGCTAACGGAGGGGGCGGGAGGAACTCGACGTTCGCCGGCGCCACACCGGCTTCATTTCCGATCGGGCTGGTGGAATCCAACCGTTGCTGGAGCCGCGCAAGTTCCGCTTCCAGCTGCTCGACGCGCGTGGCCAAGCTGTCGGAAGCCACCGGCTTTTCAGGTTCATCCAGCGGGCCAGCAAAGGTCCCGTTAGATAAGAACATCAGACTGAAGAACACGACGGCTGTGCTGTGAAGCACCCTGTTGTTACGACGCATTCTACCCAATCCCTCAGGGATCTTGCGACTTTAGCGATTATACTGCTTGTAGCAATTAATCGGATTGTGAGGGATTGGAAGGCAAGACGGTTTGATTACAAATGCGTCGCAAGAACGCAGAGATGGAGATTTTTCGTGGGGATTCTTTGCATCCCACTCAAGTTAACAGAAAACGCCCACAACACTTCAGATTTTATTGAGTTTCTGAGGGTGAGCCAGAGCCGTGCTCAGGTCCCGCGGCGTTGGCGGCGATTGCCGAGCCAGGCTGCGAGACTGGGGCCGACCGGTTGTTCGGTTGAGAGCAGCAGATAGTCGAAACGCAGTTCCCGCGCCAGCCCGCGGATGCGGCCGAGGTGTTGCTGAAACTCGTGCTGATACGCCTTGCGGAAAGTCTTCGGATCGAGCGTCTGGTCGGGCCAGTGTTCCATCCCGCGAAAGCGGGTCGGTTCCTGGAAGGGAAAGCTCGCTTCGGCCGGGTCGATGATCTGGATCAACGCGACATCGTGCCGCCGGAAGCTGAGGTGTCGCAGCCCCCGTTCGAGCGACGGAAAGTCATCAAAGAAGTCACTACAGAGGACGACCACGCCCCGGCGGACATAGCGTTCCGCGAACTGTTGCAGCATCCCGCCGATCGCCGAGTCTCCGTCCGCATTCGCCTGTTCCAGGACCCGACAGAGTTCCCGCAGATGGCTGGTCGTACTCAACGGGGTGAGGACGTTGCGGAGTTCCGTATCGAACGTCGCCAGGCCCACGGCATCGCGCTGCTGAATGATGAGATACGCAATCGCCCCGGCGACCCACTTCGCATATTCGAGCTTCGTGACCGGCGCTGTGTCGGACTGATACGTCATCGACTCGCTGGTATCACACAGCAGGTGACACGCGAAGTTCGTTTCTTCGTCGAACTGCTTAAGGTAGTAGCGGTCGGTCTTGCCGAAGACTTTCCAGTCGACGTAGCGGAGGTCATCGCCGGGAACGTATTCGCGATGCTCGGCGAACTCGACCGAGAAGCCATGATAGGGGCTTTTGTGGACCCCGGCGAGATAGCCTTCGACGATGAGCCGGGCCTTCACTTCCAGGCCCTGGATCGACGCCAGCCGCTCTGCATCGAGGATCGTCATCGACTGCACTCCTGGACTTCATTCCCACGCTTGCGTCTTCGCGGACTGAAGAGAAATCGCGAAGACGCAAGCGAGAGAACAACTCACCCTGCGCGTTGTTTGACCAGTTGACTGATGGTCTTGAAGGCCGGGTCGGCGGCCGTTTCCAGCCACTCGAAGACGATGGCTTCCCAGGTGGTGACCGTCGCCCCGACATCGCGCAGCCGCTTCAGCGCTGCGTTGTGATCGCTTTCACGAAGGCTGGCCACGGCGTCGGCCGGGATCGTCACCCGATAGCCGAGCGACAGCAGATCGAACGCCGTCTGCAACACGCAGACATGTGTCTCGACCCCGGCCAGAATGATCTGATCGCGACCGTCGGCTTGTTCGAGGGCGCTCCCCCAGTTCAAGTCGGGGACCGCACTGAATCGCTGCTTCTCGATCCGTGCAGATGCAAAAGACTGCAACGCTGGAGCGGTCGCGCCGAGCTTCTGCGGGACCTGCTCGGTGATGTCGATCGGCACGCCGAGCGTTTGCGCAGCCGTGGCGAGAGCGGCGACATCGGCCACCAGCCGCGTCGCGGCGGGGATCGCACTCAGCAGCCGCTCCTGCAGATCAATCAGCACCAGCCGACTCACGCGGCGATCACACAATTCCGGACTGCGCACGTTGAAGATCCCAGGATGAAGCGAATAGGGAGCAGCGAATAGTCAGAAGAGAATCACTTCCGGACAACGCGTGGCATCACGCTTGCGTCTTCGCGATCCCTTTTCACTTTAACCGTTTCACCAACCCGTGCACACCGGTGATGATCCGCTCTTCCACATCCGGGGCGAACGGACCGGGAAACGAGGTATAGAGCATCGCCCCACCTGCTTCGTAGCCCCCTTCTTCCAGTACCCGCCGACTCGGCACATACCCGAAGACATCGTTCGAGTAGCCCGCAACCCAGGTCGCGGAGCCGGTCAGTTCGCGCTTCAGCCGCAACGAGTAATCGACCACGACTTCCCCTGCGAGCGTGATGACCGTCACTTCGTCACCCAGGCGGATGGCCTGAATGAGATAGGGATACGTTGTGTTGATCTTCCCGTCTTTTTCGAGGAGCGCGAGCATCCGACGGGCATGTGCGGCTTCGTAGATGTTCTTCGACGCTGTCCGCGTTTCGAGGGTCGCCTTGTCCGGCGGCGGAGCAAACTCCAGCGTGACCGTTTCCATCCCCCGGGAGAGTTTCCCGCGGATCGGCTTGGCGGCCGGGAGCAATCCTGCTTCGACCGCGGTGGCCAGTGCGCGGCCGTGCTGCTGACACAGGTCGAGTTGCCCGCGCGGATACGGATTCTGATCGCCCCCGCACCCCGTCACAAACATGGCGATGGCCCCTTGGTGGGCATCTTCCAGTGCCTGTTGGGCGAAGCCAGCGTAATCGCCGCAGAATTCGTAGAAGCTGAGGGTCGTGTTATGACAGGCATACCCGAAGAGGACCGCGAGCAGCTTTCCGTCCGCATCATCGACCCGCAGGATCGGCACATCGTGGTCGACCGGTCCGTCGGGGTACGGGCTGTTCTGCACACCGTTGGGAGTCGGTAACCGGCGATTCATCGCAAAGCCGCAGCGGGCATGCGACCAGCCGAGTTTCACCGGGGCCAGATGCGACCGGCAATCGGCGAGCATCGCGATGATCGCCCGTTCGAGTCGCATGACATAGTCCGCAGCCTGTTTCGCCCGTTCGTCGGCGGGCGTCTTGCCGTCATAGGCGGTGGCCCGCAGTTCCGGTCCGCAATGGGTATGTGAGGCATTGATCCACAGGGCTTCCGGGGGCCAGTTGAAACGTTCGCGAATCTCGGCTTCCAGGCGTTCACGAACCGCCCGCGGAATGCTGATGAGGTCGAGTGTCACGATCCCCTGCTGCTGGCCCTGCGCATCTTCCAGAACGAGGACCTTGGCGAAGAGCGGGGACGCGGCCCCTTCCGAAGGCTTATTGCGGGACGCGTAACCCGCCATGTACATCGGCTCGGTCGGCGTGATAATCGTCCGCGAAGCAGCTGCCTTCCATTCCAGTGGAGGCGTTTGCGCGGCCGTCGTTGAGCAGAGACCAGTCAGAACCAGCAGTGTTCCAAACCAGCGGACGGGCATCAGGGCACTCCCTCGGTGAGCGGTCGGAGATGTCGACACTGCCTACGATTTAACTCGACCAGACCAGATGGTGCCACTCGTCCGGGGAGCAGAATGACTCCCGCAACACGTCGGGGGCGTGGGGGGAGAGTTCGGTGGAGGGAAAGATGCCTGTCGCCACTGCGAACGCTTTCGCGCCGATGGCCCGGGCACAGCGGATGTCGGCCGGCGTATCCCCAATCACCCAGACTTGGTCGCAGGAGACGCCGGGATAGCGGTCCTGCACCGTCTGCCAGGCATGCCGGGCGACGTCATCGCGGTCTGCATGGGCATCCCCATAACTGCCAAACTCGAAGTGTGACGAGAGACCATAGTGATCGAGCTTCACGCGAGCTCCCTCCGCGAAGTTGCCGGTGAGGAGTCCGAGGGCCACATCGTCACGCTGGGCCAGCTTCTGCAGTAACTCAGGGACACCGGGGAGAACGCCTCCCGGTCGCTGGGCGAGTGTCTCCGGCAGACGCTGGAAATAGCCCGTCAGAAAGCGCTCCCACGCCGCGGTTTCGAGAGGCAGCCGATGGTACGCGAAGAGATCCCGCGTGATCGCGAAATCGGTCCGCCCGGCGGTCGGGATTCCCTCGACCGGTGGCAAGTCGCCGAACTCTGCTGCGAGTGCCTCCTCCATCGCCGCCTGCCCGGCTCCGCCGGCATTCACCAGCGTCCCGTCAATATCGAAGAGC
>JBGATC010000003.1:0-411609 GCA_044229335.1 Planctomycetaceae bacterium | reverse complement strand
AACTTGCGCCAATCGGCTCAGCAAATTCCCGCCGCAGGCCATCGACATTTCTTCCCCTCCGTGAATCCCAGACTCCAGACCGTAAACTCCCTCCCACCTCCACCGCATTTCCCAGACCAATTAAAACGATGGCCCTGGGCGTCAGAACCTGCATGATTGACAGGGCACGAGTCACTGCGACAGGATGGCTGTTTCCGGAGCTGGTTCCAGCGAGGAATTCAGAGATTTCCAGTCTTTCCAATCTGATCTGCCAGGACAGTTCATGCCACCGAGTCTCTCTGGCTGCTTCGTCTCTTCGGGCAAACATCCGGATCCCCTGCACCATGAGCTGCAGGGCAAGGGGGGCCTGTGGACCATGACCGGATGGCTCACGTGGTGCGTCGGCTCATTCGTTGTCTTCCAAGGACTCCTGATTTCGCTGGTCTCCCTCGGTGATGGCAGTCTGCTGCACGCCGAGGAGCCGCAGATCGGGCCTGCTCGTGGCAGTCTGGTGATTGTGGGTGGCGGGCGGACGACGCCGGCGATCGTTGCCGAATTCCTGAAGCGGGCAGGGGGGACCGAACAGCCGATGGTGATCATCCCCACCGCTTCGGAAGGGGAAGACTGGGGGGCCGACTACATTAAGAAGTCGTTCCTGACACGCATCGGCTGCCGGGACATTGCGGTTCTGCATACGCGCGACCGGAAAATTGCCGACTCGGCCGCGTTCGTCGCCTCACTTGAACGAGCCAGCGGGGTCTGGATTGATGGTGGCCGTCAATGGCGGCTGGCGGATGCGTATCTCGGCACCCGCACCGAAGAGGCCCTGCATGGTGTGCTGCGGCGTGGTGGCGTCATCGGCGGGAGTTCAGCCGGAGCTACGATTCAGGGCTCGTATCTGGTGCGCGGTGCCCCGGAAGGGAACCAGATCATGATGTCTCCCGGCCACGAAGCCGGGTTCGGCTTTCTGAAAGGAGTCGCGATCGATCAGCATGTCGTCGCCCGTAGACGTCACCTCGACCTGTACCCGGTGATCCAGCGGTACCCCAAGTTACTGGGACTTGGGATTGATGAAGCGACCGCGTTGATCGTCGAAGGCGATGTTGGTCGGGTCCTGGGAGATGGAACGATCCTGGTCACAAACGGCATCGAACCGACCGACGACCCCGACCTGCCATATCTCTCCTTGAAGCCAGGTGACCGCTTCGACTTGCAGACACGTCGTCGCATCGAATGAGACTGGGCATCGTCACCAACAAAGTAGCCATCACGCTCCGCGTGATGAGCGGAACTAAGAAAAGCGTTGCAACCTGCTCACCGTGATGATCGGAGCGAGGCTTTCATCCGCTCATCGCGCGGAGCGTGATGGCTACATGGAAGGCGGCGTGAGCAGGTAAATCGGTGAGTGATTACCGAGGTATTCGCCCTGAGCGTTGACGGGGCGGCCGTTGCCGTTGCTGCCACCGTTCGTTGCAGACACGAAGAGCCGCGATTCCGCTTCGCGCCACGCGAGGGAATGGCAGTTCGGGTACTTGGTCGTCTCGAACAACGGCTGAGTTTGATCGAGCTGGATCGCGACGACCTTTCCTGCTCCCGGATTCCCGCTGATGGTCGCCAGCCATTGCCCTGCCGGACCGGGCACGAGATCAGTCACGTATACGTCACCGTCTTTGCCGAGGTCGATCGTCTGCAGCAATGTGCCCGTCGTGATCTCGAAGACCAGCACGTTCGGAATCCCCTGCACATTGCCGCCATTCTTGGGTCGTGTGCCTGCTGCGAGAAGTTGTTTGCCATCCGGCGTCACTCGGAGCAATCGGACCCCGCCGATTTCCTGCAGGCGGTCAGATTTGTGCAGGACTGCGGCATCGAACGTCCGCACAAGTTTCCCGTTCGTCGTTTCGACCTGACGGATGGTCCCTTGCAGATCGCCGTGGAACAGTGTGTTCCCGTCGGTGGCAAACACGACGGCATGACCGTCATCCGGCAAGTCAAATGGTTCGCCAACGATCGTACCGTTCTCGGCCGTCCAGACACTGACTTTTCGATCGAGACCGGTCGTCGCGAGGTGCTTCCCGTCGGCGCTGACGGCAAGCGACGTGATCCATCCGTCATGTGCAGCGGGGTGTGACCAGACGACTGGCGTTTCTGCAGCTGCCGCATCGAAACAACAGAGCCCGCCCCACGAGTCGGCCGAGACCAACCGTGGTCCCGTCGGCAGCCATTCCACCGCCGTCACCCAGCCGTGATGCCCCGCAAACGGAGTTCGCGGCTGCGGACTATCCTCGGTCAATTCCCAGCGATGGACGAGCGCGTCATGCCCGGCGGCGACCAACGTCATCCCATCCGGTGCCACACGAATGCGGTTGATCTGCCGATCGGTCTTCACCATCGGGATCGACTTGACATCGAACAGCGATTTCCAGCGCGCAGCATCCCAATTCATGAAATCATCCCCTCGACGCCCACCCTCAGCCGAGGGCGGGAAATTCGCATCACGCCAGCAAATCCGTCACCACGCGGCAGTCATCATGTGCGAGTGGCAACGGCTGTCCGTGGTTGTCGTACTCGGTCTTGCTGGTATCAATCCCGAGACAATGGAACCAGGTGTGGAACATATGACCGATATCGACCGCATCCCCTTCGACGAACGTGCCTAACTCGTTCGTCTTCCCGACGACCGCCCCGCGCTTCAACCCGCACCCGGCCAGCGCCAGCGACCACGCTTCCGGGAAGTGATCGCGTCCCACGTGCCCGTTGATCCGCGGCGTGCGGCCGAACTCCGACATGGCGATCACGAGGACGTTATCGAGCATGCTCCGTTCATGCAGATCGCGAATCATCGCTGCGAACGCTTGGTCGAACCGCGGCATCAGGCTGCGATGGCCGTGGAAATTGTCACCATGGGTATCCCATCCGTAGGAGGTCACTTTGACGAACCGCACCCCCGCTTCCAGCATTTGGCGAGCTTGCAGCATGTGGCGGCCAAACTCGTGCGTACCGTACCGTTGCACGTCGCGCGGGTCGAGCTTGGTTGCATCGAACAGGTCCTGCCGTCGATTCAGGGCCTGGGCCATCTCATAAACAAAAGCCTGGGCTTCGCTTTTCTCGGGCCGATGCTGGCGGGCATAGGGCCCCTGCAAGGCGATGCGGAGTTGCTGCCGGGCCGCATCAATGTCGCTGGTGATCGCTTCGGGCCGCATCAGATTTTCCGGCGGCTTGCCGTCGCCGAATGCGAGCGCCCCGTACTTCGGCCCGAGGAACCCCGCGTCCTGATAGAGAAAGCCGCCGCTGCCCGGTTTGATTGACACATACGGCGGGAGACCACTCTTGCCGGGGCCGAGCAGTTTGGCGACAGCCGAGCCGAAGAAGGGATACGTCACGCCGCGATTCTTGGGATCACCCCGCTGAATTCGTGGGACCCCGGCCGAGTGCGAATTGTCTTGCGTGCACAGGTTACGCACGATCGCCAGATGCTGCGCCACTTGCGCGGTCTGGGGCATCAACTCGCTGATCTGCACACCGGGGATGGTCGTTGCGATCGAACGGAACGGCCCGCCAAAGGTCGTGTTCGGCTTGGGATCCCAGCTTTCATACTGGCTCATCCCGCCATCGATCCAGACAAACAGCACCTGTTTGTCACGCTGCTCCAGCGCTGCGGCGACCTCTGGCGAGATCAATCCCCCCAGGCCACCGACAGCGACGGCCGTGCCGACACCACCGAGCCAGTCGCGACGTGAGAGCCTGTGCTCCCAGGGTTTACACAGAGGATCGGTCATGTGAGTGATCCGTTGGTCGTGAGCATTTCGCAGTGATCGGATTTCTGTTGCCTACAGGCTGCCCGCTGCTTTAGGGAATGACGCAGAACTCGATCGAGGTGAGCAGCGCCCAGGCGGCTTGACCGAGGGCTTGCGGTCGGTCGGACGCGGATTCGAGAAACCTGGTCAGTGTGGCTGTTTCGTCCGCAGTGGGGCGGCGGCTGAGAACGGCTGCGTAGACTTGCTCGATGGCTCGTGGAGTGTCTGGTTCGTTCTGCACTTGTTCGACGAGCAACCCTTTCATTGGTTGCAGCCAGCTCAGCACGGTCGCGTCGTGCGACAGAAACAAGGCCCCTTTCACAGAAGGAGCGAAGTCCCCTTCTGGTTCACGCGGTGGGTTGGCGAACGCGGCGACAAACTTCTTCACCACATCAGCCGGCAGGGCGTCGGTATGGCCGGTCGCGGTCCACGCAGAGGCAGCCAGTTGTTCCGGGGAGAGGGGCCGCTCGATGGCCACGCGATACCGATCTTCCGCGCCACTGTTTCCATCCGCCGGGAGGACGCTGCTCCGTTGGTAAGTGCGGGTCTGCATCAATTCGAGCGTCAACCAGCGGAGATCAAACTGATGGGCGACGAACTCCGCCGCGAGCAGGTCGAGCACTTCGGGATGCGACGGCGGATTCCCGGCGTGTTGCAGGTCAAGCGGGTGGAATAGGCCGCGGCCCATCAACTGCGCCCAGACTCGATTCACCGCGTTCTTCACGAAATACGGATTCTCCGCGACGGGTAACCGCTGAGCCAGTTCCTGCAACGGCGAAAACTTCGGTCGACCGGGAAACTTCGTCTGCTTGTCCGGCGGGAGAGCGAACTCTTCCCCCTTGGCGAAGACGACGACTTCCACTTCCGCTCCGAACGGAATCCGCGGTCCGGTCTCCTTCGGCTCTTTGATGAAGACCGATTGAAATTCCGTCCGTTTCGCGAGCACCTTCTCACCGACAGCGGGGAACTTCACATCCTGCCGGATGAACGTGTGGGCGAGAAAGGAATGCAATCCCTGGAAGTCGAGTTGCTTATAGTCATCGACGAAGAGATGGTCGTGACACTGAGCGCACTGGAGATCGACGCCGAGGAAGAAGCGGCCGACATCGCGCGTGAGGGCGGGGAGGTCGACCGGCTGTTGGCCGTAGTTTTCCAGCCGTTTAGTCAGAAAGAACGCTGCCCCGCGTTGGGCCTCAACATCGGTCGGCGGGTTGAGGATCGTGCGGACCAGCGTGTCCCAGGGCAGATTCTGTTCGAATGATGTAGTGAGGAAGCGGTTCCAGTCGTCATTCTCCCCCATCCGCTCCATCAGGACGCGATGCCAGACATTCCGTTGATGGGCTATCCCCGCGGGACTGAGCAGCAGCCGTTCGGCCAGGGCGTGACGTTTTTCCGGTGCAGTCTCGGCGAGGAACGCTGCCAGTTCCTGCGATGTCGGGATGCGGCCGATGGCATCAAGCGAGACCCGTCGGCAGTAAGCCGCGTCATCAATGACCGGGTTGACCGGCCCACCCGCTGCGGCTTCGATCAACTGATCAATCCGGTCCGCGACGGTTTGTGCGTCAGCGGCCGAAGCAATGAACCAGAGTCCGCAGAACAGTGCAAACGTACGCACGATCAGAAGTCTCCCGTTCCGCCTCTCAGCGGCTGGAAAGATAGTCCGCTCTAGCGTAGCGTACCCATCAGCCGGAGTGAATGCGAGTTCTCGGGGACTCGAGCGGAGTGGGTCTGTTGTCCGTCGTCGAATGGTGATGGACCTGGGAGGTGGCCTCACCAGAGCAGGCGCTTGGACTCTTGGCGGTGCAGCCTGAAGGCTGAACTCCAACCCCGCAGCGTGAGATTCGTGCTCAGGACGCACCTTCCCACGGACTACGGACAACTCACCACGGACAACTCGCCGGGTCGACCGCTGCAGACCGGGCGGCTACCATATTCCCAGTTAATTCGATTCCCGGACCTGAAGGACCTGACGGATGAAGTGGCCGATCATTTTCGCGTTGCTGACTGGACTCTTCTGGGGGACGTACGGTCCCGCACTGGGCGTCGCCCGCGCCGCGGAGGGGAACAACCCCTTCAAACCCTACCTGATGATCGGTCTCGCGTACCTCGTGTGGGCCGTCATCGGTGGGTTCGGGGGGATTCGCTACACCGGGGTCGATCCAAAATACTCGCTGGGCGGTGCTTCATGGGGGTTCATTGCGGGTTCGCTCGGTGCCTTCGGTGCTCTGACGCTGACCCTCGCGATGTTCTCCTTTCAGGGGATGAAACCCCGGGCCGATATTGTGATGCCGATCGTCTTCGGAACAGCGGTTTCGGTGACGGCGATCACGTCGGTGCTGATGACGCAGGCCAAGTTTAATCCGTGGCTCTACTTGGGAATCGCCGGAATGGCGGTCTGTATTGTGGTGGTGGCCTACAACACCCCGCACGCCGCTCCGCACAAACCGAAGCCCGAGGGAGACGCCCATGCAGCCGTGACTCCACCAACGGCTCCTGCGACATAAAGTGTTTCTGAGAAGATGTTTGCCGATTCGGCGGACGCTCGCCATCGATGCCGCCGATCAGCGCCCAGGTTGGTTGGTCGGTAGCGAGTTTCGCGAAGTTTTCGGGTGCGGCAAGCTGTCTCAAAGAACCGAGGCGTGTCGGGTTGAACCTGCTGCGACAGATCGCTATTCTGTGCGATTCCCACGGAGAGTCTCCGGGGAGAGTGTCTCCGATATCTAGCGCTGCCGATGTCGTTCGGCAGTCGATCGAGTATATGAGGTGCGTTCGTGACGGTCGGCCAGAAAACTACATTCCTGAATGCCGCGGTCCTCTCCGGCCCGCGTCAACCCGGTTGGTTCGTTGTCGATGGCGACGGTCAGACCGTTGGTCGTCTGGCGACGCAGATCGCCACGGTCCTGATGGGCAAGCATCGCCCGGACTACACCCCGCACGTCAACGGCGGTGACTACGTCATCGTGGTGAATGCCGATAAGGTGAAGTTCGTCGGGGGAGAAATGGTCCATCCCCGTCACAAATACTTCACCACCAAGATGAACACCAAAGAATACGAGTGGTACACCGGCTATCCGAGTGGTCAGCGGCAAATCACCGCGATCAATCTCTGGGAAAAGAAGCCGACCGATATCATGTGGCTCGCCGTCAAGCGGATGCTGCCGAAGAACGCCCTCGCGCGGCACATGCTCGACCGGCTGAAGCTCTACGTTGGGCCGAATCACCCGCATCAGGCCCAGCAGCCCCAGGCCTGGCCCGAGCATCTGCAAGCCCGCTAATCTTTTCCGTCGTGAAACGCGGTTCTGCGTGCCGACGAGTTCGATTCATCGTGACTGAACGAGATCTGAGATGACCGAAGACGTTCCCGTTGATACCCCTGCCGCTGCCCGTCCGGAATTGACCTTTGGCGGTGCCGATGCTGCTGCAGAAGCCGCTCCGGCTGCCGTCGTGGCCCCGGTCATCACCCGCGGCAAACTGGACCGCTTCGGGACCGCATGGGGCACCGGTCGACGGAAAACGTCGGTCGCCCGCGTGCGTGTGGCTCCGGGGGGCACCGGCAAATTCATCATCAACGGTCGCCCGATCAATGAATACTTCTGCGTCGAACGCGACCAGCAGTCGATTCAGGCTCCGCTGCACGCGACCGAGAAGCTCGGCACGGTCGATGTGACGGTGAACGTGAAGGGTGGCGGGACGACCGGTCAGGCAGGCGCGATTCTGCTCGGTCTGGCTCGTGCCTTGGAAGCCTTGAATCCGACGCTGCACCAGCAGCTCGGCGATCACGGCTTCCTCACCCGCGACAGCCGCATGGTGGAACGCAAGAAGTACGGGTACAAGAAAGCCCGCCGCAGCTTCCAGTTCTCGAAGCGCTAATCCGCTTCGGTTCAGTCAGTCTATGCCAATCGCCCGGAGGATCATCGATCGTCCGGGCGATTTTTTTGGGACGATGGTCACCCCTCTAGCCGCTTGCAGCACCGCGTGTGATAATTTCTTCGACGCCGGTTTGTCCGACGGAGCGCGCGTCGAGTTCACCCAACATGGCACACACAGACGGATTGTGATTCAGCATCCTTCCGATCAGGATCATGCGGCACGCTCATGGCGAACACCGGCATCTTTCATGATCTGCTGCAGCCCGATCTGCGGATCATGCTGGATGAGAATGATGACGTCGGCCTGCACGAATTCTGTGAAGCCCTGAACCCGATCGTCATCGCCGAAGTGCTCGACGGGTTATCTGACCGGGAGGCCTGGCGCGTTCTCAGTGCGAGCCCGCTTGAACGGCAGGTCGACATCTTCGAGCATGTCGAGCGGCAACAGCAGCTCGAACTCGTCCCCCTGATGGAGAAGAAGCATCTCTCGAAACTGATCGAGCGGATGTCTTCCGACGATCGGGTCGACCTGCTGGAGCATTTGGACGAAGAACAGGTCGAACAGTTGCTCCCGCTGGTTGCCCAGGCCGAGCGCGACGATATCCGCAAGCTGCTGTCGTATCCGGAGGATTCCTGCGGCTCGATCATGACGACCGAGTACGCTTCGCTCCCCGAAGGGATTACCGTTCGCGAAGCCCTCGATCGACTGCGACAACAGGCACCAGATCGCGAGACGATCTACTACGTCTTCATCGGCGACGAAGAACGGCACCTGCATGGCGTGATCACGTTGCGCGAGCTGATCCTCGCGCGACCGACGACACTCCTCTCGACGATCATGCGGCGGGACATGGCGTCGGTGCAGGTCGATGACGACACCGAAGTGGCCGCGCGGGAACTGGCTCGATTCGACCTCCTTGCGCTTCCAGTCGTCGATGAACATCATCGCCTCGTCGGGATTATCACCCACGACGACGTGCTCGATTTGGTACAGGAAGAGGCCGACGAAGACGCCTATCGTCAGTCCGCCATGGAACCGCTGGAAAACAGCTACTTCTCGACACCGGTTCTCACAATCGCTCGGAAACGTGGCGTCTGGCTGCTCGTGTTATCGGTGATGTCGCTCGTCACGGCTGCCGTTGCACGGCTGTTCGAATCGGTGCAGGATCGATACAGCTGGATGGAATCGTTTCTCCCTCTCGTCCTCGCCAGCGGGGGGAACACGGGATCACAGTCCGCGACCCTGATCATACGGGCCATGGGCGTCTCGGACCTGACCAATCACGAGCGGCTGTCAGCTCTGCGCCGGGAATTCGCGACGGGGACACTGCTGGGGGTGATTCTCGGGGGGTTCATCTTTCTGGTCATTCAGCCGTTGTTTGGCCATTCGGCTTACGAAGCGCTCGTCGTGGGGACCACAATTGGACTGGTCGTCATGATGGGGGCAATGACCGGATCGGTGCTGCCGCTGTTGTTCGAGCGGATGGGAATGGACCCCGCCGTGATGAGCAATCCGCTGATTGCTTCGCTGAGTGATATGTTTGCAACCGCCGTCTATTTTTCGGTCGCGTTATTGCTGCTCGATCGCTGGTTGGGCTGAGTATTGTCGACAGCGATGGGGTGCACGATCACTCGGTAGGCTGCTGGAGCCCGTCGACACCAGTCGATACTGGGTGCCGACCAACCCGTCTCGCAGTCTGTTGAATCAGTCTCCCGACCTACAGACAAGATTGTCTGTGCTACCCAGGATTTGAGGAAGACTTCCCTGGAGTGGGACCGACATTCCTGTCGGTCTGTTTTTCAACAGTCAGCGAGAGCTTGTCCGTACGACTTCATCGAAATCGATCGCAGCTGCGCGGTCGTGTCTCTCCGGAATAGCCGCGGCAGGATGGGCAAACTATACTGCCCGACATTCGCTCGCCGTTGTGCGGGCTTCGCTCTCCCTCCCGGATCGATGAGTACGCATGCAGACGGCGGATGTGGTCATTGTTGGCGGTGGGATTGTCGGCCTCGCGACAGCATGGCGATTGCTGCAGCGTTCTCCCGGCACGCAGATCGTGCTGCTCGAAAAAGAGCGCGAGGTTGCCCATCACCAGACGGGGCATAACTCGGGCGTGCTGCACTCCGGTATCTACTACAAGCCGGGCTCGCTCCGGGCGATCAACTGCCGACTCGGCAAGCAGGCGATGCAGGATTTCTGCGACCGTGAGTCGATCCCGTACAATCTCTGCGGCAAAGTGATCGTTGCTGTCGACACCAGCGAACTGCCGCAACTGCAGCGGATCTATGAACGTGGACTGGCGAACGGAGTCAATTGCAGGCTGATTGACTCGTTGCAGCTGAATGAGATCGAACCACATGTCCGCGGGGTGCAGGCGATTCATGTACCTGAAGCAGGAATCGTCGATTATCGCCAGGTCTGCGAACGACTCGCCCAGCGGTTGACCGAAGCCGGAGTGACCATTCGCCTGCAGTCGCGGGTGACCGGGATGTTCCGTCGTCAGGACCGGATGATCGTCGAAACCTCGGGCGGCGATCTCGAATCCCGGTTCGTCGTGACGTGCGGCGGCTTGCACAGCGATCGTCTCACGCGGCTCTCGGGGCAGACACCGGTCGCCCGGATCGTGCCGTTCCGGGGCGAGTACTTTGAACTGAAACCGTCGGCCCACCACCTGTGTCGCGGGTTGATCTATCCCGTTCCCGATCCGAACTTCCCCTTTCTGGGGGTCCATTTCACCCGCATGATTCACGGCGGCGTGGAGTGTGGGCCGAACGCGGTCTTTGCATTTGCGCGGGAAGGTTACTACAAGACGAGCTTCAACCTGTTCGACACGCTTGAATCGTTAACGTATTCCGGCTTCCTGCGATTGGCATGGAAACACTGGCGGGCTGGGTTCAACGAGTTCCGGCGTTCGCTGAGCAAGACGGCATTTGTCACGGCCTTGCAGCGGCTGGTCCCCGAGATTCAGGGAGCCGATCTAGTCTCGGCACCGGCGGGAGTGCGCGCACAGGCCCTCACACCACAAGGCGATCTCGTCGACGATTTCCTGATTGTCGATGACGACCTGGTGGTCAACGTCTGTAACGCTCCCTCACCCGCAGCCACTGCTTCTCTGAATGTCGGCCAGCTGGTCGTCGATCGCCTGGCCACCCGCATGAATCTCACGCCCGCGTGAGCGACAAGCACGACCGACGCACATGGCGAGCGGAACGGCGCAAGCTGTCCGGTGTCGTTGAGCGTTTTCGACGTGTTGACAATTGAAATGGGAGCGGGATGCCGTCACCGGGGGGCTTGTGCCCCGACCGCTAACAGATCTTGATCGCTCAAATAGTTCGTCCACTCAAGTCATGTGACCCGGAGTCTGCGGGCATTGAATAGCGGTCGATCTTTGAAAGACAAAAGCCCGGTATCGGGGTCGATACCGGGCTTTGATCTTTACACGAACGCTGGCAGTTAGCGCGGATCGACGACCGGGAGGCCCGCGGTCATTTCCGGGGCATGGGCAGGGTCGGCGGGCATTGTGATCACGGGACCCGCCGAAGCCATCGTCGGGTGCCAGCCGTTGCTCGGTGCAGGTTTCGCAACAGTCACCGGGCCGTTGACAACCATCGGTTGCGGAGCGGAAGTCACGACCTGCGGCGGCATCACGGGAGGTGCCGCGGTCATCATCGGCTGCTGCATCATCGGTTGTTGCGGGGGGGCGAAGTTCATCGGCTGACCGGCGGGCATCGCGGCCATCATGTTAGGTTGCCCCATCGCCATCACGGGGGCACCCTGGAAGGCAGGCGGCGGGAGGAACGCCGGGCCACCGGCCATCTGCATGCCATTCACAGGCATCGTGTTGATCGAGGCCAATCGCGATTGCACGAGAGGCTGATTCATATTGAGGGCCAGCGATCGCTGATACATCGCCGCGGCCTGCATCGGCTGGCCCGCTTGCTGGTAGATTTCACCGAGGTGGGCCATGGCGATCGGATTGTGCGGCTCGACCTGCAATGCCTGACGTAACGACTGTTCGGCACCGGGGATGTTCCCCGTTTCGCGTTGCAGCCACGCCATTTCGATGTGGGCTCCCGGGACATACGGCTGCGTCGCGGTCCAGGTCTGGACCATGTCGATCGCCTGATCCTGGCGACCGGATTCCACCATGATCTGCGCGAGCGAGTGATAGGTCGGCTGATGCATCGCATCAATCGTGAGATTGTGCCGCAAGACCCGTTCGGCGGTGGTCACATCGCCCATCCGCTTCGAGGCCATCGCCAGATTATGGCGATAGTCCGGATTCCACGGATCGATCGCTACGGCCTGTAGAAACTCGTTCCGGGCCAGGGCGAAGTGCCCCTTCTGGTAGTAGCCCATCCCCGAGTTGTTCATGACCCAGCCGCCGGCTGACTGGCAACCGGTCGCTGCCAATAATAGACCGAGGCTCATCCATCGTCCGACACCGCCACGTGCCATCCACGAGAACAGACGCATGCGTCAGCACTCCTTCATCCGCGTGGTGCGCGACCTCCACAAACAGCGTGGAGCCGCGAGCAACCTGCGGTTGTTCAACCATGTGATTCGAGAGAAACTTGTCAGGGAGAGGCGGGACGATAGTTTCGGCGTTCTCTGCAGGCAAGAGCGTTCGCTACCAATTTTGCAGTCGGCACGGTCAAATCATCGCATTCCGGTGGTGAGTGCTCCCCGATCGGCAAAACCTGCCGTGTCGATTCGCAGCCACCGTCACTGTGCCCTTGTCCTGGACGGCCAGGCGACTGAGATCAAGGTGCCGGTTCTCGCTCCTGGGCCTCGGAGGCGATCCAGGAAGTTTCTCTCAGCGAATCTTCTGTTAGGCCCGGCGTTTACGCCGGGACGGCTCGAACCCTTTTCATGATGTTTTTCAGCCCCGTAAACGGGGTTGAAGTCAATCTCCGGGATGTCCACATCACCCGGCGTAAACGCCGGACCTAAATCTAGTTCCAGGACCGGGCTCTTTCGTAGAGAGAAACTCAGACTCGCTCAACAGCAGCAGTCAAGCCAACTTCATCTTGACGGCTTCCGGCGAAACGACTTACGATTCCGCCAGGACGTTCGTCCGTCAACCTTAGCTGGTCTTCTGCACCCATCCCGCAACAGTCGTCGCATTCTGCCGTCGTGCTGTTGCCTGTCAGTGTCGTCTCGTCTTTTCCTGCACATTGGGGTGGCTGACATGTCCCGTGAGCTCAATGACGAGTCGCGCGAGTCGATCCGCCAGGCGATCTTCGCCGGGCAGAAGATTGAAGCGATCAAGCGCTTTCGGGAGGCGACGGGTCAAGGTCTGAAAGAGTCCAAGGATTTCATCGAGGCACTGGAAGCGGAACTCCGCACCGCTGCTCCTGAACAGTTCTCCGCGAAATCAGCTAGTGGCTGTGCGGGTGTGCTGGCCCTGATGTCACTGGCTGGGATGCTGGTGTTCGCCTTGCTGGGTTGCAACGTGTGGTAGGCGACGGCCTCATAGTCAGTGCCGCGACTGACGTTCACAGGATGTGACGACGATGTCTGGATCTTGCCCCCTGCCGACGCTGACCGTCGCCGCCCCGGCCAAGATCAATGTCTACCTCCGCGTGATCGCCCGCCGTCCCGATGGTTTCCATGAATTGGAAACCGTGATGGCCAAACTCGATCTCGCGGATATGCTGCAATTCTCACCGCGTGAAGACGGCAGGCTCACGCTGGATGTTGCGCAGCTCTATCCCCGAAGTCTGGGGAGGATCGATGTCCCCGTGACAGCGGACAATTTGGTCCTGAAAGCGGCGGAATTGCTCCGCCGCGAGACTGGGTGCCGTCAAGGAGCCTCAATCAGGCTGTGGAAACGCATCCCCGCCGCTGCAGGGCTGGGGGGCGGATCGAGCGACGCGGCCCTCACATTGAAAACCTTGAATGCGTTGTGGTCCCTCGGTCTGAATGGCGCAGACTTAAGCATGCTCGCTGCCCGGTTGGGCAGCGACGTTCCTTTTTTTGTAGCAGACGCTGCGTGGGCCTTGTGCACCGGACGGGGGGAACGCCTTGAACCCTTACCGACTCAGGCGTGTCTTCCCGTCGTTCTGGCGAAGCCGCAGAGCGGTCTTTCCACGGCTGCTGTCTATCGTAGCTGTACGCCACAGCCAGAGGCGGCAGGGGCCGAGACGCTGATCTCGGCAGTCCGTACCGGACGGATCGGAGCTGTGGCACAGACTTTGCTGAATTCGTTGCAGCCACCGGCAGAAGGACTCAACCCGGAGGTGACGGCCCTTCGCCGTCGGTTCGATCGGCTCGAGGTCGTCGGTCATCAATTGACCGGCAGCGGCTCAGCCTACTTCGGCCTCTGTCGCGACGCACGACAGGCGCTGAGGTTCGCGTTGCAGTTGCGTCAACAGGGAACGCCTTGGGCCGTCGCAGTCGCGACGCGGGCATAGCACGTACGCAAGGATGCGGATACGAGTGCCAGATTTAACCAGTGTGACGTTCAGCCACAGGACCGCGGCAGCTTCCTGACGATCAGGATCCGCCGCCGGCTGAATGCCCGGAAAGGAGCGGGATCGTGGAAATCACCGAGATTCGCATCAAGCTGATGGACAACCCGGGGGACCGCCTCCAGGCGTTCTGCTCGATGACGTTCGACGGATGCTTTGTCATTCGCGATCTCAAGATCATCCAGGGAACCAAAGGGTCCTTCGTGGCGATGCCGAGTCGCAAACTGACCGATCGCTGCTCCCGTTGTTCCGGCAAGAACCCCCTCCGTTCGCGATTCTGCTGCGAGTGTGGTGCCCGACTGGAAGAAGAGCGGGCCATCAAGTCCGATGACGGCCGGGCCAAACTCTATGCCGACATCGCTCACCCGATCAACTCCGACTGCCGCGACATGATCCAGCGGCGTGTGTTAGAGGCGTTCGCGATTGAGATCGAACGCTCGAAGCTGCCGGGTTATGTCTGCCTTTACGATGACTACGGCGAGGAATCCTTCGCCGGCGTGGTCGAAGAGCCGGACGATCTGCTCGATCTGCCGCGACTCGCCAATGAACCGCTCCGCCGTCGTGAATTGACCAACGCCTTCAACGCCGTTCCGCGTAATCGCGAAGCTGTGCGTGCTGCTGCCGCCGATCGTCCAGGGAAATCTGACGATGAAAACTTCGGTGATGGTCTCGTGTAAGCGGTCCCGTCGAAACATGTCAAGGGCTGCAGCGCCCTAACGAAGAATGCCCAATCACTTCAGCACCCCGCCGGCTTGCAAGCCGGCGGGGTGCTGGCTTTTGTGCTGAAGGATTATACTCCGGCAGTTCTGACGATCGATGGCCGACAATCGGGAGACTCACCATGCGCAGGATTCCAGTGATCACGGGCGGGGCGATGTTGCTGGGGATGATGGTGGTCAGTCTGCAGGCGGCAGACGAGACGCCGGTCAAGAGTCGTGTTGTCTCAGCCGGTCTCTTCAAGAACGGTCTGGCGGTCATTGAGCGAGCGGTGACGGTTCCTGGCCCCGGTCTGTATCGGATCGACGATGTCCTCGAACCGGTTCACGGCACGCTGGCGATCAGTGGTGAATCGCTCCTTGAGACGCGGGTCACCCAGCGGACGATCGAGGTCCCGATCGAACGTCAGACCGCAACTGATCTGCAGGAATCGCTTGCAGGGAAATCCGTCACGATTTACTTCCGGGATGGCGGGATTCCTGTCGCCACCGGCATCGTCGAAGAACTCCCGGTCGTCACGGGTGAGGAAGCCCGTCTTCGTCAGGATGAACTACAACTGCGCAACTTCAATTGGTATGCACAACCCCGTGAGGCCACGTCCCGCTTTCTCATCCTGAAAACGAAGACCGGACGCAGCTATCTCGACCCGACGATGATCGCCTATGTCCAGTCGGAGGAGACCGGTGCCCAACCGATGCGTCGGACGGCTGCGCAGGTGGTGCTGTTCCAGGTCGGCGAGACGGCCAAGTCCCCGACGACGATCACGCTGAAGTATCTCGCGAAGGGTCTCTCCTGGGCACCGGGCTATCGACTCGACATCTCCGCACGGGATCAGTTGTCACTGGAGCAAACCGCTGTCGTGAAGAACGAGTTCGGCAAGATCGAGGACGCGGAGTTGTTCCTGATCAGCGGATTCCCCAGCGTGAAATTCGCGCATGTCACGTCACCACTGGCGGCACGAGCGTCCTGGGCGGAATTCTTTCAGCAGTTGAATCAACACGTGGGCTCCAGCCATTCCCTGCTGATGAACTCCGTCAGCCAGCAGGGATTCGGCGGTGGTGGAGGGAACACGTCCGCGGCTGATCTTGATCTGGGGGGAACACCCAATGGTGAAGGAGTGGATCTCTATTATCATTCGATCGGAAAACGAACGTTGGCCGATGGCGACGCGCTCACACTGAAAGTGGCCAGCGGTCAGACAGCCTACGAACGACTGGTCGAATGGATCGTTCCGGACACCCGGAACGAGTGGGGGCATCCGATCGATGAACATCGCCGCGATCAGGATCCCGATCGCTATCAGGATGCTGCCTGGGACTCGCTGAAATACCGCAATCCGCTGAAATTTCCGATGACCACGGGTCCGGCGATGATCGCCACCCGCGACCGATTTCTCGGCCAGCAGCTGAGCCAGTGGGTCAACTCGGGCGAGGAAACCGTTCTGCACATCACCAAGGCCCTCAGCCTGCGGACGAAAGCGGTCGAGCACGAGGTACCGGGCAATGACGACAACAGCAACCGCCAGCTGATCCGCATCGGGGGCAGAGATTTCCGCCGCGTGCCCGTGAAAGGCGAACTGACCATGAACAATCACCGGCGTGAGCCCATCCGCCTGCTCGTCCGTCGCAACTTTTCTGGTGAACTGGTCAAAGCCGATGGGGAGCCGACAACCTTGCTTCTCGAGGATGGCGTCTATTCGGTCAATCCTCGTCGACAGATGACCTGGACTCTCCAACTTGCACCAGGTGAAGAGAGAATTCTCACTTACAATTACACGGTGCTGGTATCGCACTGAGGGCTTCGATGTTGGGATCTCTCCAGCAGCAGAACGCGTCCACACACCCGCGCTAGTTGCGACAGATCGGCATCGTCGCCAGCGCGAACATCGTCTGTGTCAGCAGTACGATCGAGATCCCCAGCGCGCTGATCCGCAGCCGCGGGGTGCCGAACGTCCCGCTCACCCCGCCAAAGAACAGGACCGACGCGAACAACACCGTCAGTAGGACGTAACCATCCGAAGTTTTGTTCGCATGGAACGCGGCGGCATGTTCCTGCTCCAAGAGTTCATCGAAACGTTGGGCTTCCACAAGTTCGATCTGTCGGTAGCTGGGCATCAGGAAAGGATTCCGCGGTGCCTCGGGGTTGTTCGCCGGGTCGAGCTTTTCCCATTCGGAGAAAATCGCGAGGGAGTCCGGTCGCAGTCGGTGCAGAAAGAACTCTTCCATCGCGTGATCGCCTCGCTGGCGCGCCTCGAACACCGAGATCAACAGCGATCCTTCGAACGTGCGGATCTGCATCGCCAGCAGGCTGTTGGCTGTCGATGCTCGACTGGCTTAGTTCGCCGCTGCCAGGCGAAAGGTCTGCACGCCACTCCACAGTGTCGCCTCGTAGGCACTCCACGCGGAAGCCGTGGTCGCAAGCGACAAGACAATCGCACACGTGATCTCAAACCAGCGGCTCCGTTCGTCCTTCTCCACTGCTCGCAAAATCTGCTGCAACAGGACCGCGGACTCGTCTAACGACTTCGGCTGTGGCAAGCTCTCTGCAGTCTGTTTCGCTGCTGGGGATGGTTTCGGCGAGAATGTGGTCATGTCTGATTCAGCCTTGCGAGTCGCGATCCAATCCGGGTGCTCTCGGAAGCCGATCGTACCTGGGAACCTTCGAACTCGCCCAGAGGCGAACTCAACATTTCTGACGCGCCTCGACCTGCGCCGGTCGGACCTCGACCAGTCACAGGCAACCCACGATGACGCTCTCGGGAAGGAATCTCCGATCGTTCTTCTGGGAACTTCCCGGTCACCGCTGCTGTAAATGTCCCGCCAACTCCAGGGCTGACGACCTCTTCAGAAATCAGCGCTGGGTTGTACTCGGTCTCTCCATCATCGAGTCGCATGAGTATGTGTTGCGCGTCTCTCACTCTCAGGAGTTGATCCGATGGCCGACAATTCCACGCGGCATTTTTATGATCGCATCAGCCATGCCTCCGACCTGATTGCTGATGGGGGCGAGCATGTGGCGCGAGAACGCGGTCTGGAACTGCAGGCGGTTCGCCGGGGTGAATTCGTGCTGGAATTAGGCTTCGGCACGGGGCACTCACTGGTCAAACTGGCTGAGGCCGTGAGTGATTCCGGTCATGTCGCCGGGATCGATATCTCAACAGGGATGCGCGATGTCGCCAGGTCGCGATTGCAGCAGGCCGGAAGAGAGAACCGCGTTGAACTGCAGGTCCAGGCCATTCCGCCCATTCCGTATCCTGCTGAAAGTTTTGACGCGATCGTGATGAGTTTTACCTTGGAACTGTTTCCACTGACAACGATTCCCGCAGTTCTGCGGGAGTGTCAACGTGTGCTAAAACCCGGGGGACGATTGGGGGTCGTGAGTATGGCCACCGTTCCCGAAGAACAGTCGGCGAGCGTCCTGGAACGGACCTACATCTGGATGCACACCCACTTCCCGCATATCGTCGACTGTCAGCCGATTCCGCTGGAAGACCTGGTGCAGCAGGCGGGCTTTGTCCTGGATCAACACGAACGGATCGACCTGTTCACGATGCCTGTTGCGATTGTCGTGGCGAAACGACCCATTGCGGGATGAAGTCGATCATCGCGCGTACGAGTCCCGGCAAGCTTCGACAAATCCTGGAAAACGATGGTGCGGGGATCGCCATGTCGAATTGATGCCGCTCAAGAGTTGTCATCACACACCGAGTGTTGAGCGGATTCGGGAGCATGTGCTGACAACTCCAGGAGTCAGCGCATTACTTGGTGCTGGGCTTGAGCGACTCGAAGACGTCGGCCAGGACCTTGTCAGCAAGGCGACCGAGTTCTTCGTGGATCAGCGGTTCGGCTTCCGGCAGAAGTGGTGACATATTCGGCTCGTAGCCGCCGACGCCGTAAGACTCAGCCGTGCAGATATAGCCCAGGTGTCCGTTGGCGTAGCCGACCACGATCGGAATCGCCCGGTCGGCGATGGCCCGCTCGATCTGAAAGCCGTACTCGACCATGGGTTCGCCTGGAATCGTCAGCAGCAGAAAATCGCCGATCCGCAGCGCCTGCATCTCGCAGGTGAGTCGCGACTGTTTGCCGGGAAGTTCGATGCGGCTGGTGGCACATTTCAGCGGATAGATCGTTTTTCGTTTGGCGAGTTCCTCACGAATGACGCTGTGATCGGCCGCTCGGACGACTGCACACCCGAGGTTCCGACCCGTCCACTTGATATCGGCTTCGTCTCCACAACGATACGGGACGCCGGGCAGGTTCGGACGAATATCGCCCGCGCATCCCTGCAGAAACAGGGTTTTCGTCCTGGCACCGTAAACCGTCTCCACTAACGTCTGGGCTTCACCTGGAAAGTCGGCGCTGATCATTGGAAACCCGCCGGGATACGGCGGCGTGTACCGATCACCCCATGTAAAGACGCAGGGATGACAGACCGCATGCATGAGCACCGCGAGCGGTTCCAGCGTTCGCCCATCGTCGACGCGCAGGACCTTCACGCGATGATCGCATGGGCCGTCCGGATTGAGCCGCACGACCGCCCGTCCGTTGATGACTTTGCGGCGGTTGATATTGAAGTCGATCCGGTCTTCCGCATAACCGATCGAAACGGGTCGCATTTCCTTTGCTGCGACGGTGACCGCCGCTGTCACTTTCTCGAGTAGTCCCCGCCCCCATTCGGACTCGCGCGACCACCCCGGTCCCGAATGATTGTGGGACGCCGCCACGAGGATGTTGTCCCGCGGGGTCCCGGTCGGCTCAGCGATCACCTCCCGCAACGCTTCGACGAGCGCGGTGGGGGCATTGATCAGGTCCAGCGTCACAATTGCGGCGCGTTCCTGCCCATTCGAGAGGAGCAGAATCCCGGCACGCAGTGGATCACGGACACCGTTCGTCGCGCGGACATGGCCGACCACCGGCGTCTCGGGGGGCGGGGTGATCTCGATTTTGGCGACGGCAGCCAGCAGGTTCGATTCGACGCGGAAGGCTGGTTCGTCGGCAGCGGCTCTTGCGGTCTGCCAGAAGACGACCAGGCAGGCCGTCAACACAGAGAGTCTGCGGCAGACAGCACTCATCAGCATCTTTCCTTCTGGCCGCTGGAACCGGCCACTATGCAAGAATATCGGTCACCACATGGCCGTGGACGTCGGTCAGGCGGAAGTCACGGCCGCTGTAGCGGTACGTGAGCCGTTCGTGGTCGAGGCCCATCAGGTGCAGGATCGTGGCGTGCAGGTCGTGGACGTGGATCGGTTGTTCCACGGCAGCGTTGCCGAACTGGTCTGTGGCCCCATACGCAAGGCCCCCTTTCACGCCGCCCCCTGCCATCCACATGCTGAAACCGCGGCTGTGATGGTCGCGGCCCTTGGCCCCCTGTGACCACGGCGTGCGGCCGAATTCTCCGCCCCAGACGATGAGCGTGTCCTCCAGCATGCCCCGGCTTTTCAGGTCGCGAATGAGCGCGGCAATTGCCTGGTCGCTCTGCTGCGCATGCTTAGCGTGATTCATGATGTCGCCGTGGTCGTCCCACGGCTGCCCACCGCCGTAATACAGTTGCACCATCCGCACGCCCCGTTCGACGAGTCGGCGGGCAACGAGGCATCCATCAGCAAATTGTCCGGAGCCATAGAGCGCACGGGTCGCCTGCGACTCCTGATTCAGATCAAAGACTTCCTGTGCGGCAAACTGCAGCCGGAAGGCCATCTCGTAGGACTGAATGCGGGCTTCGAGTTGCTCGTCTTCCGGTCGGGCCGCCTGATGCACCCCGTTCAATTGTTGTAAGAGATCGAGCTGTCGCCGCTGGATCGCCGGAGGAAGTGAGCTGTTGTGGACATGCTGGATCACCGACTGGGGATCGAGCTTACTGTTATTGATGTGGCAGCCCTGGAAGATACCCGGGAGAAAACTGTTCCCCCAGAGTTGCGGCCCGACGACCGGCTTACCGGGGCAGAGAACCACGTAACCGGGGAGATTCTGGTTTTCGGTCCCCAGTCCGTAGGTGAGCCACGAACCGAGACTCGGCCGCGTTGGCTGGGAATTGCCCGAGTTCATGATGAGCAGGCCCGGCTCATGATTCGGGATATCGGTGTGCATCGAACGGAGAACGCAGATGTCATCGATCACGCCGGCCACGTGCGGGTAGAGTTCGCTGACTGCGACGCCGTTCGTCCCGTGCTGCGCGAACTTGAACGGGGACGGGAAAAGCTTGCCGATCGATCGAGGATAATTCTTCGTCAGTTCTTCGGGTTGCTGACCGGCATACTGCGTGAGCGCAGGCTTCGGATCGAACGTGTCGATATGCGACGGACCGCCGTTCATGAAGAGGTGAATGATCCGCTTCGCACGGGGGGCAAAATGAGCGGGTTTGGGCGCGAGCGGATTCGCTGTCGCGGCCGTTGCCCCCCACGCCGACGTGTTGTTCAGCGAGTCCGACTGGGCCAGCAGGCTGGCGAGTCCCAGCGAGCCCAGGCCGCCACCGATGCGAGACAACGCCTGACGTCGCGAAACGGGATTCAAGAACGGCATGGTCATCGGCGCGCCTTCGGGCTGGATCCTGCGGGTAATGAAAACTAATCGAGGAATGCAAACTCATTCGTCGCCAGCAAGGCCTGCGCATACTGTTCCCATGCGGACAGTTTGACGTTGCTGGCAGAGACTTCGGGCGGGAGCGGAGCATTCACAAAGTGGGTTCCAATTTGCAGTTCCTCTTCAGTGGGTGTCCGCTGGAACAACAACTGATAGAGCCGTTCAATCCGCTGGCGTTCATTCAGATTGCCGTCGCTTGTCACACGACGGGCGAGTTCCTGCGCCTGACGGACAATGAACCCGCTGTTCAGCATGAAGAGCTGCTGCATCGGCACGGTGGTATTGCTCCGCCGCTCGCTCGTGAGGTTCGGGTCGGGAAAATCGAACAACCGCAGCGTTCCATTCAGGTCGTGACGACTGATCACCGAATAGAGCGTCCGACGGCGATGGTTCTGATCGTTCAGGTTCTGTGAGGGACCGCCGACCGTCAGATCGAGATTGCCACCAGCTCGCAGGGCGGCATCACGCCAGGCTTCGAAATCGAGTCGCCGACGGTTCTGTCGCCAGAGCAGGCGATTCTCCGGATCGACCACGCGGGGATCGGCTCCTGTTGTAACGATCGGGGCTTCACTCCGCATGCGGAACGTCGCCGACAGCAGGATGTCACGATGGAGTTGCTTGAGCGACCAGCCCGAGGCGATGAACTGGCTTGCGAGATGGTCCAGCAGTTCCGGGTGGGTGGGCCGTTCACCGAGGAGGCCGAAGTTACTCGATGTCCCCACGAGACCGCGACCGAAATGCTGCTGCCAGACGCGGTTGACGAGCACCCGGGCCGTCAGCGGGTTCTGCGGACTGGCGATCGCCTTGGCGAGTTCCAGACGTCCGCTCCCTTGTTCGAAGGCGCGGGCTTCGTCGCCGCTGAGGATCTGTAAGAATCGTCGCGGGACTTCTTCACCCAGCGTCTTCGGGTTCCCCCGCAGGTGGACCTTGAGATTCACCGGAGTGCGATCGGTCAGCGCATGGGCCACGGGGTACTTGGGACCTAATGCCTGCTTCAGGCTGGCGAGCTCTTTTTCCAGTTCCTTCAGTCGTGTCTGGCTCGTTTCCGGCAGCAGTTTTTCGACTTGTCCTTTGGGAAGGACCAGCGGAGCCGTTTTGTCTGTGAGGAGTGTTTTCAGGATGTCGGCCTGGGGTCCATCCAGTTTGACCTTGGGCTTCCCGGACTCCACTCCCTTCTGCTCACGAGCCGCCAGGGCTTCGACGAGTCGAGCTTCGACCAGCCGGGCGGCGGGCTCGATCACTGCGGAGACCGGTCCATCCGGCGAAAGATCACGGAAGCGGACCCCATCGACAGTGGCCGCCTTCCATTCTGCCAGATACGGTTTCGATGCCAGCAACTCTGGTGTCAGAAACTGAGTCCAACGCTCCAGCACGATCGCTTCCAGTCCGCGTTCCGCGGCAACAGCTTTCGCGGAGACCTTGGGGTCACTTCGCCGTCGATGTTGCAACGTCCACACACCCAGCAGGTAATCCGCCATTTGTGGAACGAAGGACTCACTGAGTTTCGCCGCTTCTTCGTTCTGGGCTTTTGTCAGGTCGTTCTCACGTGACTTCACGGTTGCGGCCCGCTCGTCATAGGCGCGGGCCACTTCATCGGAAACCAGCGGAGCCTCGCGGTATTGCGAACTTGCAAAGACCCCAGCGAGCGCGTAGTAATCCTGAGCAGAGATCGGATCGAATTTATGATCGTGACAGCGGGCACACGAGACGGTCAGTCCCAGCATGCCACGACACAGCGTATCGATGCGGTCGTCAATCTCGTCGGCAGCCGCCTTATCGGCACAGCCTGCATCGGCGTAGTAGACCGGTCCCAGGGCAAAGAATCCCAACGCAGGCAGCCGCGCGATCCGTTCCTCGTTGGTCGCTGCCGGAAGGAGATCACCGGCGATCTGGGCCGTCACGAACTGGTCGTACGGCAGGTCACGATTGAACGCCGACGTGACCCAGTCGCGATAGCGATATCCCTGGGGATACATCCGGGCCTGAAACGTATGGGCCTGATCTTCCCCATAGCGGGCCACATCGAGCCAGTGCCGTGACCAGCGTTCTCCGTAATGCGGCGAATCGAGCCAGCGATCGACAAGCCGCGCGTCCGCACCGGGAGCGTCGTCCGCCAGGTAGGCGTTGACCTCTTCCTCGGTGGGGAGCAGACCAGTGAGCGTCATCGCCACACGGCGGATGTAGGTCCGTCGATCGGTGGCTGGAGCTGGCTGCAAGTGATGCTCTTCCAGCTTTGCCAGAACGAATGCATCGAGTGAACGCTGCGGCCAGGCCGATTGTTGCACCGCAGGCAGCGTGGGATTGCTCATGGGGCGAAACGACCAGAACTCGCGATCTGCCGCCGTCAGCGTTCCGCTGGTCCGCAGACCATTCGCCGTCGCCGCTGCGGTTGACCAGGGAAGCCCAATCTCGACCCAGCGTCGGAGCACCTGCACTTCGGCAGCCGACAGCTTGCCATTGGGGGGCATCTGCAACCCCCCTTCATGCTCCACCGCCTGAATCAGCAGACTCTCGGCCGGGCGCTCCAGCGAGACCGCGGTGCCACTTTCCCCACCGGCCAGCACCGCTTCGCGACTGGCGATGCTGAAGCCTCCTTTGCTCTGCCCCTTCCCGTGACACGCCACGCAATGCTGCGTGAGTAACGGCCGCACCTGCCGCTCGAAGAATTCATCACCCGGTTCTTCCCGGGGCATCGGTTCCGCAGACCAGACCAGAGAACTTGCCGCGATGATCGTCAGGCAACAGCAAAGCCGTGCGAATTTCTGCATGATGTTCGCAACAACCTGAAGGTGGGCAAAGCGAGGCAGTCTGGCGGGCACGCTGAATCATAGCCGATCACCAGAGACGCATCAATCAGGGTTGTTGTGTTTCGCGGGCGATTTGATCAGGTCGCGGGGGGATGTCACAGGCAGATGCCGCACGGTGCGACCTCACAGACTGCTTCGGTCGATCAATCCGAACAATCCGCGCGGGAGACAGCACGAGGTCATTTCGATCTGCGACTTTCTCGCAATTACGGCGTGAGGCGGATGTCGACCCAGACCAGCCGATGATCGCTGGCTCGCTTGACGATGGCTGCCTCGTGATCCGAGGGGACCGGCGAGAAAACGCCGCGATCGCCGACCGACAGCGTCCGTGACGGCAAGACATAGTCGATGCGGCCGAAATTCGCGGTCTTGAACTGACGGGTCTCCGGAAACAGGCTGCTGGCACGGGTGGCGGCCACTGCTCCCTGGCTGGTTGGCTGCGGATCGAAGACGCGGGGGTGCTCGAGCAGGCAGCGGATCGGGCGTTTCCCGGCCACCGCATCGCCCCGGTCCGGATCGGCATTCAGATCACCCAGAATCACAAACCGGGCGTCGAGGTCCAACGGCTGATTCGACCCCTGATCGTCACGGATCCAGGCCGCCGACGGACCTCCCGTCAGATAGTCGCACCAGAAACGAAGTTCATCGTGATTCCGTCTGCCATGCGCATCTTCCGGACCATCGAACACCGGTGGCGTGGGATGCGAACACAAGCAGTGGATCGTTCGTCCGGCGCACTCGACCGGGACATCCCAATGACTTTTGCTCGACAGGCGAAAGACGTTCTTCGCTGCCGGTGTGTAGAAGGCGGGGCGTCCATCCTGACCATCAGGAATCAAACCGTTCGGGACATCCTTCCAGAGGAGTTTGCGAAACGTCCGGGCCTTGGACTCATCAATGGGGAACCGGCTGAGCAGCGCCATTCCATATTCGCCGGGATACGTGCCATAGCCATAGGCATCGTTGGGCCCTGTGGCGTCGCCATCATTGTTGAGATCGATCCCGGTGGGCACACCAGTGTTCGTGGAGCGATAAAAGAGATGCGGATAGTCCAGACCGGCGGATTCACCTTCCGCATGTTGCAGATAGCGTTCCATGAACAATCGGGCGGCGTTCCGTTCGATTGGGCCGTCCGCATCGGCTGGGCCAGTGTAGTCGATCTCGTTCAGCAGGAGCACATCGGGACGGATGCGTCGCAGCACCGCCGCAGCTGCCAACAATTGAGGATGCGTTCCCCGCCCGGCGGCGTCGACTTCATCCAGTTTCTTCAGACTCAGTTCCTGGATGTTAAACGTCGCAAACCGAACGCTGGGTTCGGCCGCAGGAACGGCAGCCGGACACTTCAGTCCCAAGAGCACGGCGAGAATCAGGCCGCGGGTCTGCGAGGCGTTGCTGAACAGACGCATGAGTCATCTCATTGAGCAGAATGGTGAGGGAACGCAGGTCGTCAGTCTGTGCAGGATCAGAGACTCGCCGCGATAGAGCAATTCTGCAGCGTCAGACTCACCAGAAATTCACAAGTTCGCCGTCACTTCGAGCGCGAACGTCAGGAGTAGGTGACACAGTGAGAACGCGCGGTACGCATGCCATCGGGGCGATATCCAGACCGCATCTTGACGGCGTTTCCGTCACTTCGATGGGTTTCACGAACGACTTTCATTACGCTGGGCGGCTGCGAGTGTGCAACAACTGAGGACCCGACGTGCATTGCCTGGCGATCGAAACTAGTGGCTTCGAAGGACGGGTCGCCCTCTGGTCGGACGGGACGTGCATCGAGCGGGCGCTGGAAACATCCGGTCGGCGGCATGCACAATCGCTGATCGCCGAAATCGACGCCTTGATACAGTCCGCGGGGCTGACGCCAGCCGCGATAGAACTGGTTGCCGTCAGCCTGGGACCGGGGAGTTTCACCGGCCTGCGTGTGGGAGTCATGGCGGCGAAGACACTCGCCTACAGTCTGTCGATCCCCGTGGTAGGGATCGAGACGTTCGCCCTGTTTGCTGAACAGGCCCCCGGCGAATGGGGACGGGTTGCCGTCGTCGGGGATGCACAACGTGGCGACTTCTTCGTCAGTGAAGCCGACTACACGAGCGACCGCAGATGGAAAATGCTGGAACCGGTGCGCATTGTCCCTGCGGAACCGTGGCTCGCGCAACTCTCTGCAGGGATGCATGTGATCGGTCCGGGCTTGACTCGAATCCTCGACAGCGGGACCGCGGCAACCCTGGTCCGTGAACCGTGGGCGACGGTTCCCTCGGCTGCCAAACTCGCGGAACTTGGCGTCGCTCGGTTCATACAGCAGGGGGGCGATGACCCTTGGTCGCTGGCTCCCATCTATTTGCGGCCCAGCGCCGCTGAAGAGCAGCGCAGCCGCCGCGACGCTGTCGCGCCTGGCGGAAAATGAAGCTGGTGCACACTTTGGAGTCTCTCACCAGAGTCCATTTTGCAGTTTTCCGGCTGGGCAGTGCGTCTGACCTCAAGAATTCCTGGTGAGTCTCAGCAAAATTCATGAATCAATTTCGCTTGATTTGTTATGGCGACCGATTACACTCACAGGCGTCTCGCTTTCGAGATGGACGTACACAACAGGAGCCGGACGATGCTCACGTTCTGGGGCCAGGGTAACGCAGGGTATTGCGACCGCACTTCGCGGCGGGATTTCTTCCGGATCGGTGGACTGGCCCTCGGTGGTCTGACTCTGCCGCATCTCCTCAAAGCCGAGGCGACTTCCGGCAAGCGGATGTCGGTCATCAACATCTATCTGGCGGGTGGACCGACACACCTCGATACCTTCGATCTTAAGCCCCAGGCACCGCGTGAATTCCGAGGCGAATTCATGCCGATCGCGACCAATGTACCCGGGATGGACCTCTGCGAACTGATGCCGAAGCTCGCCCGGCGAGCCGACCAGTTCTCGATCATCCGGTCGATCAGCGGTCTGCGTGATGAGCACGCCCCGCAACAGTCCGATTCAGGATGGTCGGAACAGTCACTTCGTACCATGGGGGGCCGTCCTGGCATCGGTTCGGTCATGTCGAAACTCTGGGGCCAATCGCAAAACACATCCCGCGGGGCGGCCCCGACGTTCGTCGATCTCACTGGCTGGACGAAGACGGGCTTCTTGGGCCAGATCAATGCCGGGTTCCGTCCCGACGGTGAAGGCCGCAGTAACCTCACGCTCAACGGGCAAGTGAGCCTCAGTCGGCTCGAAGATCGACGAGCCTTGCTCGGCGGGCTGGATCGCATTCGCCGGGAAGCGGATGGACACGGGATGATGTCGGCCATCGACAGCTTCAACGACCGGGCCGTCGGCATCGTCACTTCGGGTGAACTGGCCAAGGCACTCGACCTGCGGAACGAAGATCCGCGACACATGGAACGCTACGGGATTCGCAACAACGAAGCCCACTGGAATGAAAACCAGCGGTTCATCATGGCCCGTCGGTTGATTCAAGCGGGCAGCCGCTGTGTCGCCTTCTCGTGGGGTGGCTGGGATACGCATGGTGACAACTTCAATGCGATGCGGCGGATGCTGCCGCCGCTCGATCACGCCCTTTCCGCGTTGATCGACGACCTCGCTGCTCACGATCTGCTCGATTCGACACTGATCCTGATGTCGGGCGAGTTCGGCCGCACGCCCCGTGTGAACGGGACCGCCGGTCGCGATCACTGGCCGCGAGCGAACTTCTTCTACGTCGCCGGCGGCGGACTCCGTCACGGTCAGGTCATCGGGTCCACCACCCGCAACGGTGAAGAGCCGCTGGAACGTCCGGTTCACATTCAAAATGTGTTCCACACGATTTATCATAAGCTCGGGATCGACGCCAACAGCGTCACCCTCAGCGATCCGAACGGTCGCCCGCAATTCCTTGCTGAAGAACGGTCGCTCATCAAGGAACTCCTATAAACCGCATCGGAAGCCCAGCCATTCCGATGGCTGGGTCTTGTCGAGCATTACCAATCCGTCATCGATTCACCAAAAACTCACGACCGGCGGTCACCCTGACCGCCGGTCGTTTTTGCTATTCTGCCAAAAGGGAGATCTGTCAGCGTGCGAAATTTCTGGGCAGAATTTGTCGGCACAGCGTGCCTCGTCGGCTGTGGTGTGGCTGCGATCGTCTTTCATCAGATCACCGGAGGCGCGGTCACGCACCTCGGGATCGCTCTGACGTTCGGTGTCATCGTGCTGGCGATGATCGAAACTGTCGGGCCGATCTCCGGGGCACACCTCAACCCGGCCGTCACCATCGGCTTGTGGGCAGCGGGGCGGATTCCGTTCGCCAAAGTTCTGCCATACTGTGCTGCCCAATGTCTGGGGGCGGTTGTTGCCGTCGCATTGATCGGGGGAGTCTTTCCTGCGCGTGATGCGTCCTATCCGCGTGTTGTCCGGGCGATCAATACTCAACCCGATCGACATCAAGTCGTGTCCGCCGAGCACGCCTTCGGTTCGACCCGACCGTGGGGTGAGTCGCGGCCCACAGGTCGACAGCAACGACAGGCCTGGGTGACGGAACTGGGGCTGACATTCGTGCTGATGTGGGTCGTCCTGGCGATGTCCCGGCACGGCCGGATCGAAGGGACTCCCGCGGGGCTTGTGATTGGTGCGATCATCTTCATGGAAGCGGCCTTCGGCGGACCGATCAGCGGCGCTTCGATGAACCCCGCCCGTTCGCTCGGCCCGGCGATCTTCGCGGGCGATCTCTGGTTGTTCTGGATCTATCTGACCGACCCGATCGCTGCAGCATGACCGCCCGCCTGCTCTTCGTCTGCATCGAGAACTCCAACCGCAGCCAGATGGCCGAAGCCTTCGCCAGGATGCTGGGAGGACCGCAGGTGGAAGCCTACAGTTCCGGCTCGCGTCCCTCAGGGCGGGTGAATCCCAAGGCAATCGCCGCGATGCAGGAACTTGGGTATGACTTGACGACGCATACCTCGAAAGGTCTCGATCAGGTCCCGCAGGACGGATACGCGGCGACGGTGACGATGGGCTGCGGCGATGCCTGTCCGATGATCGCCGCCGAACGCCGCGTCGACTGGCAGATCCCCGACCCGCGCGAGATGCCCTCCGACCAGTTCAACACCGTCCGCGACCGCATTCGCGATGAAGTCCGCGGATTGCTCGTGTCGCTCGGGATCACGCCACAAGCGTTGGGATGATGGATCAACCCGCAGAATCCCAGGCATCAGAATGCCTGGGCGTCCGGGGGGTGGTGGTACGTCACTGGATTATTGGAATTGTGCGATCACCGGATTGTGGTCGCTGAGTTGATTCCAATCATCGCCCGACAAGACCACGCACGATTTCAACTGTGGTAACCAACGGCGCGGAACAAACAGTCCGTCGCAGTGGAAAGGAGTGGTGCGGTCCTTCGTCCAGCGGAGAGTCTGCGCTGGTTCTGCGTCGGGGTTCGCGGCTTTCCAGCAGTTCACAAGACCGAATTCATCCGCCAACCGAGCGCGGACGATACTATTCATTCGTTTGTTCGCAGGCTTTTCGTGCGGGGAAGGCAAGAGGCTGAGATTGAAGTCACCACCGATAACAATGTCATGCCCGCGAGCTACATTGCGAATGTCATCGAGGATTTTCAAGACGGCATTTGCATAGCCGCCGGGTTTATCCGGTGCATGCAGGCTGAAAGCCAGGAAGGTCTCGGAACTTCCGTCAGGTCGAACCGGTCGTCGGACCTCTGCGCCGGTGACCCACCCCTTGAATCCGGGGAGAGTCAGAGCGGTCACTGCACCCGTACGGACGGCGACAGCGCTCCCCCATGAGCGTTTCGGAACATTGAGCCAAGCAGAGCATCCGCGCGATTCCGGGTGGAGCAGAGGTGGCAAGTGCTCGTCGGGATGGGCAGATTCCTGCACACACAACAAATCGACTTGGAACTCGTCGAACAAACGCGACCAATGAATCCGACGGCTGCCACCCTTCAGCAGATTCCAAGTCGCGATCCGCATCGTTCGGCATCCGGGGAAAATTTACCGGTCGATTTCGCCCATCACGATGTCGAGGGAGCCGACGATGGCGGGGATGTCGGCGATGAGGACGCCCTGGCAGAGCGGAGCGGTAACCGAGAGGTTACAGAAGCACGAGCTTTTCGCCCGGGCGCGGAATGGCTCGCTGTCGCCGTCGCCAACGACATAGAACCCCATCTGTCCGCGGGGACATTCCGTTTCCAGGTAGGCTTCGTCGTTCGGGAGCTTCGCCCCCATCTTGAAGGGGATGCGATGTTCCCCCTTCGCTGCTGGATAGCGATCGAGCGCCTGCCGGACGAGCTTGATCGACTCGACAACTTCCATCATGCGGACGTAGAACCGGCACCAGTTGTCGCCCAGAATCGCTTCCCGCGGAGCGTCCGCGAAGGGGGCAACCGGGACCTTAAAGTCGTAGCCCTGGTACATGCGGGTGTAGATCGCTTCGCCGTCACGGCGGAGGTCGTGGTCGACACCGCTGCCACGGAGCACGGGGCCAGTGCAGCCGTAGCTGATCGCCATTTCACGGGGGAGGATGCCGATCCCTGCGGTGCGCTTCACGAAGATCGCGTTGCGGGTCAGGAGTGTGTGATACTCCTTGATCCGCGGAGCCATCCAGTCGAGGAACATCCGGACGGCGTCGGCCCAGGCGAGGGTCGTGGTCGGCTTGCGGCCGGTCAGCTGGGCGAGGCCCGAAGGAATCGTGATCTGCTCGGGCAGATCGTGTGTCGCTCCGCCCATCGTGATGTAGCTGTACGTCAGCCGGGCACCGCAGACTTCCTCGAACAGGTCGAGAATGATTTCGCGTTCACGGAAGGCATAGAGGAACGGGCTGAAGCTGCCGAGATCGAGGCCGTACGCCCCCATCCCGACGAGGTGGCTGGCGATGCGATTCAGCTCGGCAATGATGACCCGCAGGACCATCGCCTTTTCGGGGACTTCCATCCCGACGAGCTTCTCGACCGTCAGCGCCAGCCCGAGATTCATGTTCATCCCGGCCAGATAGTCCATCCGGTCGGTGTAGGGGATCCACTGCGGCGGTGAGAGGTTTTCGCCAATCTTCTCGGCACAGCGGTGCAGGTAGCCGATATGCGGCGTCACTTCATGAATGATTTCGCCGTCGGTCCGCAACAGCAGCCGGAGCACGCCGTGGGTGCTGGGGTGCTGCGGTCCCATGTTGACGAGCATCTCGTCTGTGCGGACGTCGAACTCGATAATGCGGGGGTCTTCTAGTTGCATTGGAGGAGTCCGTGGTCCGTTGTCGGTGGTCCGTTGGGATGAGGAGCAGGAGACGTCAGCGAGCCGGCACTTCCAGGAAGACGAAAACTCTGGTCTTCTCTTACCATCAGTGCTGAGCTATCAGCCAATCGCCCTTACTTGCCGCGGATGCCGTGGTATTCGAGCGGGAATGCGTAGTCTTTGCGGAGCGGATGCCCTTCCCAGTCTTCGGGACAGAGAATCCGCCGCAGATTCGGATGGCCGAGGAAGTCGATGCCGACGAGATCGTACGCTTCGCGTTCGTGCCAGTCGGCGATGTTCCAGACGGACGAAACAGAAGGGACCTCGGGAATGCGGCCGACCGCATCACCCTGCCAGCGGGGGACGCAGACCTTCAGCTTGGCCCAATGTTTGTGCGTGTAACTGTAAAGGTGATAGACCACCTCGACATGCGGCGTGCAGGGTGTCTTCTTCTTCGGATCGGTTTCGAGACAATCGACTCCGCAGAGATCGTTCAGGGCGTCGAATTCGGTCCGTGGATCGTCACGCAGGAAGAGGCCCACGTCCGCGATCTTTTCGGCTGCGACTTCGATCCAGGGATCGCGCGTGTCGGTCTTCAGGGTGCGAATCGCTTCCGCACCGAACTTGTCGACCAGCAACTGGTGAATCTCTTCGATTCGCATGGATTTCTCGATCGTCGGCTGCGAGCCGCGGACTGATGGATGAGGCAGAAGGTCAGGAGACGAGGACCGGTGGACGTTCGGAGGCCGCTGGTCCGAGTGAGGTTCTGGGGCGAGCGATCTTCGCCTGTTGAGTCACTGCCCGGACCCAGTCAAGATCGCCCCGCTTCCAGACATAGGCGAAGCCGACCATCAGGACGGCGAAGAAGAACAGCACGTCGAACAGAGAGGTCCAGCCGAGGACCATGGCGGCTTCCTGTGAGACGGCATTCTCCAGCGTCAGCGAACCTGCCGGAGCTGACAGGAACTTTTCCGAGAGGCTGACACGTTCCACATCGGTCAGCCGGGAATCGGCCAGCTGCATCGCACCGCCGAAGGTCGTCGTCCAGGGGAAGAAGAACACGAGTTCCACATCGAAGACGATGAACAGCAGGGCGACAACATAGAATCGCAGGTCGAACTGAATGTAGCTGGAACCGATCGTCGGCTCGCCGCATTCGTAGATCTCGTCTTTTTCACGCGTCGGCAGCTTGGGGCGAACCAGCATGCCAATCAGCAGCGGCGCAATCAGGAACACAACGCTGACGACGGTGAAGACCAGAAAGTGACCGACCAACTCTGTCATGTTCGCTCCGCGCCGGCGATTCCGGCGACTTTCCTGTCAAGGACTTCAGACTGCGTTGTTGTCCATGTTTCGACCTGTGGCACCCGGCAGCGGCTGACGAGTACTCGCACTCGCATCGGACTGATGCCAGTACGCGATCTCCGGCTCACCCAGTTTCCAGCAGAGGAAGGCGGGCGTCCCGTCCATCACCGTCGGAAAATCGACCATGCCGTCTGTCGGATCGCTCAATTCCACCCCGAGCTTGCTCAACTCTTCCACATAGTCCTGCAAACGATCAGCATCCTTTTCCAGGTCGGATTCGATCGCTGCAACTTCCTCTCCGTACGGATCGTCGGTGCGGGTTGGCTTGCGGGACCGGCGTTTCTGCAGCGACTGCAACCGTTCCCGACGCTCGCTGACATCCTTGTACAGGGCCACGATGTCGGCCACGATTGCCCGTACCAGCGGCAATGTTCGGTTAGCACCAGCAACGGTGAACGGTACCTGTTGCCGAGGAACCTGGGCGTTCATCGAATTCCATCCTTCACTGCGACGACCGTCTCCGACGATCGCAACGAGTTCACAGACTTAATGCTCTTCCGATCCGGCGAACTGGAAGGGGCTTGGTTCTCCCTTCACCCAGACTGGCTCGTACAGGACCTTCGATTCGGCCACCGCGGTCGGATTCAATGTCGCCTGGCCCCACGCCACTTCCAGCGGCAACTTGGCGTAATCGACGATGCACCCGTCCCGGCTGTAGCAGCTCAAGTCGTAATTCGACCCCATGAAAATGCAATCGACGGGACAGGGCTCGACACATAAAGCGCAAAACATGCACTTCGTGTAATCGATCGTAAACCCGTTGACGCGAAAGCCCTTGCCAACCGGGCTCTTTTCTTTTTCGATGTAGATGCAGTCGACCGGGCAGGCGGCTGCACACTTTTCGCAGCCGATGCAGGTGGTCAGGTCGAACCGGTGAAAGCCGCGATACCGGGCTTTGACGGGAACCGGGACTTCCGGGTACTCGTAGACCTCGGTGAAGGTCTTCCGCTGATACGTCCAGAGCATGGTCCGCAGGGTGACCCACATCCCGGTGATGAGCGTGGAAACCGCAAACCAGACGTTCCGAAACCAGGCGAACATGGAGAATTCCATCCTCGATCCGAGTCTGGCAGCTCCAGCCACTCAGGACTCCGATCGTCTATGCTTCGTGCTCCTGTCTGAATGATAGGAGGCCCCGAAGAGTGAAGCAAGCGACCCGAATTCGGAACCACCCGGCGAGTCCCGTTCCCGTCATCCGTGACGACCCGCAACTTGCCCGGTATACTGGCTGGGACGCGTCATCCGGAAATCTCTGCGGATGGTGTGCGTTGATTGGAATTTCGAGCTTTTAAGGTCAGGCAGCATGACGGCAGCGGTGGCAACTCCCGGTAAAACGCGTGTGGGCTGGATCGGGACCGGTGTCATGGGGTCCAGCATGGTCGGCCACCTGATGGCGGCTGGCTATTCGGCAACGGTCTACACCCGGACGAAAGAAAAAGCCCAGCCGCTGATCGCCAAGGGGGCAGCGTGGGCCGCTTCGCCGAAGGAGCTGGCAGCCCAATCGGATGTGATCTTCTCGATCGTCGGCTTCCCCAGCGATGTCCGCGAAGTCCTACTGGGAGAGCAGGGAGCCCTGGCCGGTGCCCATGCCGGTGCGACCCTCGTCGATATGACCACGAGTGAACCTTCTCTCGCCAATGAAGTCTATGTGGCTGCCAAGGCTCGGGGGGTGCACAGTGTCGACGCCCCGGTTTCCGGGGGCGACATCGGGGCAAAAAATGCCGCCCTGTCGATCATGATCGGGGGTGACAAGGAGACGGTCGACGCATTACTTCCGTTGTTCCAGGCGATGGGGAAGACGATCGTCCATCAAGGGGGACCGGGGGCCGGTCAGCACACGAAAATGGTCAATCAGATTCTCATCAGCACCGGGATGATTGGGGTCTGTGAGGCGCTGCTCTACGGCTACAAGGCGGGTCTGGATCTGCCGACTGTCCTGCAGTCGGTCGGTTCGGGGGCCGCGGGTAGCTGGTCGTTGACGAATCTTGGTCCCCGGATGATGAACAACAACTTCGATCCCGGGTTCTTCGTCGAACACTTCATTAAGGACATGGGGATCGCCCTCGCCGAGTCGAAACGGATGGGACTCTCGCTGCCGGGGCTGGCCCTCGCCGAGCAGTTGTATCTCTCGGTGAAGGCCAAAGGCTGGGGCCGCAACGGGACGCACGCGCTGTTGTTGGCGCTCTCGGAAATGTCCGGCGTTGATTGGCGGAATCGATAAACAATTAAGCCCCGGTCAATGACCGGGGGCTGCACGCGATGACATGAAACATGCAAATTCCCCCCGTCATTGACGGGGGGCTAAGTGAGAGAACAATGCCACGCAAGGGTGAACAGTTTGCCGGGTTGACAGTCGCGATCGTGACGCCGTTCAAGGACGGTCGTGTTGACGAAGCGGCGTTGAAGAAACTGGTCGACTGGCAGATCGCACAGGGGACGAACGGCCTCTGCCCAGTCGGAACGACGGGCGAAAGCCCCACGCTCTCGCATGACGAGCACAGCCGCGTCGTCGAGATCGTCTGCCAGCACGCCGCCGGCCGGATTCAGGTGATGGCCGGGACCGGTTCGAACAGCACGCTCGAAGCCATCGAACTGACGAAGCATGCCAAGAAGGCGGGGGCGAACGGGGCGATGATGGTTGCTCCGTACTACAACAAGCCGATGGGGGAAGGCTTCTACCAGCACTACAAGGCGGTGGCGGAAGCGTGCGACCTGCCGATCATCCTCTACAACATCCCCGGACGGACCGCGAAGAACATGGAGCCGGACGTCATCGCCCGGATCGCGGAGATTCCGACCGTGGTCGCGATCAAGGAAGCCACCGGGTCGATGGATCAGGCGTCACGGATTCTCGCGGAAACGAACCTCTCGGTTCTCTCCGGAGATGACAGCCTGACGTTGCCGCTCCTCTCGATGGGGGGGAGCGGAATCGTTTCCGTTGTCGGTAACATCGTCCCCAAAGACATGCTGGAACTCCTGGCTGCCTGGAAGGCGGGCAACCTGGCCGAAGCCCAGCGGCTGCACTTCAAACTGTTCACGCTCTGTCGCGACCTGCTCGGCATCGCCACGAACCCGATCCCCATCAAGGTCGCTATGCGGCTGCTTGGCCGAGATTCAGGCGAACTGCGGCTGCCGCTGACTCCGCTCAACGATGCCGATGAGAAGCGGCTGCGGAAAACCCTGGTCGATTATGGGCTGTTAGCGGGTGGCTAATGGTTGATGGCTCAGGGCTCCGGGACGGAGTTTTTCGGCGCGTCCCCACGATCATTCCTCCTTTCTCCTTTCTCCGAACCACTCACTCATTCCGCAGGAGTCACCCGTGATCTTCGGTTTCGGACGCAAGCAAGCTGATGACGACGATGACGATGAAGACGATGAAGATGAACGCGAGCTCTGTTCGTTTCAAGGGGCGCTGAACGGGAAAGATTTCGACCTGAAGGCGAATGCACGTCTCGCGCAAGCCGGGCTGGTTCCCGCGAAGGAAGTCGTCACCGACGCAATCGAACGCCGTGCGGAATCGGTGAAGATCGAATTCAAGGGAGAGCGCGCCCAGAGCACGTTCTACATCGATGGTGTTGCCTATGCCGGCAACCGGATGGCCAAACCCAACGCCATCGCCATCACCCAGATGCTGAAGCTCCTCTCGGGACTCGATGCCAAGCTGAAAGGCCAGGCCCAGCAGGGAGGGATGAAGGCCGAGTTCAACGGAAATCCTTACGAGGTCAGTGTCGACACCGCTCCGGTGGCGGACGGCTCCGAGCGGATGACGCTCCGGCTCCGCGATCTCAAGGCGAAACTCAACACGCTTGAAGAGCTTGGTTTTCCGGCAGCGGTGAAAGCGCAGATTCGCGAACTCACCGCGAACAAGAAAGGGGTCGTCCTCGTCGCCGGACCACCCGGCTCAGGCGTCACCAGCACCACGTACGCCTTCATCCGCGGTATCGATCTCTACATGTACTCCGCCTTCACGGTCGTCCCGATGGGAACACGTGAGGTCTACAACGTGCAGAAATTCGAGGCGAACGAGACGGATACGCTCCAGACGACCTTCGAGCGCATGATCCGTGCGGAAGCCGATGTCATCTTCTGCGAACCGGTCCGGAACGAAGAGATCGCGCAGGCGATCGCGAATGTTGCGGATCGGGTTTGCGTGGTGGCCGAACTCCCGGCGAAAGATGCTGCCAGCGCGATCGCTCAGTTCGCCAAACTGGTCGGCGATCCGCAAAAAGCCAGTGAAGTGCTGGAAGCCGTTTACACACCGAAACTCATTCGCACGCTGTGCCCGAGTTGTCGCGAAGCCTTCCGCCCGAATCCGAAGCTGTTGCAGAAGGTTGGGCTGCCTCCGGAAACGAAGGTGCTGTACCGCAAACCTGAACCGGAACCCGATCCGAAGACAGGCGAACTTCCCGATCCCTGTCCCAAATGTGACGATGTTGGCTATCTCGGCCGGACCCCGATGCTCGAAACGATTACCGCTTCAGAGACGATTCGCAAGCTGATCGCTTCGGGGGCGACGGCCGATCAGATCAAGGCCCAGGCCCGAGCGGAAGGGATGCTGACGTTCCACAAGGACGGACTCCGCGTCGTCGCCGAAGGGAAGACGTCTCTCGAAGAACTGCAGCGCGTCTTCAAGACTGCATAGCCGCGCCGTGAGATCAAATCGTTCGTCCGGTCCGAGCCGCGACCGTCAGGGAGCGAGTTCCGCAATCCATGCGGTCCCTGTGTACGCTTTCTGACGGTCGCGGCTCGGATCAGCCATGCAAGGCGGCCCGTATCGCGACTAGCGGATCGCGTCTGGACCAAGACCGAGCACATGGGAAGCGGCCAGGCCGTTGCCGAAGACTTTGAAGTTCCGGAACTGCCAGATGACCTTCTTGTCGCGCGTGACCTCGAACAATTGCGGGTTCTCGGGGCCGGCGTGGCAGTTGCCGACGATGATGTTTCCGTTCGGTAAGGCGTGAATCGTTGTGACCCAGGCCAGAGTGATCCCCGGGAGTTCTTTCTGATCGAGGCTCCAGACGATCTTGCCGTCTTTGTCGACTTCCAGCACGCGATTGTTATTGCCGCCGCCAATGAGGGTGTTCCCGTTCTTCAGCCGGACTGCCCCATAGACTTCCACACCGTGCCCTTCGGGGCCGTGACCGTTGGTCCGTGGGCGACCGCCGAGATCCATCACGTAGGTCCAGAGGACCTTGCCGTCCCGATCGTATTCCCTCAGCTTGCCGTCCCCTTCGTGACAGACAAGATAGCCCCCGTGTGCCAGCGGCCGCACCATGCGGGTATCACGATGCGGATGCGGATGGTCCAGCGTGAGCGGAATCGTATGCACGATCTTGCCGGCGGCATCCACTTCCACAATCCGTCCGTTTCCGCTTTCAGCGACCATCGTTAGTCCATTCGCGAGCCGCTGAAAGGCATGGACTTCCACCCGTCCGGTGTATCCCGCTTTCGGCTCCGCTTTGTACTTCCACACAATCTGCTTTTCACGAGTCACTTCGGCAATTTCCGTCGACGAGAGCGGAAGCAAAATGTTGCCGTTTTCCAGCAGTTGCAGATCGTGGGCTTCCGCCTTGTTGTCGTAAGACCACTCGACGGAGCCATCTGCGGCGATGATCGCCACTCGGCCCTGATCGGCCGCAAGCACGCGATAGGACGGTTCCGCCGCCGACAACAGCAGTGGGCCGCACACCGAGAGGACAGCGATGATTCCGGCAAACAGACGAACAGACATGGTGCAACTCTCTGTGGAATACGGGGAAGCATCGAGGATGACGAACGGAACCCAGAACCGACCGTTTGCGCCAGGTCGGAGACACAAACGGTCCTGGGACGGACAGCGCGACTCGTGATGGCGACCGGATCAATCGAGCGTCACGTCCGCCGCCGTAATCGTGCGGGCTTCGATGTCGATTTCCGGATCACTGAGGAACGTGAGTTTCTCGGCGAAGGCAGTCACATTCTTCACCGGCTTGATGCTCATGAGTGTCTTCCCGCCGGTCGCGGTGGCGGTGTAGGAACTGGCCGCCGGATCATCGGACAGGGCTTCCAGCCTGGTCAGGAGTTTGGTCTGCTCGTCATCCGAGAGTTCCCGGCCGATCGTCAACATGATGCCTTCCGCCGGTGCTGACATGGGCCGGGGTTTGGCAGCCTCCTGAAACTGCGAGGACATCAACATCGCCTGAAACATGATGGGAGCAACAGCGGCCTGCAGATCTTCCGGCCGCTTCGCTTCCAGCATTTTCGCTAAGGCTGCGTCAACGGTTTTCAGCAGCTGCAGATACTGCGGCTTCCATTGGGCGATCGACTCGGGTGTCAGCTGTTCCAGCGACTCTCGCGCTGCCCGGATCGTTTCGGGCCAGTTATTGGCCAACGATTCGGGAATCCATCGGCTTTCGACCAGCATGAAATCGACCGTTTCCGGCTCCGCTCGGGAGGGTGTGACAATCCGCACGACAGCGGTGTACTCGGTCTCGCTCACGAGTTCCACTTTTGTCTGCTCGAGATCACGCAGCGAGAGATTGCCCGTTGCGCCTAACGCCGCCGACGAGGCGAGCAATTGTTTCGCCAGAGGGGTCGCGTGCCGCTGGATCAATTCACGCGACGGGATTGTTTTGAGCGATTCCAGTTTGGCGAGATCGCCGCTGACGAAGGGCTTCAACACGGCTGTCATCCGGCCCCATTCGGCGGAAAGGTTCTGCAATTCCGCTTCATTCCCGGGTTTCTGTACCATGGCCAGAAAGAGGTCCTGCTTCTGCTCGAGGACCTCAGCTCCTTTCCCCAGCACTGCAAAGGTCTGACTCCAGACCTCCGGGTCCATCCGCATCACAAAGGTCTGGACCAGGGTGTCGATATCCGATTGATAGCTCGCGGGGAGGAAGTCGTAGGCTTCTTCCAGTTGACCGTTGCGGAAGGCTTTCAGCGTTTTCTCGACCGCGCCGGCCGCGTTCACACGTTCCGACGGTCCCATCGCCACGCGTGCAGGTTTTTCACCGGCTTTATTCAACAGTTCGGCCGTGGTCGGTGCCGGAGCGGATGAGCCGCAACCGGAGAGTCCCCAACCCAGACTCGTGATCAGAAAAGCCAGCGCGAATGGGGAGCGAAGCCGCATGATCCCGCCGTGATTGTGTACTGCTTCCGTTCTGACCACGATGCCACTCCTGTTCGCGAAGAAATGCCTGCGGACTCAATCCGTTCAACACCATACCAGAAATTCCGTCCCGTCAGCACGCTCGGTTCAAGCACGTGCTGGCTGCCGGGGACCCTCACGTTTGCGGGGCTGTCGTGATCGCCAGCTCCAACGCGAGCCGCAAGTTGGCCTGCGTCCACAGCAGCGGTGTAATATCGTTCGGCATCCAGGTCCCCCGGTGACGGAAGTACGATTCGGGACAGCGGTAGCCCCCGGCGGGAGACTCCGGGGGAGTCAGTTGTCGCAGGGCTCGTTGCAGGTGTCGTAACTGCTCTCCGCGACGCGCATCGCGCTCATCTCGATGAATTGCTTCCCCGTGAATGATCGAGACGATCGGATCGAAGAGGCACCACTGCGCCTCCGAACCGGATTGAAACAAGCGGTCGCGGACGGAGAGATCGTCGCTGAAGTCGGCAGAACGCTGGTCACGGGCCAGCAGGTCTTTGTAGTCCGCACACCAGTAGGAATCGCCCAGATAACGTCGAATCCCGATCGGTCCGGCGAGGTGTTCCACGACCTCCGACACGATCTGATCGGCCATCGCATCGTCGACGACACGATACGGGTAGACCAGAAACAGCAACGCCGCATCATATCGCCGGTGCTGTGAAGGATGTGCTTGGGCGCATTCAGCGGGCAACTGACGGGCGAGCGCTGCCCGACCCTGGTGGATCAACCAGTCGACTTCCCAGGTCTCGATCCCGCGGCCATATTTCGCGAGGGCGTACTCGTACTTCGGATTGTCGAAGAGCGACCGCAGGGCCTGCAGTCCGGCGACGGCGACGCCGATACTCGACGAAGCAATTTTCCGCGTCTCTTCCCAGTGACCGCTGTCTTCATCCTGCCAGAATTGCACCGAACGCAGCATCGCCGGGATGTCGACAAGCACACTCCAGGCTGCCGGAGCAGGCCGGATCGCTTCCGCAGCGACCATCTGACAGTAGATCCAGAGGAACGCTCCCAGCGCGTCGTTCTGCGCGTGTGCCCATTTCTCCGGACGCTCGGCGAGATGTGTTCCATCGAAGCAGACGTGCGGCCGCTGCATCGGATCCTGTGGATCGGCTCGGCCTTCGATCAACTCGGTGAACCGATGCTGATGACGAATCAGGTAGGTCATCAGGGCTTCGACCGCACGAATCGCCCGCGTCGGTTGATCGGTCCGCCAGAGGGCATGGGCGATGTGGACCGTATCGCGGATCCAGGCGTTCTGGTAGACCGCCGGAGCGGATTCGGCCGTCTCCGCTGCTGAAGCCGAGAAGAGACCCGAGGGGAGCGTGGGAAAACGAAACGTACCTTGTTCAATCAGCCAGTCACGCAGCCGCCGGATATCTGTCGCGGTCGATTCCGGACGAACCTGCTCGGCTAACTCGGCAGGACTCGGACGGGTCATCGATTCCCTTTCTGAGCAGCCGGACGATCATGCAGAACGGGCAGGGACTTCCGTCGGTTGTGGGCTGCGCCCAGCGGTCGGTCCTTCAGGCAGTGCTGTTCCTGGCCGTCGATGGTGGGGATCGCCCACCCTGCGAAAGACTACTGCACGAGACCTTTGGTCAATGCGAGGAAGGCCGTTTCCAGGTTGACTTCCTCCTCGCGGAACAGGGCCAGTTTGTATCCCGCCTCGATGATTGCCGATGGAAGCGCGCTGTAGTCGAAGACGTCGGGCTTCAGTCGCGCCTCGATGGTTCCCTTCAGGATGTCAACCCGCTCGACCAGCGGATGCTGTTCCAGCAATTGGGCCGCGGCTTCAGTCCGGTCGGTGACGCGAATCTGCAGCATGATCTGCTGGCGCGCCTTCCGCATGACTTCGTCGACGTGGCCATCGACGATCAGGTTTCCCTTTTCGATCATCCCGACTCGGGTACACACGTCGGCGAGTTCGGGAAGAATATGACTGGAGACGATCACGGTCTTTTTCATTTCGCCGAGGCGCCGCAGCAGGTTTCGCATTTCGATCCGTGCCCGCGGATCGAGGCCGCTGGCTGGTTCGTCAAGCAACAGCACCTGTGGCTCGTGCAGCAGGACACGAGCCAGCCCGACGCGCTGAGTCTGTCCGCGTGAGAGCTGATTGACCATCGCGTCACGCTTGAATGCCATGTCGACCAGGTCGAGCTTTTCTTCGCAGATGCTCCGGCGATGTGGTCCATGGATGCGATAGGCTGCCGCGAAGAATTCGAGGTATTCGAGCACCGTCATGTCATCGTACACGCCGAAAAAGTCCGGCATGTAACCGACCAGTCGGCGGATTTCCTGCTGATGCGTGTAGATCGATTTGCCGCAGACGTACGCTTCGCCGTAGTCGGGTTGCAGCAGCGTGGCGATCATCCGCATCGTCGTCGTCTTCCCCGATCCGTTGGGACCGATGAAGCCGAAGACGTCGCCGTCCGTCAGCGTGAGATTGATCTCGTTGACGGCGATCAGGTTGCCGTAGCGCTTCGTCAACTGGCGGGTTTCAATCACAGTCGCGCGTTCCTGAGTTCCGTGGGAACATTACTCTTGCGGGGCGGAGTTCGTTGATGGCTTTTCTGCATCCGCCGACTGGTCTTTCGGCTCGTTCAATTTGGGCAGCACGCGCGGGATCGAGCCCGACTTCCTGACCGGAAGCACCATGCGGACCAGGACCGTTGTCTCATCGGGGGTGACAGTCTCGCCATTGCGGGCGAACCCCAGTCGCGGGGCCGTATTCAGCCGCCCGAAGAAGATCGCCCGGCCGGCATCCAGTTGCCGGGTGAGATCGGCGTCGGCCAGGAGCGTGTTCGTGAGTCCGGTATACTTCATCCCGCCTGCAGCACTGTGCAGCGTCAGCACCTGCCACATGACGAGCGGATCGCGACCGGAAGGATCGTATTCTGTTTGCGTTTCGCGAACTTCATTGCCGACATGTCCGGATCGCTTTTCCACCATGACCACGGCCCGCGTGAGAGCCCCCCGAAGCTCACGCTGGTAGACATCCGGATGCTCGGTCGAGAACGGAGTCTCCGGCAGCCAGGGGACGCTGGTTTCGTCATCGCGACTCGGCTGCCAGCGGTATGCTCGATTGGCGAATGCCAGCCAGCCGTCAAGGATCTCGCCCGGGAGATGATGCGTGATTGATCCGGTGAGCCGTCCGAGCCCCGAGGACCGGAGATCGACCGTCACGGGGAGTTGGTTGGCATCCCCAGCGATGCTCCAGCGGGCCGCGATCGTGGAGGTGCTGCCTGAGAGGACCGGCAACCCCAGGATACGTCCCGGCTCCACTTGATACGTGGTCCGCCCCCATTCGCTTCCCGGTGCACGATACATCCCTCCGAAGGCCGCTTCTGGCGCTGCAAACGGGAACAGCAACGGCACCGAAGATGTGGCGGGAGCGCTGGCAGCGACAGTTGCCTGCCAGTCTGCGCGGACCGTTTTCGGTGCGTACTCAGTAATCCAGCCGCGTCCCTCCACACCGCCGGTCTCGGCATCGATATCGAGCACTTCCAGTTGCTTGCTGCGAGCTGTCAACGGAAGCTGTGCCAGTCCCAGTTGGGTTGCCAGATAACCGAAACCAAGAATGCTCAAGGTCACGGTCACCCAGGTCCACACCGGACGCCGCAGCACGTAATGGACGAGACCGTAATCGAGCGGACCGACCAGCAGCAGGTAAAGCAGCAGCCAAACCATCACCGTTCCCGGCGTGCTCCGGGGGAGATCTGGAAAGTAGTCCTGCCCGGCCAGAACCTGCGTGGCGAAGTCGGTGACACCCGAGGATGTCAGGCGACCGGCTGCTGAGACTGGTTGTGTGTCGGCGATGACGGCCGTTTCCGCATCGATCAGCTTCGCGATAAAATCACGCAATCCGCTCCACGTCGACATCGGCGGCTGCGTGAGATCGACCGCAACCACGATCATTTCCCCCAGGCCGTGTGGGATCCGCAACAGGTAGGGCAATTCGCGAGTGCCCGCCAGCGGGATCCCTTCCTCAGAGGACAGAACCGGGAGCGGTAACCGACCGGTCAGCGGAATCCGTATGTTCCGCCCGGCAAAGGCTTCCAGTGACCCCAATTCGCGGACCGCAGTCGCCTCAGCACCCACGGTGACCGGCAATGCGGCCCGCACAGGGTCCGCTGGTCCTTTCTGCCAATCACGCGGCCATGAGACAATCAGCCGACCACCGCTGCGGACCCAGGTATTCAGCGTCTGCATCTGCTCGGCAGCGATTCCCGAATGACCCGTGATGACGACCGTATCGATGGCGTCGTAAGCCAGCACGTCCCGCGGCAGCTGCAGCACATCAGTGATGGTCGTGATCTGCAAACGCCGCGACACCGTTCCCACCGGAGCCAGCGCCAATTCTTCGAACCCGCGCGGCTGTCCGATCAGCACGATCTGACGATCGGCCGGGGTGAGTTCGGTCACATCCCGTCCCGGGGTGATCGTCCAACTCTCCTGGGGATGATCGTTTGCCAGCAAACGGACCGTCAGCGGACTCTCAATTCTTCCGGGAACAAACGCGGCTTGCAGGATGCCCTTCGTTCCCGGAGTCAATCCTGAGGCCGAGATTGGGTTTGAGTGAAAGACGGCGGTGTGCCCCTGGGCATCGTACGCCGAAACTTCGACCTGATATTCCACATTCTCAGCGAGAGAGAACGTCACCGCCGCCATGTTCCAGCGACCGACCGTGACCACACCATTCCATCCCAGTGTGACCTGCGAGCCTTCGTCCGCCCAAATGTTGCAGGAGACCGAATGAACGATCAGTCCGACCGCGCAGCAGAACACCGCCCACCAGCGTTTGCTGTTCCAGCGATGCACATGTCGACGGCTCACAATCTGGATCGATCTCGGGAAGGGGCTGAGCAGAAAAACGCCTATCGGGCGCGAGCAGTCATTCTACGCCTCGCCTGAGCAGAATGTGAGCGCACCGCGGAGTTTTCTTTGTCGCCGGGGAGTGCGGGAGTGCGGGAGTGCGGGAGTGCGGGAGTGCGGGAGTGCGGGAGTGCGGGAGTGCGGGAGTGCGGGAGTGCGGGAGTGCGGGAGTGCGGGAGTGCGGGAGTGCGGGAGTGCGGGAGTGCGAGGACAAATGCACCCGGCTCAGGGCGTTGGCGACTTTCACTCATCCACTCCCATACCCCCGCACTCCCGCACTTCCTCATTCCCTACCCGCGCGACGCCCAGTCCCCTATCATCGCCGTATGGCCTCCAGCGCCGAACAATACCTGAAGCCGGAAGTGATCCGTCGGGTCGCCCGGCTCGACCTGCGCGCCCGCTTCATCGTGGAAGGCTTCCTCACCGGACTGCACGCCAGCCCGTTCCAGGGCTTCAGCGTCGAATTCAGCGAACACCGCCGCTATTCCCAGGGAGACGATCCGAAAGACATCGACTGGCTCGTCTATGCCAAAACCGACCGGTATTACGTCAAAAAATACCAGGCCGAGACCAATCTCTCGGGCTATCTGCTGATGGACCTCTCCGCGAGCATGGGCTACACGTACCGGCAGGAACTGACGAAGTTCGACTACGGCGTCTGCCTCGCAGCCGCGCTGGCTTACCTGATGATCCATCAGCAGGATCCGGTCGGCTTGATCACCTTCGACGACAAGCTCCGCGCCAGCCTAGCTCCGAAAAGTAAACGGACGCAACTAGGGACCATCCTGAGCGTGCTCGCAAAAGCCGAGCCGAGCGGCACCACCGACCTGGCAGGCAATCTCCAGCGGATTGCGTCGATGGTGCGTCACAAGAGCCTGATGATGGTCTTTTCGGATCTGCTCTGTGATCCGGAGCCGGTCATCCAGGCCCTGCATCGCTTACGACATGGCGGACACGATGTGATCTTGTTCCACATTCTTGACGAAGCCGAAGTTCGCTTTCCTTTTGATGGCCTGGTCCAATTCGAAGACCCGGAGTCGCACGAGTCGTTAACGCTCGATGCCGCCGGGATGCGCAGCGATTACCTCGAAGCGGTTCGCGAACTGCGTGACCTCTACGCTCGCGAAGCCCGCAAAACTGGCGTCGACTACGTCCCGCTCGACACCAGCCAACCCTTCGACCGTGCGCTGGTGGAATACCTCTCTCAGCGCCAGGCCCGCTTCTGAGAGCACTCAATCGCACTCGGTTTCCAGCCAAACAGCCGGTTCTTTTCGAGCCCTGCTGTCCAGATGGGGCCTCCACCGAGGGCTGAAGCCACAACAGGGTGGTGGGATACGCTCCCAGCAGAATTTCCAGCACGATCCAGGGCGACGAGACCTGCACAGGGACCCTGCTGAACTTCCTGGATTCTCACGAAAATCGTCCAGACACGCTCTTGTTCCGGGTGACATCGCGGGCAAATTTTGGCGTATTCACGAACGAGGCGATGCAGTTCATCGCGAACCAGTGATCTGACGTGTAATTATGGTAAAATTCACGTTAAAAATACTTGAATGTCCTTGCTGGTAGATATACCATCTCGCTCACTATTCAGCTCTTCGCCAGTTTTCTGTCGACGTCCTTGTCTCTTGACGTCGCTAGTTCTCCCTCGCTCTATCAGATTGGTAGCCATGTCTTTACGTCAGCGAAGTGCTCGTGGATTTACCCTCATTGAACTGCTGGTGGTGATTGCGATCATCGCGATCCTCATCGCTCTCCTCCTCCCTGCGGTCCAACAGGCCCGTGAAGCCGCCCGGCGCACCCAGTGCAGGAACAACCTCAAACAGCTGGGGCTGTCGCTCCACAACTACAACGACGTCTTTGGGATGCTCCCTCCGCTGGAGATTGGAATCGGCACAGCCGGTTCTCAAGACGGCGACTGGGGCTGGACGGCGATGATTCTCCCGTACTTCGATCAGGCCCCGCTCTACAATTCTCTCGCACCGAACGGCGATAACTGGCGCGTCGGCACCACGGCCCGGACTGCTGCCCAGGGGATCAAGACGATTCTCCCCGCCTTGATCTGTCCCTCGGATGCGTCTCCCGGACTCGTGACGTGGATGAACAGCAATCCGAAGAGCAATTACCCGGCCAACCAGTACATGTTCGGCTTTAACAGGAGCTATCTCTTCCGCGACGTGATCGATGGTTTGAGCAACACGATCATGGTCGGGGAACGCGACGGCACCCGCAGCAGCGCTGCAACCTGGCCCGGCCGTGACAACACCACCGGGTACTCGAACCCGCAGATGGGCTTCCGCCTGCGGATCAACACCTGGTTTGCGACCACCAGCAGCAAGCCAGGTGGAACCGGGATTGAAAGCTCGGCCTGCTATCGGCAAGGAGCTTCGAGCATGCACACCGGCGGGGCGCACTTCCTCTTGGGCGACGGCACCGTCCGGTTCATCAGTGAGAACATCCACTCGACGAACACCGCGACGGCTGACCTTTGCAACAACCCACCGTCGGACAGCACTTGGACACGTCTGGGTTACATCAACGACTTGAACCCGGTCCCCGAGTTCTAAGCCGCAGTTTGGACACACGACGGGCCGAGCAGCGCTTGTTGCTCGGCCCGTTTCTTTTTTCGGCGATCGGGATCGACTTCATCACTGAACCGCTACTTTTCGTTGGTTCGACGCTGTCGTTTGCACCTTGGGGATCATCATGTCGTTCATCCGCACTTTCGCGTCTCTGGTTCTCGTTCTAGTCTGCATCACGGGTTGCGGGGATTCCTACAGCCGTCCGAAGCTGGTGAAAGTCAGCGGAAGCATTACGCTGGACGGTCAGCCACTGCCGGAAGCCAGCATCATTTTGGAACCGGCTGTCGCTGGAAAGGAAAAGGGGAGCTACAACCGCTCCTCGAATGCCATGACCGATGCCGAAGGCAAGTTTCAGATTTCGACCTACGGCGAAAACGACGGCCTCCCCGTCGGGAAATACAAGGTTGCCGTGGTGAAGCAAACCCGGAAGAACCCGCCTGGCATGGATCCCGAGATGGCAACTCCCGAGCAATTGGCGAAAGTTGTCGTCAAGGACATCGTCCCGGTGAAATACAACGATATGACGACTTCGGGGCTGGAAGTCGAAGTGACGGCGTCCGGGATGCAGCCGAGCACCATCGCGCTGCAATCCAAATAATTCTGCCGTGGATGGTGTCACCGGCGATCAGTGCAGATTGCAGGCAGTCTCCAATGCACGGCAGGAAACTGAATCGCCCGCCTCCACTGCCAACCGGATGGTTCTCCCTCGGCTGATGGTGTGCTGAATCGCCATCGCGCCATCAGCCAGATCGAGCAGTGATCGATCATCCTGCGGGGGAGTCCCCCTGCAGGCGTCCCACGGAGGTGGCGAAGAATTTGCGGCTGCGACGTTCAGCGGCCGGGTCGCCGTGGTGATGCAGGTCGGCGAGATTCGCCGCACAGACGCGGCAGCCGATTTCCGTCAGATGGAATTCGAGATACTGACGCAATCCATCGCCGAGCGTACCCTGCTGGTAGGCGGACCAGATCGCACGGTTCGGACAACTGAGTTGCTGTTCGCGCCAGATCGTGCCGATCGCGACACCGCCGGTCGACTCTTGCCTGACGATTGTCTGGAGGCGTTGCCGGAGTCGAGTGTCTCGACTGACTGCCGATTCTAATGCGGTTGAACGAGCCACCGACAGCGTCTCGGCAACGTAGGCTTGGAGTTCGGCATCAGTGAAGTCGTCCTGCATGTCGAATCGATCCCCCAGAAACATTCACATCGACTGATGCCACGCGGTTGTGTCCGCATCTCGATTAGACAGAACGGAAGTCACCCCGCATCGGACCATCACTCTCGGAGAAGAGACATCGCCCGATCCTTGTCTCTCTGCCGCTGCACCGTTAGCATACCCGCTATTCCGGGCCGCTGTCCGCGGTTCCGTATCGGGCGCGTCGATTTTCTGCGCTCGCGAACCAGTGCGAAGGATACCAGGCGTGACCTTGACCGCTCCGAAGTTGACGCTCGACCAGATCAAAGAGAAGGCCAAGTCGATCCGGCGTCGGATCATTCAAATCACCACCGAAGCAGGCAGCGGCCACCCTTCGAGCAGCCTGTCGGCGGTCGAAGTGGTCACCGCCCTCTACTTCGGCGGCTTCCTGCGGTACTCGAAAGAGAATCCGCGTGATCCGAAGCGGGACCGCTTCATCCTCAGCAAGGGACATGCGGTTCCGGTCCATTATGCGGCCCTGTGCGAAGCCGGGTTCTACACCCAAGAACAGATCATGACGCTGCGGAAACTCGGGAGCCCATTTGAAGGGCATCCGAACATGAAGCGGCTCGACACGATGGAAGCCTCCACCGGCTCACTCGGTCAGGGGCTTTCACTCGGCGTCGGACAGGCTCTCGCGACCCGCCTCGACAAGCTCGATGCCCACACGTACGTGATGATGGGTGACGGCGAAATGGGCGAAGGCCAGGTCTGGGAAGCGATCGCTTCTGCAGCCAAGTACAAACTCTCGAACCTGACGGCGATCGTCGATCAGAATGGCTTTCAGCAGACGGGAGCGACCTCCGCCGTTCTCGATCTCAAGCCGTTCGCGCCGAAGTTCGAAGCCTTCGGCTGGCATGTCCAGACGATCAACGGGAACGATCAGCAGGCCGTCATCACCGCCTTAGAATCCGCCCGCAAGGTGACCGACCGGCCGACGGCGATCATCTCGCAGACGCAAAAAGGCTTCGGCATTCTGCCGGTCCTGGAAACCACCGGCGACCTCAACTACCACGGCAAGCCGCTCTCGAAAGAACTGGCAGAGAAGGCATTGGCGCTTCTCGCTTAAGGTGTTCGCTGTGGCTCTTCGGGGCGGAACTTCCCGCCGGCATGTCCTCCAACGTCCTCAAAACGAACGTCACGACTTATGGCAGGTGCATCACCGACTTCCAACGCCAAGATCGGCGAACTCAGCGGGCTGAAACTGGGTAAGGCGACCCGCGACGCCTTCGGCACAGCGCTCAAGGACCTCGGCAGCGAGTTCCCCAACGTGGTCGTTGTTGACGGCGACGTCGGCAATTCGACCCGGACGGAAGTCTTCGCGAAAGCCTTCCCCGACCGGGCGTTTAACGTCGGCATCGCTGAAAGCAATATGGTCGGTGTGGCGGGTGGTCTCGCTGCGGCTGGCAAGATTCCGGTTGTCTCCAGTTTCGCTGCGTTCCTGCTCTGCAATGCGTACGACCAGATCCGCATGTCGGTCACCTATCCTGGCATGAACGTGAAGCTGGTCGGTTCGCACGCGGGGATCTCGATCGGCGAAGACGGTGCGTCACAAATGGCGATCGAAGACTTCGCCCTCGCGACCTCGATGCCTGGGCTCGCCGTGGTTGTCCCGGCCGATGCCAACTCGGCGAAAGCGGCCACCCGCGCGATGCTGGAACACAATGGTCCGGTCTATCTCCGCTGCGGCCGCATCGAAGTACCGGTCATCTATCCGGACGATGTGAAGCTGACGATCGGCAAGGCGAACCAGCTTCGCGATGGCAAGGATCTGACGATCGTCGCCGCTGGCCTGATGGTCGGGATTGCCCTCGACGCTGCGGCCTTGCTCAAGAACGAGGGGATTGACGCCCGCGTGATTGACTGCCACACGATCAAGCCGCTCGATGAAGCGACGATCCTCAAAGCCGCGAAAGAAACTGGACGCCTGGTGGTGGCGGAGGAGCACCTGATGGCGGGTGGCCTGGGATCACTGGTGGCCGCGTGCACCGCCCGGAATCATCCGGTGCCGATCGAGTTCGTCAACGTAGGCGACACCTACGCCGAGAGTGGCGATCCCGCGGGCCTGCTGACGAAGTACGGTCTGACGGCCGAGGCGATTGTTGCTGCCGCCAAGAAGGTTCGCAGTCGTTAACCACGACCGCCGGGGCGAACGCCCGTGATCGAATATCGTCGCTTCCGCAACAGCGATCCGCCGCACGTGCGCAGGTTGTGGCAGACCTGCGGCCTCGGTCGTGGCGCGGCTCAGGATTTCGATGCCGACGCGCTCGAAACGGTAGTCTTCTCACAACCGTATTTCGATCGAAACGGCCTGCTGCTCGCTTGTGATGGACCGAAAGTTGTCGGCTACATCCACGCGGGATTCGCTGCCGTCGCGGACGGGACTCGGATTGGAACCGAGGAAGGCGTGATCGCTGCGGTCATGGTCAACCCGGCATATCGTCGCCGGGGAATCGGTCGAGAACTGGTTCGACTGGCTGAAACGTATCTCCGTGAACGGGGTGCGACTTCGATCCGGGCGGGGCAGGCTGCCCCTCACGATCCGTTTTACGTCGGGTTGTACGGCGGCAGCCAACCTGCCGGGTTTCTCGAATCCGATCCCGATGCAGCCCCCTTCTTCACTGCATTGAATTATCAACCCGAAGCCCGCCGGTTGATTTACCAGCGGTCGCTGGAAGTCAAAGGCGAACCAGTCAGCCTGCGTCTGATGACGGTGCGGAAATCGACCAAGCTGGCTGTCCCGCCGCCGGCCAAAGCAAACTGGTGGTGGCAGACCCGCACCGGTCGTCTCGATACTGTCTCGTTGGCGCTCGTTCCGAAAGCCGGGAGCGGTGCACCCGTCGCACAGGTCACGGTCGTGGCTCTCGATTACTATCTTCCCTGCTGGCAGCAGCGCAGTATCGGCCTGGTCGATCTGTTCGTTCCGGAGGAACATCGCCGCAAGGGCTATGCTCAGGCGTTGCTGGTCGAAGTCTGCCGGCGCGTGAAAGCGGAACTGATCACGCTGGTAGAAGCCCATGTCGATGAGACCAATGTCGCCGGAATGCAGACCCTGACGTCAGCGGGGTTCATGCAGATTGATGCCGGGGTCGTCTATCGCGCGCCGGGTTGATGTCCGGTTGACGATCCGAGTCGGGAAGGGAGCCCACGATGACCGGTCGGTCGCAACCTGCGATTCTAATGTGTCCGCCGGATCACTTCGGGATTGAATACGAGATCAATCCCTGGATGCACCGCAGTATCCCGAGTGATCGTCCCCGGGCCATCGCCCAGTGGACTGCCCTCACGGAGACGCTGCGATCGGTCGGGGCTGAACTGCGGATGCTCGACCCGGTGCCGGGACTCCCCGATCTGGTCTTCACCGCGAACGCCGGGCTGATCTGGCATGATGTCGTGTTTCTGGCCCGCTTTCGTTACGCCGCACGCCAGGGGGAAACGCCGGTCAATCAAGCCTGGTTCCGGCAAGCGGGCTACGAACCGGTCGCGCTCCCGGACGGGATGAACTTTGAGGGAGCGGGTGACGCCTTATTTCTCGGCGATACGCTCTACGCAGGGTATCTCATCCGCAGCGATGCGCAAGCGATGCACTGGCTGGCCGGGGCGATGGGTTGCCGGGCGATCCCGCTGCAACTGGTCGATACGCGGTTCTATCATCTCGATACGTGTTTCTGCCCGCTTGATCCGGAAACGGCGCTGTACTACCCGCCCGCCTTTGATGATTATGCCCGGCTCGCCCTCAAGCAATCCGTCCCGCATCTGATCGCCGTCAATGAGACGGAAGCGATCCGCTTTGCGTGCAATGCGGTGGTGGTCGGACGCCATGTGGTGATGAATACCGGTTGCCCTGAACTGGCCGAAAACCTGCAAAAGGCGGGTTTCGAACCACACGAAACGCCGCTGGATGAGTTCCTGAAGTCAGGGGGGAGCGCCAAATGCCTGACCCTGCGACTCGATGGGGAGGAAGCGGCTCTCTGGCCCGCCAAACGCCCACCTGCCGCGTAACGAGCATCGCTGGCAGGCTGATTTCTGCCACATCAAGATCGGCGAATTCAACCTCCACGACGAGAAGCCACGAGTTCGCCCTCAACGATCCCATACCGCCGTCCCCTGAAACAGGATTCCACCCCCGAAACCGGCATCATCCCCCCTCAAACTCGTGGCCGATGTCACCGAATAACTGTTTCCGGTCTCGACACTCTGCTCACCCTGCAAAGTGGGCTGTTGAATCTCGCAGGCGGAGTCCGTTTCACTTCCCTTGCAGCGAAGGTTCACACTCGGTGATTCGGAGAAATCTTGCCGACACGTTGCCGTTTGGCAACGCCGGTTTTTGCAATTCCCGGACCCGACGACCTTGAGACCGGTCCCCTGGAGCGACACCATGGTTCGCATGTTAGAAATTCAACACGACCGACTGCCGCAATCGTTGCTCAGCTACGTCGCCTTCCGCGTGGCACTGCGCGACACCTGGGAGCGGATTCCTGTCTCGCGTCGCGGGATAGCGAATTTCGACGACACGGACGGTATCGGCTATCTTGCCGAGGTCCCGTTTCTTCGCGAAGTCCCGCTCTCCGTGCAATGCGAGGTGCTCGCTCGCACCTGGCGGAAGCACATCGCGGCCGAACTCGTGACGGCCGACCTGCTCGACGAAAGCATTCTGTACGCCGTCTGCGAGCGCACGGCCACGCTCATCGAAGCCCAGCCCGAGCGCGTCATCGCGGCCCTTCGCGGCGGGCCGCTCGACCTCGCCGTGCCGATCGATCATCACCTCGCCCGCGAAATCCGCAGCCTGTATCTCAAGCTGTCGAACGAAGGGGAATTCCTGCTGATCAGCCAGTTGCTCGATATGCCACCGGAAGCGGCGGATCAATGGAAACAGCGGCTGGGGATCGATAACGGCCGGCTCGACGTGTTATACGATCTGCTCGGCCGCTGGCATGCCGATCGGGAAGCATTGAGCCAACTTTCCGGGCTCGCAAATCCGGAAGAAATTGCAGCCATGCAACAGACGATGCCCGGTTCACACGCTGTGGCATAACTACGTCTTCTTGAGCGGTCGGGGCGCAAGCCTTCCGGTCCGACTTCTGCAGGGTTTGAATCACCGATCGCACTATGCTGAGCAGACGGCGGTGACTGTCCCCGTGGCGGCTTCCATGATCGCCGTTTCGGAAAACTCCGACCGCTCCAGCAAGGCGGTCGCCCGGCCTTCGCACAACACGAGAATCCGATCGCAGACCGTCAGCAATTCCGGTAACTCACTCGACGTGATGATGATCGCCAGGCCCTGGGCACACAACTCGTCAATCAGCCGATAGATTTCGACTTTCGCACCGACATCGATTCCCCGTGTCGGATCGTCGAGCAACAGAAGTTTCGGCTGTGTCCGCAGCGTCCTGGCGATCAGGCACTTCTGCTGATTGCCGCCGCTGAGGCTGGTCATCGCCGCTTCGGTCCCGGCGGTCTTGATCCGCAGCTGCGTGATCGATTCCGTACTGGCCGCCCGCTCGTGTGTCGCTGAGATCAGTCCCGCGGACACACTTTCAGCGAGACTCGACAGCGTGATGTGATCACGCACCGTCATCGTCGCGACGATCCCTTCGCGCTTCCGATCTTCGGTCACCATCGCGACACCGGCGTCGAGCGCTTCTCGCGGATGATCGAATGCGACCGGTTGACCGCACAGCGTCACGGAACCTGCGGGCGGAAGCGGGCTGCTGCCGTAGAGACACTCCAGCAGTTCCGTCCGGCCGGCTCCCATCAGGCCGGCGATCCCCAGGACTTCCCCCCGGCGAACCGTGAACGAGACGTGATCGATCCGCCACGGACGGGCATGTCCTGGCCACGGTAGCGCCAACTGCTTGACTTCCAGCACCACGTCACCCGGCGCGCGGGCAGCCCGTTGTCCCACTGGCTCGATCGAGCGGCCGACCATCAGTCGCGTGATTTCTCCCGGTGTCGTGGCACTCTTTTCGAGCGTTTTGACCACCTGCCCATCGCGCAGGACGGTGATGCGATCGGCGAGTCGAAAGACTTCGTCCATCTTGTGAGAGATATAGACAATCGTGACGCCCTGCGCACGCAGCCGCGCGATCACTCCATAGAGCCGCTCCACTTCCGCATCGGTCAGCGCACTGGTCGGTTCATCCATAATGAGGATGCGGGCCTTCAGCGCCAGGGCCTTCGCGATCTCGACGAGTTGCTGGTCACCGATGCGCAACGTCCGGACGAGTTCGTCACCGCGAAGCGAACAACCGAGTTGACCGAACAACTCGGCGGCGGCCGTTGTCATCGCGTGTTCATCAAGCCACAGACCACCCCGCAACAGTTCTCGACCGAGGAAGATATTCGCTGCGGTCGTCAGATCGCCCACCAGGTTGAGTTCCTGATGAATGATGCTGATGCCTGAGGCTTCTGCAGCGCGGGTTCCCGTGAACCGCATCGGTTGACCACCGAGTTCAATCGTCCCCTCGTAGTCGGTGATGACTCCCGAGAGGATCTTCATCAACGTACTTTTGCCCGCACCGTTCTCCCCGCAGAGGGCGAGCAACTCCCCCGGCTGCACATCGAACGAAACCCGATCGAGCGCGGTGACAGCAAAGAACCGCTTCGTCACGTCACAGAATCGAATCAGGGCCGCGGTCATCACTGGGAGTCCGAACGACAAGACAAGAGCCGGTCATCACTCAAAACGGTCGTTGCGTACAGCCGTCAGGACGCGAACCGGGTTTATTCCGGCAGCCGGGTCCGTGTGCGCGAGCGAGCGGGTTCCTCGCGATGCCCGATGCAGTAGAGTGCTTCGCTACGCCCGTCGCGGCCCTCTTCAGCCACCCGCAGGAAGAGCCGATCGCCACTGACTGCGGGGCTGGCGAAACCTTCGTTTCCCAACTGATTTTCGGCGACGAGTTCGAAGGCTGTCGGTGAGGCTTTGAAGACAGTCGTCTTGCCGGACATATCGGTTGTGTAAAGATACCCATCGGCCGCGATCAGCGATGTGCGGAACTTTCCACCGATCCGGTGCTGCCAGAGTTGTTTGCCGGTCGCGGCATTCCAGCAGCGGGCGATGCCGTCGTCCTGCACGGTGTAAAGATGCCCGTCGACGACGATCATCGAAGGGACGTACGTCTTGTCCTTGTTCCGCCAGACAACCGAGCCATCCGCCCGCAGGGCGACCGTGTCGGCTTCGGGATAACCACCGCTGGCGATGATCAGGTCACCCGCGGTCACCACGGTCCCCACCGTTGCCTGTGTCGTTCCGGGTGTCTTCCAGAGTTCCGTTCCACTCAAGGGATCGTAGGCCATCACGTGATCGCAGCCGGAAACGATCACCAGATCTTTCCCACCCATGTGGACCACCCGCGGAGAACAGTAGGACGCATTCGCCGGCCGCTTCCTTCGCCAGACAACATGGCCGTCGCTCCGCCGCACACCGGCGATGAACCCGCCGTCGTCATGGTCGGCCGTGATGAGGATCAGCCCCTGATAGATTTCCGGGGACGTTGAGAAGCCGAACTTCGAGAGAAACCCGCCGACTTCGATCCGCCACTGTTCGTGCCCCTCCAGATCGAGCGCCGAACACCAGATTCGCTGGTTGTTGAGGAACAGGGCGTACAGCCATTCGCCATCGGTCGCGAGTGTGCTGGAAGCCTGGCTGTTTTCCTGGTGAATCCGCTGTTCGAGCTGGCCGTTCTTCGCATCGAAGATATCGGTCTGCCAGAGTTTGCGCCCGCGGGTGACATCGATCGCCAGGACCGACTGAGTGCGGGCTCGATCGTCGGCCGTGGTCAGATAGACCCGGTCGCCGAGGATAATCGGACTGGAATGCCCCTTGCCGGGGAGGCTGGTCGTCCAGAGGACATTTTCCCGTCGATCCCAGGTCGTCGGCAGGATCGATCCCGCCGCGACCCCGTCGCGATTCGGGCCGCGCCAGCCAGGCCAGTCGTGCGGGGCAAACCTGGGGACTGGTGCCGCGACTGTCTCTGCATTGGCGGTTGCATTCGTGGACGTGTTGGCGGTCGTCGTTGTCGCGGTTGGCAGGATTTCTGCGGTCGGCGGAGCCGAAGGCCGTCCACAGCCGACGGGCAGCAGTCCCACGCTGAGGCAGATGACAAGACTGGCGGACAATCGCTTCACGGAATTGGCTCCGATACTGACCAAGACGAGACGCATCGGTCCTTACGATACCGTACCGGTTGCGTTCGCCGATAGCCTTTCAGCTTCCGGCAGCCTCTTCCACCGACACCCAGCGACGTTCTTTGTGGCTCTGGAGGATCGCTTCGCAGAGCAGTAATTCCCGGTGACCATTCGCAAAAGTCGGAAACGGCGGCGGTCCCTGCCGATCGGGCGTGGCGATATAGCCATAGAACGCACGAAAGAGCTGCTTGAACGAATCCGGGAAGCCTTCCTGATGTCCCCCCGGATAATCGGTATGCCGCCGCGCCGGAGGCGACAACAGCGCCGGGTCTTTCATCAGCAACTGATTCGCCTCTCCCCGATGGCCGCACCAGAGCTCATTCGGCGTCTCGCTGTTCCACGCGAGGGCTCCCGCAGATCCGGCGATCTCGAAGCGGAGGCAATTCTTCCGGCCCGCAGTGACCTGCGAGACCCAGAGGACGCCACGCATGCCACCCGCAAATTCGAGCAGGATCGCACCCGCGTCTTCGGTGTTGATGGCGATCGGCGTAGTCGACTCGGCGATGTCTCCCGTGAAGGTCTGCACGCTGCCAACGGGTCGCTGCCGCACGGGATGGACCGTCTGCAGGTTCGCACAGACCGACACGATCGGTCGATCAACGAGAAACTGCACAAGGTCCAGCCAGTGTGTGCCGATGTCCGCCACAGCACGCAACGCTCCCCCTTGTTCTGCCAGCACCCGCCAGTTGAAGTCGGTCGGTAGCAGCAGCCAGTCCTGGACATACGAGCCCGCGACATGAAACACATCGCCGAGTGCACCATGACGAATGCGTTCCCGGGCTTCCAGGCACAACGGATAGAAGCGGATATTGTAGTTCACGCCACACACGCGATCGCTCGCCGCGGCCAGTTCTACGAGGGCCGCCGACTCGTCGGCCGTCATGGCCAGCGGCTTCTCGCAGAGGACGTGTTTCCCCGCGGCCAGAGCCGCGCGCACTTCCTGAAAATGGAAGCGGTTCGGCGTCGTCAGATGCACCACATCGACCCGCGCATCCTGTAGCAATGTCGCGTAATCAGGGTAAGCGGTGGCGATGCCAAACTCTTTGGCTGCCGCAGCGGACTTCTCCGGTGTCGACCCCAGGATTCCGACAACTTCGACTCCGGCTCGACGCAGCCCTTCAATGTGGACCGGACCGATAAACCCCGTCCCGACCACTGCCGCGCGCATGGATTGATTCCCGATGTCCTGGGGACGTGAACGATTCAAACCAAAACAAGGACCGGGCGCTGGCGCTTCCGGCTGGGAGGTTATGTCCCGCCGACGAGTTCAAACTTCGCGGATGAGTCAGCTGGGGCGCTGAGTTCCACTTCCAGTTCGGGTTGTGCCCGATCGGAGAGCTCGATGCGGAGAATCACCGGATGCCGACCGGGGGGCAACTCGGCCGACAGAGGCTGTGCAGGATCGCCGGTCTCGGTGTTCAACCACGCCTGAAACTTTTCGGTGCAGCGGATCTTCGCCACCACGCGACCGGCGGTCCGCAGATCGAACTCACCTTTCAGGATCAGCACCGCAGGGCCTTCTGCCGGGCGAAGTTCAGCGAGTGGGAGGGTCCCATTCACTTGACTGTAAACGGGGAGCCAATCGGAGGGAGCACTCCCCAGCACGAACTGGCGGAGATGTTCGAGGTGCGGGACTTCGGCCGTCAGTTCGGGACCGGGGGCCGCGAGCATCCGCCAGCGCTGGACCGTCTTCCGCTGATTGAGGGCATAGGCTCCCGGCTTGCCCAGTTCCGACACGAACCGGGCCAGGTCGATCAGTTCCTCGCGCGTGAGGAACTTCGTGAGTCCCTGCGGCATCAGCGACTTGCCCTCGGTTTCCTCTTCGATGTCCGCGGTCGGGATCGTGATCGTTGTCCCGGTCACATCCCGCAGATTCACGCGGACATCATCGCGGTCAATCACCACCCCGGTCAGGACTTTGCCACTGTCGAGGGCGAAGACTTTCGTGACGTACTGTTCTTTCACGGCGAGGTTCGGGTTCAGAATCGAATTGACGATGTAATCGACCGGCGATGAACCGCCGACCGCGCTCAGTTCCGGACCAATCTGACCGCCAGCACGGCTCACGCTGTGGCACTTCATGCAGCTGAGGTCTTTGCGGCGGAAAATCTGTTCGCCGCGGGCTGCGTTTCCTTTAGCGATCACTTCATCAGCCAGCTTCGCGACTTCTTCCGGAGTCGGCGGTGCCGGGTCTTCCGCGATTCCGGCAATTTTTCCGAGTACGGACGACAACGAGTGATCGCTGCGGCCGACCGAGTACATATAACGGAGTGTCACCTTCGCCACATCGACCGATGGGGGGGACTTCTCGATCGCCGCGGCCAATCCATCCACGCCCGCTTTGTGCTGGAAAAAGGCATCGAGCATCGGCCCTGGGTCGGCCTTGGCCGGTGTCTCCTTCAACACTTCCGCCGCTGCGATGGCCGCCGCCGCCGGATCGAAGGCGACCATTCCGGCGACAGCCCGGACGCGCACCGGCCACGGAGAACCAGCCGCGGCGAGCTTCTTCAACGTCGCTTCGCTCGCCGGTCCGCCAATGGAGATCAACCCATCGAGTGCTGCTCGCTGAAGTGCGGCGGGAGTCTTGGGATCGGTGGCGAGTTGCTGCAGTGCCGGGGTGACGGAGGTCAGTTTGCAGGCAGCCGCGAGTTGAATCGCCTGCCGTTGAAACGCAGGATTTTTCGCGGCTTCGGGACCGACCACCGACGAGGACAATTTCGCGAGATCGCCCGCGGGGATCACCTTGCGAGTGACGGCTGCATCGGTCAGCCAGCCGAGTGTTTTCTGTCGTAATTCAGCCGGGAAGCCTGCAGGATCGACCAGACGATCGAAGATCACGCGGAGATCGTGTTCGTTCCCGCGGTTGCAGATCATCTCGACGACCGCTCCCTCACGTTCGGCCGGGAGTTTGCCGCTTTGATAGAGCTTCATCAGGGGACCGACTGCACTCGGCGGCGGCTCGTCTGCGAAGAGAAAGCTCGACGACATCGCAGCGATCAGCACGCTGAAGGTCCACGCACGGAAATTACGGTTCTGCACGGCGTTCATCATCATTCTCGAAGATCGACAGACGGAGAAAGCGACGCAGTCCGTGGGGAACAGCGTCGCTTTCGTCACTGATGCGGGGTTCGCAAGGTCTTGTCGGGTGGGCTCTGCCCACCGTTTCTGCGGAAGACAGCGGGCAGATGGTGGGCACAGCCCACCCTACAAGACATAGGCACCCGGGATTCAACCTACTTCTTCTGAGCTTTAGCGCGGCGGTCGAGCGTCTTGTTCGTTTCGTCCAGGACAAACTTGATGGACTCGTCCTGCGGGTGGATCAGCGATTCGACCGCGACTTCCGCGGCCTTTTCGGCATCAGCACCATCAAAGTAGCTGAGGGCCCAGATCGCCTGCAGACGGACGTTGGCGGCCTCATCGTTCACGGCTTCCCGCAGGAGTTCGAGCGGTTGGGCCACACGGTCACGCCAGCCGACGAGCACGCGGACGGCTGCCGCCCGGGCTTTCGCTTCGGGAGACTTCAGGACCTGCTTGAGCAGCGCCTCATTGACGACGTTGTGACTTTGATGCAGCCACAATCCTTCGAGAACGTGATGCTGGTAGTCCGGTCCGTTCTTATCGAGACCGGCAAGCCACTTCGTGGCCGCGGCGGCGACTTCGGCAGTCGGTCGGCCCGAGAGTTCGATGCGTGTCCGGTAACGGACCCGGTCATCTGGTGATTCCAGCAGCTTCAACAGGGCATCGAGCGTCGCTCCGGCGATGACCGGCGGCTTGAGAAGTTCACGCCCTTCCTGACGCACCCGATAGACGCGGCCGTGTGTCTTGTCGCGGCTGGGATCACGCAGGTTGTGCTGCATGTGGCCGATGATCGGGTTGTGCCAGTCGGTGAAGTAGATCGCTCCATCCGCACCGACTTCCACATCACCCGGCCGGAAATTCGGATCGGACGAGTAAACAATCGGTTCGACTTCCACAGCTCCCAGGCTCGACCCTTTGCTGTCGAGCTTGTACTGCAGCATCCCCTGGAAACCAATCACGTTCAGCACGAGCAGGTTGTTCCGGTGCTCCTCGCTGAAGTGGCTGCTGTTGAGGAATTCCACCCCCGAACACGGGCGCGTCCGCTGCTGATAGACTTGCGGGGTCCGGGCATGCTTATTCGGGTAATCGAGATCACCGGAGAAGAGCAGCGCGTGATACGGCTGGGCACCGGTTCCGTCCCAGACGATATCCTGCCCCCACTTATCAAAGATGTGTCCGTGCGGGTTGGCGAAGCCATACGAGACGTACACATCGAACTTCTGTGCCCGCGGCTCATACCGGAAGACCGCCCCATTGGCGACACGGCGTGGTCCACCCCACGGCGTTTCGACCTGCGTGTGATGGAAGGTCCCTTCCTGGAAGTAGAGCGCTCCGCCCGGATCGAGTGTGAAGCTGTTCGCGGTGTGGTGAGTATCGGCCGTGTCGAGACCGTGGATCAGTCGTTCCTTCACGTCGTACTTGTCGTCGCCGTTCGTATCCTTCAGGAAGATGATGTCCGGGCCTTGCGCGACGATCACACCGCCGTTCCAGAACTCGAAACCGGTCGGGTTGTGAATGTCGCCCGCGAAGGTCTTGCAGCTGTCGGCTTTGCCGTCGCCGTTGGTGTCTTCGAGGATCAACAGTTTGTCGTTCATCGGCTCGGTCGGCTTCCAGTGCGGGTAAGTGACCCAGCACGCGACCCACAGCCGGCCCTTGGTATCGAAGGCCATCTGCACCGGATTGACGAGTTCGGGGAACATCGCTTCGTCGGCGAAGAGCTCGACCTTCATCCCCTTGTGCACGGTCATCTTGCCGATGGCTTCTTCGCCGCTGAAGAAGAGGTGCTTGCCCCCTTCCAGTGAACCGGGCTTATTCGAGATGACCTGCAGGAACTCGGGAAGATTCTTGTCATAGGGCTCGAGCGTCTTCCCCTGGGCAGCCGCCCAGACGACCGCGTCGCGGTTCGCGGTCAACACATCGAGTGCTTCCAGTTCGCGCTGGCCCACCGAGTAGTTCGAGAGGCCGTCACCGTACCCACCGGGACCTTCGGAGAACTTGAGGAACGCGCGATCGCCATATGTCGAGTAGCCATCGGTCACGCGGTAGCGATGGAACCAGTACCAGTTCTTGTCGTTGACCGCCTTGCGCAGGGGTTCGAGCGTCGCGGCAGGCATGGACGGACTGGCGAACAACGTCTGATCGATGATCCCCGCGATCAGTCGGTCACCCGCATCATTCTGATGAATACCGTTGATCGTCGACCGGCCTTCCGAGCGTTCGTTGAAGACCGAGAGCGTTGGAGTGTAGGCATCGACGAAGGGCGTCTTCTGGGCCGCAGCGACTTCGCGCATCGCGTCGACGTACAGCTTGATGCGTGCGTTCGCCGCATCGACCTGCGCCTGTGTCGGCAGGTTCGGGTCATTCACTTTCTCGTGGGCGATCGGGGAGATCAGTACCAGCCGCGGAGCGCTCTTGCCGTTGTACTTCTGCCCCGCAACGTGCTTGATGAACGCTTCGAGATTCTGCTTGAACTCCGGCAGTCCCGCTTCGCCGGCGAAGGATTCGTTGTAGCCGTAGAACGCGAGGATCACATCGGCCTTGGTGTTGGTCTTCGCGAAGCGGTCTTCACTGACCTTCCCCTGATCGCGCGACGAGAGCTTGGGGGGTTGCGGGACCGGGGCCGAACCAGCGAGCCACTCGTCCTGCGAGCCGAACGACATTGACCGCATCCGCTTGTTGCTGTCGCGGAATCCGTTCACTTCGTCGCCGCTGTAGGCCAGGTTGCGGAAGACCAGATTGTGCTCTGGATGCCGCGACACGATCATCGTTTCGAGCCAGCCGTAGTGCTGCATCCGCTCGGCGACGGTCCCACCGAGAATGCAGATGTGGTCGTTCGGATGAAGTTCGATCAACGGAGCAGCATTCACACCGGTGGCAGTCCACAACCACCCGATTCCGAGAATTGCCGCAATTACCCACCGCTGCATGTGTGTCGATCCTTGGTGCGAGTCGAGACCGGTGGCCATCGAGTCGACAGCAACCTTCCATCAATGTCCCCCGATTGTAACCGCAGGAGACCCGACTTCTGCAAGCGACCGGGAGCGCAGAACCGCGGACAGGTGCGGTCGCTCATCGGGTCGATGTCTCCCGTGTGATCCTTCTTCAGTCCCTCCGGGACTAAAAATCAGAAAACGCGATGAACGTCCTTTGATCAGCGTCACCTACGCCTCAGACCTCATCATCTCGACTCGCCGGGTTGGCTATAACTCCTTCAGTCCGGGACTTCAGTCCTTCACCACTTTCCTGTGAGTCACGATGACCCTCACAATCACTCCACACATGACCCGGCCCGGCGTAATGACTTTGCGGGCCGAACAATGGCTGCCGCGCCCGTTGGCGGAAGTCTTTCCGTTTTTTGCGGATGCCCATCGACTGGAAGCAATCACCCCGCCGTGGCTGCACTTTCACGTCCTCACGCCAGCCCCCGTGCCGATGTTCGCCGGTGCGAAGATCGACTATCGCCTGAAACTGCATGGGATTCCGCTCCGCTGGCAAAGCGAAATCAGCATCTGGGAGCCCCCGTACCGGTTTGTCGACCGTCAACTCCGCGGTCCCTATTCCCTGTGGCACCACCTGCACGAATTCGAGGAGCACGACGGCCGCACACTGGTGAAGGACACGGTCGACTATTCGTCGCCAATCGGCTGGCTGGTCGAACCCTGGTTTGTCCGCCCCGACCTGCGGAAAATCTTCACCTATCGCACGGAACGGATTGAACACTTTCTCGGCAATTCCGCGCCCACGCCGTCGAACTCGGCCACGTAGAACGCTTGCGTCTTTGCGATCCCTCCGGCCCCGGTCCAGGGCGAGCGCCTTTTACAAGAGGCCGAGTTTGGTGAAGAGGCGTTGGGGTTTCCGGTAGTGGCTGCGTAAGGTGGCGGCGAGATTGCCGGTGGCATCAGCGCGGAGACATCCGAGGGCGGCGTTCCGCAGAGCGGCGAAGTTTTGCGGCGTGTCCCCAGGTGATGGTGGACCGGTCTTCCCGAAACACGACATCGCGGACCCAATGCAGGCCGTTTTCGATGACGCCCCAGTGGCTGCGGATGGTGGCCAACAGCCAGGCCGCATCGGCTTTCACGCGGGAGAGCGGGTGATGAAGTACCGTGTCTCGCGTTCCCGCAGACCGGACAAATCGCTCGCAGACGACCTGCAACACCTGCTGGACTCCGGGCCAGCGGACGTAGTCATTGAGGCTGACCGTGCTGATCAGCGTGCGGACTTCGATCCAGCCCGACCTTTGTCGCCACGTGGTCACCGTCTGACGCTCTCGTCCGCGTTCACACCGAGACCCCAGGGGAAAAGGCCGCGTCAGCGCCTTGAATTCCTGCTGGATTTCTCCGATTTAACGTGGGTTGATTGTCTTTCACCGCGAGAACGTAATCTCCCTCGGCGGCGAGAATCTGTTCGCACAGATCGCGCTGGCGAATGCCACATCGCCCACCACCACGGTCTCTTTCAACAGGATCTCCGACAGCAATGGCCTTGCTGTGCTCGTTCGTCTTCTCATCGACGCGGGCCGGGGCCACCACCACGCCGACCCGTGTGCCACCAGCGCCAGCAGATACCGACCTTTCTCCGACGCCCGCATGCCGAACCACAAAGCGTCTTCCCGTCGATGCTCAGCACGGCCAGGAGTTCTACGGCGTGCGAAGCACTCCTCAATCCCACTCACCAGCACCCAGTCAAGACCATCAGGATCCAGCTTGGAAAACAAGTCGCGAAAGCGATCTCCTTCTGGCGGTCGCCGGGTGAATCCCAGACGGTGCCAGAAGTCAACAGGTAAATCTTGCAACCATTCGACCAGACAAATCGTACCCGGCCGCCAGCAGACCACTGACGACCGCCGCCAGCATGGCGAACAAAGGATAACGCGTCCGCCGCCCGCGTGGATCAGGGCTTTTACGCCAATCGGCTCAGCAAATTCCCGCCGCAGGCCATCGACATTTCTTCCCCTCCGTGAATCCCAGACTCCAGACCGTAAACTCCCTCCCACCTCCACCGCATTTCCCAGACCAATTAAAACGATGGCCCTGGGCCCCGGTCCCTTCCGGGTTGCGAAATCCGGTCCCGTCGCCCAAGATGCAACGCCGTTGCGTTCTTGAGATGTGGGCCTTTGATGTCGCTCGAAATCCTGAAACTCCGCAAGAACTACCGCGAGCCGGGCGGTCGCACGATCCCGATCCTCGACATCGAGCGGTTTCAGCTTGCTGCGGGGGAACAGGTTGCACTGATCGGTGCCAGCGGCGGCGGCAAAACAACGCTGCTGAATATCATCGCGGGGATCACCACCGCTGATTCCGGTTCGGTTCGCGTCGGGAACATCGATGTCGCCAAGCTGCCCGAAGCGGGTCGCGATCGTTTCCGGGCCGACCGGATCGGCTACGTCTTTCAGACGTTTCACCTGCTTCCGGCGTTCACGGCTCTCGAAAACGTGCTGCTGGGAATGAGCTTCTCCGGCAAGGGAGCCAACCGCGGGCATGCGACGCTGCTGCTCGAACGGGTCGGACTTGGCCAGCGGTTGCATCACCGCCCGGCACAGATGTCTGTCGGCGAACAACAGCGTGTCGCGGTGGCGCGGGCCCTGGCGAACACGCCAGTCCTGCTGCTCGCCGATGAGCCGACCGCGAACGTCGATCCGGCGAATCAGCAACTCGTGATCGATCTGCTCCGTGAGTCGTGTAAGGAACAGAATGTCTCGCTGCTGCTGGTGACACATGCTCCGGAAGTCGCCCGTCAATTTGGGCGTGTCGAGAAGCTCGCCGACTTCAACCGCCCGGGAGCCTCAGCATGACGCTGGTTTCCATCGCCTGGAAAAGCCTGAAGCAGCGTGGCATCTCGTCGGCCCTGACCGGTCTCAGCGTGGCCCTCGGCGTGATGCTGATGGTCGCCGTGCTCGTGATCTATGCGGTCCTGTCAAACACCTTTAACCAGAACTCGATCGGTTACGACCTGATCATCGGCCCCAAAGGGAGTCCGCTCCAGCTTGTGCTGAGTACGGTTTACCGCGTCAGCCCGCCGATCGAAAACCTGCCGTATCGCTACTATCGCGAACTGGCCAAAGATCCCCGTGTGAAGGCTGCGGTTCCGATCGCGATTGGTGATACGACGGAACTCGGTGGTTTCCCAATTGTCGGGACGACGCCCGAATACTTCGTGATCGATTACGCCCCGCAGCGTGAGTTCCGCATCCGGGGCGATGCGTTCCAGAAACCGTTCGATGCCATCATCGGCAGCCGCGTGGCGCAAACGAACGGCTGGGACCTCGGTTCGACCTTCAAGATGGTCCACGGCGGCAACGAAAGCCACGTGCACGACGAACTCTTCACCGTCGTGGGTGTCCTCGCGCCGACCGGGACCGCAAACGACAAGTCGGTCTTCGTGAATCTCAGCGGGTTCTATCAGATCGCCGGTCACGACAAACCGTTCGATGAAGCGATCAAACGCGAACGCGACTTTTTCAATGAGCCTCCGCTGAGCGAAGAAGACCTCGCGAAGGAAGTCGCCCGGCTGGAAAAGAAGTACGGCCACGAACACCACGACCACGGCGGAGCGGAACACTTTCACGATGTTCCCGACCTGCAGAAAGAGGTCACCTCGATTCTGCTGCTGATGAAGTCGACCAGCGCTTCGATCATTTTCCGCGGGGAGCTGAACGAAGGAACGAAGGTGATCGCGGTCAACCCGATCCAGCCGATGCGGCAACTGATGGTCGACGTCCTCGGCGGCGTCCTCGCGGTGCTGCTGTTCCTCACGGGGTTGATCATCGTCGTCTCGGGGATCGGGATCTTCGTGAGTATCTACAACTCGATGTCAGCCCGGAAACGGGAAATCGGGATCATGCGGGCGCTCGGTGCGCGGCGCTGGATGGTCTTCGCAATCGTGCTGGGTGAATCGCTGATGTTGTGCCTCGGCGGCGGCGTCCTCGGCGTCATCTTCGGCCACGGACTCGTCTTCCTCGCAGCACCGCTGGTCGAATTGCGGACCGGGATCATCATGAATCCGTGGACGTTCGCCCCGCTCGAACTCGCACTGATCCCGGTCCTGCTGCTGATGGCGGCCCTCGTCGGCGTCGTCCCTGGGTTGCTCGCCTACCGCACGGATGTGTCCGACGCGCTGCAGTCGTAGAGCGCGCAGAATTGCACTGCTGCTCAGTCCGAATGCGGTCGACGTTCGTTGGTCCTCACGCGTAGTAGAAGTATTACTGAGGATGCTCAGGGAATCTCTTGACTCCTTTCCCGTCTGCATCGAACTTCATTCGACACTCGCTTTCAGGGGATGTTTTTTTCTTGACAATTGAATTGCAGTGTGATTTGATCAACCGGCGTCGATGGGTGTTGTTGCCTGTTTCTCACAATCCGCACGCCATTCGTCACCCTGTCAGCATCATCGACAACTGACCGCATCATCGCTGGAATCTTCTCACTCCAGCCTCAGCAGACTGAGTTCACTTCTTGTTGATTCAGAATTCTAAGGAGGCGATCATGTCTCGATGCAATCGCATGCGCGTAAGTTGGCAACGGGGATTCACGCTGATTGAATTGCTGGTGGTGATCGCGATCATCGCAATTCTGATCGCCCTGCTGCTCCCCGCTGTTCAACAGGCACGGGAAGCCGCCCGGCGTTCCCAGTGCCGGAACAACCTGAAACAACTCGCCCTCGCTCTGCACAACTACCATGACACGCATCGCGTCTTTCCACCGGGGCAGATGAACAACATCGGTGCCGACCTGGCGGCAGCGACCGGTATGGGAGGGGCGCGGACCTGCTGGATGCAGCAACTCCTGCCGTTTATCGATCAGGCACCGCTGTACAACACCATCAGCCCGAACTTCGCCACACCGACGATGGGCTTAAACTATGCGCAACGCTGGACCGTCCTGCCAGCCTTGAACTGCCCATCCGACCCGGCGAATCCCAAGGTGACCACGGCTGGTGCGCTCACCTCACCAACGACCGCTCAAGGTTTTCATGGCAACTACGTCGCTGGTTACGGACGAACTGGCCGCACCGACGCGCTGGGCAATTGGACGAACGTGGGTTATGTCAATTTCCCGCTCGCCACGGAAGGTGGGTTCTTCTGGCCGCTCTCTGCGGTGAAAGTCGATCATGCGAAAGACGGCGCTTCGAACACCATGATGATGGGCGAAATCATTGTCTCGCTCGACACCAGCGTGCATGACCTGCGCGGCCGCTACTACAACACCTGGCAGGGGAACGTTCTTTTCAGTTCGGAACAGGGACCGAACACAACAGTAGGTGACGTCTCCAGCTATTGCATTAACAGCAAGGAAGCCCCCTGCGCTCCACTCAGTGGTTCGCTGACCGCGCAATATCAGCGAAGCTATCACGTCGGTGGCGTGCATACGGCGATGGGCGATGGCGCCGTGATCTTTCTCTCGAACAATATTGACGTGCAACTCTACCGGGCACTGGGGACCGCACGGGGAAGTGAATCAGTCTCGCTCCCCTGACCGATGTGAACGACGACATCGGATCACACTCCGTTCACCAGCAGACAACACGACCACTGAGGATGATCGAAGCTGCTGGTACCCTCCCTCACCGATCTTCCGAGCCACTGCAATCTCGCCGGGACTTGAGTGAACGGCGGGCTGGTGGTTGTTCTGTTGCCTGCTCACCCAGTCTGACATCCAGGATGATTATGCGACGGCTTGACTCGCTGATCTGTTTGTGTGGCATGGTTGCTCTGTCTCTGGCGGGCTGTGGACCTGCCAGTGATGGCCCTCCCTTGCATTCCGTGTCCGGCGCGGTGACGTTCGCAGGCGAACCGATCGCCGATGGCGAAATCCGCTTCATCGCGGCAGACGGGAAGCGGATCGATGCGGGGAAGATCGATGCGGGCCAGTACCGAGTTCAAACATCAATCGGCAAAAAACGCGTCGAAGTCTATGCCGTGCGGAAAGATCCGAACAAGCTGATTCCCTCGGCCATCGAACCAGGCAAGCACGAACCGGCGACGGAGATGTACATCCCCGCCAAGTTCAACGAGAAATCTGAACTCACTGCCGACATTGCCGCAGGCGGCAAGAAGGGGCTCGACTTTACCTTGGCGAAATAGCGACTTCAGGCTCATCTGCAGAGACTCACTACGCCAACAACTCCCGAATGACGTGGCCGTGGACGTCGGTCAGGCGGCGATCGATGCCGTTGTTTCGGAACGTGAGCCGCGTGTGGTCGATGCCGAGCAGATGCAGCATCGTCGCGTGGATGTCGTAGACCTGCGTTGGGTTTGAGCGGTCGAGGGGCTTGTAGCCCCATTCATCGCTGGGACCGTAAGTCGTCCCCCCTTTGATCCCGCCACCGGCCAGCCAGTTCGTGAAGACAAACGGGTTGTGGTCACGCCCTTTCCCTCCCTGGGCGCATGGCATGCGGCCGAACTCGGTCGTCCACAGAATCAGTGTGTCTTCGAGCATACCCCGCTGCTTGAGGTCTTCGATGAGGGCCGCCGCTCCGGTCGACATCCCGAGTGCCAGTGGTCCGTGATCGCGCGGAACGTCTTCGTGTGAATCCCAGTTCCGCCGCGGAAAGCTGTTGTCGTTCCCCGACCAGATCTGAATGAACCGCACGCCCCGTTCCAGTAAGCGGCGGGCAACGAGGCACTTCAACCCGAAGTGAGCGATCTCTTCCGGTGCGTTGATCTCGGTCGGCCACACAGCGGGGATGTTGTCGAGACCGTACAGCTTCAGAATGTGCTCCGGCTCGCCACGGATCGCGAGGGCTTCTGGTGCCGCGAGCTGCATGCGGGCCGCGAGTTCGTAACTGCGGATGCGGGCTTCGAGGCGACTGTCCCCCGGACGTTCCGCGACGTACCGCTGATTGAGCCTGGCGAGCACATCGCGGCCGGCCTGTTCGCTCGCGGGTGTGATGTAATCGTTCCGATAGGCGAAGAGGTCAGCGATCGGCGTGTCACTGCCGGGACGGATGATCGTCCCCTGATGCTGAGCCGGGAGGAACGCGGTGTCCCAGTTCTTCTGTCCGTTCGAGGGAAACCCGCGATGATCGGGGAGCACGACGAACGTTGGCAGGTTGTCGTTCAGACTCCCGAGCGCATAACTGACCCACGCTCCCATGCCGGGAAACCCGGGGAGCTGAAAACCGGTCGACTGGAGCAACGTGGCCGAACTGTGCACGCCGGTCTTGCCGACGAGGTTGTGAATGAACGCTAGTTCATCGGCAACGCGCGCGAGTGGCGCGACCACTTCACTGAGAGGCTTGCCGCAGTCGCCATACTCTGAAAACTTCCAAGCGGGGGCGAACGTCGCCCCGTGCCCGTTCTGGAAGAGTTCGACCTTCTCGCCCGGATCCCACGGTTGTCCGTTCCGCTTTTCGAGCTCGGGTTTGTGATCGAACAAATCGACATGACTCGCGGCCCCGGCCATGAAGAGCTGGACGACCCGCTTCGCTTTGGCCGGATGATGCAGCACGCCACCGAGCACACCCGGCGTTTGGGCTGCGTGCAGATCATCGCGCTGCAGCATCCCGGCAAGTGCCAGCGCGCCGAAGCCCTGCCCGAGCGTCGCGAGAAACTCGCGCCGCGAATGATCGCGATGGGGCGAGGGGGAGTCGGGGAGAGGGGGAGTGAAGAAGGTCATCGGATGATCCAGTCTTCTTGATGGTGAATCATATGAACAAGCATGGCGAGAATGGCGTCGCATTCATGAAAGAGTGCAGCCCCTTGTTCTCGTTCGAGATACTGGCTTCTGACCGCAAACTCGATCCATGTTTGTGTTTCAGCGGCTTCCGCCTCCGATTCGTTGAGCTTGGAGACAAACGCAGCCCGATACCGTCGACGTCTCCAGGCTTCAGCAAGGTTGGCACAGACCGACCTTGATGATCGACGAATCTGATCGGTCAACGAATAGGTTTCGTCTCTTGGAATCTGCTGTGAGGCACGGAAAATCGTCATCGCAGCCTCGAATGCTCGACGGTAAACATCCAGATCCTGGTGTTTCACGATTCGCAATCGTCCATTCGATTCTTCCATCTCCCCCTCTCCCGACCTCCCCCTCGCTCCCTCAGCCGATGTCAATCCACAAACGCGAACTCATTCAAATTGAGAATCACTCGACACGCATTCGCGAGTCCGTGCGTCTTGGCGTAGTCCGTTAGCACCGCGGTCTCTTCGGCAGTTGGGTCGCGGCCGAGCGCACGACGGAAGGCGGTGGCAACAACGTGCTCCTGTGTCGCGAGGTCCGCGGCGAACGCTTCTGCCATCACCACCGTCAAGCCGTTGTTCAGCAGCGCGAGGGCCTGCAACGGGTTGATCGTCTCGTTCCGCTTGTCGACCGAGATTGACGGATCGGCACAGTCGAGCGTCGCCATAAACGGCTGGGGTTGTGAACGGACAAGGAAGCGATACACGCTGCGACGGTGCGCCTTGTGATCGCGCGGGTCGTGCAGGTGATATTCAAAGTGCGGCGAGTGTTCGGGACGCTCGATGACGAAATCGTAAAAGCCCGGTCCGCCCATGCGGTCATCGAGTTGACCGGCGACGAACAGCAGGCTGTCGCGGACTGCTTCCGCATCGAGTTTGCGACGATTTGCCCGCCAGAGGAAGACGTTCTGCGCATCGAGCTTTGCCAGTTCAGGACGATCGGTCGAGGTCTGACGGTAGGCGTGGCTGGTGACCATCAGGCGATGCAATGACTTCAACGAGCCGCCCCCATCGCGAAACTCGAGCGCGAGCCAGTCGAGCAATTCCGGATGCGACGGCAGCTGTCCCATGCGGCCGAAATCGTTGGGTGAATCGACGATCCCGCGGCCGAAGTGATACTGCCAGACCCGGTTAACGATCGACCGCCAAGTCAGCGGATGCTCCGGGGCGACAACCCACTCCGCGAGAGCTGTCCGCCGCTGGGCTTCGGAATGCGCTTCCGGCAATGCAAAGGTAGACGGTGTTTCGGGGACGATCGGAGGGACACCCGGCCCGACCTCTTTTCCCGGCTTGCGGACATCACCCCGCGCGAGGACGTGAATCACTCGTGGTTTGCCAGCATTCGCACCGGTCCCGACGAAGTTGCCAGACCCGGTATACACGGCCCCGATGTAGGCCCGTTGTGGTGGGGGCAATTTCTTCAGAGCGTCGCTGGCCCATTGCAGCTCCGTTTTCGCCTGGGCAGATGCCTGGCGGACAGCAACTGGAATCCCCTCGGTCCGAAGAGCCTCAATCCGTTCAGTGAGTCGCTGTGTCGCTTCTGTCGTCAGCGTCTTCGGACCAACCGGGTAAAGCCCATCGACAAGGTTCGTCTTCCGCCAGCGTGGTCCCGCTTCGATCGAATCGAGCGCTGTGATCGCTTTTCCCGCAGCTTCGTTCTGCAGCGCGGGAGTGAAGACTTGCAGTTCGGCGATCGCACAGATGTAGTCATTCTGCCGCGGAGCGAGCTTCGTAGCAGTCACGCGAACGTACCGCTTCGTCATCGACGGCACCACAAACGACTGGGGCTGGATGCCGGGATGCGGATGATCGGCATCGGTTCGATCGACGAGGACGATGACGCCCGTGGCAAACGTCGCATCGTCGCTGGCTTCGATTTTGTATCGCGGAGGAAAGCCGAAACCGGCCCCGATGTTGTTGAACGTGTCGTGACAGGGGATCAGTACAACACGGCTGATCTCCGTCGGTGCTCCCAGATCGACCTGGACCCATTTCACGCGATCAGCTCGCGGTTCGATCTGGCTGTGATAGCCGTACTCCGGCGGGACCTTGGTCACCGCTTGAGAAGCCTTCTCAGCGTCTGCCAACTGTTGTTCAAGCGTGGCGAGTTCTGGACCAGCCAATTCGTGAATCCGGCGGTTCGCTGCTTCAGCGGCCGCGGTGGCTGTGCGGACCTTTTCTGTCAGTTCACGACGCTTGGCCGCGACAACGGGATCGGCATCGAACGGCTGGTCGGCTCGATCGACTGCTGCGAAGACTGCCTGTAATCGGTAGTAATCAGTCTGACTGACGGGATCGAACTTGTGGGCATGACACCGGGCACACTGCACGGTGAGACTGCAGAACGTATTGAGCGCGTTGACGACCATGTCGTCGCGATCGAGATTGCGGGCGATCTGCCCGTCGATCTTCGTCTCAGGGACTTCCGCATGACTGATGAAGTCCCACGGTCCCGCGGCGATAAAGCCGAGCGCGGGAAGACCATCGGCCGGTGTCGCTGCCAGCACATCCCCGGCGAGTTGTTCACGGACGAACTCGGCGTACGGCTTGTCACTGTTCAAGGCGCGAATTACGTAGTCACGGTACGGCCACGCGTTGGGACGCAGCTTGTCCTTGTCGTAACCATGCGTGTCGCCGTAATGGACCACATCCAGCCAGTGCCGCGCCCAGCGTTCGCCGTAACGCGGAGAAGCGAGGAGTCGTTCGACGAGTTGTTCGTAAGCATCGGGTCGCTGGTCGTTGATGAAGGCGTCGATCTCGGCGGGCGTCGGCGGCAGGCCATGCAGATCGAAGGTGAGGCGGCGAATCAACGTCCGTCGATCAGCTTCCGGTGACGGACTCATCGCGTGTGCCGCCAAGGTCGCACCAACGAATCGGTCGATCGGGTTCCGTACAGGAAAGCCCGCGTGTTCTGCAGGGACGGTCACCGGGCGCAAAGGCTGCAGCGACCACCAGTCCAGATCGGCCTGAGGTCGCTCTTCCAGCGTGACTCCCGCCGGCCACGCGGCACCCTGCTCGATCCAGATGCGAATGCGATCGATCTCTGCCCTGGTGAGTGGCGGACCGGTCTTCGGCATCTCCGGCTTGTCGCCGAGTAACGCCGAGTACAGCGGGCTCTCCGCTGGCTTCCGCTCGACAATCGCCGGACCGCTATCGCCTCCTTTGAGAAGTGCTTCCCGTGATTGCAGCGAGAGGCCACCTTTGCGGAGATCATCGTTATGACAACTGACGCAGCGACGCTCGAAGAGCGGGGCGACCTGGGCGTTGAATCGGTCTTCGGCTGCCGTCTGTGTTATGCACGCAGTCAGAATCAGCAACGTCGACGACATCGGCCCACTTTCCCGAGAGAACCTCAGCAGAACCAACCCCCGGACGCATGTCCCGTGCGATTCCTCTGCTCATCACAGATTAACCCGCGTTGATCGATCAGGACAACATGAGTCCCGGATTGCACTCCCGGCCAAAGCGCCATCCGCACAGTAGTCAGCAGTCTGGTTGACGGATATGGTGGCGTTGATGCGTCGCGAACGTGGCGGCGTGCTGATCGATGAAATCCGTGTCCTTCCCGGAGACCCTCACCGATGAACGCTCCGTTAGATCGTCGGCAATTCCTGCAAACTTCGACGCTGGCCGCCGCTGCGGTTGTTGCCCCCCGCGCGTTTGTCTCTGCGCAGGTCGAAAGCCCCAGCGAACAGATGAACGCCGCCGTGATCGGCCTCGGCCGCGGACTGGCCCATGCCGATGCCCTGCTGAAGACTCCGAAGGCACGAATCACGTACCTGTGCGATGTCGACAAGAACCGACTTTCCCGCGGGATGAAGGCGGTCGAAGGGAAGGTCAACGACCGTCAGCAACCCCAGCCGACGCCGATCAGTGATCTGCGGCGGGCGCTCGATGATCCGAAACTCGATGCGGTCTTCATCGCGACATGCAACCACTGGCATGCTCCCGCGGCGATCATGGCGTGTGCGGCGGGCAAGCATGTCTATGTTGAGAAGCCCGGCAGTCACAACGCCTGGGAAGGGCAACTCCTCGTGCAGGCCGCCCGCAAGTACAAGCGGACGGTCCAGATGGGAAATCAGCGGCGCAGCTGGCCAGGAATCATCGAAGGGATTCAGAAGCTGCGCGATGGAGCCATCGGCAAAGTCCTGTATGCCCGGTGCTGGTACGATAACCTGCGGCTGCCGATCGGGAAGGGAAAGCTCGTCCCTGTGCCAGACACCCTCGATTATTCGATGTGGCAAGGCCCGGCTCCCGAGAAGCCGTACAAGGACAACCTCATCCCGTATAACTGGCACTGGCACTGGCACTACGGCGGCGGCGAGATGGCCAATAACGGTATCCACGCCCTCGATGTGGCCCGCTGGGGACTGAATGTCGACTACCCGACGACGGTCAGTTTCAACGGCGGACGGTACTTCTTCGATGATGACCAGGAAACGCCCGACACGGCGACCGCGGTCTACACCTTCGCCAACGGTACTGGTTGCACCTGGGAAGGGAGCAGTTGCCATCCCCGCCGCGAAGAAAAGAACCCGTTCGTCGCGTTCTACGGCTCGGAAGGTTCGCTGCACATCGAAGGGGCGGGGTACGTGCAGTACAACATCAAGGGCGAAAAGACCGGCGAAGGGAAGGGGGAAGGTGGCGAACAGGGCCACATCGAGAACTTCCTCGACTGCATCAAGTCGGGCAAGGCGCCGAACTCGGAAATCGAGATCGGCCAGACGAGTACGCTCCTCTGCCATCTCGCGAACATCAGCTATCGCACAGGCCATGTGCTGAAGTTCGACGGCGCGACGAAGACAATCGTCAACGACGCCGACGCGATGAAGCTCTGGAAACGCGAATACCGCCCCGGCTGGGAACCCCAGATTTAACAATCGACGCCCACGGAATGCCTTCCGTGGGGCACTTCGAAAGGCAGAAGCCCGGCATGGAGGACCATGCCGGGCTTCGACGTTCATCGACCCATCGGCATTACCGCGACGAAGTCGTCGGACGACGGCGGAACTTCTTCGGTGGACGCCCACCGACCTGGGCGGTTCCGGTCCCATGTCCCTGAGCGTGACTCTGAGACTGACCTTCACTCTGAACAGGACGCGGTGGACGCTGCGGACGCGGACCACCCTCAGCGGGACGACTTCCCTGCTGGGCAGGACGCGCCCCCTGTTGCGGTGGGCGTGATCCATGCTGCGGGGGCCGTGACCCGTGTTGCGGCGGGCGAGAACCTTGCGGGCGGCGACCCTGCGGCGGGCGAGGACCACGGGAATCGCCCGCGAATTCAGCCGCGTGGGTGGCTTGCGGAACATGGATCGGCAGATCGCTGATGATCGGCAAGGCCCGCTTCAACAAGCGTTCGATCGACCGGAGCATCCCCCGTTCATCTCGATCACAGAACGAGACCGCGATCCCCGACGCCCCGGCACGGGCCGTCCGGCCGATGCGATGGACGTAGGTTTCCGGTTCGATCGGCAGATCGTAGTTGAAGACGTGGCTGATCCCATCGACGTCGATGCCGCGGGCCGCAAGATCGGTCGCCACCAGCACCTGCAATTCGCTCGTGCGGAACGCCTGCAGCGTCCGCTGGCGGGCATTCTGGCTCTTGTTGCCATGAATCGCGTCAGCGGTGATCCCGGCTTCTTCGAGATGCTTCGCGATCCGGTCGGCTCCGTGCTTCGTGCGGGAGAAGACGATCGCCCGCTCGATCGCATGATCGGCGATCCAGCGAATCAGCAATTGTGACTTGAACGACTTGGGAACGAAACAGACCGACTGATCGATCCGCTCAGCGGCCGGTCGCGTCGGGGCGATATCGATGCGGAACGGATCGACGAGCAGGTCGTCAGCCAACTTGGCGATTTCCGGGGGCATCGTCGCCGAGAAGAACAACGTCTGCTTCTTTTCCGGAAGCTGATCGATGATCCTGCGGAGATCGGGCATGAAGCCCATATCGAGCATACGGTCGGCTTCGTCGAGGACGAACGCTTCGACCGTGCTGAGATCACAGTAACCCTGCTGAATCAGGTCAACGAGGCGACCCGGCGTGGCGACAAGAATGTCGACACCGCGACGAAGCGCCTGAATCTGCGGTTGATAGCCGACGCCACCGAAGATCGCAGCCCACTTGAGTCCGGTCTGGGCTCCGTAATCCCGGAAGCTTTCGGAGATCTGCACGGCGAGTTCACGGGTCGGTGCGAGGACCAGCACCCGCGTCGGCCGATACGGTTCCACCGGCCGATCGTTGAAGCGGCGCCCCTGGAGACGACGCCCACCCTTGCGCGGCGGTGGCGACGACTGCTGTTCCTGAGGTTGCGGAGCGACCGGCACGGGGCCGGATTCCATCAACCGTTGCAGCAGCGGCAAGGCGAACGCAGCCGTCTTGCCGGTTCCGGTCTGGGCACAGCCGAGAACGTCGCGACCTTCAAGAGCGGGGGGGATGGCTTGCGCCTGAATCGGGGTGGGAGTCGAGTAGCCCTGCGCATCGAGAGCGCGGAGCAGCGGGGCGGCGAGCCCCAGTTCTGCAAATGACATCAACAGTCCATGGTTGGAACGGCGGGACAAAACCGGTTGTGGCCGATTGAGGACGCCTCAATTCACCGACCGATTACGTCGGCAACAGAGGTTCTGTCCCCGCGTTCGAGGAATTCCAGGACCGGATGGAAGCCCGCCACACGGCGAATGCACAAGAGCCATTGGACCTGGCAGCGATCCAACGGGCAAATCAAGCCGGACGGATGCAACTGGCGGAAGTGTACCAGGAATCGTGAGAAAGGGAATCCGTAGTCACTGACATCAAGCGGGAAAGCATCGGCAGCAGCCCTGCTATCCCCATAGGATGCTTGCAGTTCTGCATTTTCAGAAAATCTGCAGGGGACACCCGCAAGCTGACAGAATCGTGTTCGATGGTTCGGGTCTTGCGGGGTGTAACGAGACGCTGAGTAGCCAGCTGGTGCGATGATGAGCGGTCTCAAGATGCCGAGCAGTGTATGGCCCCGTCAGGTGTCACGGGGCATGACGAGGACATCACGGCTGGGCGAGTTGCCGCAGGCGGTTGTCGTCGAGCATGACTCCTTTGGGGAGGTCTTTGATGCGCTCGAGGATGCGGGCGACGTCGGCGTCGCTGTTCGGGAGACCGAGCGTTTCTAACCGGTGTGCCACCGCACGGCGGCCGCTGTGACGGCCGAGGACGAGGTGGATGCCGTCTGCCCCGACCCGTTCGGGTCGGAACGGAAGATACGTGTCCGGGTTCTTGAGTAAGCCGTCCTGATGAATCCCGGCTTCGGTCGCGAAGATCGTCTCGCCGCAGACCGGTTTGTTTGGTGCGTGGCGGATGCCGGTGAGACGCTGGACGAGATGGCAGAGCGGCACGAGTTGCTTCGTGTCGATCTTCGCCCGTCGGCCATATTGATCGAAGTTCAAGTCGAGGGCCATCGCGACTTCTTCGAGCGACGCATTCCCCGCCCGTTCGCCGATGCCGTTCACGGTGCATTGCACCACGTGCGCCCCAGCCGCGATGCCCGCCAGCGTATTGGCGACGGCGAGCCCGAGATCGTTATGGAAGTGGACCGCCATCAAGGCTCGGTCGAGGTTCGGCACGCCGTCCTGAATCGCGGCGAGAAAGTCGCGGACCTTTTCGGGCGTGAGGACGCCGACGGTATCGGGGAAGCCGACCGTCGTGGCCCCGGCTGCGATCGCGGTGCGGTAGCACTCGTTGAGGAATGGAATCTCGGTGCGGCTGGCGTCTTCCGGACTGAAGGCGACGATCTCGAATTTCGACGCCGCGTACCCGACGGTCTCTTCGATGATCCCGAGGATCTCGGTCTCGGTCTTCTGGAGTTTGAACTGTCGATGCAGCGGGCTCGTGCCGATGAACAGCGACACGCCCCGTTTGTGCGGCGGTTGTCCCTGCAACGCCCGATCAGCGGCGTCAACGTCCCCTTTGACCGTGCGGCAGAGAGCTGTGAGGACCGGCTTCTTCACCTTGCCGATCATCATCCGGATCGCTTCGATGTCCTGTTCGCTTGACGCAGGAAAGCCGGCATCGAGTGAATGTACGCCGACCTTTTCCAAGGCCAGCGCGATCTCCAGTTTGTCGGCCGGTTCGAGCGTCGCCCCCGGCATCTGCTCGCCATCGCGCAGCGTGGTATCACTGAAGAGGATCGCTCCCGACTTCTGGTGATGCCGGATGATCGACCGCTTGATCGCCGTCTTGGCCGCCCGCGCCAGATTCGCCAGAAACGCCATTCCCGCTCCACGCTTGCGTCTTCGCGATCCTCGATTTTCATTCGTCTACTTGAACATCTGCGGCAGAACCGTCTTCAGTTCCTGAAGCGAAGAATTCCGGCTGATGACGTTCCCCCGTTCATCGATCAGGAACATCGTCGGCAGCGAGAAGACGCCGTAATTGATCGCCGGTTTGCTATCGAGTCCACCCGGTTCGAAGATCTGCGGCCACGTTGCTTTATTGTCGGCCAGATACTTCTGGAGCTGACCGACTTGATCACGCTGGCTGCCATACGGGATATCGAGGCAGACGCCGACGATCTCGAATCCACGAGCCCGGTACTGCTGATAGAGTGCCCGCAACGCCGGCAGATCGGCCTGACACGGCTGACACCACGTCGCCCAGTAGAAGACCAGCACGACCTTCCCGCGGAGTTGTCGCGTATCGATCGTGCCGCCCGTCAGTCCTGCACCCGTCAGGACGAACGGCTTCCCTTTCATGTCGAGCCGACGGAGTGCTCCCTGGGCCTTCTCAGAGGACGGTGTCCCCGTCTTCTCTTGAGCCAGCCGCTGATACCACTCGACCGCTTCCTTCGCTTTGCCGGAGAACTCTTCCGCGATCGCGATCTGGAGCATCGCTTCCGGAGCATCATCAGCCGTGCGGTACTGCTCGACAAACTTCGCGAGGGAGTCGAGGAACGCCTTCTGGATTTCGCCCCGCTTTTCGGCGTCCTCGGCATTCTTCATATCGAGCGAGTTCTGCGCCATCAATCGGCGATAGACGACATAGGGAAGAGCACTCGCTGGCCCCGATTTCCGGATCGACGTTTCCAGTTGCTGAATCCGCGTCATCCCCTCGGGATAGGCATCGGTCTGCACGGCCGCAGCGAGGCCGTCCGCACATTGCTTCAGGAATTGTGCCTTCTCTTCTTCGCCATCAGCCAGGTCATGCAGCTTCATCAGCAGGTCGGCCCGACGACCATTGTAGGTCGCGAGTTGCACGGGCGTGGCCGAGCCAAACTGCGGCGGGTTCGCATCGAGGGCCTGCAGCGACTTGATCAGTTGTTCCATCTCCGGTGACGGGGCCGCCACGCCATCGGGTGTCGCATTCGCCAGCAACGGCTGCATCAGAATCCCGCCCGAGGCGATCGTCCCCGACTTCTCATCAATCGGCTGCGGCACTTGGGTCAGCTTCCAGACCTCACCGACACGAATCATCTCACCGATCTGGACGAGTGCCGGTCCCGGCTCGACCACCGCCATTGCATTTTCGTAGACCTGGAGTTCGCCCTCGGGTCTGCCGTCATCCGTCGGAATCATGCCGGGGGACTGGGCATCGAAACGAATCCATTTCGTCTGCGCCGAGATGATGCGCGACTTGCTGAAGACGGCTTTCATTCGCGCGGGCAAAGTCGACTGGCCTTCCATCACCTTGGCAGCAACCGTGCCCGCGACACCGAGCTGACGGAGGTCGGTTTCGGTCACCATCAGAGTCGCGAGCGCTTCGACGTCGTTCGCGGCCATCGCCCGCACGGCTTCCCGCGAGGCTTCCGGGGCTGACATCACCTTCCATTCGTCGATGCGGTAATCCTGATTCTTGTCGATGCCCCAACGGGTTCCGCCCAGATTCACCCAGCGGAACTGATCCGGCTTGTCGTCTTTGTTCGTATCGATTTCGCGGTAGACCTCGATCCCGTGCTGATAGTACCGCCACTGATCGACGCGGTTATCGCCATCGGTATCGACGAACCGTCGCAGCACCTGACCTTCCGCCCCCAGCACGACCCAGCCGGCGATCTTGCCGCGGCGTTCGACTTCAACCTTACATTTGGGAAGCTGTTCGGCCGTCGGGATGTCGTATTCCACATCCTTCTGCTTGGGAGCGAACTTCAACGTCGTTTGCAGATCGTTCGCGGAGACCACTCCCCCAGTCAAGAAGAGCATCCCGATGAACAAGAGGGACTGTGCCCAACAGGATAAGGTCAGCGAGCGAACGAACATGCCATCGACTCCTTCCGATGTCTCCGGGCCGTGACACGCGATTCCGCATCACTCCCTCGTGAATGCAGGCAGTCTAGGGGAGATCGCCTGTCAGGTTGAGACCAATTTCCGCATTTTTTGCAGGAAGAGTCCAAGGAATCAGCGATCCCCAGCGACGGAAATCGGGTCCAGCATTCACCCGGAGAAAATCTGCCCCAATCGGGTTTGGCAAACTTTTCCGGCGCGGTATACTCCCCGTGCTGTTCAGTCGCCGAGCGCCTGCATCAGCCCGATTGCCTGGTAGTGTAACGGTAGCACGAGTGACTCTGACTCACTTAGTTTAGGTTCGAATCCTAACCGGGCAACTGACGGAAACCCTGAAAACGAAACGATTTGCGGCGAGTCTTTCGAGGCTCGCCGCTGTCGTTTCCAGCCCCGGCGCTACACGGGCGCTACGGTAGCGGCAGAAATTGCCGGTTTCCCGTTTGTTGTGGTAAATTTTCCACAACAGAAACGAAAACGCCCCGCGGTGTGATCCGCAGGGCGCTCGGTTCGTGGTTGTGGTGTCGGTCAGCCCATCACAGCGAGCATGCCCCGCAGCCGAGCCGAGACCGCTTCCATATGCTGCAACCACTCCGCGGGAGGACGATCCGCCTTATGGAAGTTGCAGCTACGGCAGCTCAGTTTCAGATTGTCGATCGTGGTCATGCCACCACGGGCTGCAGGGGTGACGTGGTCGAGTGTCGCGCGGTCTCTCCGTGAGAGTCGCCGCCCGCAGTAGTGGCAGTGCGGATCGCGAAGCATGAGAGCCATCTTGAGCGACTTCCTTGCGCACTTCCCAAGGTTCGGGAATAGCGAGTCGGAAAACGGAGGCCCGAGAACTGGCAGGTTCATCAGCATGACCGCACCGCCTTTCTGGCCTGCACCCGCTCGAAGACTTGGCCAGCACCGAACCCATCGCGATACGCTCCTGCTTCGGACAGCGTGTCAGCCGTGAAGATGACACGACCACGGAGCAGAACCACGTACTGCGACTGCTTGCGCGATGACTGAGGACGCGCGGCCCCGGTTGATGTGGATGCCATGAGGCAATCCCTTTCGAGACACTGAGACCGCGCCCCAGCAGTCCACCCAACGCGGTTACAGGCCGCGCGCAGTCGTTACCGGGTCCTGCAGGGCTGAAGGGGCGCGGACTCTGTTTCCTGTAATTGCTTTTGGGTCTGTAATGCACAAGGCAAGAGGCTTTTGGGACTGCCAGCATCGCCAATACCGCCCAGACCGTCAACCCCACAGCTTCGCTTGTGCGGCCAGTTTCTCCGGGATGATGTCTAGGCCATCCACACTGCCGATCGTCGCTCCTACGCGATCCTACGCGGTCGTTTTTTCGGGGACGATGCCTTCCGCGCTGCAAGTCGCGCTTTTGCCCGCTGCCGCCGTGCTGTCCACTTGGGATTCGGGTCGTGAACGATTTTGTGGTCGACTCCCTGCGCCCGTGCCTCATCGCGCATCGACTTCAGTGCGACCGATGCCAGAGTCACCCGGTTCAGCTTCCAGCCGTTGAGTTCTGCGTGTCGCACAAGGTGGTCGACAAGACGTTCACGATCTCGCCAGCAGTGCGAAGGGTGCGTTCCATGGAACCAGCTCAGTGTCACCATCAGATCGTGCGTGAGCACCACGCCACGCGCTTCGAGTTCGTGCCCGATGCGTTGACCTGGACCTCGGTACGCACCATGCAGCCAAGGCAACTTCCGCCGATGTCGATACATGTTGCATCGGTGCCGTGGGAGCATGCGCCCGTCATGACGATGACCGGCGAGCAGTTCGCTGATCGTCGGTGGTTCTGGCTTGCTCGTGATCGGTCCACCGCGTAGTAGCTTCATGCTGTCACCGTTGCGTTAAGTTCGCCAGAACAGGGAGTGCCACCGATCGGTAGCTCTCGGAATTGCAGCTCAAACGGGGAGCAGAACGTCACCACTGATTGCACAGAGCCGAACAGATCGCTGGCTATCGTCCATTCGCATTCGGGAGCACCACCGCTGCAGGTTAGCGAGAGTGTCCAGCCTGTTTCCCCGCATAAGTCGACGGTGCCAGTCCATGCCGAGCCGGTGAACGTGAGCACCGCCGAACCTACAACACTGCTGCCGTCATCGAATTCGATTGCGAGAACGGCCGGTGTCGGGTTGTCGCTGCAGCAGCAGTTTTCAACCGTTGCGGGTCCACAAACGCAGCCCATCACAGAGACTCCAGAAACGAAAAGCGCGACGGCCGCATCCCGGCAAACCGTCGCGCCTCATCGGCATCACTGCCGATTCACGGGAAGAGAAAAACGCGGCCCCAGTCAACGGCGTTACTGACGACGGGACCGCGTCTCACCAGGCAGCGGGACAACGGCCCCGCGGGGAGTGATTCATTACGCGCGTTCGGCCAGCTTCGCGCACCAGCTCAGCGTCGACCCGTTCCGCGGTGTGAACGGTGCCCGCCACAAGCCCATACCATCACCACGCCATTCGGCCCGCCATGCGACCTTGCCACTCTTGAAGGCGTAGTGCTCGCTGCGATAGAGGGCGACACCACGAGACGCCCCGATTCCGTACTGACTCACGTCAGCCAGGACGACGTCGCCAGTTTCGCCGAGAACCGGCAACTTGCTGGTGAGTTCCACAGGCAGACCGTACATCGAGAACGCGCCGGACGTTTCATTCAGCACGGGGATCGACGCCCCACCCGTCCCGACATTCCGAACCAGCTTGAACAGTTCAGGGATCGTTGTCGGGTTGACGTACCACCGCGCGTTGCGGATCAGTCGCGGATGAATCCGGGAGTACATGTTGTCCAAGTTTGCGACTTGGAGCGTGTCGGCCACTTGGCCGCTTTCCTTCGCGATGGTGATGATCGCGGGATCGTTCAGAATGCCACGCGGTTTACCGAGTCCATCGCCTGCGATGAAGGCGTAGTCGCGAAACTCCTGAATCGCCGCTTGAATTGCGGGGACCAGTTCGCGCTCGTAGTCGCTGTCGCTGACCAGTTCAGTGCTGGCCATCGTGAAGATTCCCAACTTCTTCCGCGAGAACGCACACGACGAAGTTTGTGGCGTCTGTTCGGTGAAATCTGTCCCCTCGGCCACCCATTGCGCGGAAAATCCGCCGAACATCTCGCCGTCCGCGTTGCTGAGGTTGTCCAGTGTTGCGACCCGCAGCGTGCCAGCGGTCATCGGATACACCCGCGCCCGCGGCATGATGAGTTCGGCTTCACCCGGAGGATGCAGCATCTCCGCGACGAACATCTCGGGGACCATCACGCCGCCCGCGCTGAATAGGGAACTACTCGCAGACGCGCGGAGTTCCATGATCCGTTCGTCGTGCATCCCGCCACCGAGCACGGAGAGGAATTCGCCGAACGACTTGAACCCGCCGTCATCCAGCCGGGTTTTCTGCAGCCCGTGAAGCTTCGCGTAATCAGACGTTCCATCCTGCGTCGTTGCTGTCATTTTGTTGAACCGTGGTCCAGGTTGAGAGGGTTGCGTAGCGCGCCACATTTGCGGGAACCGCTTCCGCAGTTCGGATTGCTCAGCGATGAGCAAATCGGCTTGCTGTGTGAGTTCGTCCACTTCCGCGATAATCGTCGGGCTGACGTTCTCGCCAACCACGGCCCCGATGGTTGTCATCTGCTGGGAAATCGCCGCCAGTTCATCACGGCATTCAGCCCAACGGGTTGCCGCTTGTTCTCTTGTTCTGATCGTCACAGTCATGTCAGTTCAACTCCGGCCCGCATGGCGGGTAACTTGGGAATTCGATGCCCGCGGCCTCGAAGGCAGCGATAAGGGAATGCAGTACCTGCGACTGCAGTTCGAGCGCCCCCGGTTCTGCCGGTCGCCCCGTTCGGTTCCATTCGTCGAGCAGCTCACGCGGCCAGACGATCAACGGAATCCCCGTCAACGCCATCAGGGACACGCCCCGCGGGATCAGTCCCGCGACGTACAGGCCCCAGAATTCCGGCTCGTCGATGCCCAGCGCTTCCGCGACGTGCATCTGCGAGTAATGCCCGTCCAGGAACGATTCCGGGATTGTCTGCTGCTGGTAGAGCGGTGAGGTTTCCATGATGACACTATTCTCCGCGTTCGTTAGTGGGTGTCGAGAGGATCACGGACGATGTCTGTACCAGTCTGGTACAGCGGTTCTGAATCGGTCTGGCAGGGACTACTCGCTTGCATGGGGTCGGCTTCGCATGACAGAGCCAGCAGGCCAGGTACTGAGTCTGCCACTGCCCACAAGCCGATCGGCGCGACTTGTAGACCACAACGTGGCCTTGATGGCACTGCGGACAGGGTTCGCCAGTCATCGGGAGCACCAGAAATGAGGTTTTGAGTAGCCAAAAACCAGTTTCATATGTCGCTGTTTTTTTTCGTTGGCGGTGCGGTTTGCCGGGATAGGCGGCAAGTTTTCGACCCACCCCCCCCGGTCCGGTCACGTCTGCCGCTGGGGTCGCCGCCGTGCCGCCCGTCGCTGCTCCCGCCGCGAGGATGCCCACCTTGCGAACGCTGTCGGCTTCGGAGCGCCACACGAAGAACATCGAGGCTCGGTCTGGTGGTCGCTGAATTCGCTGCCACCACATTTGAGGCAATGAACGGTTGTGCTCATGAATTACCCCTGTCGACGTCTCGGGACGTGTTGGGGTGGGCCTACTACGTAAGGCCCACACCATACACGTAACAGGCGTGCGTGTTGGTGAGAAAAACAACCCCCAACACGTAACAGACGGACACTAATGCTAGAACTCATCAGACAGCCCGATTGCCTGCGAGTAGCCGCTGAACGTGATTGGCTTTGGTGGGTTCGGATTGACCGCGTACACGTCGCAGACATTGCCGCGGACGGTCTCCTCGATCGAGATGATCCGCTTGCCCTTCAACAACAGCCCGACGATCTTCGCGAGTCGATCTCTACCGATGCCGGTGTGGGTGGTCAGTTTGTTCAACGTGAGTGGCCCCGCTGTCTCTAGGGCTTCCATGACCACGGCCCCATCATCGAGTTCCTTGGCCGCTTTACGACTCTCCCCGTCTGTCTTCAGGCCCTTGAGCTTCGATGGGTCTAAGTTGCCGTCGAACGTCCACAACGGGAATTGCCATCGCAGGCCGATCGGGGAGACAGGTGCCCAGCTTCGCACGGCTGCATCAAGGACCACGCTGTCGGGTTCTTCGTGCGGCCTCAGGACGAGATGCGTATCAGCCGCTCGGGACTGTGAACCGGCCCCTGATCCAACGTCGACAACATCCTTGTCGGACTGGCTTCCCTTCGATGCGTGATGCACCAGGGCGAACGCTGCGCCGGTCATCGTCGCGTATCTGTCGAGTGTGTTGTAAACCTGCGCCATCGCTGCGTTGTTGTTTTTATCCATTCCCGCGGGGAGCATCCTGTAAAGCGCGTCGATCACGACGAGCGCATACATTCCCTCGGGAATCTCCCGGAAGAACGGGAGTAGTTCGTCGATCGATTTCAGCCGCCCGCGTAGCGGCAGGACATGGAAGCTATCGGCCACGTCGGCCGGGTCGATGCCCATCGACTGTGCAACGCGCGGGATACGGCTAGACAGCGTTGGTCGTTGCAACTCGTTGTCGAGGAGCAATACACGCCCCTGTGTGCATCCGAACCGGCCGAACCATCGGCCACCCGTCGCCACACTCAAGCCCAACCCGTAAGACAGCCACGATTTGCCGACTTTGCTTTTCGCGATGATGTTCGCGACTTCGCCACGACGGAGAATCCCGTCAACTATCGGCTCGTTCAATGTGGGATATGTGGCGATCAGTTCCCCGAGTGTGATCGGCTTCAGGGGTTCAACGTCGGCCCCTTCTGCTGCCAGTGTCGCAATCTGGTCGGGTTCATAACGGCTGACCGACCACGCAATCGTTTTGATCTCGTTGTCATCCAGCGGGGGATTGCATCGCTCGGCATTCGTGGCCCGCAATGCCGCTTCGATCGCCAGTTGCGACAGGCCCCGCTTTCGCAGCGTGCCGCCGAGACTGGTCAGAGTCGCGTTCCGCTTCCCGCTGGCGATGGGTTCGGCCCCGCTTCCGTAATTCGCGTCAGCGGGCTGTTGTGGTGGAGATGATGATTTCCCCGTGTCGCTCCCGTTCAACGCTCGCAGGAGCCACGGAGGCGGTTCCGGCAACGCTTCCGGCGGTCGGTCGAGTTCATGGCCGGGAACCCAGGCATACATGCCGTTCGCCGTTCGCGATGGTGAGGCGATGACGTAGCCGCCGTTCGCCCGTGTGTCGACGTTGGGTGCGATCTTCGATGTCGTGTTCCGCAGATCAGAACCATCGGGGGCACGAAACCAGTAATGGAACCCGCCGCGGGGTGTCCGTGAGATTGCTCCCGAGACGCTATTCAGCTCACAGGCCAGTTGTGGTTCCAGCCACGGGTTCGGCTGTCCGTCCACAGGATCGACGTCGAGAACTAGTGTAGTGCCTCACGCAGATGGGATCTTATTCAGGGCATTTCTGGCGCGGGTGACTTTCTGCAAAATATCTTCGGCTTTCTTGGTCCACACGAACGATCTTGGATTGGCGTTGTGATGGTCGATGTAATCGCGAATCGCCTGCTGCAACTCGGCCACGCTGCGGAAGACGCCGTTGCGAATGCGGTTCTGCGTCAGGTCGCGAAACCAGCGTTCGATCACGTTCAGCCACGAACTGCTGGTCGGCGTGAAGTGCTGATGAAACCGCGGATGCCGTTTCAGCCAAGACAACACCTTGGGATGCTTGTGCGTGGAGTAGTTGTCGACGATCAAGTGCAGGTCCAACTCCGGCGGCGTCTCGGCGTCGATCTTCTTCAAGAACTTGATCCACTCCTGATGCCGGTGCCGCGGCAGGCAATCCGAAATGATCTTGCCTTCCACCAATTCGATGGCGGCGAACAGCGTCGTGGTCCCGTTCCGTTTGTAGTCGTGCGTCATCGTCTTCAACCGGCCGGGGAACAGCGGCAGACTTTTCTGCGTGCGGTCCAAGGCCTGAATCTGACTCTTCTCGTCGCACGAAAAGACCAACGCGTGTTCCGGCGGATTGAGATACAGCCCGACAATGTCCACCAGTTTCTCGGCGAAGCGTGGATCGTTCGAGACCTTGAAGCCCTTCGTGCGATGTGGTTTCAAGTTGTTGTCGCGCCAGACGCGCTGCACCAGCGTGTCGTCGCAGCCGAGCGCCTTGGCCAGCGTTCTCGTCGACCACTGCGTGGCATTCGACGGCGTTTCTTGCGTGGTCTTACGAATGATCTCCGCTTCAAATCGCACTCGCTGCGTCGGTGTGCGGCCGCCGCGCGGAGCATCGTGTTCGATCCCCGGCAACCGGTCGGCGACAAAGCGATTCCGCCAGGTGCCGACCGTGCGGCGTGTGCAGCCGAGTTCCCGCGCGATGTCCTTGTTCTCGCGACCGTCCGCCGCCGCGAGAATGATGTTCGCCCGCTGCACCAGCCGCGCCGGCGTACTGCGTCCGCGCGCCCACTTGGTCAGCGTGACTCGTTCTTCGTTCGTCAACGTGATGGCTTTCGCGACGCGCATGGCACTGATCCTCCAAATTCTGGAGTTCAGACGCCAGCCAATAAAATAAGTTCCCGTAATTACGCGGCACTACACTAGAAGCCCATCGGTTGAGATGCCGATATTGAACTGCGGATTACTCTCCCACCATGCCGAGATTTGCCCATCGTCGAGAGTCGCATCCTTGCACCCGTGAGCAGTCGCGGGAGTCTTCTCTCCAGATCGACAGGGGAAAACGCGATAGCCCAACTCGGCGAGTTGTGAGGCTGCGGAGAACATCATTCCGCCACCCCCATTGATCGCGCGACTTCGGCGAACGTCGCCGCCAGAATCTTGCGCTCTTCAGCGTTACGTGGTCGGGGGACTGTCAGCCGGTTACGCAGGCAGTGTCGCACCGTGTCGGCGTAGTCGTCTGCAGATCGGCATTCCGGGCTGATGTCGGCTTGCGGCATCTTGCCGCGATGGTCGGACGAGATATGATGCATAAGTCAGGCCTCCATGAAAGGTCGTGACGATCGCAGCCAAGGCCCGCCGGAGTCGTGACCGGCGGGTCGCTGCGTCTAGTGAGCCGCCGCCGCGGTCGATGTCGCCCGGCGTGACTGGACGAACGCTTCCAGGTCAGAGAGGCGATACCGAATCGCCCGACCGATGCGCACGAACGGCAGCGAGTAGCGACCACTGCAGCGCCACGCTGCGAGAGTCTGCGACTCAATCTGCAGTAGGCTTGCCGCTTCCTGAGGAGTGAGAAAAGTATCAGCCGTCGTCGTCGTCATTGCTTGCCCCGTATGTCAGTGGTTCGAGGATGAACTACATCCAACGGGGACTATGCTAAATGCAAAAACCCGCCTGAAAAGACGGGTTTGGTGTGTATCGGCGATTAGTTCCGCGCTGTTTCCGCGCTACGTTTCCGCATCGTATTCTTTCATGTAGTTCCGTGCGTTTCGCTTCATGCTGGCGAATGTTGCCGCTCGCCTCGATGGGTCGCGGTCGATCAGTTCGCCGTTTTCTTCGAGGAATTCACGATTGATCGTCTCCATCGTCTTCCCCGCGGTTCGCCCGATAAACTGTGCGTTGAGCAGCGATTTTGTGACGCTGCATTCGCACTTCTCGATCACCTCTGAAAACTTTCTCGATTCCGCGCGCGGAAACTGGCCATTCCCCCGGTCCGTCCCGCTGTTGTCATCGTTGAACGGTTCCAGTCGCCGAACAGCATCACGAAGCACACCAGCCGCTCGCCGGTATGCGTCGGAGTTCTGCCCGATGAACGACTCGTTGACGAACTCGGCGAGCGCCGCATCGACGTCATCGATCCGCTTTCGCACATCCGGGTCGGCCATTGCGCTCATCGCCGCTGCCCGGTCCAGGGTCGACGTGCGATACAGTTCGGCGTGTGCCTCAATGTACGCGGACTGGTCGACGTCTTTGCGGTGTTTGACGATCAACTCTGATGTCTGTTGAACCAGCCGGCGCACCTCATCGCAGTAGGTTTTGATGCTCATTGCTCACCGCCTTTCTGGCCCGCGGCCAACATCGCCGCCACGGCAGAGTCAACAGCCGTCCGGACAGGATCGAGGTTGAGTCGCGAATAGATCGCTGTGACTGACGGATCATGATGCCCGAGTGTCTTCCCGATGACCTGCAGACTGGCCCCGCCCGCTGCCATCCACGAGCCAAGCGAGCGCCGCAGATCGTGCATCCGCAGCCCCGGCAGTTCCGCCGCTTCCCTCAGTTCATCCCAAGGCTGGGTGATGTCCTGTAGATGCCCAACCTTTGCCCCGGCCCGACGAGCCGGAAACACGAACTGGGAACCCTTGGCCCTCGGCTTGAGCTTCTTCAGGATGTCGACGGCTTCCGTCGGAAGATGCACCAATTGCGGTTCGTTCGCTTTGGTGTCAGGGACGCGCCACGTTTCGCCGCTTAGATCAAGGTCAGCCCAACCCATCGACAGGACGTTCCCTTTGCGTGCGCCGGTCCAGAGCATCAACCGGAACGCATCGGCCGCTTGTTGGTTGTCCAGCGTCTCCAGCGCCTTCAGGAACCGCGGCAACTCCTCGGGTTGGAGGAATCGGTCGCGCGACTTCTCGGCAAACGCTTTGACGCCCTTGCATGGGTTCGCCAGCTTGTATTCCCCGTGGTCAGTGGCGACGTTGAACATTTTCGAGAGCAACGACAGCAACCGGTTCGCAGCATACTTGCCGGCGCTCTTCCCGATTCGGGCGTGGAGTTGCCGAACGTCTGCATTCGTGATCGTGGAGAGCTTGCGTCCCTTCCAGTCCGTCAGGTATCGGGCGAACGTCGCCTTGTCCGTCGCGACCGATGACGCCTTCTTGTGTTGTTCTGCGTGGAACTCCAGGTACAGCGTGAAGAGTTCGTCTAGCGTCAGTTCGCCGCGCTGCTTCCGCTTCGATTCCGCCGGGTTCACGCCACGCGCCACGTCGGCCAGGATCAGCGCCGCTTGCTCCCGAGCAACGTCTACCGTGACTTCAGGGAACCGCCCGATACAAACCCGCGTCGGTCGACCACTGATCCGCTTGAAGACGTAGAACGTCGCCGCCCCCGCTGGTGTGATCGTGATGCACAGGCTGGGCGTCTTCGCGTCGTAGACGGTTCGCCGCCCCTCCTGTAGTGGCCTCAGCTTCGAGAGCCGAGCCATCGAGAAATCAATCCGTTCTGTCATGTCTCACGCCCCCACAAACCAAGTGATTCCCCCGTAGCGCCAGAACGGCGCTACGCTGGCGCTACGGCAGGAATCAAACTCGGTCAATTTCAGCGTAGCGCCAGAAACGTCATTTTCTCCGGGAATGGCGTGAATTTCAATCTCAATCAATCTCCGGCCATCACTGCGGATGACAAATAAAAGTGACTCTGACTCACTTAGTTTAGGTTCGAATCCTAACCGGGCAACTTGTTGGAAACGGTTTCTTGAACGGGTGTTACGGCTTCAACCGGAGAGAGACTCTCGGTTGGGATGATCGCACCGCTGACAGTCAAACCCAAGACCAGGTTACCGGCGAACGCTGGTACGTCTGGGGATGACTGAGTCGCCCGAATCGGTGCTTACAAGCCGCAGGAGTCGTCGACCGGCGAGACTTGTACTGGGGCGGTGAGTGGGATGCCGAACGGATCGAGTTCGATGCCGATGGCGCGGGCTCGGCCGTTGCGTTTGGCGTGATAGAGGCAGGCGTCGGCCTGTTCGAAGACGATCTCCGGCGAGCAATATTCATCGACCGACGCCATCACGGCTGCTCCGATCGACAGGCTGATCCGGGTCCCGGTGGTCGGATCGACGGGAGGCTGCTGGGCAAGATCCTGTAACAACCGGGCAATCGGCAAGCCGAGATTTCCCGGTTTACAATCGGAGTAGATCATGGCGAACTCATCGCCACCGAAGCGGGCGACGAAGTCGTAGGAACGAATGCCGTTGCGTAAGCAATTGGCCACCGACCGCAGCGCCAGGTCCCCCGTGCTGTGGCCGAAGCGGTCGTTGATCGACTTGAAGTAGTCCAGGTCGACCATCAGGACGGCAATCCCACGTTTTGTCCGCCGTGCGCGATCGAGTTCTTCCGCCAGGCGACGATTGAAGGTCACACGTGTGGGCAGGAGCGTGACGGGGTCGATTTGGTTTTGACCAATCGCCTGGCAAACACGCTGCCAACTGACGAAAGTTTCCCCATTCGCGATGATGGCTGCACAACCCACGGTGTCGAAGATCGGCTCGGCAGTGAACTCGACGATCGGACTCGAGGGAGAGTCGTGATCGGGGGGGGCGGACATCACGGTCTCGGCCAGCGCGGCAACGGTCGCACGTTCCCAGCGTTCGCGTTCGACCGGATTCTCGGCCGTCAGCCTCCGCTGGACTTCGTGGAGATCGAGCATGCCGTCGATCACACCCTCCGGATTGCGCACCAGCACATAGCGTGTTGCCACCGGATCCCAGCAATCGAGCAGCTTCGGCAAAGGGAGCGTCGACGATGCCACAAACTGTTGACCAGCCGATTGTGAGCGATCAATCTTTGGAGAAGTCATCGGGAGTTCCCCGCGAAAACAAGACGACGAAGTGAATCAGAAATCCAGACAATCAGCCTCACTCGGCATCCGCGTAGCGAATCCGAATGGCTACCATTTCATCGTGCTGGCTGAAGAAGGCATCGAGGACCTGTGGATCGAAATGAGAACCGCGGCCGTCTTCGAGAATCTGGTAGCACCGATCGAGTGTGAAGGCTGGCTTGTAGACACGTCGGGTACTGAGCGCATCGAAGACGTCGGCCACGGCGACGATCCGGCCGACCAGCGGGATTTCCTCCCCTTTCAGCCCCAGCGGGTAGCCCGAACCATCCCACTTTTCGTGGTGTGTGAGGGCGATCTGAGAAGCCATCCGTAACAGCGGAGTATCCACCTGGTCGAGGATGCTGGCTCCCATCAGGGCATGCTTGCGGAAGGCGAGATAGTCGTCTTCCGAGGTCTGCCGCAGGACTTGTAAGCCCATGTCGCAGTGGGCCTGCATCTGGAGAAATTCCTCCGGGTCGAGTTTGGCGTTTTTCTGCAAGACACTGTCCGGGATCCCAATTTTCCCCACATCGTGCAGCTTGGCAGCCTGTTCGATCAGGGTGGCAAAGTCATCACCCAGGCCAAGTGCTCGGGCAATCAGGCCGGCATAGAGGCCCACGCGAATGATGTGACGACCGGTGTCGTTGTCGCGGTACTCGGCGGCCCGAGCGAGACAATGCACGACGTGATGTTGGGCGGCGTCGAGCTCCGCCGTGCGGCGACGAACCTCCGCTTCCAGTCGATCGGCGTGCTGTTCCAGGCACTTCTGATGTGCCCGCAGTTTGAGGAGATTGGTGACCCGCGGCTGCAACTCGAACGGATCGATCGGCTTCCCGACAAAATCGTTGGCGCCATACATCAATGCCTGGTGGCGAATGTCGTCCTCGACATGCGCAGTCAGGATGATGACTGGAAGATGGCGAGTCGCCTGATCGCTGCGGAGGTCGCACAGGATGTCCATCCCGCTGACATCGGGCATCATCATGTCGAGCAAGACAAGATCGGGGAGTTCGCGGGTGATGCGGGTGACGGCTTCCGTCGGATCCGTCGTCGCGTCGATCTTCTCGAATCCCCACGAGCGGAGATATTTCCGAGCGACACGGATATTCAGCTCTTCGTCATCAACGATAAGAATCCGCTGGGACAGGGGCGATTCGTGGGACAGCGCCCAGTCCCCCGTCAGTCGAAATTCCGACAGCATCTGCCGCTGGACGACGGCAGCGAGTTCGTGGGACGCGGGTTTGGTACTGGAGTCGGTCGTGACCAACATGCGGGAATTCCTGCGTGATCGAAGCCTGCGGCGACAAAATCCCATGGGGGAAGCTCAGGGACAGGCCCTCACAGGGGGGCCAACTCCGGTGTTTCGACACGCTCGGCGAAATGGCGAATCGACAACAGATGCCGCTCGATGTCGCCCCAGTCGTTTGTTTTGATGGCTTCACAGATGCGCGCCGCGGGGGCGGTGAAACAGGGGAACCCGGCCGTTCCCCCCGAGCCCTTCAGCCAGTGGGCAATCGCCATCGTGGCGACGGGATCGCGTGCCTGCACGGCGGCTTCCAGGTGAGCGACTTCGCGGTGCAACGAGAGCAGATAATCGCGGACGATCTCGACGAATTCCGCATCATCCAACGGCAGCTTTGAACGGATGGGCGAGCGAATGAACAGCTTGTCTGATGGTGCTCCCGGTGGTTCCTGGCTCTGAACGATGCGGACCATCCGAGCGAGCAGTTCGTCCGCATCCACGGGTTTCGTCAGGAAGTCGGTGCAACCGGCAGACAGACAGAGTTCGCGGTCCCCCTTCATGGCGTGAGCCGTCAAGGCGATCACGGGGAGCGTGACGCCGGCGTCTCGGAGTTTCCGGGTTGCCTGGTACCCGTCGAGCACGGGCATCTGCATATCCATGAGAATGACGTCGTATTCCCGACGGACGAGGACCAGCTCACACGCGACCTGGCCATTTTCTGCCTGGGTGACAATCGCCCCGGCCCGCGACAACAGCAGCGCGATCATCCGGCGGTTCGTTTCGCCATCGTCGACGACGAGCACCCGTAACCCATCCAGTGCTGGTGCATCCGTGGAGCTGGTCCGCAGTCGCTGATTGCCGGGTATGAGATCGCCGACGGCCCCCGATGATCGGAACGGCACTCTCTCGAGGTTGCCGGTCGCCACGGTCAAGCGGAAGCTGCTCCCCCGTCCGGGTTCGCTCTCGACGATGAGATCGCCCTGCATCATTCGCGCCAGGCGGCGACTGATGGAAAGACCGAGCCCTGTCCCGCCGTAGCGGCGTGTCATCGAGGTATCGGCCTGCATAAACGGTTCGAAGATCTGAGCCTGCTTGTCGCGAGCAATCCCGATGCCCGTATCGATCACGTCGACCACAAGCTGTGCAGGTTGCAATTCCGGTTGCACCCTGGCGATGAGTTGCACACCACCGGTCTTGGTGAACTTCTTCGCATTCCCCAGCAGATTGATCAGAATCTGTCGCAGGCGTGTTCCATCGGTGTGGATGTAGTCCGGGATCGGACCTTCCCAGGTGTAGTCCAGACTGAGGGATTTCTCGCCGAACGGAACCCGCATCAGCGAGACGACCTCCGAGAGGATCTGATGCGGCGAGACGGACTCGAGTGTGAGTTCCAGTTTGCCCGACTCGATCTTCGAGATGTCAAGAATGTCGTTAATGACGGTCATCAGATGCCGACCGCTGGTATGCACGGTCCCCAGCATCTCATCACGTTCTGCGGGCGAGTCGACCCAGCCGCGACGGAGCATGTCGGCGTAGCCCATGATTGCATTGAGCGGGGTACGGATTTCGTGGCTCATGTTCGCGAGGAAATCGCTTTTGGCGCGACTCGCGGCTTCGGCAGCATCGCAGACTTTGGCCAGCTCCGCGGTGCGTTCCTCGACGCGCTGTTCCAGGAGTTGGCGGGCTTCCTGTAGCTCTCGTTTCGACGATTCGACAACCGAGAGCATCGCGTTGAAATCGCGATAGAGTTCGCACAGTTCTCCGTTCATGCAGCCCGTCACGCGCAACGAATAGTCTTGCTGCTCGGTGACCTGGCGAGCCACTTCGGCCAGTTTGCGGATGGGATCGACGATGCCCCGCTGCAGGATCGTGGCGACGCCGACAGCGACGAACCATGCACCAATCCCGACAAAGACCGCCAGCAGGCAATACCGTCTCCGGGCTTCATTCAACTCGCTGGTGTCGACCAGAAACTGCAATTCCCCTACCACTTTGCCATCGCTGACAATCGGCTGACTCAGCACGTATTGCTGCTGGATCGGCTGGGTTGCCATCTCTGCAAACGTGGCCATCCCTTCTTCCTGGTACTGTCCAATCACATCGCCAGCGGAACTCGTGAGCGTGGCGGCAACTACGCTAGGTTCGGCGTCCATCGCACCCAGCAGCCGATTGGCCTGCACGGAGTCTGCATGCTCGATGGCGGTCACACTATTCAACGCGAGCAGTCGAGCTTGGGACTCAATCTGCTGCCGCTTCGCCGACTGCAGGGTCACCAGTCCATACGCCACAAACACCGAGCAACTGAGGAACAGCGCGATCGAGACCGACGCCGTGGCGAGCAGCTGGAGTTTGTGACGAATGGTTCCGCGGGATGTTAAAACTTTGGATTTCGGCATCTCAGGATCCGGAACGTGCAGGGTCATGCATCGCAGAACAGCACAGCGGGGCTGGATTGAATGACCCACACGAGATTGAGCTCAACAGTTGTCCGTCGGGCCAGCTGATGAATTGTGACCCGGCGGAGAGCCGGGCAGGTTTCAAGCTGGTTTCCTGCGCCGCGGGTGTCTGACCGTGTACCGTCGCCACCATCCCCGCCGTGCAGCACACGGCAATCACAGCCGGACCGAGGGCCGGAGCCCTTGATCGGGAGGGTCGGAATACGTGCTGGAACACGGATCAATCGCTCGCAGATCAAAAGGTAGAGAACCCTCCGCCCATTCGGGGGATTCTTCCTATAGTGGAACACTAGGTCGTGTTTTCCGACCGCGTCGACAACCGGCAACATCCCTCAAGCGTTTTCACGTTCCGCAACGACAAAACCGAAATAGACCGCAGACTCGTGATTCTTGGCGGGAGTCAATGTGCAGCCACAACCGGCTCACCGATGCTTGCGGACGAGACGGTTTCCGGGCGCATGCCTGTTGAAAGGAGATGTCGAGTCAGCCCGGATCTTCCGTGGATGACGGAACTCCGGATTGATCCGGTTCTGACGGTGATCTCTGTCATCAGAGGGAGGATCACCAAGATCACCACAGACCATCACTGGGTGGGATGGTGCCGAGTGCCCTGCTGACAACCATGGTCCAGCAGACCGTTTCATCCCTGGGCACCTGCTCACGCAGAGCCATGAACATGGTCCCCCAAGGTGACTCCGGGGCATGGCGAAGTCTGGCAGGTCGTCTTCAACCCTGAAGACATGGCACTTACGGGGGATCCCCGTCGATGAGCCTCAAGCGAATTCGTTGCAGCACCGTGCAAGCGGTTAGAATTGCCGGGGCTGGAAGCCGGCTCTCATCGACGATCGCTGCCGGGAAGTCGGCTAGTGGATCGTCGGCCGCACCGGATTCGCAGTGGCAGAGCGGAACCCGGCAGGCAGCACGTTTCCGCTTTGAGCCGTTGCTGGACCGCTTCCCCGAGCCAGTTCTGCGGCGGCCAGATGCTGCGGATCGAGCGCCAGTGCCTGCTGGGCACTGTGGATCGAATCATTCATCCGCCCGGCGCGGGATTGTGCATACGCCACGCGATACCACTCGTCTGCAGTCGTCGCAGGACGCTCGCAAACCGCCATCGTCAACACATCGGCGGCATCGTTCCACCGCCCCGTCTGAGCGTACGCTGATCCCAGTTGCCAATCCGCGGCTTGACGTTGCTCGACGGTCGCCTGACCGTGCTGACTCACTGTGCGTAAGACCGGTGCGGCCCGGTCGGGTTGTCCACGACGGAGATAGAGTTCCGCCAGTGCCAGGTGAGCCGCGACATCTTGCGGATCATTCCGCACGATCCGCAGGTAGGCTGCGATCGCCGCATCGGGCTTCCCCGAGCGTTCTGCGACGCGCGCCAGCAGCCGAATGACTTCCGGATTCTCTGGCTCTAGACGAGCAGCGATCTCAATGGCTGATCGGGCCGCTTCAGTCCGCCCGATCTCGAGCTGCATCTGCGCCAGCCGCAGGGCGGCCGCCGCATCATCCGGCGAGGAATCGAGGAGCTCTTCCAATTCGCTCGCGGCGGCGATTTGTCGCCCACTCGACCAGAGTTCTTCGATGAGCATCCGCCGTGTGTCGTAGTCGGAAGGCCGTTGTCGCACGGCAGCGTTCAGATAATGATTGGACTCGTCGACCCGTCCTTCATCCCGTGCGTTGCGGGCGCGATCACACAGTTGACTGCATTCTTCCGAGCGATTGGCGAGCCGATGCCGAACCCATGCACAGCCAGCCAGATGCGCACACAAGAATACAGCCAGGCCACCGCGGAGAACCATGGCGAAGGCGAACCATCGTCCTGTCGCCGTCGGTCGATGACCGCCCTGACTCGAGAGTAGATGGTTGTAAGGCATCGCAATTTCAGAAGTTACGTGCGGACTTCGCGATCGCGAGACGTGTTCGTCGGGTTGTATCCGACAACCCGTGCGAACGGGAAGTTCGATTTGATCGTCCTCACCGATTGATATCGACAATTCCAGGACAAGCGATCCGGGCTTTTTCTGAGGATTTCCACAGCGACGGGCGATTCGCACCTGTTTGACGCTGCATTCCCCACGGGATACGCTGTCGGGTTTCCATCCTGTCCCCTACCCGAACCGAGGTCAGCCGTGCTGTCCGCAGCGGTTCCGGCAAACAGTCGAGTGTAATGTTTCAACGGTTCGGCCAGATGATCGCCCGCTCATGGCCGGCCTGGGTCACCCTGTGGGTGGTGTCCGTGGTCGTGGCCGGCCTCGCTGCGCCAAGTAAACCGGTGGAGGGCCCCGCCTCGGCGATTGGTTCGGCCCTGCAAGCGCTGACTGCAGGGTTTGTGGGTCCCGATCTTGAAGCCGTCGTTCAGACTGGCGAATTTGCATTTCTGCCTGTGGAGAGTCCCAGTCGCAGGGCCGAAATCGCGTTTGCGGAAGCGTTCCCCTCTGCTGCTCAGGCCAGCACGATCGCGGTGGTGTTACGGCGGCAGGACGGCGCGGCGCTGACAGCGGCTGACCTGGAGTTCGTCGATGACGGCGAAGACGCGGCACCAACCGCAGAGAAACCGGAACTGAAGGCCACCCTGGAAGCAGTCGCCCGGCGGTTGATTCCGGCTGAAGAGGTCAGCGGGGATGACGTTGAACGCGTGAAAACATTTCGCGATAAAACCATCGGCCGTTTTCTTCTGAGTCCTGATGAACGGGCAACGCTCGCCGTCATCGATCTGGATCGAGAATTCCTGGATGCAGCCAACGGGCCAGTGGTGCGGGCGGTCGAAGACTTGCTGGCTGCTGACAGCCCGTTCATGAAGCAGGTGCCTCCCCACCTCGAGCTGCTCTTGAGCGGTACGGCCGTGGTTGGTCGCGACATGCTGCAGGAAGCCAAAAACAGCGCGAAAGCAACCGAGCATCTAACGATCATCCTGGTGGTGATCCTGCTGGTGGGGATCTATCGGGCACCGCTCCTCGCCCTGGTCCCGCTGCTCACGGTCTTTCTGTCCGTGAAGTTGTCGATCGCCTTGCTGTGCATCATGGCCCAGCAGGGCTGGATCGTGTTGTTTACCGGCTTCGAGTCGTATGTCACCGTGCTGCTGTATGGAGCCGGTGTCGATTACTGCCTCTTTCTGATCGCCCGGTACAAGGAAGAAGTCGATCAGGGCATCTCGAATCATCAGGCGGTCATCGACTCGGTCGGTTACGTGGGGGCGGCGATTGCCGCGAGCGCGGGCACCGTCATCTGTGGAATCGGGATGATGGTCTTCGCCGAGTTCGGCAAGTTCCGTGATGCCGGGATCGCGATCTCGTTTGGTCTCGTGATTGTGTTAATCGCTTCGCTGACCTTTACCCCGGCGTTGCTGTGCCTGGCGGGTCCGGCGATCTTCTGGCCGAAACAGAAAGTCGTGCACAATGCGGAGGAGGCACCTTCTGCCAGTTGGCTGCAGAATTTGTGGGACCATGTCGGTGCCGCGATTGTTCGCCGGCCGATGGCAATCTGGCTGGCAAGTCTAATGCTGCTGGCCCCGCTGGCGATCGTCGGAGCGTATTTCTATACCGACCTCAGTTACGGACTGCTGAGCGATCTGCCGAAGCACGCTCGAAGTGTGGTCGGGACGAAAGCGGTCCGCGAGCACTTTGCAGCGGGGACGACCGGTCCGATCCTGATGTTGCTGCGGGCACCGGGCATCGATTTTGGTGCCACCGAAGGAGATGATGCGGGACTTCCTGCTGTGCAGAGGTTGACAGAAAGCTTGCGACAACGCCGGCAGGAACTGCAGCTTGCCGATATCCGCAGCGTTTCGCATCCGTTCGGCGGCGAGGAAACTCTGGAATCGATCACCAACATCGCCCGCCGGAAGATCACGACGAATCGGGCGATCGAACGCTACGTCACGCAAGCCGAGCCGCTCGCCCGCTCGGTCACACGGATCGAGTTGACCAGCGAAATCGACCCCTTTGCGAGGGAAAGCATCACTCAGCTTTCCCACCTGACGGAAGCGGTGAAGGCGTCTTTGCCGTCGGAAATCGCCTCGGCCAGTGAAGTCCTGGTGCTGGGTCCGACCGCCAGTATTCGTGACCTTAAGCATGTGACGGACCGCGATCAGATCCGCATCGATCTCCTGGTGATCTTCGGCGTCTTTGCCATTCTGGTCGTGCTTCTGCGGCAGCCGGGCATCTGTCTTTACCTGATTCTGAGCGTGCTCTTCAGCTATCTGGCAACGTTGGGCACAACTTACCTGTCGTTCTGGTGGTGGGACGGAGCGGAGTTTTCCGGTCTCGACTGGAAGGTCCCGATGTTCCTCTTCACGATCCTGATCGCGGTCGGCGAAGACTACAACATCTTCCTGATGACGCGGATCGAGGAAGAGCAGCGCCGCTGGGGCCTCGTGCCCGGTGTGATCCACGCCTTGTCGAAAACGGGGCGGATCATCTCCAGTTGCGGCATTATCATGGCGGGAACATTTGCTTCGCTCGCGGCGGGATCGCTGAAGGGGATGTCGCAACTGGGATTCGCACTGGCGGTTGGCGTCCTGCTCGATACGTTCGTCGTGCGTCCGATTCTTGTCCCGGCGTTCCTGGTACTGCTGCATAGTGGCCGGTTCGGCAGTGTCGGTCGCTGGCTGGCCAGCGGCGGGCATTCGGCGATGGCGTCGACGGAATCTGACGTCCCGCAGCCTCCCCCGACAGCTCCATAACCATCCGATCGCTTCCGAAATGTCTCGCCCGTCACGAAAGACCTTGTATGGCTGCCGATCGTCACGCGACCCGTCGTCAGAAACTCATGGCAGCGATCAAACGGGCCGACATCGAACTGCTGATTGTCGGTCATCCGATCAATGTGACCTACCTGACGGGATTTACAGGTGACGCGAGTCATCTCCTGATTGGTCCGAAACAACTTCGGATCGTCAGCGACAGCCGCTTCGAGACTCAACTGGCCGAGGAATGTCCCAGCATTCCCGCCGAGATCCGGACGGCGAAAGCCACGCAGGCCGGTTTTCTCGCGGAAATCCTGGGGAAATTGGGCGTTCGACGGATCGGTTTCGAATCCGCTCACACGACAGTTGCCCAGCATGCTCAGCTGACAGAAGCGCTGACGGGGATCGACCTCGTGCCGGTCGATTCGCTGGTGGAAGGGCTGCGCCAGGTCAAGGATGCCGAGGAAATCCAGGACATCCGGGAAGCGGTCCGGATGGCCGAACGCGGCATGGCCATCCTGCAGGCCATGATGCTGCCGGATATGACGGAACGTGAAGCCGCCCATGAACTTGAGCACGCGATGCGGCGGTTCGGGGCCTTGAAGGCGGCGTTTGAGCCGATCATCGGCGTCGGGCCGAATGCGGCGTTGCCCCACTACCGAGCCGGATTGAAACGGCTCGATGCCTCGCCGTTTGTGCTGATTGATTGGGGAGCGATCGGCCCGACCGGTTATCACAGTGACTTGACGCGCGTTCTAGGCACGGGTAAGATTCCGCCCAAACTTGAGAAGCTGCATAGAGTTGTGTTCAATGCTCGGCAGGCGGCCTTCGATGCCATTCACCCGGGGGCAGCTTGTCGCGACGTCGACGCGGCGGCTCGAAAGGTGATTGAAGACGCGGGCTTCGGCAAATACTTCGGACATGGTCTCGGACATGGGATCGGCCTGGAGATTCACGAATGGCCGCGATTCAGCCCCCTCTCGAAAGAAACCCTCGCGCCGGGGATGGTCCTGACTGTGGAACCTGGGATTTATCTCCCAGACTTCGGTGGGGTTCGCCTGGAAGATGATGTCTTGATCACACGCGATGGATACGAGATTCTGTCCGATGTCCCGCTTGGTTTGTAAGGTCCCCTGGATTCATCATCCGATCGGTTCATCACACACGAATAAGATGCTGTTCGTTGGCTGGAAACCTCACCTGGCTGTTGTCGCGGATGCCTGAGACCCGCAGCAGAGCCGCTGAATAAAGTTCACCGACCGATGCCCCCTCGCCCGAATGGCCCGCAACCGCCGTCCCGCAGTCCGCGTCGCCCGGAGAAAGAAGCCGAGATGCCCGAACCCGCTGCCGGTTCGTCCGGCCCCTTCGATCTCGACAAAGTCCAGCAACTCGTCGAAATGATGGAGAAGCACGGACTGTCGGAAGTCACGCTGCGGCGTGGTGATGAACACTGGCGTCTGCGTCGCGGGGCGGTTGCCCCGGTGATGACCGCCGTCCCGACATACGCACCGGCTCCCGTGGCACCGGCAGCCCCTGTCGCTGCCCCGGCTGCGGCCGCCCCGGCGGCTCCCGTCGCGGCCAAAGATGACGGTCTGCTCGTGGTGAAGTCCCCCACGGTCGGTACCTTTTACTCGGCCCAGTCTCCGGAAGATCCGCCGTTCGTGTCGGTCGGCTCGAAGATCGGACCGACCACCACGGTCTGCCTGATTGAAGCGATGAAGGTCTTCAATCCGATCCCGTCTGAAGTCGCGGGAACGGTAGAAGCCATTCTGGTGAAAAACGGCGACGCGGTCGAATTCGGCCAGGCGCTGTTCAAAGTGCGTCCGTAACGACGCCTGTTCGCTGCGGCGTTGTGATGAAGCACAATGCCGTCGGCTCCCGTCGCCCGGACTGTCGGCGCGACGGTTTCCCGCACCTCGGCCGGGCGCTGTGACGCTCGGGAAGTGACCTGCGATGTTTCAACGCATCCTGATCGCCAACCGCGGCGAAATCGCCCTGCGGATCATTCGTGCCTGTCGCGAAATGGGGATCGAATCCGTCGTCGTCTTCAGCGAAGCGGACCGCGGTGCCGATTACCTGAAGCTCGCCGATGAGGCGATCTGCATCGGCCCGGCGCAAGGTCGGCAGAGCTATCTGCTGGTCAAAAATATCATCAGCGCAGCAGAAATCGGCAACGTTCAGGCGATCCATCCCGGCTACGGTTTTCTCTCCGAAAACGAGCACTTCGCGGATGTTTGCCGTCAGTGCAAGATCACGTTTATCGGTCCATCACCGGAAGCGATGTCACGCCTCGGCGATAAGGTGAGTGCCAAGGAACTCGCCAAGTCGGCCCAGGTCAATCTCGTTCCCGGCAGCGACGGGCTCATCACCAGCGAAGAAGAAGCCCTCGCGATCGCCGAGCGGATCGGTTATCCGGTACTCATCAAGGCCACGGCCGGCGGCGGCGGCAAGGGGATGCGGGTCGCCCGCAATGACATCTCGATGAAGGCCGGCCTCAAGCAAGCCGCTGCCGAGGCAGAAAAAGCCTTCAACAACGCCGGGGTCTATCTCGAAAAGTACATCGAGAATCCCCGCCACGTCGAAGTGCAGATCATCGCCGATCAGCATGGGGAAGTGCTCCACCTCTGGGAACGCGACTGCTCGACACAGCGTCGCCATCAGAAGCTCATCGAAGAATCACCGGCCCCAAATCTCCCGCAGGCAGTCCGGGAAGACATCTGTAAAGCCGCGGTGCGACTGATCAAAGCTGCGGAGTACACGAACGCGGGGACGGTCGAATTCATCGTTGATCAGAATAACCAGTTCTATTTCATCGAAGTGAATGCCCGCATCCAGGTGGAACACCCGGTGACCGAGCAGATCTCGGGGATCGACCTGATTCAGCAGCAGATTCGTGTCGCAGCCGGTGAACCGCTGCCGTGGAAGCAGCGCAATATTCCCTGCAACGGTGCGGCGATTGAAGTCCGCATCAATGCGGAAGATCCCGATAACGACTTCCGTGGGTGCCCCGGGAAGATCACCAAACTGCGAGTTCCCGGCGGCAATGGCGTGCGGTTCGATTCGCACGTGCATGAAGGCTATGTCGTCCCGCCGTATTACGACTCGATGATCGGGAAACTGATCGTTCATCGGGCGACCCGCGCCGAAGCGATCGCCTGCATGAAGCGGTGCCTTGATGAATTTGTCATCGAAGGGGTCAAAACGACCATTCCGCTGTTGAAGAAGATTCTGAATCACTCCGCGTTCGTCGAAGGACGCATGCATACCACATTCGTTGAACAACATCTGGTGACGAAGTAACGGAACCGCCTCGGCCAGTCCGCCTCAGACTGGCGATGTGCAGCGAGCAAGGAACGGTCATGAAGGTCGGGATTCTCACGGGGGGCGGCGATTGCCCCGGTCTCAATCCAGTCATCCGCGGGGCGGTCCGCGCGATTGTCAACGGTGGCGGACAGGTAATCGGCCTGCTCCAGGGCTGGCGTGGTGCCATCCAGGGGATCACCACCGAACTGACCATCCAGAACACCGACGACATCATCTGGAAAGGGGGGACGATCCTCGGCAGTTCGCGGACGAACCCCTACAAGAAACCCGAAGATGTCACGCAACTGCTCGACACCTACGCCAAGCTCGGTCTCGATGCACTGATCGCGATCGGTGGCGATGATACCCTTGGTGTTGCCAATCGACTCTACAACGATCATCGCCTCAACACCGTCGGCTGCCCGAAAACGATCGACAACGACCTCAGTTGCACCGACGTCACCTTCGGCTTCGACACTTCGATTAACATCGTCGTGGAAGCGATCGATCGCATCCGGACCACAGCCGAATCGCACCGCCGGATCATCGTGGTGGAAACGATGGGCCGTCACGCCGGCTGGATCGCCTGTGAATCGGGGATGGCTGCGGCCGCGGACTATATTCTGCTCCCGGAAATTCCGGTTGACCTCGCCAAGATGTGCAGCACACTCGCCGCCCGTCGCGCGGCGGGTAAGATGTACGGCATCGTCGTGGTGAGTGAAGGGGCCGCGATCTCGCAAGACGAAGGCTTCGTCACCATGAACGCTAAGATCGACGACTTCGGGCATGTCAGCCTTGGTGGTGTCGGTCAGCTCGTTGCCGAGATCATCGAGAAGAAAACCGGGATCGAAACCCGGAGTGTGGTCCTCGGCCATCTGCAGCGCGGGGGATCACCGACAGCGTTCGACCGCGTGCTCGGTACGCGTCTTGGTGTCGGTGCCGGACGGCTCGTGCTCGAAAAGAAGTTCGGCCGGATGATCGCCCTGCAGGGGACCGAAATTGTCGACGTCGCGCTCGCCGATGCCGTCGGGAAGTTGAAGACCCTGTCTCCCGAGTTCTACCGCGACGCCGCCGAGTTCTTCACGTAATCTGCGCCCCTCTTGGATCGCTCCGAAGCCGCACGCTGAGCGGTGACGCACGGCCTGCGGAGTGCTGCACGTCCCAAGCAAAAGGGATGATCCGTGGTCGTGGTGTGATTCACGGTCGCCGCGCGATAAACTGGACGATGCCCCGCAGTGCGGGAGTGGCACCTGTGAATCTAGCGGAAAGTCGTCCATGGCTGGTGTGCGTCGAGCATTATTGAGCGTCAGTGACAAAACCGGGCTGGTCGAGTTTGCTCGCCAACTGGTCGGCTGGGGGTTCGAACTCGTTTCGACTGGCGGAACGCGGACCGCTCTCCAGGCAGCCGGCCTCACCGTATCCGATGTCGCCGAGTACACCGGTTTCCCCGAGATGATGGATGGCCGTCTGAAGACGCTGCATCCCAAGGTTCATGGCGGACTGCTGGGGCGGCCAGACCGGGCTGAGGACGCGGCGTCGATGGCAGCCCATGGGATCCTGCCGTTCGAACTCGTGGTGGTGAACCTCTATCCGTTCGCCGAGACGATCGCCAGGCCGGGCGTTACAGCCGTGGAAGCGATTGAACAGATCGACATCGGCGGGCCGAGCATGGTCCGCTCTGCGGCGAAGAACCATGCCCATGTCGGGATCGTGACGTGTCCTTCACAATACACTCGTGTGGCCCAGGAACTGGCGAAAGGCCCGTTGTCGGCCCCATTGAAACGGGAACTCGCGGCTGCTGCATTCGAGCTGACGGCCTGCTATGACCGGATGATCGCCAACTACTTCTCGGAGTTGACCAACACCGCGGAAGATTTCCCGGCCGAGATGCATCTGACCTTCCAGCGGCGCAGTACGCTGCGGTACGGCGAGAACCCGCATCAACGGGCCGCCTTCTATGTCGAGCCGCAACCCGCTCCGGCATCGCTCGCTGCGGCCGAGATTCTGCACGGCAAAGAACTCTCCTATAACAATCTGCTCGACCTCGATGCCGCCATGCAGATTGTCCGTGAGTTCGCGCAGCCGGCAGCGGTCGTCATCAAGCACAACAACCCGTGCGGATGTGCCGTCGCTCAAGAACTGGCGGACGCCTACGTGAATGCCGATGCAGGCGATCCCGTCAGTGCGTTCGGATCGATCCTCGGGTTCAACCGCACGGTCGATCTCGCCACGGTGGAACAACTCTGTGTCCCCGGTCGCTTTATCGAAGCGATCATCGCGCCGGACTATGCACCCGATGCGTGGACGGCGATCACGACGCAGCCGAAGTGGAAGGCGAACGTGCGGCTCCTGAAATGCCCGGCGTTGCTGGAGCCACGGGCGCTGACGCAGGAATTCCGCCGGGTGACTGGCGGGCTGCTTGTGCAGGATCGAGATGAAACGGCCGATCGGCGTTCATCGCGGCCCATAAATCGGCGGGCCGGGCGAAAGGGGGCGTGTGTGCTTCCGACGCTTTCTTCCCGTTCCGTGACGGGATTGACCAGATCGCACAGGCGGGGATCACCGCCGTGATTCAGCCCGGCGGCTCGAAGCGCGATGACGAAGTGATCGCGGCGTGCAACGAACTGGGGATCGCCATGCTGTTCACCGGACGACGTCACTTCCGGCACTAATCCACTCTCGCGACTGTCGAGTAGTGTGTGGTCGAAGTCACATACCCCCTCCGTGAGGGTGCCGTCGGTCATTGGTGGTGGTCACTTTGTTTCCGTGCGGCACCGTTCAGCCCCGGAGGGGCGACAGAATGGTAGCCCCGGCCGTGAGGCCGGGGGTTTGCGTTCCGAACAACACCAGCCCCAGCGGGGTGACACAGATGCGAACGTGTGTCCCCCGAATTTCTTTCACCCCTCCGGGGCTGCGACATCGGAGAACATCGTGGTCCCCGGCCTCACGGCCGGGGCTACCTCGTGACGTCCCTCCGGGACTCAGGAGAGTCGGACACTCGACAATCGTTCTCCCCAACAATCGCCGACTGCTCCCCTCCGTGAAGTGGAAACATCACCCTGTTGACTCGGCTGGAGTGCGGAGCGTACGATAGTCGATAGAGGTTTTGATGCACCCACGGTTTGCGAGCACTGGTTCGCGGTGGAAAGCGGCACTGTTCCGCTTGGCGTGCATCGTGTCGTTATGGCAGGCCCCCGTTCCGTTGGTCCATAGCCACGCAGCCGAAGCTGATCTACAGGAACACCTTGCGGCATTTCACGCGAATGCCGACGAGTTTACAACGCTGGGTTGGCACTGGCATGCGGTGCTGCCTCCCTGGGGTCAGACCGAGCATTCAGGTGACGCGCCCAACGCGTCTCTGCGGTTGCAGTTTACGGCAGCGATTGCCGCTCCGGTGATTGATGCCGGACTCGCCTCCCCGGTCTCGCTGACGTTTCTGAGCGTCCCGACGGTGCTGCGGGAGGGACCGCCCGCCCCGGTCGGTGTGCGACACTTTCTTGCTTCGCTGCTCGCGGAACACTCTGCGCAGACCGTCTTGAACGTCCGCCTCTGCTGAGCGTGACGTCGCGCGACTGCCCGCTCCCGGGCGACCGCTGAAGCCTGCTCTGCTGTTGTTCGCGTGTGGAACTTCGCACGCACCATGTGCCTGGCAATTGACGCGATCACAGCCTCTTCCGGGGCGATCGGCATTGCCATCGGTTTCTTACGCTTCCCGTCGAGATCCGATCGGGTGGCGATCTACTCACATCGTTTCTGCCATGTTTCGGAGTCACCGATGTCTCGTCGAATGCTGTTCGCGATCGGGGCGACGATCTGCATCGTGATCGCTGCCTGGTATTTCGCCGGGTCGGGCGGTCATCTGTCAGAAGTCGCCGCCACTCACGCCGAGGAACCGCCCGGACGACCGGTCGACCAGGTTGTCCTCACACCGGAAAAACAGGCCGCGGCGAAGCTCAAGATCGAGCCGATCACGGTCCGGACATTGCAGCCCGAACGGATGACGCCCGGGCGCATCCGTTACGACGAAACCCGGCATGTGGAACTGCGGGTTCCGACCGAAGGCGTCGTGCGTGAACTCAAAGTCCGCCCGGGTGATGTGGTGACCGCCGGGCAAGCGGTCGCGGTCATCGAAAGTCCCGAGATCGGCGATCGGCGGGCCGATGTGCTGTTGCGCGAGGGGGAAGTCCGGCTCGCAAAAAGGGAGCTGGAAAATGCGACCGCTGTGCAAAGCAATCTGCTGAGTCTGCTGGAGAAGATCAAACCGCCGGTGGATATCGAAGCGGTGCAGGCCGAGTTCGTGGGCAAGAATCTGGGGGACTTCCGCGAACCAATTTTCACGGGGTATTCCAAGCTGATCGTCGCGGAACGGATTCTCGCGCAATTAAAGCCGCTGGCCACTGCCGGACTGGCAACCGGGCGGTCGTATGTCGAACAGCAGGGAGCGCGGGATGTCGCGATCGCGGCGTATCAGGCGGCCTGCGAGACGGCCAAGTTTTCAGCCTCGCAGCGGCAGTTCAAGGCGGAGACGCTCTCGGCCGATGCCGATCGTCGACTCGCGATCGCCCGCGAGCGGCTTGCATCGTTGATCGGATCGGGAGCCGATGCCCCGATGCCCGCTGAAAACTCGGCGGCATTAAGCCTCTGGTCGTTGCGGGCCCCGATCGGCGGCACCGTGGAAGAACTCCTCGTGGCGGCCAGCGAACGCCTGACTTTGGCGAGCGGGGTGATGATCGTCGCCGATACCAGCACGCTGTGGGTGGAAGCCGAAGTTCGCGATCGGGACTGGTCGGCCCTGCATCTGCAGCAGGGCGATACGGTCCGGCTGGAAGTCACGGCCTTCCCGGGACGATCGATGGCCGGGACCGTGGTCTTTATCGGCCGGGCGCAATTGAAAGAGACACGAGCCGTGCCGGTCGTCGTGAAGGTGGAGAACCCGCGCTCTGAGTTGCGACCGGGGATGTTTGCCCGGGTTTCTTTGCCGATGGGAGATGCCGTCGAAACGCTGGCGATGCCGAAGAGCGCGGTGATGCACCATGAGCGACGGCAGTTCGTGTTTGTGGAGGACTCGGCTGGCAAATTCCATGCAGTCGATGTGGAACTGGGGCAGGAGTCACACGACGCAGTCGAGCTCCTCAGTGGTCCGAAAGCGGGAGACAAGGTCGTCACTGCGGGGGCGTTCTATCTGAAAAGCGAGTTGCTCCTCGAACCCGAAGAGTGAACAGGTTGGCATCGTCCTGGGGAAGATTGGTCCGACTGGGTTCCATGCAAGTCTTCGTTGATCGTGGTCATCGTTCTGGTTCTCTGAGGAAGCTGCCATGCTGGCACGCCTGATTGAAGTTTCGCTCCATAACCGCATGCTGGTCCTCTCGCTCGTCCTGTTGATGGGTGCGTTGGGGGCGTACTCGGCGATCTCGTTACCGATCGATGCGGTTCCCGATCTCACCAACACGCAGGTGACGATCGTGACCGACTGCGGGCCAATCACGCCGCTCGAGGTCGAGCAGATGGTGACGTACCCCGTGGAATGGACGATGTCGGGCCTGCCGCGGTTGACGGAACTGCGGAGCGTCTCGAAGTTCGGCATTTCGGTCGTTACTGCGGTCTTCGAGGAAGGGACCGACATTTATCGGGCTCGGCAACTGGTGACCGAACGGCTGGGCGATGCCGCCGACCGGATCCCCGCTGGTTACGGGGCACCGAAAATCGGCCCGCTCTCGACGGCTCTCGGTGAGATTCTGCAGTTCGAAGTCCGCAGCGAACGCCTGTCGACGATGGAACTGCGGACGCTGCTCGAATGGGAGATCGCACCGCGGTTACGCTCGGTCCCCGGCATTACCGATATCAACACCCATGGGGGCTACTATCGGTCGTATGAAGTCCGCCCCGATCCCGATCGACTGGCCGCGACCGGGATCTCGCTGGAGGATCTGTTCGAGCAGTTGGAAGACAACAACGTCACTGCGGGGGGCGGCTATGTCGTTCACAACGGCGAGCAGCGGTTCATTCGCGGGCAGGCCCGGCTGCAGAATGAGTATGACCTGCAACACGTCGTACTGCGTGAAACCGGTGGGACACCGCTGCTGCTGAGTGACGTCGCCGAGGTTGCGATCGCGCCGCTCGTCCGGCAGGGGGCCGTCACTCGCGATGGTCGCGGTGAAGCGGTGACTGGGATGGTGATGATGCTCTTCGGAGCGAACTCACGGACGGTCGTGCATGCTGCCAAAGAACGGATTGAAGAAATCAATGAGACCCTGCCGGAAGGGGTGCGGATCGAAGTCACCTATGACCGGGCGGAACTGATCGAACGGACGCTGCACACCGTCGAGAAGAATCTGCTGGAAGGGGGCGCGCTCGTCGTCATCGTGCTGTTACTCATGCTGGGGAGCCTGCGGGCCGGGATCATCGTGGCCCTGGCGATTCCCCTGTCGATGCTCTTCGCAGCGAACATGATGGCCCTCACCGGAATCACCGCCAGCCTGATGAGCCTGGGGGCGATCGACTTCGGATTGATCGTCGACAGCTCGGTCATCATGGTCGAGAACTGCGTGAGGCGACTGGCGCATAATCATGCGGGGCGACCTGTCGAGGATGTGATCCGCGACGCGGCGATCGAAGTCCGCAAACCGACGATGTTCGGCGAGCTCATCATCTCGGTCGTCTATCTTCCAATCCTCGCGTTGCAGGGAACCGAAGGGAAGTTGTTCCGGCCGATGGCACTCACCGTGCTGTTTGCCCTGGCGGGTTCACTGGTTCTCTCACTGACGTTTATGCCCGCGATGGCCGCAATCGCGTTGCCGAAGAAGCCCAGCGAAAAAGAAAACTGGTTGATCCGGCTGGCCCACACGGTCTATCTCCCCGTGGTCGACAAAGCCATCAAACATCCCGTCTGGACGGTGCTGGTGGCGGCGGCAGTGCTCTTCGTGAGTGTGCCGATCGGTGCACGACTCGGGGCCGAGTTCATGCCGCGGCTGGAAGAAGGGGACATTCTGATCGAGTGCAACCGTCTGCCGAGTGCCACCCTTGAGGATGCCGAAGCAATCACGACGTTGATTGAATCCCAGTTGATGCAGATGCCGGAAGTCCGCACGGTCTTCTGTAAAACCGGACGCCCGGAAATCGCGAACGATGTGATGGGGGTCCAGCAGACCGATGTGTGGGTGCTCTTGAAGTCCGAGCACGATTGGCCAGCCCATCGCTCGCGCGACTCATTGATCGAAGAAATGTCGGAGCGGTTGGGGAAGAATGTCCCTGGGGCCATCTTCGGCTTCACTCAACCGATTGAAATGCGCGTCGATGAACTCGTCGCCGGGGTCAAGGCCGACGTGGCCATTCTGGTGTATGGCAACGACTTGAAGACACTCGCACGGTTGGGGAAACGGTTGGAACGGATTCTGCACGACATTCCGGGGGCTGTCGATGTGAAAGCCGAACATCAGGCCGATCTCCCCACGATCCGGATTCAGGCCCGTCCCGAAGCTCTTGCCCGGTATGGAGTCGACGCGGTGCAGGTCATGAATGCCGTCGCAACAATCGGCGGGCGACGGACGGGTGAAGTCTTCGAGGGGCAGAAACGCTTTCCGATTCTCGTGCGCTTTCCGGCGGAGTGGCGGCAGGATCAGGAGCGTCTTGCACAGATTCCCGTCTTCTCGGCCGATGGTCGACAGGTCCCTCTGGGTGAACTGGCCGACCTGATCGAAGAAGAATCTCCCCCGGCGATTGAACACGAAGGGACGATGCGTCGGACCTATGTGCAGGCCAACGTGCGGGGTCGGGATATCGCTGGGTTCGTGCAGGAAGCCCAGGCCAAGATTGCCAAAGAAGTCACCCTGCCGGATGGCTACGAACTCCGCTGGGGCGGGGATTTCGAGAATCTGCAGTCAGCCAGTTTACGACTGGCACTTGTCACTCCCGTGGTGCTGCTGATGATCTTCCTGCTGTTGCACACAACGTTCCACTCCGCACGGCTGGCGTGGCTGATCTTTATGGCCGTGCCGTTCGCAGCCTCGGGTGGAGTGATGGCCCTCGCCTTGCGCGAGATGCCCTTCAGCATCTCCGCAGGGGTCGGATTCATCGCCTTGTTCGGTGTGGCGGTATTGAACGGACTGGTCTGGGTCAGTCACGCTGAAGCCGAACGCGCCCGCGGAAGACCACCGCGTGAAGCGGCCGAAGAGACTGCAGAAGTCCGACTGCGGCCGGTTCTGATGACGGCCAGCGTGGCGAGTCTCGGCTTTGTACCGATGGCCCTCTCGCATGGAGCGGGGGCCGAGATGCAGCGGCCTCTGGCGACCGTGGTGATCGGCGGATTGATCACCTCGACGCTGATGACGACGCTGGTGATTCCCGCGGTCTACCAGTGGTTCGTGCGCGGTCTCCCGGCGAATCCGGAAGCGGCCTCAATGGTGCACTAACACTGAACACGACGGCAGTCTGCCGGTCGCAGTCGTTTCGTTGAGTTTTCGGGTCGTGACGATCACGCGCAGGGTGACACCTGCAATGGAGGACCGGGTCCGGGATTGTGGCAGGCCGCTGGGAGCAGTCTGCCGATGCTGATGAAGGATCATCGCGCACACGTTGCGCACAGCAAGGATGCTGGCATGAATCGAACACGGATGGGCGTGCTGCTCACGCTCTGTATGACACCACTCTCGTTCACCCAGGCAGAAGATCGAGCGGGGTGGTCACTCAACCCGTTTGCCCGGCGGAAACCGGCTGTGGCAAGTGAAGCGGCAGAGACTGCCGATTCGAAGTCCGCGGACGCAAAGACGTCATCGTCCTGGAAACTCTTTGGAAAGTCGTCGTCGCCCGTGACGGTGGCGGTTCCGAAGAAGCCCCAAGCCCCTGTGAAGTCCCCGGCGACCACTGCTGCCCGCCCGGCAAAGGACAGCCCAGTTCCGTCATCAGCCACTCGAACGAGCAAGCCAGCGGCCGTCGAGCAGACGGAGTCGGTCATCGTCCCGGTCTCAGCACAAGCCGAGGCGGCAGTCCCACCAGCACCGAACGAAACCGCACCGGCGGGGACCGAGGCCGCCAAACCCTACGAAGAAATGCTTGCGTCCCAGGAAGCGATGAGCCTGGTCGGTGTGATCGCATTAGCCGATCAGTACCATCCGAAGCTCACAGCCTCTTATCAGGCCGTGCAGGCGACACGCGGACGAGCCGTGCAGGCCGGACTCTATCCGAATCCGATCCTGTCGACTTCGTCGCCCCAGATGGCAGGCAAAGACAGCCAGTACAATGTCTTCGCCTCACAAGACCTTGTGACAGCTCATAAGCTGAAACTGGACGTTGCAGCCATCGCCCGCGAAGTGCAGCAGGCCGAATTCGCCTGGCAACAGACGCGTTTCGGGATCGTGACCGAGATTCGCCAGCAGTTTTTCGTCACCCTGGCTGCCCAGAACCGGGTGGCGACGTGGCAGTCGCTGGTGCAGATCGCGTCGCGCTCGAAAGATGTCGCCGAGAAACTGCTGATGGCCGGCGAAGGGACCCGCAGCGATACGCTCCTCTTCGGGATTGAAGTCGACCGGGCGGAAGTCGGTCTCGCCAACGCCACCACCATCTACGATGTCGGTCGGCGTCAACTGTCGATTCTCTGCGGTCTCCCCGATCTGGAGATTGCCCGTCTGGAGGGAGACCTCGAGACACCGCTGCCCGAATACGACCTGCAAAGCCTGCGGTTCGAAGTCGGCCAGATGAACGCTGCGGCGAACATCGCCCGGACCGAAGTCGATCGGCAGGGTGTCAAGTTACAGCGGGCAATCGTCGAACCGATTCCGAACATCAACGTGATGGGTGGGTATCAGCGACAGGTCACGGGCCCTTACGAGAACCAGGGACTGTTCCAGGTCTCGGTCGAGGTGCCCCTCTGGGACAAGAACCAGGGGAACATTTTCGCGACGCAGGCCCATCTGGCAGGGGCCCGGGCCGATGTGCAACGTGTGGAACTCGAACTGGCCAATCAAGCGGCCCAATCACTCTCGACTTATCGGGCTGCCAGTCAACTGGTGACGAAGTACGAAGAACAGATCCTGCCGAAAGCCCGTGAGACGCTCCAGATCAGCCAGCAACTCTATGCCCAGGGGCAGATCGACTTCCTGCGGCTGTTGCAGGCCCAGAAGACTCTGCTGGAAGCCGAACTGGCCCGCATCGATGCCCAGCAGCAACGCTGGGTCGCTGCAGCCACGATTGCAGGTCTTCGACAAGACGAAGCCTTCCCCTAGGATCGGCACTCGACTTCAGTGTCAGTATGACCTGAATTGCCTGGGGAACTGGCAACGCTGGTGGTCGCTCCGCTCATCACGCGGAGCGTGATGGCGACTTTGAGGGGAGTTCCATCAGGGGGCCGACGCCGACTGTCGTCATCAGCTGCAGCGGGAACTCATCGAGCACCGCGCGAATCGCGGCTGGGGTGACGGCGGCAATGCGTTGCAGGTCTTCTTCGACGCTGCGGTATTCCCGGCGCAGCAGCCAGTCGTGACCGAGTTGTCCGAGGCGGCCCATCGGTCGTTCTGAGCGGAGGACCAGTCGTGTTGAGAGCTTGGTCTGGGCGAGACTCAATTCGTCGTCGGTCACGCCCGTCCGATTGACTTCCTCGTAGACCCGGCGGAAGACTGCAAGATTCTCGGCAGTCGCTTCGGGATCGCCGATAAGGACGCTGAGATACGCCCCGGCTCCCTCGAATTCCTGGTACTGCAGTTCCGCTGAGTCGGCGGAACCATCGTCCACGAGTTCCCAGAAGAGGCGGCTGTTCGCATCGTCGCCGACGATCACCGCGAGCAAATCGGCAGCATCGCGCAGCGGGTGCGTAATCGAGGGGGCCGGACAGAACGCGCAGATCGTCTGCTGCTGCAGATGGGGGCGTGGAAAGAGACGCTGGCGGACCATCGGGTTCGCCAGCGTCACGATGCGGGGTGCGCCTCCCGAGGGCCAGTGACCACAGTGCTGCTGGGCGAGGGCCAGGACTTCATCCCAGTCGTACCGACCACTGACGGCGAGGACGATGTTCTCGCTCGCATACCGCGCCCTGTGATAGGCCAGCATCTGTTCGGCGGTGAGGGCCGTCACCGATTCTTTGGTGCCGAGGATTGTGTGCCCCAGCGGATGCCCCGAGAAGTGAAGATGCATCGCCTGATCGTACGCGACGAACGACGGCTGATCGTCGTACATCCCGATCTCTTCGAGGATCACCTGTTTCTCGGTGTCGAAGTCGTCCTGCCGCAGGGCGGGGAAGAGGATCGCGGCCTGAACGGCGAACGTCTCCGCCAGGAACTCCGGGAGAACGGTCGCATAATACATCGTGCTCTCTTCGCCGGTGGCGGCGTTGTAGTGCGCGCCGACTTCGTCGAAGAGGAGATTGACTTCCGCGGCCGAATACCGTTCGGTCCCTTTGAATGCCATGTGTTCCAGAAAGTGGCTCACGCCGTTATTCGCTTCGGTTTCGTCACGGGCACCGGCCCGTACAAAGAAGCCGAAGGCAATACTCCGTGCCTGAGGCAGCGGCTCGCCAATGATTTGCAGCCCGTTTTTCAGTACTGCCTGTTGCACTGTCACCTGGTGAATCCTTCCCCGCACCTCTCCGGCGGCGAGTTCATTGAGCCATGCCTCAGGCGGGGTCAGTTGTGGGTGGCGAGTGCACGACGAGCGGCTGTGGCCCGATCGTGACCACCACGCCATTCGTCAGCGGATGCTGTCGGACATAGTTGACCAGATCGTTCGGCTTCAATGCGGCGATCCGCTGCTGGACTTCATCGACAGGGACGACTCGTCCCAGGTGATACCAGTCACGGGCAATCGAACCGGCACGGGCCGAGGCCGACTCCTGCTGCATCACGAGCGAACTCTGGGCGAGTGCTTTGGCCCGGCGGAGTTCGTCATCAGCGATCCCCTGTTCCAGCCGAGCAAGTTCCGAGAGGAGCACATCGAGCGTTTCCTGGGCCCGCTCATTCGTCGTCCCGGCATAGCAGAGGACCACACCTTCTTCACGCAGGGTGCTCAAGGTCGCGTAGACCGAATAGCACAGCCCGCGTTTCTCGCGGACTTCGGTGAAGAGGCGCGAACTCATCCCGCCGCTGAGGACGCTCACCGCTGCCCAGGCCGCGTAATAGTCGGGATGCTGATAGGGGACTGCGGGGAACGCGACACCGATCTGCGTCTGCTGGGCCTCTGCCGGTAAATGCTCCAGTCGGTTCCCGCGGGGACCGTTGGTCAGCGTCCGCGGTGTCCCTGGTCGCCACTCTCCGAACGTGCGGCGGGCCATCTCCAGGGCCGCTTCCACGGTCACGTTGCCAGCGATCCCCAGGATCGTTTCATTCGGCAGCAGGACAGCGCGTCCATGACTTCGAACGATATCCGGCGTGAGTCCTTCCACGTCGGCGACCGCCCCTTCGGGCGGTTGATTCCACGGCTGCGGATAGCACCGCCGAATCAGTTCCAGCATGACCTTCTGCCGCGGTTCATCTTCCAGCGACTGCAGTTCGAACAGAACTGCGGCGATCGCCGGGGCGAAGTCGTCATCGCGTAACTGCGGGCGGGCGACCATGTCGGCCGTGAGCTGTAAGGCTCCTTCGAGATGTTCGGTCAGGCAGGCCCCGGTGAAGCTGAGATGCGACGCCGAAACGTTCTGATTGTGCTGAAGTCCGAGGCGATCGACCGCGATCGAGAATTCACGATTGCCCAACTCGCCAGCACCGCGCGTCATCCAGTCGCAGAGCGTTGACGCGATGCCGTTCTGACCGGGGGGATCCCAGGCGCTCCCAGCAGGAACGAGCAGCGCATACGCTGCAGAGCGGACCTCTGGGAGCGTCTCCACGACGACCGTCAGACCATTCTCCAGGCGGACAGCCTGTGCAGGAGCGCGCGTCATCCACCAACCGTGTGAGCAAACGGAATGAACCAGCGGACACCATCATCCGCGGCGGTAGTATCGCAGAACGGCGGAGCAGGGGCAAATGTCGGTCGTGTCAGCAGCCGGGCGCGATTGTGTGGTGACTTACAGCTTGCCGTCACTGCGATCGGACCACCAGGGGAGGCTCACGCCGCCATCGACAGCGACGGTGCTGCCGGTCATGTACTCGGCGTCGTCACTGGCGACAAACGTCACCACTTTGCCCACTTCATCGGGACGCCCGAGCCGCTTCCAGGGGAGTGCTTTGCCCCCTTCCTGAATCTGCTCTTCGGTGAAGAACTTGCGTTCCCCGGGCGTATCGATCCAGCCGGGATGAATGATGTTCACACGAATGCGATGCGGTGCGAGTTCCAGGGCGGCCGTACGCCCCATGTGATCGATCGCGGCTTTGGCCATGTTGTAGGCCATCGCGGTCGGGATCGCGAGGACCGCATGCGGCGAACTGATGATGACGATGGAACCACCAACGCCTTGTTTCACCATTTGCTGGGCCGAAGCACGGACCCCATAGAAAGCTCCCCACATGCCGACGTCGATCGTCTTCTTGAAACCGTCCAGATCGGCTTCGAGCATCAACTGGCGATCGCTGTAGACAGCATTTGCGACAAAGACGTCAAGCCGACCGAACGCCGCGGCAGTCTCGGCGACCATGGCTTCAACACGCTCGCGGTCCGCGACGTCGCCCTGCAAGGTGATGGCTTTCACGCCGAAGGCACGAGCCTCCGCGGCAGCCTCTTCGGCTTCTTCCGGATGCGACCGATAATTGATCGCCACATTCGCCCCGGCCCGTGCCATCTCCAGAGCACATCCCCGTCCGATCCCGCGGGACGCCCCGGTCACGAGAACACTTTTTCCGGTCAACAATCCCATCGGCGAAGCTTTCCTGAAGGCTGGAACACAGACGCAGACAACCGTGTTGATTCTCGCAACCACCACGGCGAATTGCCAGCGGGAGACGCGTAGGTCGCACAGTCGTCATTGCGATCTCTGGAACTCTCCACGCTGGTTGGGGCACTCCGCTCATCATGCGGAGCATGATGGCTACTTTGGAATTGCGTCCATCTCCAGCCTATGCTTCTCGCGCAAGTGACTCCCGAGTTCGATTTAGAACCCTGCGCTCGCGCGGCTCAGGATGGGTTAATTCACAGCACCGCGGAAGTCGAAGCATGCGAGATTCCGCTCGTTGCGGATGTAGAAGCGTCCCCGGGACAACGCAGGCAGGGCCCGGGTCGTGCCGGTCAGCAATTTGTACTGGGCGACTTCGCGGTAGGCTTTGGGTGACAGGTCTGCAACCCGGAGCACGCCGTTCGTCTGCATCACCAGCAGGTGCTGTTCCGTGGCAATCAGCGTCGCATAATCCAGGCCGTCTTTGGTCCAGGCGATCTGCCGGGTGATGGGATCGAAGCACTTCAGGCTGACGGGGCCGCCATCCTGTCGCCCGTCGATTCCGTAGACGTGCCCGGACTGTACGATCGGTGTCGTGTACTGACTGGAGAGAACCTGCTCGTCCCACGTCACGTCTGCCTTTTCGGCACCGAGATGGACGAGCTTCGCACCAATTCCATAACTGGCCGTGAGGAGCACGTGATCGGCAACGAACACCGGGAGCGCTCCATTCACGGTCGGTCCGCGGGCTCCAAAAGGAATGCGGAAGACTTCCTTCCCATCCTCCGGATCGAGGCCGAGGAAATTCAACCGGGTAATCATCAACACCCGGCGTTTTCCTTGCAGTGTGTGGGCGATGGGGGCTGCATAGCTGGCGAGTTCGTCGGTTGCTTTCCAGGCGGTCTTGCCGGACTGCAGGTCAAATGCGACCACGCCCGCCCCGTTCGGTCCGCCGACGTTGACGATCACATGCGTCCCTTCCACAAGGGGCGCACTTCCTGCACCGAAGTATCCGGCAGGGGCCTTGAATTCCTGGTGCGTATCACGTGACCAGTTGATCGACCCATCCTTCAGTTGCAGACAACTCAGGCGGCCGGCGACACCGAAGGTGATGACCCGGCCCTGATGGATCGTCGGCACAGCACGGGGACCATCGTCTTCGACAATCGACGCCTGGTAATCGCACGGATAATTTTTCGACCAGACCGGAGTCCCGCTTGCAGCGTCATACACCGCAATAATTTCTTCCCCACCCTGCCGGTGGAAGAGCACAACCTTTCCTTCAGCGAGGGCCACTCCTGCAAAGCCAGACCCGCAAGGAACGGTCCACGCAGGGGCAAATTTCGCGGGCCAGACCGCGGGCAGGATCTCTTTCTCAGCAATCCCGTTCCGCTGCGGACCGAGAATCTGCGGCCAGTCCCCGGCATAAGTCTGGGCACCACAGGCCAGCAGAGCGGCCGCCAACAACCCCTGAATGATCCGCCCACAGCGAGTCAGCATGTCTTGCGTTCCTTCGAGACTCTCAGGAGATGCTGGCGATGGTCCCCTCGCACCGTCTAGGCCGACCATTCTGCCTGGCAACCCTGACAGTGAAATCCGACCAGGGTGGCGGTGCCGGGAATCGGCTGGCCGCAGCGATTGACCGTGGCATTGTCCAGTTCAATCGGTTCGACCAGTGGGTAAGCACAGAAGGGACAGCGGCGGTTGGCATGCAGCCGTTGTGCCCGCTCGACCACGCGGAAGAATCTGGGGGCACGAGGCGTGTGGGCCTGATCAAAGGCGATCGTGACACCGACATCGCCGAACTGATCTTCGGCCGTCTCTTCATCCGGCCAGACGACGCGTAAATGGCTCATCCGTGAGCTCCTGTTTTGAGGATCAACCGTCACGTCCGAACCTCGACGACTGAGGGCTTCCTGCCTTCCACATCGTCGCGAACGTGCATCCTTCGTCGTCCATGTGTTACCCGCTCAGCGACGCCGATGCAAGCGGGCGCGTAACAATTACAACGAATATAAGTGTCGCCTGTACAGAGGGCGGTCTCGGCGGTCTGTCGAAATGAACTCGCAAGGATCCTCGTTGAGGCTGGGTTGTCAGGAACGCCTGATTCATCATCTCCAGCCCGATTGATGGGGCTGAAGACCTCATTGAGTTGGCTCGCCTGACCCGCATGGAAGTTTCTTAAGTAGGGCAGGCTCCCGCCTGCCATCGGCGAATTACCGTGGCTCGCATATCTTGCAGGTGTGAGCCTGCCCTACAGGTGAGGTCAGCTTCCGTGATTTCCACACGGGTCAGTCAATCAGGCAACGATGCCCTCCGGGACTCGTTTGATCCCTAATAGTCGAGACTTGCGCCCCCTTCGACTTCCAGTGCCTGACCGGTCAGAAAGCTCGAGTCTTCCGTGGCCAGAAAGAGGGCCACGCGGCCGATTTCGTCCGGTGTCCCCATGCGTCCGAAAACCTGTAAGGCTGCGACACGGGCAAGGGCGGAAGCGGGGTCGTCCAACGTCGCCGCCCATGCGTGCATCAGCGGCGTATCGATATTGCTCGGGAGGATCGCATTCACGCGCACACCCTGCGGTCCGAGTTCCACCGCGAGTGCTTTTGTCAGTCCAACCTGGGCCGCCTTGGTCGAAGCGTATGCGCTGGAACGGTCCTGACCGAGAACCGCGGTCATCGAGGAAATGTTGACAATCGTTCCGCGGGTTTTGCGGAGTTCCGAGACAGCGAACTTCGCCGCGGCAAAGGTGCTGAGGAAATTGATCCGCAATAACTCTTCCACGTCCGCAATCGTCGTGTCATCAATCGAGGTGGCAGGGGGATGCACCCCGGCGTTGTTGATCAGACAGTCGAGCCGCCCCCAGTGGTTCACGACCGACTGGATCGTCTGTTCGAGGGCCTGGCTGTCGCTGACATCGCAAGTCCACGCGGCGGCGGTTCCGGGACCGACCTGCGTGAGGGCCGCGGCTGACTCTTCCGCTGCCGTCTCATCGCGATCGACGACCGCGACGCTGGCCCCTTCCTGACAGAAAACTCGCGCGCACCCGGCCCCGATCCCTCGGGCCCCGCCGGTGATCAGCACAACCCGGTCGCGAAATCGATCTGCCATGGTGGTCGCTCTTCTGTGAGGAATGGTCTGGATATCGCGAACGTAACGACTGAACCAGAGGAATCGCAAGGAGGGCAGCCGCGTGGTTTTTGACGGACCTAAGAACGTGGCCTAGTGTTGCCGGAAGACAACCTCCGTCCGCGAACGTCGACGCGACGCAAGAAGTTGATGATGTCCCGCCGTAGCCGCAACTCGGAAACCACTGTCGAAGCGAACACCGCACCGGTGTCGGCAGCACCGTTGTTGCCTGACTCGCTGTCATCGCTGACCGATCTGCAACTCGATTTCTCCGATCTCGACGGGCCGACACCAGAAACCGAGCGAGACCTGCCGTCTCCTCCGTCGATACCGACGGGCTCTGAAGTGGTCTCCACGCAGAGTGGTGCGCGGCTCTCGGAACTCTTTCGGCGGGTGGAAACGCTCTTAGGAAAGAAAACGACCGACGAGGAACCGGCCTTTCAACCGGAGTGCCCGGCGTCGCTCGCAGCGGCCGATCTGACGAACGACGATGTCGAACGGTTGCTGCTCAAGGCATTGCTGGTCCGCGGCACCGCTTCGGGACGGTCACTGTCTTTGCAAATCAAATTGCCCTTCGCGCTGCTCGATCCACTCCTGAAAGAGATGAAGCGCGACCGGCTGCTGGAACTGGTCGGCTCAGCGGAGATGGGCGACTACGTTTACGGCATTACCGATCAGGGCCGTGAGCGTGCCCGCCGTTACATGCAGGAATGCACGTACTGCGGTGCTGCGCCGGTCTCGCTTCCCGTCTATCTGAATGCGATGCAGCAGCAGACGATTGCGGGACAAATCGCGACCCGGGAAGACCTGGAGTCCGCGTTTTCCGACCTGCTGATTAGTGAAGACCTGTTCGATTCACTGGGACCGGCGATCAACTCCGGCCGGGGCATGTTCCTCTTCGGCGAACCGGGCAACGGAAAAACGAGCATCGCGGAACGGATCACGCGGTGCTTCGGTTCCTCGATCTGGATCCCGCGAGCCATCGGCATCGATGGCGAGATCATTCGTCTGTTTGACCCTGGTCTGCATGAAGAAATCCCGCAGGTGACCGAGAGCGGTCTGTTCGACCTGAGTGGGGTCGATCCCCGCTGGGTGCAGATCGTGCGTCCCACCGTCGTCGCGGGGGGCGAACTGACGATGGAACAACTCGAAATCACATTCAATCCGCAAACGCGGGTCTGTGAAGCGCCGCTGCAATTGAAAAGTAACTGCGGCACACTGCTGATTGACGACTTCGGCCGCCAGCGGATGCCCGTCACCGAACTGCTCAATCGCTGGATCGTTCCGCTGGAAAAGCGCTACGATTTTTTGAATCTCCCCAGCGGCAAGAAGATTCAGGTCCCCTTCGATCAGCTCATCATCTTCTCGACGAATCTGGAACCGCGCGATCTGGTCGATGGGGCGTTTCTGCGCCGCATTCCCTACAAGATCCAGGTTCCCGACCCGACCGAAGAGCAATTCCGCGAGATGCTCCGCATTCTGGCGCCACGACAGGGGTTCCAGTACCACGAACCCTCGGTCGACCACCTGATCGCCGAGCACTATCGCAAGGTGAACCGGCCGTTCCGCTCGTGTCAGCCGCGTGACTTGCTACTGCAGGTGAAGAACTACTGCAACTATCGGAATGTGCCCAAGCAGATGACACCGGCGGCATTCGATTTCGCCGTGCGGAACTATTTCTCGGTGATGTAACCTCCCGACGCCCGCGGACAGAGTCCCTGGGACTCCCTCGCACACTGCCGTGACCATACGGTACAACGGAATCACACCGGAGAGTGCTGCGTGGAACCGCATCCGTTTCGTCTGCTGCGAAATCTGAGTCGATCGCGCGAGATCGCGGCCGTGATGTTCAATCACGGGTTCGGCGATGTCGTCGACCGAATCGGGCTGCGGAGTTTCTGGCAGCGGTGGAGCCGCTGGGTGATGCGGCGAACCGATCAGGTTGCCCCGCCGCTGACGACTGTCGCCCGTGTCCGGTTGAGTCTGGAAGCCCTCGGGCCGACGTTCATCAAGTTCGGCCAGGTGATGAGCACCCGCCCCGACCTGATTCCCGCCGACATGATCGCGGAATTGCGTCGGCTACAGGAAAGCGTTCCCCCCTTTCCCTCTTCCGATTCGATGGCCCAGGTTGAACGCGAACTCGGACGGCCGATTTCCGAGCTGTTCCAGTCGTTTGATCCGGAGCCGCTCGCTGCCGGATCGCTGGCCCAGGTGCACCGGGCGGTCCATCACGACGGGACGCCGCTGGCGATCAAGATTCGTCGTCCCACGGCTGTTCGCGATATTGAACGCGACCTCTCCCTGATGCAGGAACTTGCCGTCCTGCTCGAGCGGCATATTCCCGAATCGCGAGTCTTCGATCCGACCGGGCTGGTGATGCACTTTGGCCGTTCGATCCGCAGGGAACTGAACTTCGCCCGGGAAGGGCGAACGATGCTCGAATTCGCGCGCTACTTTCGCAAGGACCCGACACTTTACGTCCCGCGTGTCTACTCGGACTTATCGACCGAGGGGGTCCTGACGATGGAGTTCGTCGATGGCTTCAAGATCGACGACACGGCCGATCTGACGCAGCTCCCGTGCAGTCCGGCCGACGTCGCCGTGCGCGGGGCCCGGCTCTTCATGAAGCAGGCGTTCGAGTTCGGGGTCTTTCACGGCGACCCGCATCCGGGGAACCTGCGCGTCCGGCACGATGGAGCGATCTGCCTGCTCGATTACGGCATGATCGGCATGCTCGACGAGCCGATGCGGGAACAACTCATCGACCTGTTTGTCGCCATCGCCCGGCAGGACGCTGACTCTGCCGTGGACGTCGTCCTCAGCCTGGGGGACCCGTTCCGACCGATCGATCGACCGCTCTTGCGGATCGATATGCGCGACTTCGTTTCGAACTACTACGGCGTCGAACTGGAGCGGCTGAACGTCGGCCACATGCTCAGCGATTTCGTGGGCCTGCTCGGTCAGCATGGGATTCGATGTCCCGGCAGCCTCACGTTGCTGATCCGGGCCCTCGTCACGCTGGAAGGGATTGGCCGCCGGCTCGATCCCGAGTTCAATCTGGCGGGTCATCTCCAGCCGTATGTCGAGTCGCTGGTGAAAGAGCGGTTCCAGCCCGGCCGGTTGGCCGATCGCGCGTGGAAACGCTCCAAAGCAGTCTGGAGTGCCCTCGAAGAGATGCCGGGGCATGTCTCCCGCACGCTGGAAAAACTGAGCCAGGACGATCTGCAGGTTCAACTGCAGCACGTCGGACTCGATCATTTCACGCTGGAGCTCGAACGCTCCAGCAACCGCCTCACGGTGGGCGTAGTGATGGCTGCGTTGATTGTCGCCTCGGCGTTGTTGATCCGCGAAGGAGCCAACACGCTCTGGTTGACCGTGCCGATTTATCTGCTGTCGAGCCTGCTGGCAATCTGGCTGATCTACGGCATCTTCCGCAGCGGCCGGCTGTAGTCATACCTCAGTTCGCTCGCAACCAGCACGTCATCCCCCGCGCGCAAACGTCTATGGAAGCCCTGCCATTCCGATGGCTGGGTCTCTTCTCTTGAAACCACGCACGTGAGTCCGTCATCCGCTCATCCTGTAGAGCAGGATGGCGACTTTACCGCGGACGACCTCCTCGCACGCACTTACCATGCGTACTGCAGCGTGATCGTGACCGGTTGCTGACGCAAAGTCAGCGGGACGAGGAGTTCGCTCTTCCCCTGGCTGTCGCGAAGAATCGGGACCGCGTCACTCTTGATGGTCAACGTCCAGACCCCGTCGATCCGGTAGTCACCGGGGGCTATCAGTTCGATCTTCCCCGCCGTCGCAGCCCGGTAGTACCAACCATCGGCTGCAGCAGTCGGGTTGACCGTCAACGTCCGCTGGAGATGTGCGTACTTCGTATTCGGCACATCGACCGGCTTGGGGAAGTCAGTCACTTCCAGCTTGCCGACCGTGTAACGGAACGTTGGCTGCTGCTGCTCATTCAGTGAGTAGCCCCGGAAGTGGAAGCCGTTGTCCCGGGCAGACCCACCCGGCCACGACGCATTGACCGAGTCGAGTTGCGCCAGCGGTTGTCCCGTAGGCATCGGGAGCACATCATCACCCAGCGGGCCTTCATAGCCGACGCCGCGGCCGTTCCAATGCCGCGAGGCATCAATGAACGCCCCGTGCCAGATGAGGGCCAGCCGCATGTCGTTCGCGTCCCATGCCAGGTTGGTGTGCTCGGGATAGCCGACACCGATCGCCCGCGAACCGGCCCCTTCAATAAAGTTGCGGTACAGAATCGGCGTGCCCGCAGCCTTCAGTTCGATCGGTTCCCGGACCAGGCCGACCGGCACCGCCGCCTTGTCACCATCGGCAAGATAAATCGCGACCGCGCGAATCTGCGCATCGACGTTAGCCTTCAGCACGTCACGCACCGTCGTTGTGCCAAACGGCCACGGCGACGGCATCCGCGTTCCCGGCCGGAAGGCTTGTGGATCGCGCAGGTAACGGTGGAACCACTCCGGCCGCAAGCGGCGATCCATCGTCGTCAGGCTGATGGCCCGCACCCCTTGTGAGGGATGCTGGGCAAAGTCGTGACACTTAATACAGCTCAATGCGGCCGCACCAACGAGATGTCGACCAGCCGCCTTGATGCGGTATTCGGGTTCATCAAAGGTGACTTCGGGGAGTGGATCGGGCTGTCGGTCGACCTTCGCGAAGGCTTCGACCAGATGCCCCACGTTGCGACCACCGTACTTCGGCATCTTGGACTGCATATAGAGTTGACGGTCATTCGCCCCTTGTTCGAGGACTTGCTTCAGCCAGCCGTCACGCAGTTTGTCACCTACCCCGGTTAACGGCGGCGGGAGGCGACCTTCGTCACCCATTTCCTTCTGAGCTGTGAGGAAGTAGGCATCACGGGCTTCTTCCGCTCCACCGATCTCACCCCGTTTGTGACAGGCGTAGCAGTTGAACGTCGTGAGGGTGTGATGCACCAGGTCGGTCGGCGAGGGCTGCATCGCACCGGCACCAGTCACCGCGGCCAGCGCGTTCCGCTGAATCTCATTGAACGCATACCGGGGCTGACCGGCTCCCGGTGTCTCTGCGAGACAGCCGGCGGCTCCCTGGAGTTGGTCCCAGGCTTTGGCTTTCGTCTTTGCCACCAGCGCCTTGCCATCGACTTTCAGCTGATGGCAGGCCGCACAACCCAGCGACTCAAACAGCCCGCGTCCCTGCTCGGCGAGCGCCGGATCGACACTGAACGCGGCCGAGCCGGGCTTCGGCGGTTCCTTCGTCAGCGAGACAATTCCGGCCAGCGGCTGTCGCTTCAAACCATTCCCATCCAGATCGACATCCAGCGTCCACTCGCCGCCCCCCTGGAAGTATTCGACGACGACTTCATGCCAGCCGACATCGAACGAGTGCCGCCCTTTCACTTCACCATGCGCGTGAATCCCGTCGTTGTCGACGATCGTTTCGCCGTCAATGATCAAGCGGCTGCCATCATCCGACCCGAGGTAGAACTGATGCTGGGCCGGGGCTTTCACATAGAAGTTTGTCTTGAACCGGACGGCGAAATTGTTCGGCTGACCGGCAACCGTCAGATCGAAGCCCGCACATTGCCCCGTTTTGACCGGCTTCAATGTCGCAAAGTCGGGCAGCTTCTCCCAGTTCCCATGATAGGCCGCGAATTCGACATTCGGCGACAGCAGCACCTCACGGACGAAGAACTGCGCGAGATCGCGGTACTCATCATCTTTCAGACCCAACGCCGGCATGCGACCACTCGGACGGCTTTTGTGCGGGTCTTTGAGGAACGCAGCCAGACTGGTCGACGTGTATTTCTTGCCAAGATCCGGCAATGCGACGGACGTTGGCAGATCAACGCCCTCTTTATCGAGCGGGTTGTGACATGCCGCACACCCGACGCGGTGAAAGTGATTCTTCCCGCGGAGCGCTGCAGACTGATCGGGATGCGTGTCACTGACGCTGCCGGTACTCGCGAGGAAGTGCGTCAAGGCAGCGACCGTCGTCGCGCGTTGCTCAGCAGTCAATCCTGCGAGCACGTCGGGCATCGTCGTTCCCGGCTTCGCGGCATGTGGATTCGCAAGAAATGTCTGGATCCACTCGGGCCGGACACGACCGCCGATGTCATCGAGTACCGGTGCCTGCTTGGTGCCGACTCCCGTGACGGGGGCTTCCCCTTTGTGGCAGGACAGGCAGTTCAATTCCTGCACCAGCAACCGTCCACCGGCCTGCGGAGCCTCGGCGGTGTGAAACCGCTCGAATCCCGGCACGCGGGGCGCGGCTTCAACCGTAACAGCTATGCTCCCGCAACTGAGACTGACCACCATCGTCCACAGTAGCTGATGCGTGCGAAACATGCTCGACCCTTCAGGATGATTCGTCTCGATGCCAGACTGAGAAACAAGCGACGCGATCATAGCCGCGGCCCCCCCGCAACTGCCAGCGCACCCACTCGAGGTGTCATCGAACTTCCGTCCCAGCCCGAAGCGCGAGCGCCGGGTTCTTTCTTGTGATCACGCACGTCATAACAACGGAGAAGACAAGAACCCGGCGCTCGCGCTTCGGGCTGGGTGAGCGCACGATGCTCGCACATCTTTTCCAAGGAAATCGGCGTGCAGGGTTGCCCGATGTTTCCTTTCTAACGCACAATCGCAACGACAGCCGTTCCCCCTTTCAAGTCGAGAACCGCCCATGACAGCGCCAGCGATTGAAACGAAGCCTGCCGAACAGACTGGCCGCGGGGCCTGGATGGCGTTGCTGGCGGCCCTCCTCGGATGGTTGTTCGACGGAGCCGAGATGGGGGTCTTCTCGCTCGTCGGCCGCGATGCGATCAAGGACCTGCTCGGGATCGTCGGGACACCGACGGCGGCACAGGAAGCGCAGGTCGGCTTCAACTTCAGCATCATCATCGCTTCGTTCCTCGTGGGGGCAGCGACAGGCGGGGTCGTCTTCGGCTGGCTGGGCGATCGCATCGGCCGGGTCCGGGCGATGAGCCTCAGCATCACGACGTATGCCCTCTTCACGGGTTTTTGCGGGTTCGCACAGAGTCCACTACAGCTCGGAATCCTGCGGTTTATCGCCTCACTGGGTATGGGAGGCGAATGGGCGCTGGGGGTCGCGTTGGTGATGGAAATCTGGCCGAACCGTTCGCGCGCGACGATGGCCGGACTGATCGGGGCCGCTGCGAATGCCGGGTATGCACTCGTCGGTGTCATCGGGATTGGATTGACCAGTCTGCTATCAACATTTGAGGGGGCACTCGGTGCGATCGGTCTTTCGGACGCGATGGTCAAGATGCTCGTCGCCCATAAAGGCTGGCGGCTGATGATGATGCTCGGCGTGCTCCCCGCCCTGCTGACATTCCTGATTCGGCTGTTTGTTCCTGAATCGGAAAAATGGGAAGAAGGCAAGAAGAGTGGCAGCACCTCCCACTGGGCAACGGTCGACCTGCTCGGTGTGCTGATCGGCTCGTGCGGGCCTGGATTGATGATTTATGTGTGGGCGATGTCGGATTCGGTCGCCGTCCGGGTGATCGGGACACTGGCAGGTGGACTGATTGCAACGATCGGGTATCTCTATCCGGTCTTCCGCTATCTGGCCCGCGAACGGGCGGTGAATGCACAGGCCACGTCGACCCATAACGCGATCCCGCGGATGCTGTTCGGGGCCACGCTCAGTGGTGTCGCCCTGCTGGGAACCTGGGGATCAACACAGTGGGCCCCATCGTGGTCGGCCAAGCTGATCGAGAACTCCACGCCGGAGCAGATCGAAGCGCTCGGCTTCATCGGCAAAAATCCCAAAGAGTACACCCAGATTCTCCTCTCGATTGGAGCGATCGTCGGGACGATCGGGGCGGCTCTGCTGGGCGATCTGCTCGGCCGGCGCCTCACCTACTTCCTGATGTGCCTCGGTTCGATGGCCGGAATCTACGCCTTCTTCCAGATGCAGTCGCAGTTCGGGATGATGTTCCTCATCAACTCGTTCCTTGTCGGGGCAATCAGCGCGTCCTTCTACGGTTGGCTGCCGCTGTACCTGCCGGAGTTGTTCGTCACGCGAATTCGCGCCACCGGTCAGGGCTTCAGCTTCAATTTCGGCCGCATCATCTCGGCTGTCGGCGTGTTGCAGGTCGGTGCGCTGTTGGGCGTCGTTCAGAACCAGCATTCGTACGCGGGGATCAAAGGAGGCTACGCGGTCGCGTGCAGCTACGTGATCTTCATTTACCTCGTGGGGATGATCGTCATCTGGTTCGGCCCGGAAACCAAAGGCAAACCGCTGCCGGAGTGATCCGTCATTCCATGAGCGGCACGGCGCTAGCCGCTGGTGTCCTCATCGAAGACTGCAGTTCAGCACGAATCAAAGACATCGGCGGCTAGCGCCGTGCCGCTCCGTTTCCATCACGATACCCACGGAATCACGACAGCCGATCGCATCAACGGCTGGTGAAATGTTCGTCTCCGGAATAAGATAGACCCTGTGGATCGTCCGCATGGTGGACGAAGAACATAGGCTTCCGAGAACGAGCATTCACTGATGCAACGGATGACTTGGTTCGTGGGAATGGCGTGGTGTCTCTCGGTCAGCCAGATGCTGGCCGCGGAACCGTCGCGGACGATTGACTTCAATCGCGATATCCGGCCGATCTTCTCGAATAAATGCTTCCAGTGTCACGGTCCCGATGCGGCAGAACGCAAAGGGGGGACCGATGGCCTGCGGCTCGACACGCTCGCCGGGGCGACTGCCGATCTGGGTGGTCATGTTGCGATTGTGGCCAAAGACCCGGTCGCCAGTGTCGCCCTGGTGCGGATGGCAAGCAGCGATCCCGATCTCGTCATGCCCCCGCCGTCGACCGGGAAGAAGGTCACTGCTGCCGAACTGGCTCTGCTGACTGAATGGATTCGTCAGGGCGCGCCGTACGCCCAGCATTGGTCCTATGTCGCACCAGTCCGTGGTGAGGTTCCCAGCGTTGATGACCCGATCTGGTCGCGATCGCCGGTTGATCGCTTCCTGCGGGCCCGGCTGAAGCAGGAGGGAATGACGCCGTTGCCGGAAGCTGATCGGGCCACGCTCGTCCGGCGGGTGGCCCTCGATCTGACGGGGCTGCCACCAACGCGAGCCGATGTGCAGGCCTTCCTCAGTGACACCGCACCCGATGCCTACGAAAAGATGGTCGACCGCTTCCTGCAGCGTCCGGCCTATGGCGAACACTGGGCCCGCTTGTGGCTTGATCTGGCCCGCTATGCCGACTCCGCAGGCTATGCCGATGACCCGGCCCGCACGATCTGGGCGTACCGCGATTACGTCATCCGCTCGTTCAATCAGAACAAACGCTTCGATCAGTTCACGATCGAGCAAATTGCTGGCGACCTGCTGCCGAATCCCACCGAAGACCAGTTGATCGCGACGGCGTTTCATCGCAACACGCTGACCAACAGCGAAGGGGGCACGAACGACGAAGAGTTCCGCAACGTCGCGATTGTCGACCGGGTGAACACGACGTTCGCCGTCTGGATGGGAACGACGATGGCGTGTGCCCAGTGTCACTCCCATAAGTACGACCCACTGTCGCAGGAAGAGTTCTTCCGGGTCTTCGCGATTCTGAATCAGTCGCAGGATGCTGACCGTCGCGATGAAAGCCCGCTGCTGGACCTGTGGAGCGCGGAGCAACTCAAGACGAAGGCGGACGGTCAGAGTGAACTGGCCCAGTTGGAACAGACACTAAAAACGCCAACGCCGGAACTCGCGACGGCGCAACAAGCGTGGGAAGCGGGTTTGCCCCGGTCGCTCGTGTGGTCGCCGTTGAAGCCCGGTCTCGCGAAGCGACAAGGCGACGCGACACTGGAAGTCAGTGATGATGGTCTCGCGCAGACTCGCACCGCGGCTGAGCGTGACACGTATACCCTCAGCTTCCCGACCGAGACTCCCCGCAAGTTGACGGCGGTGCAACTGCAGACCCTTCCACAGTCCGACCTCCCCGGAGGCGGATCGGGTTTGGGGGGCGGGAACTTCGTCCTCACGCGCGTGCGGGCTACAATCGAACCGCCAGCCGGAACACGACCGCAGGGACGCTTCCTCCGCATTGAAATCCCTGGCGGACAGAAAATCCTGTCAATCGCCGAAGTCCAGGTCTTTGACGGACCCGACAACATCGCCCGCAGCGGCAAGGCCACGCAAAGCAGCACCGACTACAACGGACCTCCCGCACTGGCGATCGATGGCAACACCGATGGTCGCTTCACCGAAGCGAAATCGACAACGCATACCGCAATCTCCGACAATCCCTGGTGGGAACTCGATCTGCAATCGGTCCGCGCGATCGATCGGATCGTCCTCTGGAACCGGACTGATCCCGGCGTGGAATCGCGGTTGTCGAACTTCCGTGTCGCGGTCCTTGATGAGCAGCGACAGTCGATCTGGGAACAGACGGTCGTCGAGCATCCGCACCCGAGTCGTGAGTTCGCCCTGAGTGGGACGCGGGGGATCGCCTGGAAAGCGGCCTTTGCTGACTACGAACAACCGAGCTTTCCCGCTGCGGATGTCATCATTGACCCCTCAGCGGCGGGTGCGAAGAAAGTCGCCGGATGGGCCGTGGGCGGACAGCTCAACGCGCCGCACCAGTTGACGCTGATTCCCGTCGCACCGATTGAGATCCCCGCTGGAAGCACGCTGCAGTTCAGCCTCGTGCAGGAATCGCAACACGCGAATCATCTGCTTGCGTCTTTCCGCATGGTCACGACCGATGACCCGCACGCCGCAGAATGGTCGCGGCTTCCGGCCCCCGTCGTAGCGATCCTGCAGAAGGAAACCGCTCAGCGGACGGAAGCCGAGGCGCAATCACTTGCTGAGTATTACCGGAGCATCTCCCCCGCCCTGCAGCCAGTACGTGAGCGACAGGCCGCCCTCAAGAAGCAGTTGGCCGAGATGAAGCCCGGGACCACCGTTCCGATCATGCGGGAGATGGCGGCCAACCAGCATCGCGTGACGAAACTCCAGCATCGCGGGAATTTCCTCGATCTCGGACAGGAAGTGACTCCAGGCATCCCCGCCGTCTTCCCCCCCTTACCGAGCGATGGCCCCCCCGATCGGCTGGCACTCGCCCGGTGGCTCGTTGCCCGCGAGAACCCGCTCACCGCCCCTGTGCTGGTGAACCGGTACTGGGAACAGATCTTTGGCATCGGGCTGGTTGCAACCAGCGAGGAATTCGGCTCGCAAGGTGAAGCCCCATCGCATCCGGAACTGCTTGACTGGCTCGCCGTCGAAGTGATGGACTCGGGCTGGGATGTCCAGCATCTCTTGAAGCTGCTCGTCACTTCGGCAGCGTATCGGCAATCGTCCCTCGTCACGGCAGAGAGTTATCAGCGTGATCCCGACAACCGCCTGTTGGCCCGCGGCCCCCGGTTCCGCATGTCGGCCGAGATGATTCGCGACCAGGCGCTGGCCCTCAGCGGTCTCCTCAGCCCGAAGATGTACGGCCCGCCGGTCAATCCACCACAACCCAGGTTAGGAGTGAATGCGGCCTTCGGCTCAGCGGTCGACTGGCAGACCTCCGCCGGGGAAGACAAGTTCCGCCGCGGGCTTTACACGATGTGGCGACGTTCGAATCCCTATCCATCGATGTCGACGTTCGATGCGCCGAATCGCGAAGTCTGCACGCTGCGTCGATCACGAACCAATACGCCGCTGCAGGCGCTCGTCACATTGAACGATCCGGTGTATCTCGAAGCGGCACAGGCGCTGGCCCGCCGCATCGTGGCGGAAGGAGGTGACAGCGTCGACAGCCGCATTCATTGGGCGTGGGAGACGTGCCTGGCCCGCACTCCCACACCAGCCGAACAGACAACCGCCGCCGCTTTCTACAAGAAGACACTCGACCAGATGACCGCCGACCCGGCCGATGCGACGAAGTTAGCCACGGTTCCGCTGGGACCCGCTCCGGCGGGAGTCGATCTGCCGGTTCTGGCGACTTGGACGGTCTTTGCCAATACCCTACTCAACCTCGACGAAGTCTTCATGCGCCGCTGACCTCCCGTAGGGCAGGCTCCCGCCTGCCGCTGCCCGATGATCACGCTCACGAACATGACAACGACACGACGGCAGACGAGAGCCTGCCCTACCAGAGACCTGACATGCATCCACAACTCGCCCATCTGCAACATCAGACCCGCCGACATTTCCTTGCTCAATCAGGAGTCGGACTCGGTGCCATCGCCATGTCGACACTCACTGGCGGGAATGCACAAGCCGCGACTTCCACGGCTGCGGCGCTCAATCCGCTGGCACCGCATCAGCCGCACTTTGCACCCAAAGCGAAGCGAGTCGTCTATCTCCATCTGACCGGGTCGCCTCCGCATCTCGACCTGTTCGACTACAAGCCCGAACTCGTCAAACACAACGGCGAACCCTGCCCCGATCAGTATCTCGCAGGCAAGCGGTTCGCCTTTACCTCCGGGGTGCCCAAGCTCCTCGGCACGCCGCGAACCTTCAAGCAGCATGGCAACGGGGGAGTCTGGCTGTCGGATGCGATCCCGAATTTCCATGGCGTCGCTGACGATTTGTGCGTCATCCGCTCGATGTATACCGAGCAGTTCAATCATGCCCCGGCCGAACTGCTCCTCTACACCGGCTCGGCCCGTTCGGGACGCCCATCGATGGGGTCCTGGGTCACGTACGGACTGGGGAGCGAAAACGAAAACCTTCCCGGCTTCGTCGTCCTGATCTCCAGCGGCGTGCAGCCCAACGGCGGCAAGAACTCGTTCGGCTCAGGCTTTCTCCCTTCCGTCTTTCAAGGCGTGCAATGCCGTTCACAGGGCGATCCGGTCCTGTATGCGTCCGATCCGGAAGGGATGGATCGCGCGCTCCGCCGGACCAGTCTCGATGCACTCCGTGAGTTCAACGCGCTGCAGGCGGGCGAACTCGGTCATCCCGAAACGCTGACCCGCATCGCCCAGTACGAACTCGCCTTCCGCATGCAGATGTCGGTCCCCGACGTGATGGATCTGTCCAAAGAACCCAAGCATGTGCAGGAAGCCTACGGCGCGCAACCCGGCGGTGCGAGCTTCGCGAACAACTGCCTCCTTGCCCGGCGGCTGCTCGAGCAGGGTGTCCGCTATGTGCAGCTCTTCGACTGGGGTTGGGACTTCCACGGGACCGGTCCCGGTGAAGACATCCGAGACGGCTTGACGAAAAAATGCGCCACGATGGACAAGCCGGTCGCAGCTCTCATTAATGATCTGCGGCAACGCGGCCTGCTCGAAGACACGCTCATCGTGCTCGGGGGCGAATTCGGCCGCACACCGTTCCGCGAGGGTCGTACCGCTGGCGGCAACATCCTCGGCCGCGATCACTTCCCGGATTGCTACTCGATGATGCTCGCCGGTGGCGGCGTGAAAGGGGGCACCATGCACGGCGAGTCAGACGATTTCGGTTTCCGCGTCGCCCGCGATCCCGTTCACGTCCACGATCTGCAGGCGACGATCCTGCATCTCCTTGGCTTCGACCACGAACGTCTGACCTACCGATTCCAGGGCCGCGACTATCGCCTCACCGACGTCCACGGCAAAGTCGTCAAAGAGATCCTCGCATAGCCGACCGCCCCGCTCCATCAGTCACCAGGGCGCAAGCCACCCGGTGACTGTTTCTGCTTGATCTTCAGGTCGTCAGTACCCACCTTATGACTGGCGACTTGTGTTGATCATCACTCGCTGCGAACCAATTACGGTGGCCACAGCCCACCCGACAACTCCGGCAGGTTCAGCATGACCACCGAGACCACGCCCGCTCACAAAGCCAAGCCACTTGTCGTGACCGCGACGCTTTTCGCGGCGATCATCGGCAGCGTGGCCGGGTCGGTCGCAGTCAATTCGATGATGGGGCGCGGCGGGGCCTCAATCGATGCCACACTGGTCAAGACCGCATCCGAAATCAACAAGACCATGCCGATGATGGTCGACCAGATCACCCGGCTCGATAATGTGATGGCGATGCCGGGAAAGAAACTGGCATACAACTACACGCTGCTCAGACTCGACCCGATGCTGGACGCTGCCGAATTCCGCCAGAATATCCGCCCGCAGCTCGTCAACGCGTATCAGACCTCAACTGACATGGACGGATTACGAAAAGCCGGGGTGACGCTGATCTACGTCTATCGCGACGAACAGGGCCGCGAATTTGCCCGCCTGGAAGTCGCCGCGAATGCCATCGAGTGAATTTGACAGATTCTGAGACAGATGCTGATCGTCGGCAGAGAAGAGATGCGACGGGAGCAACTGACCAGCTCTCAGGCAGGCCGATCCCAATTCGACGCGATTATGACTGGCTGGATCATCCTGTGCTGAAGACCATTCATCGCGAAGAACGTTGACCGTTCCAGTAAGTTACCAAAGGCATCCAGGAACTTAATCTTGAAAAACTGCGTGTGCTGACTCGTAGCTTTCGACTTGAATCGGTCGGCAGTCGGTGATGTCAATCGTTCCCAGATCGCCACAGTCTGTCCAGAATTCACCCACGAGTCGATCAGCGACCAGTCCTGTACGGAGTCGACTCCACCAATTACCCGCCGCGGTTTGCACAGACAGCAGCATCGCCCCCCTGTGAATTTGAAAGGAGGTTCGATTGGTCCAGCGAACTTGAGCATGTGGGGTGGCCTGATAGATACAGCCAAATGAATACGTGCCATCTGGATGGTCAACGAGTTCACCGATACGCAGCCGTGACTGCGATGTTTCGGTCAGAAGCCGCATACTGCAGTACAAATAGGTCTGCCTGACGACGAGATATCCCTGGGCTTCACTCTGCAGCTTTCCATCATCGAAAAAGCGTAATCGAGCATGCCACGTTCCGTAGAGTCGCGGTTGTAGAAAGATGCAGTTGAGGATCGGCCAAGTCCAAAGCCAGCGATCGAAAGCCCAGATGACAGCACTGACAATCCCCGCTGCGGACCCGCACTGCAAGAGCATTTGCCCGACAGCAGGCCAATTCACGCTCGCTCCTGTGCGCTGTGTTCCGATGGCGATAAACACCACAGCAATAGCAATGATCACGTAGAGATACTTGTTGATTCGTTCCATAGACTTCTATCATGATTTGGGCATGTACGACGAGATGATCACAGGGATCATCACCATTGTCGACTCAGGACAGACCGGTAGCAAGTCGTAGACTACGTTGAGTCTCCCTGACACCGCACGTCGAGCAACTCGCCAGCAGTCGAGTAACCTGGTTGTTAAACAACCAGGAACAGCCATGAGCATCCAGCAACCCATGCAGAAACCAAACCTCTGGCGTGAGCGCTGGTCGTTACCGACTGATGTGACCTATCTCAATCACGGGTCGTTTGGACCGACACCTAGCGTGGTTCAGTCTGTCCAGCGGGAATGGGCTGCCCGGTTGGCGTCTGAGCCGATGGATTTCTTTCTCCGTCAGCAAGAGGACGCATTGGTCGCGACTGCTGAGCGGCTGGGTCGCCTGGTGGGAGCAGCAGGACGCGATCTCGCCCTGGTCGATAACGCGACGGTCGCGATGAACATCGTTGCCGCGTCGGTCGCGCTGCAACCCGATGACGAGGTCCTGCTGAACGATCACGAGTACGGTGCCGTCCGCCGGATCTGGCAGGCGGCCTGTCAGCGACAAGGAACCCGGCTGACGACCGTAGCGCTCCCGTGTCACGACGTCCAGCCGCACGCCGACGAATGGACTGCGGCGATCCTGAATGCCATCACGCCGCGAACGAAGCTGATCGTGGTCAGTCACGTCACTTCAGCGACTGCACTACGGTTTCCAGTCGAAGCAATCTGTCGGGGTGCTGCGGAACGAGGTGTCCCCGTGGCGATCGACGGCCCGCATGCCGTCGGGATGCTGCCGCTCGATCTGTCGCGTCTGGGAGCGACGTTCTACTGCGCCAGTCTCCACAAGTGGTTATCCGCTCCGCTTGGCTCGGGATTTCTGTGGGTGAGACGCGACTGGCAGAGCCGCATCCAGCCGCCAATCATCAGTTGGGGCCGTAGTCTCAGCGGCCGCGCCGTCCGCTGGCAGGACCCGCTCGACTGGATGGGAACCCGCGACTTATCCGCCCTGCTGGCAATCCCGGCAGCACTCGATTTCTGGGATGAGGTTGGTCTCGAAACGCTCCGCACCCACGGAGCCAACTTGGCCCGAGCCGCTGCAGAGGAACTTACAGCTCACTGGGTAACACAGCCCCTGCGACTCCAGGACTCCGGTCCCGCATTACCGATGGTGACGATCCCGCTGCCTGTCGGTCCGGTGCAACGCAAGAAGCCCAACGACTTCGAACCGCTCCAGCAACAACTGTGGGACCAGTTCCGCATCGAAATCCTGATGCCCGACTGGAACGACCGCCGCCACCTGCGGGTGTCGTGTCACTTGTATAACGACCACGCGGATGTGGAACGACTGGTCAACGCGGTGCGGGAGTTGGATCCGCGCTGACGCCCACCCCTTGCCAGGGGTGGGAATTCCAATCGCGGAGAATGCCCCACCCCAGGCAAGGGGTGGGCGTCAGGTGCAATTATTTCTTCGGCCGGAACGCCTTCACGCGCGTCTCATCGGTTTCCAGATACGGTCCCCCGATGAGGTCGATGCAGTACGGGACCGCCGGGAAGACGGCGTCGAGGCATTCGCGGATCGCGCGAGGTTGGCCCGGCAGGTTGACGATCAGACTGCGACCGCGGATGCCGGCCGTCTGACGGGAGAGGATCGCGGTCGGGACCTTCAACAGCGAGACGGCCCGCATCAGTTCGCCGAAGCCGGGCATCATTTTTTCGCTGACGGCTTCCGTGGCTTCGGGGGTGACATCCCGCAGCGCTGGCCCCGTCCCGCCGGTGGTGATCACGAGGCAACAGCCTTCGTCGTCACAGAGGGCCCGCAACGTCGCTTCGATGGTGGCCTGCTCGTCGGGAATAACGCGAGGGACCGCTTCATACGACGATGTGAGCACTTCCTGCAGGTATTCCGCGATCGCCGGGCCGCCTCGATCCTCGTACACCCCCTGACTCGCCCGATCCGAAACCGTCACGATGCCAATGCGTGCCGTCGCCGTCATCCGAGGAAGTCTCCGGTCGTTTGCTGCATCGTGAGCAACCCGTCTTGTGAGCCACGAAAGCCGATGCAGGCCAGTGCAGGCTCACTCGGTGTCACGAGTTCATCGAGCAGACGAGCGAGCGGGTCACCATCCAGATCAGTTTCGACATGTCCGATCAGCGTCTTCCACTGATGGGCATCGGCCTGCACATCGCGCCCGGCAGCCGTCAACCGGACCGTGTCGAATGACAGCCGCAGCCGCGGATGATCGACCGCAGCCACCCAGGCGGCAGCATCATCGTAGAGCCGTGCACCCCGGCGGCCGTCATCCCAGGCTTCCAGCACCAGCGGAACCTGATGTTGCTCGGCGACGCGCCGGGCGGAGCGGACCGACGCGTTCCAGTCGGCTGCACGTTGTGACAGCATCTGCTGTGGCCCGACCAGAATCCGTCCGCCTGCCAGTCCCCCAGCACAGGCGATCCGCAGCGTCTCAAAGGACCGCTGCAACTCGACGCCAACATTCGCGAACGAGAATTCCGCGGGACCGAGCAACAGCCCCAGTTCTCGCGCCCGTGTCAGGATCGATCGCTGTTCCGCGATTGGTCGACCGAGCAGCGCCGGATCGAGGAAGGCCGTGAAACCGAGGTCCGCAGCGTGTTCCATTTGCAGGATGACGTCTGGCCCGACCTGCGACTCGAAGCACCCCGTTTCCGGTGCCAGTCGCCACTGGGGCTGACCGGGGGACCGGGCGACATCGGCCTTGGCGAAGGCCGTCCAACCGGAACCAGCGACCGCAGCGGCGGTCAGCGTTTGCAGGAATTCCCGTCGCGTCGGCATCGCGTCTCCTTCTGCAAAGCCATCACTCGAACACGGCCTCAATCGAACAGATAGCTCACCGATTCATTCCGATGAATCCGCCGAATCGCTTCCCCAATCAGCGGGGCGATCGACACGACGCGCACGTTCGGCAGCATCTGCTCCACATTCAACGGCAGACTGTTCGTCACCACAATCTCGGTAATCGCGACGGAACTCAAGCGTTCGGTCGCCGGTTTGCACAACACCGCGTGACTCGCGCTGACATAGACCTTCTCGGCCCCATGCTGCAGGACGACCTTCACCGCCCCGACCATCGAGCCCGCCGTGGTGATCATGTCGTCGAAGATGATCGCCGTCTTGCCGGCGATCGGCCCTCCGATGAGATTCTCCTGCCGGGTTTCCACCGCACTCGCGCGGCGTTTATCGACGATTGCAAGCTGTCCGCCGAGATGTTCCTGATGCTGGAGCGCCCGCTTGATGCTCCCTTCATCGGGACTGACGATTACCAGCTTATCCAGCGGCAGATTGAGGCTGCGGAAATAATCATCAAGGATCGGCGCACCGTAGAGGTGATCGACCGGACAATCGAAAAAGCCCTGAATCTGGGCTGCGTGCAGGTCCATCGCCAGGACCCGGTCGGCCCCCGCTTTGGTAATCAGGTTGGCGACCAGCTTCGCCGTGATCGGGACGCGCCCCATATCTTTGCGGTCCTGCCGGGCATACCCGAAATACGGCATGACGGCCGTGATCCGGGCTGCGGAAGCCCGGCGGCACGTATCAATCAGGATCAGCAGTTCCATCAGATTGTCGTTGACCGACGGCCCGGTCGGCTGGATGAGGAAGACATCACAGCCGCGGACGTTCTGATTCAGCCGGACGGATGTCTCGCCATCGGGGAAATCCATGATGTCGACCGCACCGAGCGGGACCCCCAGATACTGGGCAATCTCGGCAGCGAGGGCAGGATTGGCGCGTCCGGAGAGGAGCACCATCTGGTCATACATCAACATGCGGCGATCCGAAGCGGAGCCGGCGAGGGCGTTTTGCCCCACACTCGGCGAACCCAGTTCTCGCCGACCAGCCAGCGGGTGTCAAGGACGACGGGGGATGATGGGTGTAAAGCCGCTGCAGAATGGTGGTTTTGTGGCCGACAGAGTCCCTGTCGCACGACTCGGACACCTGCCCGCTGTTCAGACCAAACCCCACCGCCGCCGACAACCCGAACGACGGGAGGCTGATGATCGACAGGTTCGTAACGTCGGGGATCAGGGATCAAGACACGGGGTGAGTCGCGAGGGCTTTGCTGAAATCCAGCAGTCTCAGGCGCAACATCTTGTTGCTCTGCAACCCAGCCAGTTCAAGGCAACTGGCCGGGCCACCCCGCCGCCTGATGCAAATCCGCTTCGACCGAAAACAAAACGGCCAACGCTGGTAAGCCGAAACGGTGATGAGCATGCTGAAACGCCGCCAAGGAGACTCCACTTCCGGCCGCACGCATCACAGCCGCCACCGTGACCTGCTCCTCATGGCCATCACACATAACATCATGATTCTGTGACTTTCGGAAGGTTTTCACCAGAGCAGATCTGACCCTTTTCACTCACCTTTTGTCTCAGCTGCATGAACACGAATGTCGATGGTGCTGCATCTCGTTGCTACGCAACCCAGCCGGATGAAGGCAACTGGCTGGGCTCCCGCGCGGTCCTGCTGTGACCTTCGGGCCCCTGAATCGATGGGAAATCATGAGGTAAATCGATCGTTTTGTAATATTGTTTGCGTGGCGTGCATTTCTCTGTGTATAAACATGACCAGTGTCGTGTCTGCGATGGAATAGGCTTCTACGAAGGACTGACGATGAAGATGAGTTTTGGGTCCGCAGTCGTTCCTGCCGTCGTTATGCTGGGAATCGCGATGTGTGCGTTGAGCGCGGAGCGCCCCGGAGGTGGGGTTCGCAATCCTGCATCGAAGCCGACGACGCATGTTGGACAGAGAGTCATGGATGGGAGCGCCAAGCCAGTCAAGGCCGCCGCTCCGGCCGCGCCAAAAGTCGCGGCTGCCACCGACGGGATTGTCGTTCATAGCAACCTGGGGCCCGGCGACACCTATTCCTTTGGCGGGGGGTTTGGCATTAACGACGTGGTGTACCGGGTCGCGTGCCCATTTGTCCCGCCAACGACATGCGTTGTTGATGCCATCGAATTGCCCCTCGGACTGGTTTCGGGCCAGGATGCGGTGATTGTCTCGCTTTTCGATGATGAACAGGGACTTCCCGATGCCGAGCTCGCATGGGACCAGGTGGGCGAAATGGACTCTTATGACCCCTTGACCGGGAACCCGGTTTCGCTGGTGACGTTCGTGCCGAATGGAAGCCGTCTGACGTTGGAAGCATCCAAGCGATATTGGGTGGTTGTGCAGCAACGAGAGGCGGGGATTGATGTCCGCTGGTTCCAAAACATTACCGGCGACGTGGGCGGGTCCGCCTTCGATTGGGATGACGGCACTGGCTGGCATAAGTCGCCGGGGTTGTGCGGCGCGTTCCGGGTGACCGCTGAAGATTCCTGTGCTGTGGCACGGGCCGCGCGGACTGCCCAGGAGCGGGCGAAGGGCATGATCGAGTCGGTTCTGCCGAAGGGGATGATCGGACTGCTCGCCGAACTGCGGCAGTTCCGCGATCGAGCCCTCTGCCGCACGGACGATGGTCGCCAACTGACGGCCCTGTATTACCAGCATACGGAAGAACTGAAAATGTTGTTGGCCAGCGATCCGGGATTGGCGGTCGACACGGTGCAAGTCGTGCTGAAGCTGTTGCCGTCGTTCCGAGCCGCTGGCGCGGAGCGCTCCCCATCGATCCGCGTGGAGGCCGGCACATTCGCCGCTGGGGAACAACTCCTCGACCGCTACGAGGCGGCGGGTTCGCCCGACTTGCAGCAGGCCGTGCAGCGCGTCCGCGCCTACATCGATGCACGCTGCGTCCGCCGCAGTGCCGTTGGCGTGGAGTTGAAGCTGTAGTCCAGTAGGGTCCGCTGTGAGGACCACCAGCTGACGGCTATCCTGTGACGGTGCCCAACTACCGTCGCTCACTTGTTCCTGGCGGGACGTATTTCTTCACCTTGAAGACTGAACGCTATGCGCCGATCTTTAATGATCCCTGAACAGTGACGCTGTTGGGAGACATTCTTAGACAGGCCCGGGACAGATGGCCTGTTGAGACAATAGCGATCGTCTTGTTGCCCGACCATCTACACACGATTTGGTGTTTGCCCCCTTGTGACCAAGAGTATTCACTGTGTTGGGCTTGGATCAAGAAAGAGTTCACAAGAGAGTATCCTGCCCGTGGCGGGACCTAACAATCGGTATCGGCATCCCGGCCACGACATCGTCGACGTGGCGTCTGGCAACGCAAGTTCTTGGAGCACACAATTAAAGATGAAGCGGACTATCAAGCTCACTTCGATGATATACGTGGGAATCCTGTGAAACATGGGGACGTGGCGTGTCCTCGAGACTGGCCAAATTCCTCGTTTCATCCCTGGGTCAAAGCTGGCGTTTACGAACAACACTGGGGTTGTGGAGACCGCTCTCCGTTGACAATTGCGTCCATCAACGAGACCGGAGAGTGAACGGTCTAAACAATACCGAACGTACCCCATTCACGGTCCGCACAGCGGACCCTACTGGACTGAACTTCGATGTGCGATGAGTTCAACCATCGTATCCGCGTTACGGGTTCGCGGCGGAGACGCGGGTGGCGGGGAGGACGCGGGTGGCGGGGAGGACGCGGTCGTTGAGGGTGGCGCAGTGGGCGAGGAAGCGGGCGTCGGCTTCGGGGATCACCTTGCGTAAGCGTTCTGAAAGAGGGCCGGGGCGGGCCTTGGTGCGGAGTTCTTTGAGATAGTCGACGAGCACGCCGCGGCTGTCGTCACCGGATTCCAGCATGTAATGGACCCAGGCCCAGCTCTCGAAATAGTCGGCCTTCTGCATGTGCCCGACGGTTTCCAGCCGCTCCAGCCGATCGAGGTCGGGCCGCCAGCCTTCCGCCAGAGCGGTCTTCATCTTCTCGACGTAATCGCGGTTGTAACCGAGCGGCTGCTCGGTCACCTCGAAGTACTCGGCGAGCCCCTCATCAAGCCACAACGGGACATCTTTCAATGATGCGTGCAGCACGCCGTGCGTGTACTCGTGCCGCAGGTCTTCCTGGATCTTTTCGCCCCAGAAGGTGTAGACCGCGAGTTCCTGTGCGGTGCCAACGAAGTACGCCCGCCGCGGCGGAAGATCGGGATACGCGGCCTGCAGATACTGCGAGTAACGGACCTCATCGGCGAAGAGGTAGACCGTGACGGGTTGTTCTTGGACGGGGAGTCGCAACGTTTCGGCGATCGTCCCCCGCAGAGCTTCCAGGTCTTTGATGAGCGGATGCGACTTCGGAAGGCGGACATCACTCTGCACGAGGAGTTGGTCGGCCTTGACCGTATGCCGGGCGGGCAAGCCGACCGGGGGCTGCCGATTCAGGGAGCCGCAACCAGCCAGGCTGGTCAACAACATCAGTACGCTGAGCGCACGCCGTGCCCGCAGGCGGCATTGACCGCGATCATCAGGCCGCGGCTGATCGATGACCATCCGTGTCCACACACTCCGCGCAGCAGCCGCGCAGTCCTTCCGCGCGGTGACCAAAAACTATCCCAGAATCTGGGATTCCCGACAAGACACGTTATTCTGGGGAGGGAACTCGTGGTCTCAATTCGATTCGAAAAGAGAGTCCGCGAAGACGCAAGCGTCGTTCGATTGTCGCTTGCGTCTTCGTGGAACACCCAAAAACATCTCACCCTTCGCACACCCCCGAGACTGACCATCCATGACATTTCCTACGCCGTTCGATCTGACTGGTAAAGTGGCTCTCGTCACAGGAGGGAGTAAAGGGCTGGGCTTCGCGATGGCGCGACAGTTTGCGCTGGCTGGGGCCGACGTGGTCATCGGCAGCCGCCATGTCGATGAACTGGAAGCGGCCTTGCCGCAGATTCTGGCCGGGACCGGACGCCAGGGGCGGTGGTTCGTGGCCGATCTGGGTGACCGGGCAGCGACCGAGGCGTTCGCCCAGCAGGCGCTCGGTGCCTTTGGGAAGATCGACATCTTTGTGAATAATGCGGGGACGAATATCCCGGAACCGGCTGATGCCATCCAGGACGCGAGTTGGGATCGGCTGCTCGAACTGAATCTCTCGGCCGGGATGGTCCTGTCGCGGGCAGTCGTTCCCGGCATGAAGTCGCGGGGATGGGGCCGGATCCTCCACATTTCGTCGGTAATGGGGCTGACCTCGAAGGCGGGGCGAAGTGCATATTCAGCGACCAAAGCGGCCCTGATCGGGATGGCCCGGGCGGCCGCGCTCGATCTGGGGCCGTTCGGCATCACGGTGAACTGCATCGCACCGGGGCCATTTCTGACCGATCTGCCGATGAGCGTTCTCAGCCCCGCCGAGCAGGCCCAGTTTGCTGAGCGGACGGCGATGGGGCGTTGGGGGCGTCCGGATGAATTGGCCGGTCCGGCGCTGCTCCTGGCGAGTGATGCGGGGAGCTACATCACCGGGACGACGCTGCTGGTGGATGGCGGGGTGCTGTGTAAGTCGTTGTGATCGATTGCGCTGGGAGAGCGCGGCCCCCCGTCATTGACGGGGGGCTCAATGAGGTGGGGTCGATGATCGATTGACCCGTCCAAGTGGGTGGTTTGGTGTGTTTGTGACGTGTTCATTCCCATCACGGCATTGATGCGGGGGTGGCCACGCTCGCGAAAGACTGCTGTCCTCGGTTACACTACCGGACCAACCAATCCTGTCTCGAACGGGCTAATCAGCCTTTTTCGCGGACTCCCCACTGGTGGTAAGGACTCGAGGCGCATGGCGGTCTTTCTGGGTATTGATGTCGGGACCAGCGGCACCAAAACGCTGGCGATGCGGGAAGATGGGAAGATTCTCGCCTCCGCCACGGCTGAATATCCCCTCTCGAGTCCCAAACCCGGGTGGTCGGAGCAGAATCCGGAAGACTGGTGGAAGGCGACCGTCGAATCGGTCAAGAAGGTCCTGAAATCCGGGAAAATCAAGCCTGAAGATGTCGCCGGGATCGGCCTCTCGGGGCAGATGCACGGCAGTGTCTTTCTCGACAAGCAGGGCCACGTGCTGCGTCCGGCGATTCTCTGGAATGACCAGCGGACCGCTGTGGAATGTGCCGAGATCGAAAAGAAAGCGGGCGGCCGCGAGAAACTCATCGGTCTGGTGGCGAATCCTGCGTTGACGGGTTTCACCGCTCCGAAAATTCTCTGGGTCCGGAAAAATGAGCCCAAGGTCTACGAAAAGACCGCTCAGATTCTGCTCCCGAAGGACTACGTCCGCTATCGGCTGACGGGTGAATTTGCGACCGAAGTCTCCGATGCCTCGGGAACGCTGCTGCTGGATGTGAAACACCGGCAATGGTCAAAACCGCTGCTCGACAAGCTCGATATTGCTCCTGGATTGCTCCCTAAGGTTTACGAGTCGGAAGAAGTCAGCGGCCATTTGAATGAAGCCGCCGCGAAGTTGCTGACCCTGAAGAAGGGCGTGCCGGTGGTCGGCGGCGGTGGTGATCAGGCTGCAGGAGCAGTCGGCAACGGCATCGTCAAACGCGGCGTCATCTCAGCGACAATGGGCACCAGTGGCGTCGTCTTCGCGCACAGCGACGATGTCCAGATCGATCCGCAGGGCCGAGTGCACACGTTCTGTCACGCGGTTCGCGACAAGTGGCACGTGATGGGCGTAGTCCTTTCCGCGGGTGGCAGTCTGCAGTGGTACCGCAATCAGCTTGGTCAGAACGAAATCTCGGCCGCCAAGAAGATCAAAACCGATCCGTACAACCTGCTGACGGAGCAGGCGGCGGAAGCCCCACCCGGCTGTGAGGGGTTGTTCTTCCTCCCGTATCTCACCGGAGAACGGACTCCGCATGCCGATCCGAATGCCCGCGGGGCTTGGATCGGGCTGAGCCTCCGACACGGGCAGTCGCACCTGATTCGCTCGGTGATGGAAGGGGCTTCTTACGCGATGCGCGACAGCCTCGAAATCATCAACGACCTCAAAATTCCGATCCGCGAGATTCGTCTCTCGGGGGGCGGTGCCCGCAGCGAATTCTGGCGACAGATGCAGGCCGATCTTTATGGCCGGCGCGTGGTCACCATCAACGCCGAAGAAGGCCCCGCTTACGGTGCAGCACTCCTCGCGGCTGCTGGAACCGGGGCGTATAAGGGGGTTGTGGAAGCCTGCACGGCGACCATTAAGGTCACCACGCAGACCGATCCCCAGGCGGAAGCCAAGCGGATCTACACGAAGTGTTATCCGATGTACGGTCGGCTGTATAAGTCACTGAAAGGGGACTTCGCCGAACTGCAGCGTCTGATCGCCGAGTGCGAATAATCTCTCTGGTAGGTCAGGCTCCCGCCTGACACTTGCGGGGGCCACGCGTGCGAAACATCTCGGCAGGCGGGAGCCTGCCCTACAAAGAGTCGTTGACGCAGGAGCCTCGTGCGCGATGGCGAAGTTCGCAGTGATTCTCCCCGCGGCCGGTCGGAGTTCGCGCTTTGCCGGTACGGCCCGCAAGAAGGTCTTCGCCGAACTGCACGGCCGCGCTGTCTGGCTGCGCGCAGTTGATCTCTTCGAAAAACGGGCTGATGTCGCGCAGATTCTGCTCGTCCTCGCGGCCGATGATCGCGACTGGTTCCGTGAAAAGTACCAGGCAAATCTCGCGTTCTCCGATGTGCAACTCGTCACCGGTGGTGCCGAGCGGGTCGACTCGGTCGCGGCCGCGCTGGCCCTCTGCAAACCGGAGATCGACTACGTCGCCGTGCATGATGCCGCCCGACCGTTAATCGACAGCTCAGCGATCGATCGAGTCTTTGCAGCAGCGCAGGAACACGGCGCGGCCCTCCTCGCGTCACCGATCACGAGTACCATCAAACGGGTTGGCAGTTCCGGGTTCATCACCGAGACCGTCCCGCGGAACGAACTCTGGGCGGCGCAGACTCCGCAAGTCGCCCGCCGCGACTGGATGGACAGCGCCTTCGCCCAGCGGGCGGGACTGGCTGCCACCGATGAAGCCCAGCTGCTGGAACAGGCGGGCTATCCCGTGCAGGCTGTCACGGGGCCGCCGTGGAACCTCAAGATCACGACGGCGGAAGACCTGAAGCTCGCGGGAGCGTTGTGGCCCCTCGTACCGCGGGACACACCGCCATCGATTTTGCACCCGTTTGCGGATGAAGAACCGCGCCCGTTGTGACTTCTGCATCGATAGGAAGAGACCCAGCCATCGGAATGGCTGGGCTTCCGGGGTTGATTGTTACAGTTTGCCTTCGGCACCGAGCTGGTGGTAGAAGTGCTGGACTTTGTCCTGGTTCTTCAGCAGCCAGTCGATCCCTGGTTCGTTCGACATCGCCTTGCTCAGGGCTTTGGCGATCGCGGCCCGATGGTTCTTGAAGAGTTGTTCGTGGTCGACAGTCACTTCTTGGATGACCGAGGGATCGAGCCAGACCGAGACGATGATCCCCAGGTCGTCGGCTTTCGCCTTGGGAATGTCCCCCGCGCGGACTGCATCCAGGACGCCGTTCGCAATCGCGGCTTGCACGGTCCCCATCAGGATGTTCGTGTATTTCGTGCTGTTGACAGTCACCTTACTGACCATCACCGTCACAGGGCGGACCTGAACATCGCAATTCAGGATTGCATAGACCTTGGTGTGACCCTGGACCTGGCCAGCCATCTGATTGGCGATCGCGATGCCGACCGGGCCGTCGAGTTCGCCGATAACGACTTCCGGCTCGGCGGCGCAATAGTCGGGGCCGCCTTCGACGAGGGCTTCTCCCGTCCGCAGCACGATCCGCTTGGGTGCCGCCGCCTTCTTGACCGCCTTCTTCTTCGCCATGATCGCAGACATCCTCGGGAATCGGGAGAAAGGGAAGCGTGCGGAAGTGACCGCCGCCAGCCGCGGATTCTTTCCAGCCCACGGGAGAATTGCAAGGGCGTCGCGGACGAACAGAGATCGCCGTCGTTGATCGACCAGGCAATTTGCGGGAACCCTACCGTCCGCGTCGCTGGGTTGGTACGCTCCGTGCTCGGATGTCAGGCTGACCCGGAAGGAGCATGTGGTTGATGGGAACCCTGTCGGTTTGGGACTACGCCATTGTCGGGCTGTACCTCGCCGGCACCGTCGTCATCGGGGCCTATGTCAGCGCGTACATTCGCACCGGTCGCGAGTATTTCCTCGCGGGGCGCACACTCCCCTGGTGGGCCGTGGGACTCTCGCTCGTCGCGACCGATATCGGCGGGACCGATCTCATCGGTGGCGGAGGCTCGGCCTACCGTCACGGAATCGCGATCGGCAACTTCGAGTGGATCGGCTGTATCCCGGCGATGATCGTCGCCGCGTTCGTGTTCATTCCGCATTTCTGGCGGTGCGGGGTGACGACCATCCCGGAATATCTCGAGCGACGGTTCAATGTGGGCATCCGGACGGCAGTGGCCGGCTGCTGGGTGGCCTTTATGGCCTGCAACATCGGGGTGATGTTGCTCGGTTCGGCCAAGCTGATGGAAAGCCTCGCGGGCTGGCCGCTCCCCTGGACGATCGGCATCATTTCAACGCTGGTCCTGTTCTACACCTGGACGGGTGGCCTCGCGGCGGTCGTCTACACCGATGTGATGCAGGGCCTCGTGATGATCGGCGGTTCGCTGCTGATTGTGGTCATCGGTCTTTGGCAGATCGGTGGAATCACCCAGCTCAAGCATGCGGTCGATCATCAGGTGGCTGTCCAGGCTGCTGCAGCGGATACGACGGGGGAAGTGACGTCCAAGACCAAACCCAAACCGCCCCCCAATCATTTTCAATTGATTCAGCCGGTCGACACACCGACGCCGTTCCCGTGGACCGGGATTCTGTTCGGCCTCGCGTTGATTACCAGCCCTGCTTACTGGATCGGGAATCAGGCGATTGTGCAACGGGCACTCGGAGCCCGATCCGAGTATGAAGCGAAAGCCGCCTATGTCTGGGGCGCGCTCCTCAAAACGGTGATTCCGATCATCGTGACACTGCCCGGGCTCATCGCTTTCGTGAAGTTTCCCGGACTGAAAGACGGTGATCAGGCCGTGCCGCGGCTGATTGCCGAGATGATGCCGATCGGCTTCAAGGGAGTCTTCCTGGCAGCCTTCCTCGCGGCGTTGATGTCGTCGGTCGATTCGTATCTGAATGCTGCCGCCACGATCATTACGAACGACTTCTACCTGCGGTTTGTCCGTGTCAATGCGGATGAACGTCGTCTGCTGCAGATCGGGCGGCTCGTCACCATCGTCCTGATGATCTGGGGTGTGGCCTTCGCCGTCTGGTTCCATAAGAGCCAGGGAGGCATCTATGCTATCTTCCAGACCCTGATGTCGTTCTTTAATGGACCGGCGCTTGCGGTCCTCCTGCTGGGTCTGCTGACCAGACAGGCAACCGGACGTGGGGTGCTGATCGGTTATTGTGCGGGTGTCGCGACTGCCTTCAGCCTGTACATCTTCAATCAGAAAGATCTGCTGAAACGCTTTGGGTGGGAGCCGCTCTTCCTGATCGAAGACCCCTTCCTGTACTACTCGATCTGGTCCTTCCTGATGTCGTTGACCGTGGCCTGGATTGTGAGTTACGGCGGGGCCGCGGAATCCCCCGAAAAGCAGGCCTATGCCCTCGGCGGACGTCCGACAGGAGCGTCGGCATGAGCGGTCCGTTGCACTGGTTTGGTGACTCGCTGCGGCAGTTGTTCGGCGCGATCCCGTTGACAGCGGTCCGCTGTCTGTTCGTGGCGGTGCCGTTACTGCTGATGATCTGGGTGCTGCGACTGCCGCCGGAAGCGACGAATCCGCCCGAAATGCGCGGCCGCTGGAGCGATGATCTGAAAGTCTGGGCGTGGCTGGCCCTCGCGATTCAGGTGGTCATTTACTGTGCCTTGTGATGGTCGATGGCGAGCCGCGATCTCGGTGTCAACGTCATAAGTCCTACGACCGTCACGCAGATCGTTCGCAAACCGTCGTAGAACTGACCGACGGCAACGATCGCAACTCGTCCGCTCTGGGTCGTTGCTGGGGATTCGCTTTCCAGTTCGACTTTTCCACAGTGGCTCGCCCGCTTCAAGCCGATCTTGTGTCGGGGGTTGTGCGCCCTTTAGGATGGTCATCTCAGTCCGATTCTTCGTGTGTGCTGTTCCGTTGATTCAAAGGTCCGCATCGTGACCCGCATGCAAACCGCTGGAGCTTCTCTGGTCGCCGCTGTTCCCGCCGGGATTCTGGCGACGCTGCTCGTCATGATGTTTTTGCGGCATTCCGAAAACCTGCCGACGATGCTGCAGGCGGTGACCGGCGGGACCCTGCTGTTTGCCGCGGTCGTGGCGTTGACTCCATTCGGGGTCCTGCTGTTCGGCGGCAAGAAGAAAGCGCCCTCCGTGGCAGCAGGCAAAGGGGCCGCTGTGGCTGCTGACGCTGATGCAGATGAAGATGAAGCGGAAGTCATCGCGTCGGACGAACTCGATGCCGATGATGATTTCGCCCAGACCACCGACTTCGTCTCCGACAGTGAACTGGAGGCTGATGACGGCGAGACCGCTGAAATCGAAGATGACGACCTCTTTGCCGATGAGGAAGACGAAGAACCGGCACCCAAGAAGAAGAAAAAGTAGACTCGGTCTCGTCTGATGAAGTTCAGAGTCCAGACAGGGACTTCACTGTGCCACTCATGGTCTACAGGCTCGTCATCACATCCTGGACCGGATGGGACGGCAGATCGCAACCGATGGTGGAAGCAGTGTCAGGCGCTTCGCAAACGCAGGCTGTTCAGCACGACCGAGAGACTCGATGCGGCCATCGCGGCACTGGCGAGCATTGGTGAGAGCAACCACCCGTTGACGGGATACAGCAGCCCCGCTGCAATCGGTAATGCGAGCAGATTGTAGACGAACGCCCATGCGAGATTCTGCCGGATCACGCGCAAGGTCGCACGAGAAATGCGCACCGCGACCGGGAGTTGCTCCAGGCGACCGCCGACGAGCGTCACGTCGGCAGCGGCGATGGCGATCTCCGTCCCGGTGCCGAGCGCGATCCCCACATCAGCCGCGGCGAGTGCGGGAGCATCATTGATGCCGTCACCGACCATCGCCACCCGGCGTCCCGCTGCGCGTTGTTGACCGACCAGTTCCGCTTTCCCTTCCGGCAAGACTGCCGCATGCCACTGTGTGATGCCGACTTCTTCCGCGATGACGAACGCCGTTTCGGGGCGGTCACCTGTCGCAAGGATCGGTTCCACTCCCGCCTGCAGCAAGGCTTGAACTACGGCGCGGGCGGTGGGCCGAACCGCATCGCGAACTTCGATCGTTCCGACCCAGCGCTGATGGATCGCGATCGATAATGCGGTCCCGGTCAGGTCTGGCAACGGGCCGACCTCGACCCCCGCAGCCTGCAACCACGCCGCCTGGCCAATCTGCACAGGACATGCCTCAATCATCCCACTGACACCCTGCCCGATGTGTGCTCGAAAGTCCGCTGCAGGCAAGAGCGTCAATTGCCGAGCCGTCGCCGCTTCGACGATCGCTTTGGCTACTGGGTGCTCGCTGGCCTGTTCGAGTGATGCCGCGACCTGCAACAGTTCGGTCTCGGTCACGCCGGGAGCACAATGAATCGACTGGACCACAGGATGCCCAACCGTCAGGGTTCCGGTCTTATCGAAGATGACCGTCTGAATCGACTGCAGATGTTCGAGTGCTGCGGCATCATTAAACAAGATCCCCAGTCGAGCGGCCCGCCCCGTGCCGACCAGAATCGCGGTCGGCGTCGCCAGTCCGAGGGCACACGGGCACGCGACGATCAGGACTGAGACGAACGTTTGCAACGCCAGTCTCGCATGCGTCTCGACAGGACCAAACCACCACCAACCGACGGCCGTCAGACACGCGATGGCGATGACTGTGGGCGTAAAGATTCCGGCCACGCGATCTGCCAGCCGAGCAATCGGCGCGCGACCGGATTGCGCAGCTTGCATCTGCTCGACGATGTGCGCGAGTCGCGTGGCCCGGCCGACGCGCGTGGCCTGGACTTCAATGGCTCCGGTTCCATTCAGGGTCCCCGCCGAGACACTGGCCCCGGGTGGTTTACTGACGGGCAGGCTCTCGCCGGTCAGCATCGACTCATCAATCTCGGTGGCTCCCGCGACGATCGTGCCATCCACTGGAACCCGTTCACCAGGTCGAATCTGCACGACATCGTTCACAACGAGTTCGCGAATGGGGACATCAAGATACGTGGTCGCGTCCCGCTTTAATCGAGCCGTTTCCGGTTGCAGCCGACGCAGTCCGCTGATCGCCTCCCGGGCTTTGCTGCGTGCCCGACCTTCGAGCAAGCGACCGAGCAGCACGAGCGTGATGATCGATGCTGCGGCTTCGAAGTAGACGGGAATCGTTGTGCCGTGATGAGTCCCGTGGGGTGTCCCGAGGAAGAGCCAGCGCAGGCTGGAATCCAGGAAGGTTACCCATGTCCCGACGGTGACCAGCACATTCATATCGGTGCCGCCATGCCGCACCGCCTGCCACGCGGCCCGGAATAATGGCCATCCGGCATAGAACATGACCGGGAGTGTGAGGACCGCCTGGACCCACACCGCAGCCGGACCGGCGAGTACGGCCCACTGACCGTGGGACATGGCGATGACGACGACAGGAAACGTTGCGATGGCAGCCACAACAAACCGCTGCCAGAGATCGCGTTCGTCCGCGGCTTCACGGGCCGCCTGCTGCCGATCAAGTTCTTCCGCCGGATCATCGGTCTCCGGAACGACGATCCCATAGCCGAGCGCGGACACCGCTGCGGCCCAGCGTTTCGGCGTGGTCCGCTGGTCATCCCAGGTGACACTCGCCCGACTGGTTGCGAAGTTGACCAGCGCGCTGGTCACTCCCGGCTGTTGCTGCAGGGTCTGCTGAATCCGCTGGGCACACCCGGCGCACGTCATCCCAGTGAGTGCGGCTTCAATGCGTGGTCCAGCTGGTGTTCCCTGCGAGGAAGATTCGGCAGGCAACAACGGGGGATTGTTCAGCACCGGCAAAGAGATCATGGTAAGTGGTCCTCTCCTTGCGGTGAGGCCAAGCCGTCATCGGTGAATTGCGGCGGGGACGCGAGGAACTCACGCAGGTCAAGCTGACCGTGGGCTTCCCCTTCCATCAACTGCAGGCGTTTTTCGATCCGTTGCAGTCGGATCTCGAGGAACGGAGGCAGCTTCTGTTGATTCAGGCTGGTCCGAGCCCGGGGAACTGCGGGATAGCCCAGCTGGCGTTGCAGCGCTGCGAACAGATAGAGCGGGTCTTTGCCGCGATTCGCCTTGGCGATCCGCCCTTCCGCCCGGCCGAAGAGAATGGGAGCAGGGGGCTGATAATCCTGCTTCCCGACACGTCGCTGCTCTTCGAGATACCACTCCGAGCGGACGTAGATTAACTCAGCGAACTCGCGTTCTCCCAACCGCAGGTGGATCTTCCGCATCCAGGCTCGCCAGAGGTCATCGTAAATCGGGTCGCCGGCCATCGCTTCCAGCCCGCGATCGTATCCGAGCCGATTCCTTGCGAGACATTCAAACTGGTAGACGAACAGTCCGGCCGGTGTCGGCGACTCGCTGCGGTAACGGGCTTCCCGTTCGAGGATGGCAAACGCTGTCCGCTGGTCGAATTTCGTTTTGTCTTCTTCCGATTTCTGCAGGATGTAAATCTGAAAGGGAGCAAAGTAGTGCTTCAGATGGAGCATCCCATCGCTCAATCGCCCCTGATGCAACAACTCGCCGCGGATCACATCGAGGGCCAGCGGCAGCTTCGTCGTCGCGAGGATTTCTTCCCGGACCGATTCCAGCACGTCCTGCGCAGGCTGGTTCTCATCGAGCCGTTCGAGGAACGTTCGGAAAAAATAGGCCTGTTCGATGTACTCTTCGCGATCGAGCGCGGGCATGATCATCGCCCCGGTTGTGAGCTTTGCTGCAGTTCAGGAAGGGGACTCCGTGTCGTCCGTTCTGGCTGTGCGGTGACGCAGGTACGCCTGCAGAATCAACTGGGCCGCGAGTCCATCGACACGCGCTTTCACGCCTCCCGGCGCTTCGCCGAGACTGCTCAGCAGAACTTCTGCAGCATGCGAGGTGAGCCGCTCGTCCCAGTACGCGACCGGGCGTTCCGTCATTTCGGCGAGCCAGTCCCCAAAGCGACGGACGAGCAGCGCCTGCGGTCCTTCATCCCCGCTTTTGAGATACGGCAAACCAATGACCCAGCCCTGCACCCGATAGTCATCACGGACTTTGCGAAACATCGCCGCGTTGTGCACCGCCGATTTGGCTTCCAGCGTCGTGACGGGCATCGAGAACGACTGGGCTGCATCGGAAACAGCAATCCCGATCCGTTTTGTCCCATGATCGACCCCGGCCAGCACGCCGCGGCGAGGAAGTTCGGTGATGAGTACGGGATCAGTCATCCCCGTATCTTACCCCGATGTCTCCCCACAGACGACAGGCCGGGAAGAATCGACAGGGCCAACGCCTTTTTCACTTGGGTGGGACGGTCTTCGCGTCAAGAACTGCTCTCTCTGAAAGAAGGCGTTGGCCCTGGCGTGATTCCTTGATCCCCTCGAACAGAGCTGGTGCCGGCAGTACCAAACGATCCCCCACAACCACCGCTGCCGGTCTCTTGTTGAACTGGCCGAGCCAGTCGACGACCGGTTCGGCGAGCAACAGACGCTCTGTCCTCCAGCCCTCACCAACGACCCCCAAGCCGCAGGAAACTGCTTCCATGACGGGGGCTCTTATTTGAGTCTCTTGGTTTTGAATCGAGAATGACTGTCGTCGTTCCACGACTCAAGATCAGGAAACACCACTTCCCACCTACAGAAATCGTTCATTCACCGCCGCGGGAACTTGTTGAATTCCGATTGAGTGCATCAGCTCGCGTTGATATGATCTTGATGGTCAGTGAACCGTTAAGATCATGATCAGGAGCGGATGCGTGCTCACGCTGCTCAATGCACGAACACCAGCCTCACGACGGGCCTTTCTACAGGCGGGCACGCTTGGTATGGGGGCATTGGGGCTCGGCGCGACGCTCCTCGGACGAAACGCCGCCGCGGCCACTTCGCTGGAACGGGTCCTGACCGGGAAGTCGGTCGTCTTTCTCTTTCAGCATGGCGGCCCGAGTCAGATCGAGACGTTCGACCCGAAGCCCGAGGCACCGGTCGAAATCCGCAGTGCTACGGGCGACATTGCCACCGCGGTACCAGGTCTGGCCTTCGGGAGTACATTCAGTCAGCTGGCCACACTGGCTGACCGCTGCACCGTCGTCCGTTCGTTCGTCACCGGCGATGGGAATCACGACATCAAGCCAATCGTCAGCCGGGCCACCAGTCAGGCGAACCTGGGTTCGCTGTATGCCCGGGTTGCGGGGAACAGTCATCCACAAACCGGGATGCCGCGGAATCTGCTCCTCTATCCCCGTTCGGTCGATCCAAGTACCGGGGCCGAGATCACGCAATTCGGCCGATTTGATTCTGCGGGAACCTTTGGTGCGGGCGTCGTCCCGTTCATTCCCGGTGCGGGGGGCGAAGTCCAGCAGAATCTGGAACTGCGGATCGATCCGAATCGTCTGGGAGATCGCCGCACGCTCTTGAGCGAACTCGATCGGTTCCGGCAACGCCTTCGTGAGAGTTCGGTCGATCCGCTCCGCGAGCAAGCCTTCGAGACCTTGCAGGCCGGGTTGGCGAAAGCCTTCGATCTGACCCAGGAAGACCCGGCCACCGTCGCCCGCTACGACACAGCAGGCCTGGTGCGTCCCGACTCGATCGACCGCAAGTGGAACAACTACAACCACTATGTCGACCATGGAAAATCGCTCGGCAAATTGATGTTACTCGCCCGTCGGTTGTGTGAAGCGGGAGCGGGGTTTGTCACGGTGACGACGAGTTTCGTCTGGGACATGCACGCCGATTCGAACAATGCCACGCTCACCCAGGGAATGCGCTACGTCGGCACCCCATTTGATCACGCGGTGGCGGCGTTCCTGCGGGATGTAGAAGCACGCGGCCTTTCCGACAAAATCCTGCTGGTTTGCTGCGGGGAAATGGGACGCACGCCGCGGATCAACAAGAACGGCGGCCGCGATCACTGGGGCAACCTGGCTCCCCTGCTGCTCGCCGGCGGAGGGGCACCGCGGGGCGCGGTGATCGGTCAGTCGGCCCGCTCGGGGGGCGAGCCACAGACCGAACCAGTCACCATCAACCACCTGATCGCGACCATTTTGCAAGCGGTCTTCGACTCCGGTGAACTTCGTCTCTTGCCGGGAGTCCCCGCGGAGATCATCCGCGCCGCGACGCATGCACCGCTGCCGGGTTGGAACCGCCGCGCGACCGTGTAACGCGGTGTTCGGCCAGCCCGTGTGAATCAGTGAATCTCGCGGGAGAGCCCGTCTTCCCAGACGAACATTTTCCCATCGAGTCCCCCCGAGAAGAGCCGTCGACCCGACCCGTCGAACGCCAGGCTCCGAACCGATGCGACGTGGGCTTGACCCGTCCACTTCACCTGCAGATCATCCAGGGACCAGACGCGAACAGTTTTGTCGAAGCCGCCCGTTGCCAGCGTCTGGCCATCGGGAGAGATCGCGATCGTGGCCACCGACAGGTGACTCGCGTTCCACCGATGGAGCTCATCTGCGGACTCGGGATTCCATCCCATGACCTTCCCGTCTTCGAAGCTGGCATACACGCTCTTTCCATCGGGTGCCCAGGCGAAGCTGGTTGGTCGGGGACGCCGGAGATCCTCGGGCACGGGCCACGCTTTCAACAGCACAAGCTGTTCCGCATCCCAGAGTGTGAATCTGGTGTTGGAGTAGGCGACGAATCGTCGGGAACATGGGCTGAAGCAGATCCCATTCACGTGATCCTGCATGTTCACATCACGGCATGTGATCTTTTGATCCGGATGGAAGGTCCAGAGTCGTCCGGTGCCGTCGGTCCGGCTCATGAACGCGAAGCGACCGTCTGCCGAGATGTCGGTGTCCGTCGCCCAACCCGTCCCCGTGGTCAGCATTTCCTGATGGATGAGCTGATCGTCACGGTAGATTTCGAGACGCTCGTCGAAGCGAATCATCAACGAGAGATTGATCGCACTGGGCGAACGGGAGCACAACGAGAGTTCGTAGCTCCGCGCCAGATATCCGGAGACTTCCGTCAGTTGTTCTGCATCGATGGCACGGCAGTCCTGACCCCAGCGCCCGACCCAGATCTGGCGCCCGTTATCGACTGGTCGCATAAAGTGAATCGGATGGCCGCTGGTGTCTTGCGCTGCGAATTCTGATGGTGTCGGGACCCATGCCTGGACCAGCACACCTCCCAGCAACAGCGTTGGTATGGTGAGCAGGATGACTTCGCGAAACCAGTCCAGGGACAACAGTCCCCGGCGGGTTGTCGGTCGCGAACTCGGCAGACGAAAGGCCAACATGTTCCATCCTTAGTCGAACAGAGACTCACGCTCCACAGGCACCTGGGTCACTTCTGTTGTCACAACCGAAGCGAGAGGCGCACCTTCATCGGCCACCCGGCAAGTCCATTTCCTGCCAAGGGGATTGTGTCGACGGTGATCAATCGCGGAGCAAATCAGGGCGGGGGAAGACAACCGCTGCAGGCTGTCAACCGGTCAGGCAGTTTGTATGAGCAGAATCATGACCATTGACCATCAACGAATCGAGAAGTCCAGCACAAATCCTGATGAGCACTGGAAATGCGACCCGCGACCGTCAGCAGCTCAATGAGCAGCTTGCGTGCCAACTCGCGAGACGCGATTGCAGTTTGTCGCAAGTTGAAGACGCATTGCAGTCTGCGTCGTGGGGAATTTTTTGCAGGCCGGTCGGTCAGCCGGAAATTCCCCAGCAGGAATTTCCGGCGATGCCTAGTTCAGGGGCGTTCCGGAGTGGATGATAAGCACAGAACCACTTCTCGTAGCTTCAGCAGGACAGACTGGTGTTTCCGCTCCGTGACGACATCCCGACGCATTCAACACCGTGGATCAATTACGCCGTGATTGTGACCTGCGTCATGGTTTTTCTCCTGCAGAGCGCCGCGAACGACCATGGGGAAGCCCTGGTCTGGAAGTATGGGATGATTCCCGCACGCATCACCCAGCCACAGGCTGAAATTGTCGTGAAGCAGAGCGATCCATCGAACCCCGATCGGGTCATCGAAACAACGCTCCCTCCCGGTGGATCCAACGGCTGGATCACGATTATCACCTGCATGTTTCTGCATGGCGGACTCATGCACATCGTCGGCAATCTCTGGTTTCTTTATATCTTTGGTGACAACGTCGAAGACCGCTACGGGCATCTCGGCTATGCACTGCTCTACCTGGCGTCCGGTATCGTGGCAGGCGGGCTGCACTTCATGTCGAATCCGCTCTCAACGGTCCCGACCATCGGCGCGAGTGGGGCCATTGCCGGTGTCCTGGGGGCGTACTTCGTGATGTTTCGCCACGCGCGCGTGATGACACTGCTGCCACTGGGGGTCTTCACGCAACTCGTCAGCGTTCCGGCCCCGCTATTCCTGGGATTCTGGTTCGTCTTCCAGTTAATCGCAGCGGCTGGTGGCGATAGTGAAGGGGGGGGCGTCGCGTGGTGGGCTCATGTCGGCGGCTTCATCGCTGGGGCAGGCTGTACCTGGATCCTGGGAGGCGGAGGCTGGGTGCCGCGTCAAGCGGTGGTGCATGTCCCCGCCCGTGCCTGGCAGCGTCACCGTTATCCATGGCGCTGACCATCTCTCCTGAGGAACAAACAACTCACAGTCTTCAGCGCCCCCAAGAGGAATCTCTCGTCATGCTAGGCAATCGAGTGAGTTACGACTGGCCGTTAATCGCTTTCCGGCACTTCTTGTGGTGCGGGCTGTACGGTGTCGTGTTCTTGATGAGCGCTGGCGGAATCCATGCGAAGGCTGCGGACGAGCGACCGAACATCATCCTGATTGTGGCGGACGATCTGGGATACGGCGACCTGGGCTGTTATGGGTCGAAGACGAACAAGACGCCGAATCTCGATCAAGTGGCTCGCGACGGAGCCCGGTTTACTAATTTCGCCGTGGCGCAAGCGGTCTGTACGGCATCGCGGGCTTCGTTGATGACGGGGAAATACGCCAACCGCATCGGTCTCGCTGGGGCCTTGAATCACACCAGCCAGAACGGACTCGCCCCGGCAGAAATCACGCTGGCGGAAATCTGCCGCAGCCGGGGTTATGCCACCGCGATTTACGGCAAGTGGCATCTGGGCCATCAGCCTCAGTTCCTGCCGACGCAGCAGGGCTTCGATCGCTTCGAGGGACTTCCGTACTCGAATGATAACGGTCCGCTGCATCCGACCGTCCGCGGTATCCCACCGTTGCCCTGGTACCAGCAGGACGAGGTGGTCGCCCATGATCCGGATCAGGCACTGTTCACGCAGCGGCTGACCGATCGGGCAATCGAGTTCATTACCGAGAAGCAAGACCAGCCGTTCTTCGTCTATCTGCCGCACATCATGCCGCACGTGCCGATCTTCGCCACCAAGCCCTCTCAGGGGAAATCTGCGGGAGGGCTGTATGGCGATGTCATCGAAGAGCTCGATGCGAACATCGGGCGGTTACTCTCCACACTGGAGAAGTACGACCTGATGCGATCGACGCTGGTGATATTCACATCCGATAACGGTCCCTTCCTGAGTTATGGCAATCATGCGGGAAGTGCCGGACCGTTTCGCGAAGGGAAGTTGACGACGTTTGAAGGGGGCGTGCGGATGCCGTTCATTGTCCGCTGGCCGGGGACGATCACAGCGGGTCAGACCAGCGACGCGTTTCTGACCGCGCTCGATCTGCTTCCGTCGATCGCGAAACTGATCGGTGCGGAACAGCCATCGTCTCCACTCGACGGACAGATTCTGACGGAGACCCTGTTGGCCCGCGCCGGGGCTCCCGAGCGCGGGCCCTTTCTGTATTACGCCGGAGAAGAGTTGCAGGCGATTCGTTCCGGTCGATGGAAACTGCATTTCCCTCACGAGTATCTCTCAGTCGCGGGACCGCCGGGTGTCGATGGGAAACCGGCCAACTTCGCCCAGATGAAGCCCGTCGCGATCGAGCAATCGGGCATTCGGGGAATCGCCAGCCGGCATGGTTACGAAGTCCGTAAGATCGAGGAATCGCTGTTCGATCTCACTGCCGATCCGGGAGAAGCCACGAATGTTGCAGCCCAGCATCCGGACATCGTGCAACGTCTGAAGGCGTTGGCTGGCCGATAAGACATCGGAATGAATGGCTCAGGATGTTGTCGCTGAGTGAGGAGAGTCTCTCACATCATCCGAGTCTCTTCAGGCCCGGAGGGCCTGCGGAACTACTGACCGGCATGGAAGTTTTAAGCAAGGCAGGCTCCCGCCTGCCAACGGCGATTCAGCGTGACTCGCACATCTGGCAGGCGGGAGCCTGCCCCACAGGGGGGCCCACCTTCAGTGATTTCCACGCGGGTCAGTGAGCAGTCTTCCTGTCCGGTAACCGCGACCGACCAGGCATTGTCGGCAACATCTCTGCGCCGACAAAGGATACGACGCCAAAGCCGTTCGTCAGTCGGCAGAACGACGAGGTAACGTGGATTGGATCCGATCCAGTCACCCCAGCCCCTCGACTGCGCGCTCTGCTGGCTTGCCTTCGGCCCTGAGGCCCAATCCCACTCCAGACTTGTGTAGAACAACGAGGACGTGAGTCACTGGACAGACCTACTTGCTCTGCTTCGCAGGAGCCGCCGGTGTTCCGGCATCCTGTGGATAGATCAGCAGGCGATCATGCGCCAGCAGGATCAGGTCGGCCCGGCCGTCGCCGGTGACGTCGGCAATCAGGGCTTCGCGCGGTTCCGCCCCTGGGGCTTCGTCATTCTGAAAGGTCTTCTCTTCGAAGACTTTGAAGTAGAGTGCATGATCCAGCGATCCCGGTTCGGAATACTTGAGGACTTCCAGGAAGTGGCTGCGTGTATCGGTCACCGCCAGATCGATCACGCCGTCACCATTCAGATCACCCGCAACGACATCGGTCGGGAAGGTCTTCTCCAGCGCGGTTTCAAAGCTGGCCAGTTCGACGAGCGCGGGTGCGGTTCCACCGGCATAGAGGACCGCCAGTTGATCAGCAGCAAAGAGCGCCAGATCCTGGCGTCCATCGCTGTTCAGATCCGCGACCTGACAGTTCAGATATTCCATCTCTCCCAGGTCGAGTTCGCGCCAGGGTTGAAACACGCCGCCCTGTCGTCGGAGCAGCCGCAGCTTCTTCACGCCGGGATCGATCAGCACGGCTTCCAGTTCGCGGTCGCCGTCCAGATCGACCAGCGCCGCTCCCGCCAGCCGGGCGGCTGATTCATTCGAGTTGATCTGTTCGCCGACTTGCCAGCGTTGTTGCGGGCTGAGGAACAGATGCCGGGCGAAGTTTTCCTGGGCCACCAGCAATCCGGGATGATCCTCCCAGCGAACCGGGAACGCTGCTCGACCGGCGATCGTGCCACTGCTCACCGAACCGGTCGTCACAACTTCCTGGAATTGTTGATCGGCCGTCCACTGCAGCACAACCGGTGGCTTATTTCCCTGAAGAAACAGCAACTCGGGCTGCGCATCGCCCCAGACATCGGCGACCAGCGAACGTTCTGGCGTCGACTTCAACGTGACCGGCATCCCTTTCTCGTCGCCGTAGGGCAGCCGCACCAGTTGTCCGTCAGTGTTCCGACCATAGACGAAGAGAGCGTACGTCGTTTCGCGGCCGTCTTTACTTCGCACGAGGGCGACAATGTCCTGCTGGCCGTCGTGGTTCAGATCCATCAATTCCATGCCGGCCGGTTCCTGATCGAGCGGCAGCGACTCCGGAAAGTGGAACCGTCCCTCTTTCCAGGTGGCAACGCCAATCGACTTCTCGGCAGTGCTGCGCAGCGCCAGTTCGGGCAGGCCCCCTTTCTGCAACCGCCCGGCACGCAGAATGTCGGCCCCGCCGACACTGGGGAACGGCGTCCCGAGGTCCAACCCATGTGCGGTGGTCTGGCGGAAGGCGAGAATCCGGGAAGCCCCCGGATCACTCACCACAACATCGATCTTTCCATCGGCATCAAAATCGGCGAGTGCCCAGTCGCGATCCCGTCCACCGTTGCGTCCGAAGCCGTATCGCACGAGCCGTTCCCTGACTTCCTGCGGGCCGAACGTCTTCATCACCAGCCGCAGGATTTTGATCCGGCCGGTGCGGGAATCGATGGTGAGGATCTCCTGCCCGGGCTTGCCATCCACATCCCGAATCGAGACGGCCCGCGGTCGTTCCAGGTCAAACAGATACTCCGGCCCAAGCTGCCCCCGCTCATCCTGCAGACGGAGCCCCAGACCACGAGTCGAACCTTCCCCGGCGAGATAGCAGAGATCACTCCGCCCATCGCCATTGAGATCCGCAATCTGTGCGAGTCCGAGTTTCTCGGATGTATTCATCAACCGCGTGATCCGCCCGAAACCACCTTCCTGCTGCTGAAGCAGCACAAACGTTTCACTTTTTCCGAGCAGGACGAGGTCGTCCCGCTGATCGTGATTCAAGTCGCCCGCGGTGACGCACCAGGAACCGGCCGAGACGTCTGCGACGCGCATCTGCTGATTCGTCTGCCATTCCCCCTGCTCCGGCTGATACTTCACGATCAGTTGATCGGGCAGTCCGAAGTAGGCAAGGTCGGTCCGGCCATCGTGATTGAAGTCGCCGACTGCAACCGCCGCCACATCCTGATCGACCGCGATCTTTTTGTGTTCGAACCGCCAGGCATCACCCAGCCGGTTCACATCCCGACGGCCCTGGACCTCGACTGCCGCAACCGGCTTCGCGCGTTGCAGCAGCAGGTCGAGTCGATGATGCGAATTGTCGATCAGCACCAGATCGAGCAGTCCATCTTTGTTGAAATCACCCGACAGCAGGTTGGACGAGCGCTCGGCAAGCTTGAAGATTTCGAGTGGCAGAAAGCCGTATTGGTCGACGAGCGCGGGTTCCGCGCCGTGCAGAACCGCCGTTGAGTTCAACCCCGTCGTCAGGATCATCGCCGCACAGAGCGTCACTCCCAGACTGCCGTGTCGTCGTCGCATCATCCGCCTCTTCTCTTCCGCCCGCTGGCGGCATCAGTTCGCCGAGGGTGACGGCGGCTGCTTGCCTTTAATCACTGTCACAATGTCGCGCAGGTCGGTCAGCATGTGCCGCTGTCCTTCGTATGCGACCAGCAGCTTCTTCGCCAGCAGTTCCTGCCCGACCACTCTCCCTGTTCCCTGCTTGGTGACGACGGTCGCACCGACAGGCGGGAGTTCCTTGCGATGTTCTTCGTAGGTGTCGTATTCGTAGCGGAGACAGCACTTCAGACGTCCGCAACGACCGGAAATCTTGTTCGGATCGAGCGATGCCTTCTGCATCTTCGCCATCTTCATCGAGACCGGAGGCATCTCGCGCAGATGTGTATTGCAGCAGACGGGTTGACCGCAATCGCCGTAATCGGCCAGCAACTTCGCTTCATCACGAATGCCCAACTGACGCATCTCAATGCGAGCTTTGAGTTCTTTGGCCAGCGACTTCACCAGTTCACGAAAGTCGATGCGGGTTTCTGACAGGTAGTAGAAGACGACCCGTTCCCGACCGAACAGGAACTCGACATCGACAAGTTGCATCGCCAGGTTGTGCTCGCGAATCACGCGCTGACCGACGACAAAGCAGTCTTTTTCCTGAGCAGTGACCGCATCATGCTCGGCGTGATCTTCCGGTGTCGCCAACCGCAGAATGCGTCCCTGTTCCTGCTGGACGCCGAGGTATTCGCGGGTTTTCGGTGTGGTCGGCGAGAGGACGGTCCCCCACTCCATGCCCCGGTCGGTCCGAATGATGACCGTGGATTGCCGCGGCAGAACCTGCGGATATTTCAGCGAGAACTCCCCCAGATGTCGCGAGAGTCCATAGCGGACCACGTAGCTGCGCGGGGGTTCGACGACGAGAACTTCGTCACCAACGGGCGCTTCGGAGGTAAAAACAAAACGATCCATACGGAAGGGACTCATCGAGATGTGCGGGCCCCACAACGGCAGCCTGCAATTCATTGCAAACCACACCGTTCGGCGAGAGGGAGTATACCGCTTCGACGCGCTCCGCTGCCATGGAACGGACGCTCTGATTCATGGGGCGCGGTGATTCACACTTTTCGTAGGGTGGGCTGTGCCCACTGCGGATTTCAGAGTTTTACGCCGGCAGTGAATCGATGGTGGGCACAGCCCACCCGAGAAGAACTGCATCATCGCCGATTCAAAATGAACACCGCCCGCTGCGTTGAGGCAGCGGGCGGTGTGTTGATTTGCGGTGAACGAAACGGGCGAACTAGTTCGCGCTGGTTTCTTCTTCACGGGCTGCCGTGGTCGGCGGCATCGGCTGAGCGGCATTCGTCGGTGCCGGAGCGGCGGGTTTCGCCGCCGCGGTGGCAGCCGGACGTGCAGTCTGATGCGCCTTGATGACGTCCGCGGTGATATCGACACCCGGATCGACGGCGAGCAGGAAGCCTTCGTTCTTGGGAATCACCACGCCGAGGCCCTTTTCGGCAGCGACTTGCGATGCCGTCGGCTTGATCTCGGCACGGAATTCAGCCACCAGCTGTTGACGGTATTCATCGAGCGCGACCTGAGCCTTGCGGGCTCCCTGGAGCAACTGCGAGTTCGCCGTTTGTTCCATCTGGACGAGTTGCTGCTGCTGTTCAGTCGTCGGGGTTTCGCCGAATTCCGCTTTCTTGTCAGCGATCTGCTTGGTGAAGTCGGCCTTTGCCCGTTGCAACGCCTGATCGAACGAGCTTTGCTTCAGTTTGAGGGCGTCATTCATTTCCCGGGTGCGGCCGACCGCTTTCGCGACGACGTCGAGGTCGATCACCGCAAGACCACCCTTCGCAGCCGTGGCGGAAGAACCGCCTGATTGTTGTCCACACCCCGTCGTGAGCATCGTGCACACGACGAACGCGACCCACAGATTGCTCCGACGCATCCCAAACTCCTGTTCGGATGAAAGTTCTCTTCGCGACCATTGCGAAGCGCGGGTGATAGGCAAAACAGGAAAATGCGCCTAGAGCAGGTTGGAAGTCGTGGAGGACGCGAAACCGCAAGCGGGGTCGCGCGCCCAGTGGAAACAGTGGTGTAGCCGTGACGAGCCGAACCGGGTAATTTGGTGGCGTGCTCCCTTATTCCGCCAGACTTCAGCGAGATTGTGACGGCGCTTCCAGATCCGCCGACCGCGGCCAGCCCCGATGATTGGGCAGCCAGTGTTGAACGCAGCCTGCGTGCGCTCGTCCCGGGCGCATTTTTTGTGCTGCCGCGTGTGCTGCGGCGCGTCCTGCGGCACGAACTCGAAATCTCCAGTCCCTGGGTCCGGATTCCGCACCGCAAAGCATTCGTCATCAGTCGCGATCGGCTCGTCTGGCTGGTCGCCATGGACGAACTCGATGCCCCGGAAGGGACGGAACTCCCGCCGTGGGTGATTCTGATCGCCCGTCCGGAAGACGAGCAACTCGCCCAACTGTCGATGACCGATCTCCGCCGGATCTACTGGCGGCTGCTGTTTCATGCCCAGGTCGATGCAGCCCTGCTCGACCGCCTCGCGCCGGACAGACTGACGATCGCTCAACTCCGGCGGCGGATTGACCGGCTGGGGCAGGAGCAGTTCGACGAAATTCGCGCGGTACTCCGTCAGGAAGCCATGCTCCTGCATCCGGATGACCTGCGGCGTACGTATGCCGAGTTCATCGCGGTCTACTGGGAATTACGCTTCTTCGCTCCCGACCTGTTGCCGTTGTACTTTCCCTCGCTCGGCCCGTTGGACAAAATCGATCCGATCCTGCGGGATGAACTCGATCCGCATCCGCTGCTGGAAGCGACGCGCCCGCCAGAATTGGCAGGGGAAGATCCGGCGACGGCACCGCGACGGACGACGGAAACCGCGCCGATGCGCGAAGCACTCGTCGCCGCGCGACAGACTCCTTCGCCTGGAAAATATCGGCGATGGATGCGGGCCGCTGATCAGGCCCGCGCGAAAGGCAACCAGGCTCGGGCCGCACTCGATCGACAGCGGGCGGTGCTGGTCGCGCCGCCAGATGTCGCCGAGGAAGCCTTTGCCGCCCGGCGGGCGGAAGTCGCCCTCTTCGCTCAGCGTCTGCAGCAGGCCCTGGAACTCCCCGATGAAGAAATGCAGCGCTGGCAGGATGCACTGCTCGATCTGCTGACGGGGGCCGTCGAGGGATTCTGGAACGCCAATCTGCGGTTGTTGTACGACCTGCAGAAAGTCTGCGTCGATCACGAACGCGAAATCTATCGGGTTGATCTCTGGAAATGGCTCTTGAGCCGTGGTCAACGACCGTTACAACGACCTCTGCCGCAATTGCGCACCGTGTTGATGGCCAAGCATCTGACGGCTGCCAGCCGTCGCATCGGCCGGGTGCGGATGGATCGCGACGCTCGTGGTCGGTTGACTGAACTCCTCTATCACGCGGCAGAACAGGCAGAAGAACTCCTTCGTCGGCGGATGGAACCGCAGGTGGTTCAAGCCTGTGCGGCCGTGGGCCTGGAACCAGAGACCGTTGTGGAACAGGTGGCGTTCCGCAAGTTGTCGGCGGAACTGCTGGATGGCGTGGTGGCCCGCGGGTTTCTCACGCTGGGCCACGTCCGCGATGCCGTCTCACGCAGTCCGTTGAAGCTCGCCGATCTCGCGGGGTGGCGCGAGTTTCTCCATGGCGACCTGTTACTGCGGATCGATCAGGAACTGTCGAAGACCCTGGACGGAGTGTATCAGCGCGGCCCGTTCTACCTGCGCTGGCTGCAGCGGATGACGTCACTCGCGTTCGGGACGACGTGGGGCCGCGTCTTCGTACAATACCTCGCATTGCCGTTTGGCGGAGCGGCGATGATCTTGGCCGGGCCGCACTTCCTGCTGCTGGAATTGCATCACCTGCTCCATACCCCCGAGTTCACGATCTACACGCATGCGCGCATGCTGGGACTGGGAGCGATCTTATTTGTCTTGATGCACGGACCGCAATTTCGTGAAGCCGCATGGATGCTGTGGGTCTGGCTGGTCCGTGGCCTGAAGCTCGTCACCATCGAATTACCGCGTGCGCTGGGCCTGGTCCCGATCCTCGGCTGGCTGTGGCGCAGCCTGCCGGTGGTTGTCGTCCGGCGTTACCTGGTCAGCCCGCTCCTGGTGACGACGATCGCGTGGTGGTGTCTGCCGGGTTGGGGGGTTCCCGAGCAGTACCGGACCGCAGCCGCGGGAGCGATCCTTGTCGTGCTGTTTGCATTGCTGAATTCCCGCATGGGCCGCGATACCGAAGAGCTGTTCCGTGAAGGGGCTGGCCGGTTATGGCATCGTCTGCGGGTGACGGTGATTTTCGGTCTGTTCAATCTGATTGTCGACCTCTCTCGACAAGTCCTGGATGCCGTCGAGCGCGTCCTGTACTCGGTCGATGAATCGCTCCGTTTCCGTAGTGGTGAATCGCGGGGCGCGCTCTGGTTCAAGGCCGTCTTTGGATTGTTCTGGAACATTGTGCATGCGGTGGTGCGGTTTTGCGTGACGCTGCTGATCGAACCACAGGTCAATCCGATCAAGCACTTTCCGATCGTCACGGTCTCGCACAAGCTGTTGCTGCCGATGCTGCCGTTGCTGACCTCGGTTTTCGACAGCTTCATGAATCTCTATTACGCCCGCCTGCTCGCCGGGGCGATCATCTTCACGATTCCCGGTGTCTTCGGATTCCTCGCCTGGGAGTTGAAGGAAAACTGGCGGCTGTATCTTGCGAACCGGTCCAAAGAGCTCAAACCAGTGATGGTCGGGCACCATGGGGAAACGGTCCTGCGGTTGTTGCTCCCGGGTTTCCATTCGGGAACGATTCCCAAGCTGTTTGCCCGTCGCCGTCGGGCTGCGCGGAAGATGCGGCATCTCCCGGAGACGAGCCGACAGTCACTGTACGACGAACGTCTGCATCATGAAGCGGAAGCCCTCCGTCATCTCTTCGACCGGGAATTTGTCGCTCTCCTCCGGGCGTCGCGAACATTCCGTCACGCACCAATCAGCGTCAAGGAGCTGCGCGTCTCGACGAATCGGATCGAAGCGCTGATCACGCACGACGACTTCCCCGAACTCCCAGCGACGATTGCACTGGCCGAGCAGTCGGGCTGGCTGGTCGCGACGGTCGCCAATCCAGGGTGGATCTCAGAACAACCACTCGACGCCCGCCACGTCGTCACCATGGCGCTAGGCGGCTTATATCAGCTCTGCGGAGTTGCCCTGGTCCGCGAGCAGATCGAACGGCATTTGGGAAAACCGCCACAACCCTACGACATCGGCGAAGCGGGACTCGTTGTCTGGCCGACACGGTCGTTCGAAACCGAGATTCACTTCAATCTCAATGAACGCCCCTTATTGATTCCACGCCCCCGTTCAGCAGCACGCAACGCGGGGTTAGAACCAGTCGCTGCTGAAGCGCTGATCTATCGCGAGCAGGGAATCTCGTGGACCGACTGGCAAGCCTACTGGGAAGAAGAAGCCCGTGGGACGCCATCAACCACGCCGATTGCCGCGGTCCCGTTGCTGCCGTGAAGCAGAGACCCAGCCATCGGAATGGCTGGGCGTCCCTTGAATTGGTCATAACCGGGACATGAGCACGATGCCGACGACCAGGTCATACACCGCATGACTGCCGACGGCGATGCCAAAGCCGCGCCAATAGAAGAGTCCCGCAAAGAACAACCCGGCTGCGGTCCGAAAGGCAAAGCTGAACCAGTGCGCTGGATTGGCTCCGACAGCCATCAGCGCTTCACTCCACAGCGAGAACCCCGACGCGGAACTCTCCGGTGGAAGATAGTGCGCCAACGCGAACAGAACGCTCGAGGCCAGCATCGCGCCAATCGACGACCACCGCGGCGACAACAAGAGCAGTCGCAGCCCCGCATACAGGCTCGGGATCAGGCACAGTCGAAACAGAAACTCTTCATAGATCCCGGCTCCGACAAAACTGATCAGTCGTAACGACCAGCCGGTTGCCAGCAGCGGCGGTTCAATGCGAATCTCCGGGGGTGACCCGCGCAAGGCGGCTTCCACCGACTGCCCGAAAATGATCAGGACGAAGGCAAACAAGAGACTTTCTGCCAGCATCCCTGCCAGGGTGTCCCACTGCAGCCTCCAGGGATGATGCGTGCAGACCTGCCACACCAGCAACGCAGCGAGCACGACGAGCGGCAACCCCAGTGACGTGGTGAATCCCCAACCGGCCAGTGCCTGCCGTAACCACGCATCGGCCCCATTACGGGCGGCATCGGCCCCTGTTCCGCTGAAGCCCAGGCCGCACTCGTAGACCAGCAGCCAGGGCAGGACGAAACAGAGACTCGACAACGGACGGCGGGCGTCGTGCCAGTAGGAATCCTGCATGTCGCGCGCGACGGTCGCCGACATCATCGTTCGGCTCCCCGTGATGTGCGTGTTGACAGACCACGTCGTCGGTTGCGCCGCAGGAACGCCGGAGCCTCGACACCCGCGGCTCCCGGATCGATACCGAACTGCTGACCATTCGGCTGGGTATGCGGGGTGGGTACGGTGCGATGCGGTCGATCGACCATCCGCTGGAGTCGTTCACTCGTGCGAGATTCAATCTCCTCGATGAGTCCCGTCTGCAACAGCTCCAGCCGATCCCGCACGAGACTCAACGGAAACGCACCGCGACGCACCTCGGGCCATAAGCGCACGCCTGCGACAACCAGTCGGGACCAGCCGGACTCGGTGGCGATCTGCGTCGTCAACGGGTCGAGCGTCAATTCACTCCACCGAACCGCGAGTGCCAGTTCCAGAGCCGCAGCCGAAACCCGCGGCTCACGTAAATGCTGTGGGAAACCACTCCCATCACATCGTTCGTGATGGGCTCCGACGAGCAGGCTCAGTTCGGAGGGAGCATCGTCGAGCCCGAGAATCATCGCGGCCCCGGTGGCGGGATGATGCGGCGGTAACCGCCGTGGACCTTCCTGTCGGACCTGGTCCTGACTGCGCTGCGAAGCGGACCGCCAGCCGCCCAGATCCTGCAGCCACGCCGCGAGAGAGCGCTGCCGACGGATCGTCAGGCTTTCACCGGGTGACCAGCGAGCGATCAGCTCAGCCGACTCCAGTGCCTGGGCAAGACTGGCTGCCGATCGGAGACCGGCCGCTTCAAGTTCCTCTGTCCGCGTCACTCCCGGATCGAGGGCGACATACGGACGACTTAACGATTCTTCCACAAGTTGCAGCAGGGGCCGTAAGGATCGCTGCTGACCGGTCGAGATTTGCTCCAGGGCATTCGACACGAGCAGGGCCTGCTGGTTCCGCATCGTGAGCTGTCGCCCGCGCTGTTCCAATCCGGCGACAAGCTCCAGGCTGTCAGCGATCAGGTCTGCTAACCCCATCGGGTCGATCGGATCGAGCATTCCGGACAGCGCCTCACTGACCAGTTGGGTCTGTGCCAGCGCGACCATTGCTTGCTCATTGAGCGCTGGAATCTTTCGGATCGCCTCACCGTAGGACTGCCACAGGTTCCGGGTGGCCAGGCTGAGTCGCCGAAAGTATTCCACCGGTAAGGGGCCGGAATCGTAGCGCGGCACTGTGGCAAGCAATCGTTGTCGCCACTGATCGATTGTGAGCCGAGAGTCCGGACTGTGAGGCGTCATGGGGTGGCCTTGCGGGAAGCGCACTGGTCACGCTTCGGCCAAAGTCCATCCCCCGCTTCGCAAAATGCGTGAGCCGCTGTGTGACTTCACCAGCCGGAAAAGTCGGGGCCTGTCCCCTGCGAGAAACCGCTCGGGTCGTTCCGGTTGTACGGGTTGCGCGGAACAACCTCATCGTTGCGGTTAGGGCGGTCACACCTTTGGGTGCAGCTTCAACGAGAATACCGCCGATTCCAAGAGGGCTGATTGTCCGGAGTTGGACCCTCCGTACAATGGCCGCAGGTTGCCCAACTTGGCAGCCAAATTCGCGACGCTGGAATTGGCCTCTGCGTCGTTCCCTGATTCAGTCCGTGTGACGACACGCCTCTGACGCACTCTCGAGGAACGTGGAATGGCGACCGATATCCGCCTGAAAGAACGACTCCCCGATCTGACCGATCGCATCGTCGAGACCTACCACGAGATCAATACGATCCATCATTTAGGCCATTGTCCGCTTCCCAGCGCGGATGCCGTGATCGAGACCGCGCTGGACCTCAAAGAGATCCTCTATCCCGGCTATCGCAAGCGGCAGAATCTTCACTTCGGCAACGTGACCTACCACGTCGGCGATCTGGTCGATAGCCTCCATGACCGCCTGACCCAGCAGTTCGCCCGCGCGCTCCGGCATGACTTCCGTCGCCGCAACGGCCTGAACTGCACCACGGAAATGCCCGACTTCGAGAGCGTCGGGCAAGAAAAGGCCGTGCAGTTCCTGGAAACCTTGCCGCAGATTCGCCGCACACTCGCGCAAGATGTTCAGGCGGCGTACGACGGCGATCCGGCGGCAGGCGGACTCGACGAGATCATCTTCTGCTATCCCGGCCTGGAAGCGATCACGATCTACCGGCTGGCTCACGAAATCTACACGCTGGGGATCCCGCTCATCCCGCGGATGCTTTCAGAATGGGCGCATTGCAACACCGGGATCGATATCCATCCAGGAGCGACCATCGGCCCATCGTTCTTCATTGATCACGGAACCGGGGTCGTGATCGGGGCGACTTGCGAGATCGCTGAGCATGTGAAGCTCTACCAGGGGGTTACCCTCGGTGCCCGCAGTTTCGCCAAAGATGACGACGGCCTGCTCGTCCGCAACACGAAGCGGCATCCGACCATCGAGGCGTACGTGGTGATCTACGCCAATGCAACCGTGCTCGGCGGCGACACGACCGTGGGCCATCACTCAACGATCGGTGCCAGCGTCTCGCTGTACGAGTCGGTGCCGCCGAACACCATCGTGATGCTCGAAAAGCCCTCACTCCGCTTCCGCCAGGCGTCTTAAGGCGGATGGCACAAGTGGCCGACTCCAACTTCGCCCAGCCACAAGCCGTACTTGCTACCTCGGCCGCGGAACCGGTCCGCCGGTTGGGGAGACGCCATTGGTCGGGCGGGGGGCAAAGGTGCTGTTGGCCGGGCGGGTTGTCGCGCTGCCCGGGTTTTGCGTTGTATTGCCCGCGGGTTGGATCGTGCTCGACGTTTTCGTGGGTGCAGTGTTAGCCGTCGGGGGAGGTTGCACGAGCTTGTAGCCGGACATCGACGGCTGGAACGGATTTCCCTGTCCGAAGATCCCCTTGAGGACGTTCCCGAGGCTCTTACTGTTGATGTTCATCTGGTCGATTTTAAAGTCATAGCGGGTGACGACCGTTCCTGCAGGATCAAACAACCGGACGAGTGCCGGGACGTAAAGCCGCGTATCGAGATAGATTTGCGCTTCCCGAAAGTTCTGCGCGTCTTTCGCGTGCTTCGGGATTGCGACCAGCAACGCTTTTTGTTGCTCCACGTCTTCACGGACGAGCCGCAGGTCAAACCGGGCTTTGGCTTCAGCCGCTTTCATCCCGAACAGGAACGGTAACGGGCTGTCGATAATGTTCACTCCCTGCATTTCCGGAGGGAGCGGGAAGACCTGGAACTGCTTCTGTTCATCGTCGATCATCAGGACTTCGCGTCCGGTGCAGATCCATTTTTCGGATCGATCGGCTTCCAGTGAGAAGGGTTTGCCGTCCGCGTCTTTCATCATCGCGACGGCATTCTTGTTGGGAACAATGCCCTTGATGTCGATGCGCCCTTTATCCGGGGCTTCGAAATAATAGGCCCCTTCGGAAACCGATTCCGTCCCGAAGACGGTGTTACCACGTCGGCGTTCGTGCTTGCCCTGCAGCGTTTTGATCTGCGCGGAATTCCGTTCCCAGGCCAGCAGGAGGGCATCCAATTTCGGATCGACCGGAGCAGCCGCAGGAGCCACTGCGACCTGTGCCGGACGGGGAACGGTGCCATTGGCGGCAGGACGCGGGACGGGTGCCGGCTGGCCGTTGGCAGCGGGCCGGGGTTGAGCATTCGGACGTGGCACCTGGCCTTGAACGGAGCCCTGAAGGAGTGTCCCGCAGTAGATCGCCCATGCGCAGGCAGTCAACGTTCGTGTCTTCACGCCGGTCGTCCTTGACAGGCCCCTGTCACCCGAAACCCGGCACCACGGCAGTGCCCTGAGGGAATTCGGCAACGGACTGTAGCAATCGGCAGCCTGTCAGCCTAGACCGGTTTTTCAACGACTTTTGCCGCCCCGGCCTGTCGAGTCCGGTGAACCCGCGCAACACTCGATAACGAGTCGGGTCATACAAAAAAAACGCCGCCGATTCCTCGCGAGAAGAACCGGCGGCGGTCGAAATCAGTCGGACCTTGTGAACCGCTCCAGCGACCTGGTTGACGGCTCAACGATCGGCTCAGTCATCGTAATCCACAGTGACCACGCCGCGGGCCGAAGTCAGCTCGACTTCGTATTCGCCAAAATCGTACTTGATCTTGTTACCGTGCTTGCTGCACTTCGTTTCGTAGCAATCGCACGGCGGCACACAGATGCGGACGAACACGCAGCTGGGAGCACAGGCATTGCACGGGTTCGGACAGGGGTCCGGGACCGCAACGATTTTTTCCACCGCACACGGATGGATGTTGCGGAGATCCTTGTAACGCACGTTGTGATAGAGCGAGACGGGGGTCGCAGCGTGGACGATCGCCCCTTCCGGAATTGGCGCGGGAGCCGGGGGCATTCCCTGGCCGTGCGCTGCGGCGCTCGCGAGCAGGATCGCGCACGCCAAACTCATGAACTTCATCGGTCAACATCCTCCTGAAACAGGGTGTTGGGACAGACCGCGACCACTCGTGCCTGGCAGCCAACGACTCTTACGGAACTCAACGCCTCTTCACCGCGGGGTGGTGTTTGTGGTCGTCTCCACGTCCGCGGACAGGATTCCCCCAAGGAATTTGTCGGCGGTCCGAAGACGTAGACCAGCAGAAACTGCCGGTCAGCATCGTGGTCTCCACCGCGACACTCCTATTAGGAATACTGGGGAAACTGTGCGGGGGCAAGCATCGACCGAAAAAGTCGCCTGAATTTCCCGAAAACGGCTGAATACCCCAAAATCCCAAGCCAGTGATCGGTAGCAGCTCAAGCCGGTCCGCACCGTAGAACCTCGAGGACACCGCCTGGGCGCGATCACATCGCCGCAACATCAGGAACAGCAAGGACATCGCAGGCCGCGACATCCTTTTTCAATGCCGGCCAGCCGTTCCAGTATCGATGAGGCAGGTCTGGATTACAGTTTGGATTCCTGGCACTGACAGATGCCGGTCCGAAAATCGGATCCTAAAGGCAATTTGAATCGCCAGGGGACGCGACCACGCCGCACGCGGATTTCAACCTGCTCGCCAGGGAGATGGAGACGGGCCTGATCAAGCAGATCAGAGAACTGAACGATCGGCTTTCCTCCGAATGTCTGAAGAATATCTCCCGCCCTCAGCCCCGCACGATCGGCTGGTGAGTCTGGAATAATCGTGGTCAGCCGCAGTCCGACACCACCGGGAACGGCACGATATTGATCGACCAGGATCCCCAGACACGATTCGTCCTCCCAACGCAGACTGATCCCAGCACGCAATGTGCGCAACTGTTTGAGAGCAGTCTCCGAGACAGGTGTCGAACGGGCGAGGTGGAGCGTGATCGATTCATCGGGAAAGAGACGCCCGACGTAACGCAGCCCCTCGTCGCCACCCTGCCAGTGTTCATCGAGAACGACGACGTGCGTCTGAGGATACCACCGCCGCCCCTCGAGTTTTTCGTGCTCGGGGCGGTACGTCCGCCAGGCGGGCTGGATCGAGCCGCGGTATTGCTGGACAATCCCCGCCGCTCGTCCATGTCGCAAGGGGATGTTCTGGTTCAGCACGCGTTTCGCCATCGACTGCCGCAACTTGTCGTCAGAACCACTCAGTGCTTCCAAAGCGGTTTCCGCGGTTTCGGCGACCGCAGGATCGGGCGAGAGCATCAGCTCTTCCAGCAGCTGCAGCACTTTGACGAGGAGTTCCTCATCGGCTGATTGGGCCGCCAGCAATAACGAAGGGACCACCGTTTTGGACCGTTCCAGCAGTTGCCGCGCAGCCCCTTTCCGCAAGTCTTTCCGCGAGCTTTGCAGCCGATCGATCAATTCACGATTCGTGAGAGTCGAGAGTTCGGTCAGAGTCGGATCAGGCAGAATCACCAACAGCGCAATCAATCCGATGACGAACAGTCCTGCCGCCCACTGCATCGATCGCCACATATCAATGTCCCTGTCTCACGTGACGCAGGATCGTCTCATCTTCAGGTGGGATCCACCAGACCGATCTGGAATTTCGGTTGTCCGTCAGAAAACTCGAGGCGGCGAGCCAGCCGAGCGAGGCGGGCATTCACTCGCACGGAATCTCCCGCAGTGAGCCGGTCGTTCCCTGCTGTCAGCCGCTCCAACCAATGCACAGCCATGAGCACCTGAGCGCTGCGATCCAGAACGAACACCAGGTCTCGGTCGCGCGGACTGAGTAAAAAGCGTTCGGAATACCGATTCAGTGCGAAATCCCAGTCTGTCGGTTGATCTTCGACGAGACTTCCCAGGCACCGAGCCAGGTCGGTTGCAACCGAATCCGTCCGTGCGGCAGCGGGGTCGATCAAGCCGGTGACCTGGTTCCCCACGAACAGCACATGATCGTGCCAGACATCGCGCAGGCAGGGCTGTACTGGACCGCAATAGTCAGACCAGGATTGCAGCTCGTTGTGAGCCAGTGCCCAACATCGTCGAATCCCTTCCACCAGGCGCAGGATCAATTCACGCTGCGTGGCGGTGGGGAGGTGGGCCGATGCCGTGCGCGCTCGTTTTGCCAACGGCTCCGGGTCGAGTTCCGCGAAGCGTTTCAACCGCTCTCGAATGGCTGGAATCGGGGCGGAAGGACAGGTGTCGAACCAGCGACGATCGTCCGCTGCCGGTTGAAAGCGGGCGGCTGCGGTATGCCATTGGCCGACTGCCTCGACGACGGAGACCAGTTTCTGTCGGGACGGAGCAGCGTGATAGCTCGCGCGACCGGGCATCCATGGCTCCAGTTGGCACCAGGCGCGGTCAATTTGCACCAATGTGGAGCCGTGCTCGGCCCTGCGCGGGACAGCGACCGTCGTCAGCCCGTCTGCGGAGAGTGCGGCCAACAACCGATGCAGCGCTTCAATCCGACCGCGGTCGCACGATTCCGGCCAGATCCGCAAAGCGAACCTGCCGGCTTCAGAAGCGATTTGAAAGACTTTCGCCCCGCTAAATCCGCCGCTCTCCGCGTGAGCCCCAAGGGTTTCAATGCGGCCGAGTCCCGGAAACACACGGAGCGATTTTCTGACGAGTGGCATCATGGAAGGAACTTTTGCACCCGGACGAAATCCCGACGCGACTGACCTGTCGCTTCGCCTGACTTGTTGACAGCGGTCTCCCGACACCGGTAGAACGAAGGGGATGAGATGCATCCCGGCTGAGGGATCAGTCGGTCCGCGTCGTCGACGCAAGATCTGCGTCGGATCGATGGGGCTTTTGATGGCATCAGTCTATCACGGGAAAGAGCGTACAACGCCATGGTCAAACCTGCAATTTTCGCCCGCGTACTGATCGCTGTGGTCTCTCTCCTGAGTTGTGGGCAGTCGGCCCAGGCCGGGTTGATTCCGTGGCTTTACGACTCGTTCTTCGGACCGTCGTACTATCCCCCGGCCTTCTCCGGCTATGGTGTCTCGGCGGGATATGCTCCGTATTCAGCGGGATATGCTCCGTATTACGATGGCGGCTATGCCCAAACCAGCTATTACGGCCCGGGATTTGACTCGGGCTGTGGCTGTAATCCCTGCGGCTGTAACCCTTGTGGTGGTTGTGGAAGCTGTGGAACCGGTGGTTGTGCCAGCGGCAACTGCACGATGAATTCCGCACCGGCGGGAACACCAACTCCCATTCCAGACCCTCGCGGGGAAAATTCCCGAACATCTCCCGGCGGGTACGATACAACTCCGCGACGTAATCCAGCGGGAGGCACAGGAAGCGGTCGAGACACATTCGATAACACCGATCCCGGCAACTTCGTCACACCGGATACGACAGGCACCGGCACAGGGACTCGCCCCCGTGTCAATGATCCGATGGTTGATCCGATCGATAACAGCGCTCCTCCCAAGTTCAAACCGCGAAGCACGCCAGCGGATGACGGCTTCCGTGAACGGACGACTCCAGGCTCCGGATCTGGAACGGGGACCGGGCGGACCGATCCCTTCGATACGATGAAGCCGATTCTGGGGAATCCAGACGACACCGCATTGCCGGCTGCGAAGCCTGCCGGGGGTGGAGCAGTCGTCGAGCCAGGTGAGGAAGAGACTCCCGCAGACGCCGCCGCCGCGCTGGAAGGAAAAACGACCCATCGTCCGGTGGTGGTCAAACAACGTCTGGCGCTCCGTAGCCAGATTGCCACGCCGAACATTGCCCGCGTGCAGGTTCGCCCGACCCACGAATGGTCAGCGGCCCCTGCCGACGCACGGCTCGCCCGCCAGTAACCAGATCCACGTCGACCGCCTGGTCGTCTCCAACACCACCGAGCGTCAGTGCGGGTCTCTCCCCGAACTGACGCTCGCTGTGTTTTCGTGCTCGACGATCGCCATCAACACGGGTTGTCGGCCTGAACCAGAGCGCGGTATCCTGAATCGTATCGAAGACTTCAGCAGGATTCCCTGACCATGATTACTTACGTCTACCATTGTCCGACGAACAACCAAACCGTGGAAGTTCAACACGGGATGAAAGAGCAGTTGCACACCTGGGGCGAGCTCTGTAACCGGAGTGGACATGCTCCGGGAAAGACCGCACCCACGGCTCCCGTCGAGCGGCTGATCTCCGGTGGTCTGCACGCCTCGGTGGCTGGCGGAACGCAGTCGTCAGCGTCGCTGTTGCCGATGGCTGGCTGTTGTGGGAATCCCAGCGGTTGCAGCCGTCACGGCTGAGCGTCGACTGCGTCGTGAAGTGTCACGTCGCGCGTGGAGTGGAGAGGAGCGGGCATGGCGACGCCGGTTGAGTCGGTACTGAAGCAATGGTTGTTGACACGGCTGAAGCCCACAGAAACGGCCTGGTTGACCGACCGACTGGCCGTGATCGCAACTGGAAACAAGCAGGCATTCTTTCTGGCCTTCGGTCTGGTCGCTCGTAAGCTGGGAAAAGCCGATCTGGCGCTGACGGAAGTCGAACTGGCCCAAGCGGAACAAGTCCGTCCCGGTTGGGACCCCCGCAACTGGTCGATTGATCAGGCGGCACGGGCCCTGCTGGTGCTGACGTTTCCCACGGCGAACGCCACTGAATGCGTCACGGTCCTCGATCAATTGTTCGCTGCGGCAGAGATGCACGAACTCATCGCGCTCTACCAGGCTCTGCCGCTCTATCCCCATCCGGCAGCCCATGTTTTGCGATGCGCGGAAGGTCAGCGGTCGAATATCAAGTCGGTCTTCTGCGCGATTGCTCATCACAACCCGTATCCTGCTGAGCAGCTCAATGAAGACCAGTGGAATCAGCTCGTTCTGAAGTGCTTGTTCGTGGATGTCCCCCTCGATCCGATCGTTGGACTCGACCGCCGGGCGAACGCGACGCTGGCCAAGATCCTCGTCGATTTCGCCCATGAACGCTGGGCAGCAAAACGGCCGGTCAGTCCGGAACTCTGGCGTTGCGTCGGCCCATTTGCCGAGGAGTCGGTTGTGGAAGATCTGTCACGTGTCCTGCAAACCGGCAACGAGCGTGATCGTCACGCAGCAGCGCTGGCCCTGCGGGCCTGTCCACATCCGACGGCGAGCGCTCGCTTGTCAGCATCCAAAATTGATCTGACCGGATGGGACTGGCCCCAGATCGCTGCCAGTTCCAACTGATGCTCTTTCTGTACCGAATCGATTTGAGTTCAACGCTGCTCTGACAAATCGCCATAAATCTGCCTGATTGCCTCCTGCCAAGAACGGCCTGCTATGCACTTCATTGACCCGCATATTCACATGGTTTCCCGGACAACGGATGACTATGAAGCGATGGCCGCTGCCGGGGTCAAAGCGATCATCGAACCCGCCTTCTGGCAGGGACAGCCGCGCACGCAGATCGGCTCGTTCCAGGATTACTTCTCCACGCTGGTCGGCTTCGAACGCTTTCGGGCCTCGCAGTTCGGCATTCGGCACTACTGCACAATCGGCCTGAACTCGAAGGAAGCGAACAACCAGGCCCTGGCCGAACAGGTGATGGACCTGATGCCGCTGTATCTCACGAAAGAAGGGGTCGTCGCCGTCGGCGAGATCGGTTACGACGATATGACTCCGACCGAAGAGCACTTCTTCCGCCTGCAACTCGAGATGGCGAAGGACGTCGATCTCCCGATCCTCATCCACACGCCGCACCGAAACAAGAAACGCGGCACCTACCGCAGCATGGATGTGATCGAAGAACATGGCATCGATCCCCGCCGGGTGATTATCGATCACAACAACGAAGAGACCTGCAAGGAAGTGCTCGACCGGGGCTACTGGTGTGCCTTCACGATCTACCCCAAGACGAAAATGGGGAACGAGCGAATGGTCGAGATCGTGAACCAGTATGGGACCGAGCGGATTATCTGCGATTCGTCCGCCGACTGGGGCGTCTCGGATGCGCTCGCCGTGCCGAAGACTGCGAACCTGATGGTCAGCCGCGGCATTACCCAGCAGGCGGTGGAAGAAGTCTGCTACCGCAACGCGTTACGGGCCTATGGGCAGAGCGGCCAGTTCGATGAAGCCGACTGGCTGAACCCTGCCCCGATCGATCAGCGGACCCTCTTCGAGGGGAACAGCGTGCTCCGCGGTGGCCAGACACCGCGCGTTGACGATGCCCCGCCGGAGGGCATCATTCGATAAGGTGGTGATCGGCCGAGGCTCAACGATTGTAGGTCACAACTGACACAGCAAGTTGCGGCAGCCCAGGGATCGCCATCCCCGGGGTAACGGTTGTTCAATCACCCAGTTTCGTGGCATCGCCGGTCTGGGCGAAGCGTTCGATGAGTTCCGCGGCACGGGTGACGCCGTCTTCCGCGCGGATTCCTTCGCCGATGCGGGCTGCAGTCGCCCGCATTGTCGGGTTGTTGAGGGCTTCCATCACCGACGCCGCGAGTCGCTCGGGAGTCGCCTGTTTCCGCGTAAAAAATACGGGACCGGCCCCCATCGTATAGACCCGGCGTCCCCAGTACGGCTGGTCGGCCATGTACGGCACAATGATGTTCGGCACTCCGGCACGCAGTCCGGCGGCGGTGGTCCCCGCCCCCCCGTGGTGAACCACTGCGGCCATCTTCGGGAAGAGCCATTCGTGCGGCAGGTTCTTGCTGACGAACAGGTTTTCCGGAAGTCGCTGGACTTCACCATCGGACCAGCCGGAGATCATCACACCCCGCTGATTCGTCAACTTCAGGGTTGCGCCGACAAGGTCGACCAACCCCTGGACGGAAGCTTCGCGCATGCTGCCGAAGCCAAAGTAGACCGGAGGCGGTCCCGCTTCGAGGAAGGCGACGAGATCGGCGGGTGGCTGCCATTTCGCCTGCATCGGCAGAAACCAGTAGCCCGTAATGTGCTGGGTCGGACTCCAGTCGCCTGGACGCGGAACGAGATGGCGACTGAAACCGTAGAGGAAGGCGAACTGCGGATCCCGGAAGAATTCCGGTTCGAGCCACTTGCGACGGGGCGGGAGCCCAAACACAGCTTTGCGGGCCACGTTCGATTGTTCTGCAAAGAACTTCGAATAGAGCCGCCAGCCGAACTTCTGAAAGTTGCCATACCAGCCGAGCGGCTTGAGCCAGCGTAAAAACGGGGGTAATGGTCGCTGCGGCATCCCGAATGTTTCGTAGGTCGGGGCGAGCGGCTGCAGGCTGGCAATGATGATCGGACGTTTCAGACCGTCATGCAGGTTGATCGCAGCGAAGATCGCCATGAAATTGCAGATGATGACATCGGCATTGCGGGCGGCCTCGGCAATTTTCCCGAGTTCGTTCGCGTAGGGGATGGCGAGCTTGGCCATCGCCCGGGCTGATTGGATATTGTTCGTTCCCGACGAGAGGAGTTGTTCGCCTTCTTTCGTCCCGAAGGCTTCGTGGATCGAGCCTTTGATCGGTATGTGAGGAACAGAGTATTCCGTCAGCATGCCCTGGTAATCGGCATGGGTCATGACGTCCACGGAATGACCGCGGGCGATGAGTCCGTGGGCCAGGGCCACGTAAGGCTGCACGTCACCACGGGTGCCGATCGTCAGAATGAAAATTCGCATTACGAAGCAGACTCCGCCAATGATGCATTGCAGGCATCGGCCCGTGGCCGCTCCCGCTCTGAAGGAACCGCGACCCGCGTGGCGTCGCCCGTTTGCAGAAACCGCTCGATGAGCCGAACAGCGCGCACGGTTCCGTTCTCAGCCGCCAGCCTGGCTCCGATGTCGCTGGCTCGTTCACGCATCGTCGACGACTGAATCATGGCCTGAAGGGCCGCGGTCAACCGGTCAACAGTGAGTCGAGTGCGGGGGATGAATCCTGGTCCGACTCCTAAATCTTCCATCCGTCGACCCCAGAATGCCTGATCGGCGATGACCGGCACAATCAGGGTTGGCGCACCGGCGAGCAGACCGGCGGCCGTGGTCCCGGCCCCACCATGATGCACCACCGCCGCCATCCGGGGAAACAGCCAGTCATGGGGCACGTTATTCGTGACGAAGAGCCGCTCGCTGCTCCAGTCACTTGACGCATCACTCCATCCCGCAACCAGCACTCCACGACTGTTGGTGCGATTTAAGGCTTCTTCCACCATCTGCAACGTGGTCCGGGGATCGGCGTCGCGCATGCTCCCATAACCGAAGTAAACCGGTGGCGGCCCGGCGTTCAGGAAGTCTTGTAACTCGGCGGGGGGCGTCCAGTGCCCGTCCCTGGGAAGTAACCAGTAACCCGTGACCTGTTGTGTCGGGCTCCAGTCGGTCGGTCGCGGCGACACCTGTTCGCTGTACCCGTACAACGTGAGACGACTGGAATTCTGGAACGATTCACGTGACAGCCAATCGTATCGCGGCGGGAGACCGAGGGCCGACTGCCGGACTCGATTGATCACGGGACCGAAGACACTCGTGTAGAGCTTGAGGGCGAGTTCCTGTGTCCCGCGATACCAACCCATCGATTTCAGCCAACTCAGGCGTGGATGCAGGCGTCGCTGGAAAATCGCGTAAGTTTCGTTGGTCGGTGCGAGCGGATGCATGACCGTATTCACGAGCAGTTTCCCGGTCACTTCGGCGATCGTTTCCGCAACGAAGAGAATCGAGAAACTGCAGACAATCACATCCGCCTGCCGGGCCTGTTCGATACCGATCCGGAGAAACTCGGGGAGATAGCGTTCGTACCACCGGGCCACAGTCTTCAGCGTCTGCATCGTAGAAGTCCGCTGACCGGTAATCTCCTGCCAGTCACCCGAGCTGAGGAATTCACGGACTTCACCGGGAATCGGAACGAACTCGACTCCATGCTCCGTCACGAAGGAACGAAATTCTTCGTGAGTGACAATCCAGGCGTCATGACCGTCACTCAGGAATTGACGAGCCAGGGCCACATACGGTTGAACGTCTCCGCGGGTCCCGCTGGTCAGGATCATCACGCGCATCGTCTTGAACCCTTGCCTGAAGATTGTGAGAGCCGCCCATGGGAGCGCAAGAGTCAGCTCAACAATCTCTTTAGTTTGTCATGCTGGGCGGTGGAAAGCGACGTCGATCCTTGTGCTTTCGCAGGCGTTCGGCTCAAAAGTGTTGTTCTGTAACGAACGGATGACTGTCATCGGGCTGTTGCCCATTGGCAACAGCCCTGTCGGAGCGAGGAGTGATTGTGAGTGGACCAAGACGTGCTTATCTGTCTCCCTTACCTGCTGACGATCACGCCGTCCTGACCGGGGACGAAGCCCATCATCTCGGGCGTGTATTGCGCGTGACGACAGGGGAATCGGTGGAATTGTTTGATGGCCTGGGTCACGTGGCGACGGCGAACATCACGGGGGTCAGCAAGCGGTCCGTCGAAATGCAAATGCTCGGCAGAACCGCGTTTCCGGCCCCGCCCGCGCTCACTCTCGCAGTGGCTCCTCCGAAAGGCGACCGATTTGACTGGCTGATCGAAAAATCCGTGGAATGGGGCGTGACCGAGTTTGTGCCACTGATCACTGAACGGGGCATTGTCGATCCACGTGACTCCAAGCTGGATCGCTTGCGTCAAACAGTGATTGAAGCCGCAAAACAGTCACGGCAGGCGTGGTTGATGCAAATCACCAATCCAGAACCACTCGCGAACATCCGGCAGCGGGTCCCCGATGCGGCACCACTCCTGTTCGGCGACTTTGCCGGCCATGGAGTTGCCGAAGCGTTTCCCAAAATCATGGACTGGTCCCGGCCTGTGGCTCTCATCGGACCGGAGGGGGGCTGGACTGAACCGGAACGGACGCTGGTTCTGGAGGCGGGTGGTCGGGGCATCCGATTGGGGGAGTCGATCTTAAGAACCGAGACGGCAGCGATCGGACTCGCGACCGCCATTCAGATCAGCCGTCGCTGATGTAATCCGTCCTGATTTCCTCGATCAACGTAGAATCTGGCCGAAGCAATTGCTCACAAATGGCAGATCCAGCCTTGATTCTTTATCCTCGGATGCCGATAGTTTTGATCAGTCAAAACTATCGTTTCTGGAAATCGTTCATGATGGTACCGAAACCGTTATCGACGACGGTGGCCGTCTGGCTGGCGATGGTGGGGCTGGTCGGTGGTGGACTCAGCGGTTGCGGGTCGGCTCCGTCACAGGCTGTGGAAGCCTCGGCCATTGACCGTCCGTTGCGAGTGGTGGCCACGACCGGGATGGTCGCTGACCTGGTTCGGATGGTGGGTGGTTCGCGGGCAGACGTCACCGCCTTAATGGGACCGGGGATCGATCCGCATCTCTATAAGCCCACCCGGAACGACGTCCGTCTGTTACAGCAGGCACAACTGATTGTCACCTCGGGACTGAATCTCGAAGGCCGCATGGGAGAGGTCTTTCACCAGTTGGGACGCAACGGAAAACGGGTCATCGCCGTCACTGAGGGACTCGATCCCGCCGTGATCCGGCATCCTGATGGGCCCGGCGGACATGCCGATCCCCATGTGTGGATGGACGTCAAACTCTGGGCGGATTGTGCCGAGGTGGTCAGTCAGGCATTGTGTGACCTCGACCCGACCCATGCAGACGAATATCGCGCGCGATTGCGTGCCGGCCGGACGGAATTGGTGCAACTGGATGCCGACATTCGACTCGCCATCCAGTCGATCCCGGCGGAGCAGCGAACGCTGGTCACGGCGCATGATGCCTTTGGCTATTACGGCGCGACGTATGGCTTGGCTGTGCGATCGGTTCAGGGGGTCAGCACCGAGTCCGAAGCCGGCATTCAGGATGTCAACGGGCTGGTCGATTTCCTCGTGGAGCAACGGATCCCCGCAATCTTCTTCGAGTCGAGCGTGAATTCGAAGCCGATTCTGGCGATCATCGAAGGCTGCCAGTCCCGCGGGGTCACCGTCGCCCAGGGAGGCGAATTATATTCCGATGCAATGGGCCCGGCAGAGACGTATGAGGGGACCTATCCCGGTATGCTGGACGCAAATACGACCCGCATCGTTACAGCGCTGGGAGGTATGGTCCCGGCAACTGGTTTACGCGGTCGCCTCACCCCTCCGGTTGCTCACCCCTGATCCCTCCGCAAATCGATTGCTGACGTGTCGACTCCCGCCCCCCTTTCCGTGCATGATCTGACGGTGGCCTATGAGCGCCAGCCGGTGCTCTGGAACATCGACTACGTCGCCCCCACCGGACGACTCGTCGCCGTGATCGGCCCCAACGGTGCTGGGAAAAGCACGTTGATTCGTGCATTGCTGGGACTGGTCCCGATTGCGACGGGGGCAGTCGAATTCTTCGGTCTCCCGTTCCGACTGGCCCGCTCCCGCGTGGCGTATGTTCCTCAACGGACGACCGTCGACTGGGATTTCCCCGTGACGGCCCTCGATGTGGTCACGATGGGTCTCTACGGTCGACTGGGCTGGTTCCGCCCGGTGAACGGGGCTGCGCGAAAACAGGCATTGGCGATGCTCGAGCGCGTCGGTCTCGCAGAATTCAGCGGACGCCAGATCAGTCAATTGTCGGGCGGACAACAGCAACGGGTCTTCCTCGCCCGCGCCCTCGTGCAGAATGCCGACCTGTACCTGATGGATGAACCCTTCGCGGGGGTCGATGCGGCGACCGAACGAACGATTGTGAATCTGTTGCGCGAACTGCGAGCCGCTGGACGCACAGCGCTGGTCGTTCATCACGATCTGCAGACGGTGCGCGAGTATTTCGATGATGTACTGCTGTTGAATACCCGGGTAATCGCCGCTGGCCCGGTGGAAACAGCCTTCACCGATGAAACACTCCGACGAACCTACGGCGGTAAGCTCGCGCTGCTCGATCAGGTGGGGCATCATATGGGACTGGCAGGACGGCCGGGAACATGAACGACGGCCTGCTGAGTCCCGCCTTCCTGCTGGCTGCGACCGAGTTCGCCCGAGTCTGGCTGCTGCGCGACTACAACACGCGGGTGGTGCTGGGCGGTACTCTGCTCTTAGGAATCGGGGCTGGAGTCGTTGGGACCTTGATGCTGCTCCGCAAGCGCGCGCTCGTGGCCGATGTCGCCAGTCACGCCGCACTGCCGGGAATCTGTCTCGCCTTTCTCTGGGGTGAAGCCCAACAGACGGGCAGCGGGAAAGCGTTGCCACGGTTGTTACTGGGAGCCGCATTGAGTGCGGGGGCGGGACTGTTGACCGCACAATTGCTTCGCAAGATTCGCCGCGTGCATGACGATGCCGCGCTCGGCCTGACGCTCAGTCTCTATTTCGGCGCGGGAGTCGTGCTGCTGACCTGGATTCAATCGCTGCCGACCGGACAAGCGGCGGGCCTCAGCGAGTACGTCTTCGGGAAGGCGTCGGCCATGGTGGCGGAAGATCTCCACGGACTGGCCCTGGTGGCCTTTGTCGCGGCGGTGCTGGTCCTTGCGCTGCGGAAAGAGTTCGAGTTGCTCTGTTTTGATCCCGGCTATGCCCGAGCCGGTGGCTGGCCGGTCGGTGGCCTCGATCTGCTGCTGACGATCCTCGTCATCGGCCTGGTCGTTGTCGGGATGCAGAGTGTGGGACTGCTGCTGATCGTGGCGATGATGGTGTTACCCCCGACAGCGGCCCGCTTCTGGACCAACCGGTTTGGCGAAATGATCATCATCTCTGGCGGATTAGGAGGCCTGAGTGCTGCCTGCGGAGTGATGCTCAGTGCGTCGTTTCCCAATTTAGCGACGGGTGCAGTAATTGTTCTCAGCGGTTCCGCCTGCTTCGCCATCAGCCTGATCTTCGGCCGGACCGGAGGACTCTGGTGGCGCTGGCGACAACAGACCAATTCACGCCAACAGATCGAACTCTCCGACCTCCTGCGAGCCTGTTATGAAGTCCTTGAACCGGAACTTGCCACGAACGACGAACTGATCGAGCGGCCATTACCACTCGCTCGGTTACGGGAAACGCGGAACTGGTCGCCTGCCAATTGGAATCAGCGACTCCGTTCCGCGTCCCGTGCGGGCTGGGTCCGGCAGGATGCGAATGATGACTGGCGGCTGACGACTGCCGGTCGCCGGGCCGCGATCGAAGCGGTCCGGCATCATCGTCTGTGGGAACTCTATCTGATTCACTTCGCCGAGATTGCCCCGCATGCGGTCGATCGAAATGCGGACACGCTCGAACATGCGCTCGGACCGGAGGTCATCGAGCAGCTGGAGTTGCTGTTGCCGGCAGAATCCGAGCGGACGCGAGTCCCGCCCAGCCCACATGCGACGCTGGGAGCGACACCATGAACGGTCTCGCCGACTGGGCTCAGCTCGATACCTGGATCGTCGTCATCGCGGCGCTCACCGCCCTGGCGTGCGCGTTGCCGGGAACGTTTCTGGTTCTCCGACGTGAAAGTCTGATGGGCGATGCGCTCAGTCATGCCACGCTGCCGGGGATCGTCCTCGCCTATGTGATTCATCGGACGCTCGAAGAAACCGGCTGGCTGAGCGAGGACTTTGCGGAGACGATTCGTCCCGCTTCGCTCTTCCTGGGTGCCGCCTGCACCAGTGTGCTGTGCGGCGTGATCACAACGGGTCTGCAACGCTGGGGACGGCTGGAGCCGAGTGCCGCCCTGGGAGTGGTCTACACGACCTTTTTCGCGTTGGGTCTCTTGCTAATCCGTGCATGGGCTGATCGGGCACACATCGATCCGAGTTGCGTCCTCTACGGCAACCTCGAACTGGCTGCGATCGAAACCTGGGGCCGCACTGGACTCCCCACGGCTGCCCTGGTCAGTGGGGGCATGCTGCTCATCAACACGGCTCTGCTCGCGATCTTTTATAAGGAACTGCTCCTCTCGACGTTTGATCCCGATCAGGCCCGTGCCCTGGGGATTCCCGCCGATCGGATCCATCTGGCATTGTTGGCGATCACTGGGGGAACGGTCGTCGCCGCTTTTGAGAGTGTCGGGAGCATCCTCGTCATGGCGATGCTGATCGGACCTCCGGCCACCGCGATCCTCTTCAGTGACCGGTTGGTCAACGTCCTGCTCGGTGCTGCGGTCACGGCGGTCCTGACGGCTGTGCTGGGGCACGCTGCGGCCTTAACCCTCCCTGCGTTCTTCGTAACAGCCGGGTCAGTGGTCCCCTCGGTGAGCACGGCCGGGATGATGGCGGTCGTCGGTGGTGTCCTCTTTTTGCTGGCAGCGGTGGTCTCTCCGAAACATGGTTACGTCCAGCAACTGTTGTACCGCAGTCGTCTGCGCCGTCGGATCCTGATGGAAGATGTCCTGGGCGTCCTTTATCGACTGGAAGAGCTGCGCCCCGATGCCCCGCACGAGGCCGATCTTGCGGGCCTGGCGGGCACCTTGAACGTCGCCCCGTGGAGACTGTGGCTCGCGGATCGACGTCTCCAACACCGTGGCTGGATCGTCGCTGCGGGTTCCTCGATTGCCTTGACGGATGCTGGCCGGACAGAAGCACGTCACCTGGTGCGGGCGCATCGTCTGTGGGAAGTCTACCTCGCGAAGCACTTCGAATTGCCCGACCGACGATTGCACGCCCTGGCCGCCGACGCCGAGCACTTCGTCGACCGCGACTTGCAGGGAGCGCTCGATGCTGAGCTCGACCAGCCGCAACGCGATCCCCACGGTGCATCGATTCCACCGCAGACGGAACGAGGATAGGGTCTAGCGAATAGGGAGTAGGGAGTAGCGAGTAGGGCGGAGATGAAGCATTTTCTGGCGATTCCCTATTCCCTGCTCCCCAATCCCTGTCCTTGCTCACACAGGCCCGTCGAGATCAGAATTGACTGGTTCCCCCAGAACCACTAGAACACCGCGCGGATCGAACCCTTGCAGGAAACGCACGGATGCGTGACCAACTCTGGCTGATTGTGGCGTGTCTGGGACTCATCGGTTGCGGCGACAGCAGCGGGACATCGTCTCCCACTGCGGTGGCCCCGCCTCTGTTGCATATTCCGGCGACCGCTTCGCCCGCGGTGAAAGAGGTCTATGCCCTCATAAAGCAGGGCGATCTCGCCGCCGCGCTGACCGCCGCTGATAAGGCGATCAACGCAAACCCGCAGGAAGCGGCGGGCTATGACGTGCGGGCTCACCTCGCTCATTCAGCAGGTCGATTGACGGACGCACTGGCCGATCTCGATCGTTCCATCGAACTTGTTCCGGACAATGCACGAGCACTCAATAATCGTGGTTTCGTCCGCCTGAGTTTGCAGCAGTTTGACGGGGCGCTGGCTGACTTCGATGCGGCTGAAAAACTCGACCCCAGTCTTGCCAGCATCTACAACAATCGCGCACTGGTGGCGATTGCCCAGGGCCGCTTCCGTCAGGCCGTTGCCGATCTCGATCAGGCGTTGCAACGCGAACCGCGGTACGTTGACGCCCTGAATAATCGGGGTTTTGCGCTGCTGCAGCTCGCGCGTCTGGATCGGGCACTCGCCGATCTGAATCAGGCACTGGAAATCAATCCGCAGTACGTCAATGCCTGGAATAATCGTGGTCTGGTGAAGCGTGCTGGCGGCGATCTGGAAGGTGCAGTTCTCGATTTCACCCAGGCGATGCTGCATGATCCACAAAACCCGAAATATTACGACCATCGCCGTGAGGTGTACGTCTTGCAGGGAGCGCACGACAAGGCACGCGAAGACGAACGGAAGATCGCGTTTTTAACTCGGCTGCGAACCTTGAATGCCGTCATCGAAGCCGCGCCAACACAGCCTGCGGCCTACCTGGCTCGGGCGGAACATTACTGTCAGCAGGGTGACGAGACGCAGGCGCTGCGCGATTACGACCGAGCTGTCGAGCTGTCGGCGGATGACCCTGCTCCGCGGATGAAGCGGGCAGAGTTTCTGCTGGAACTGAAGCGCTATGACCTCGCCCTGGCCGATTGTGCTGCCGTGCTGGCACATCAGGACCATCCGACGGCCCGCTCCATCCGCGGCGATTGTCTGCGGGCACAACGACAGTACGCCGAGGCCATCGTGGAATATCGCGCCGCCCGCCGGATCGATCAGGGTGTCGTTGAGACGCTGGTGTCGCTAGCGGATCAGTGCGAACAACAGGGGAACGCGACCGCAGCCAATGAAGCCCGTCAGAAGGCTGATGAGATGCGGGCCGCGTTGAACGGCGAACGAACGGGTGCCGTCGCTCAACCCTTCCCGGAAGATGCGCCAGCACCGTAGGATTCGCAGGGGAGAATGTCGCGGACTGCCGTACGCCCGGCAGCGACCGACCGTCTGGGGGGAAGTTCGATGGGCGTCAATTTCGCGACGAAGATCCAGGGGCCGCTCACCGTGATCGGTGACCTCCATGGACAAATCGACCAATTGGAAGCGGTCCTGGACCGCTTGGCGGCCCGCGCCGATTTTGAGCAGCGGTGGCTCGTCTTCATCGGGGATTTCGTCGACCGTGGCCCCGACCCGAAAGGGACCATCGACATGGTCCTGCGGCTGATGAAGCAGCATCCACGCACCACGGCGGTTGCTGGCAATCATGAATTTGCGATGGGGGGCGCGCTCGGCTGGTATCCCGTCCCCGACTATGCCCAGTGGGGAACACGCTGGATCGAGCATTACAACTCCGACACGACGTTTGCGTCCTACAACGTCCCGCACGGAGACTTGGAAGCGCTGCAGCAGGCGATTCCCCCGCGGCACAAAGAGTTCATCACCAATCTCCCCTGGCTGGTCGAGCATCCACAGTTTCTCTGCGTGCATGCCGGACTTGATCCGAACGCTCCGACCGACATGCAGTTGCGGATTCTCCGTCAGCGCGACTTCACGCTGAACCGGCCGCAATGGCTTTGCTCGAAATCTTTCGTCGAAGCCGATCCGCCGGCCGATTGCCCGGCAACAGTCGTCAGCGGACACGTGCGTGTCCCCAGCGTGGTGATGCGTCCCAAGCGGATTCTGCTCGACACGACCGGCGGTACCGAGGGAGACCTCAGCGCCGTACTCCTGCCCGAGCGGAAAGTCATCACCTCGGCCGGTGAAGCTGTTCCCGTCGGTGCCAGTGCGGGCGATGCAAAACCGTCCTGGTGGAAGTTCTGGTAGTCACCCAGATTCTCCGCAACGGTTGCCCCGGGAGCATCACTCCGCAAGAATGCCGGGTGAAGTGCGCTCTCCCCGAACTGTGGTGTGGCACTGGCGTCTTACAAGGGGCAGGCGATGACCAAGGCTGTGCCCGTCGTCTTCGACGACAACTGGGATGTCTATTCCTACGGGATGGAATCCGGGCCGATGTTCGTCTCGTTTTATGCAGGAGCACAAAACATCCCGCGCGAGCGTTTCGGACTGTGTGCCCGTGTGCTCCTGCCGATTCGCAAGCCCAACCAGAATGGCGGACCGTCCGGTGCCGAAGCCGAGGAACTTTGGGCACACGAAGATCGGCTGACCGAAGCCCTGACCGCGGAGCAGGTCCCGTGTGTCCTGGTCGCCCGGTTAACGCATGCCGGACAACGGGAACTCGTCTTCCAGCTCGCCAACTGGGAGAGCTTTCGGCCGACGGTCGGTGCCTGGATGGAAGCCACCGGAGATGACGAGATCGACGTCTCCGAGCACGAGGGCTGGGACTTCTTCGACGAATGCGTCTGGCCGAGCGCGACCGACTGGCTGTTGATTCAGGATCGCCGTGTGGTCGATGCGCTCATCGAAGCCGGGAGCAATCCGGCGTTGGATCACTCTCTCGACTTCGTCTTCCGTGGTCCTGCCGCGTCGCTGCTGCAACTGCGGGAAGCTCTGGCCGCTCGCGGGTATGTGCTGCATCCCGATGAAAACGAAGACCCCGAACAACTGGTGATGGTGATCCGGATGCCGCTGGACCTCGACCGCATCTTTGAAGAGTCACTCGCGAACGCTGAGCATTGTGAATCGCTGGACGTCGAATTTGACGGCTGGGGTGCCGCCGTCGAAACCGGGACCTGAGTGGCATAACTAATACCGGATTACACGAACCACTGCTGCGAGGATGATTGAAGTCGTTTCCGACACTCGCATCCATTTTCGCAACGCCTATTCCGGGAATGCCGCCGCGGCAGGAGTGACGGGGCCGATGTCGATCGGTTCGCTGCCGGGGAATGCGACCTGGCCGCGGGTCGGCTGGTCGGCCGGTTCTTCGTACACCGCCTGTTGAATGGGCGATTTCTGACGAACGATTGGCGGCAAGGCGCGGGGCTGATCCAGACCCTTCGGTTCGACAGCGCGACCATCGGCCAACACCGTCCGCAACGCGTGCTTGAGGGCCATTCGCTCGGACGGTTCGGGACCGGCGATCAGGAGGACGTCGTCGACCACCAGCCGTTGATTCTCTTTCCGCATCCGGACTTCAGCACCGTATTCATCATTCCCCAACCGGATGATCGTTTCCGAATCGGTCGAGGAGAGTGAACGTAGCGGGGCGTGCAGGAAACTGTCGGCCGAGTAGCCGCCGTTCGGCAAGAAGGATGTCTGTTGCCAGACCATGCGATTGAAGTCGCCCGAGCACGATTCCTGCAGTAGTTCCAGCACCACCTTCTGTTCACGAGGATCACGCCCCAGCGCAATCGCGGCGGCGAAATTCTTCATGGGGATCATCGCTTCAAGGGTCTGCTTGACCGACGACGGCCGACCAGGAACCTGCCATTGAATGTCATCGACGAAGAAGCGGCCGGTTTCCTGCCGCAGCATGTAGATGATCGGCTGACCGCCCTGAATCGCTTCGACACGGGTGAGCGCTCCCTGGAACGTTGTCGCCTGGACTTGAGGCGTCGGATCATCGAACGGTTCCAGCGGCAGTCCCAGCACCGTCGCCGCGTTCAGCCGTTGCCAGACCCGACTGGAAAAATCCTGCGTCGAGCTATGACGCAGATGATCCAGGTCGCGTTCCGCCAGCGCTTTGCTGAACAACGTCAGCATGTCCTGAGCGGTAAAGAGTGCCGAGAGCCGCTTTTCCTGCTTGGTTTCGACTTCATAGAGTGTGACATCGCAGACCCGGAAGGTCGGCGGTGCCTGTGGTTCGGGCGACTCTTCCTTACGGATATCCACCTGCACAATCTCATGCTCACCCCGCAGCACGAAGTCGGCGCGCTGGGTCCGGAGTTGGACTTCCAGATCGTGGTCCAGGAGTTGTGGTCCCGGCAGAATCACTTGCCGCAGGTTCGCCTGTTTCAGGCTGCCTTCAAAGAAATCGCGATCACAAAGGGGTTCGAGGGCGGATTTGTCACCACGCTGATAAGCAGCGAGGAAGTCAGTGCAGGCATTGACCGACAACGCGAGCTTATAGACCGAGACGATCTTTTGCGTCTCGTCTTTGGTATCAAGGGCGACATCGGTGACCGTCCACGCCTCGTGATCGCGACGTAACGTCATCACAATTTCGCCGGCAGCGCGTGAGAGTTTGACGACCGCTTCGTCATCTTCAATCTGCGCGTGGGGCTTGAAGCCGCTCGATTTGCCGGGGCCACTCCCGATTTTCGCGGTCAGCCGGGCGAGGTAGACCGGCGGCAGTTTTTCGAGTGAAGTACGAAACTTGGGTGCCGTGACTCCCAACACGCGCTCGCGGTCACCGCCGTCCCACGCATCGACGAATTCACGGACCGACAACAACAGGTCCATCTGTTCGGTGATCGACTTGAAGGCTGTGACGCCCTGCTTTTTCTGCTTGAGGTAGACGTCATCGACGACCCATTTCTCATCCCGGCGGACAAGTTCGTAGAAGACTTCCCGCTTGGCTTCGCCGACTTTGACAGTGACCCGCTTGCGGTTGTCGTCGACTTCTTCGACTTCGACGATGCTGACCTTGCCATCCGGGACCCGCAGAATCTTGATGTCATCGAGGGCGGAAGTGGTCCGCAACGCTTTCTCGGCGAAATCTTCCGAGGAGGCTGCCTTCAAGCCGTTGAGGTCTTCCTCGCGCAGTTTGTCCGCGAAGCGTTCGATCGCTCGCGATTCGACAAAATGGGCGCAGCCTGTGGCCAGGGCAGCCAGCGTGCAGCAAAGTATTCCGCGGACGAGAATAGACATGCGCTCGTTCCTGCGCAGTCCGTCCGCGAGGGGCGGACCGCTGGAAATCTCGGTCGGATAATCTTCGGGCTTGTCTCGAAAAGGGGCGACAGGGTCAAGCGGGTGCCGGGAATTCAGGGCCTCTTCCGCTGATTTTTTCGCGAGGCGGGCCGGACAGTCGCCAAAACTGCCGAACCGACGCCATACTGCCCTCTTTCCGGGGGGATCGAGCGGCCAGTCAATCGGGGCCGCACCCGATGAAATGCCCATCCCGAATCGACGCCGTGTGCGGGGTGCCTGAGACGAGTTTTCACAGGAAATGACGGTCGAGCATGAACCGAGTTTTTCGACGCTGGATCAGTTTCACGGTGTGTTGGTGCGTGTCGGTCAGCGCGTTCGCCGCCACGCCGGCGGTACAACTTCACCAGTTGATTGACGAAGAATGGGAACTGGGCCTGCAGGAAGCTCCCACGTTTGCGACCCACCTGGGCGACAAACGCTACGACGACCGCTGGCCCGATGTCAGCCGGGCTGCCATCGATCGGCGGCATGCCCATCAGCAATCGGTCCTGCAGCGTCTGCGGGCGATTCCGACGAATGACCTCTCGCCGATGGATCGGCTGAACTTCCGTCTGTATGAACGCCAACTGGTGATGGACCTCGCGGGTTACCCGTTTCAGTCTTTCCTGATGCCGTTGGACATGCGGAGCGGGATTCAGGACGAAGGCTCACTGGCCGACGTGATCGCGTTCGATGCCGTCAGTGATTACGAAGCCTGGCTGAAACGGCTCAGGACGTTTCCAACATACATGGAGCAGACCATCACCCTGATGCGCGATGGCATCCAGGCCCGCATTGTGCAGCCACAGATCGTGATGCAACGTGTCCCGGCCCAGATTCGACGCCAGATCGTCGATGACCCAACCGCCAGCCTCTTCTACAAGCCGTTCAAGTCATTCCCGGCGAGCATTCCCGCAGCCGATCAGGAACGGCTGCGGGCTGCGGCAAAACAGGCGGTCACCCAGCACATCGTCCCGGCTTACCGCAAGTTTCTCGCCTTCTTCGAAGCCGAATACATGCCTCGGTGCTTCGAGAACGTCGGTGCGTGGCAACTGCCCCAAGGAGGCCCGTACTACGCCTATTGTGCCAGGCAATTTACGACGACCGAGTTGACTCCAGATGAGATCCACGAGATCGGCCTGCAGGAAGTCGCCCGCATTCGCGGGGAGATGGAACGGGTGATGCGTTCCGTCGATTTCGAAGGATCGCTGCTCGAGTTCTTCGAGCATCTGCGGACCTCCGAGAAGTTCTACTACCGTGATCCGCAGGACCTGCTGCACGCCTATCAGGCGTTTTGCAAGCAGGTCGATCCACAACTACCGAAGCTCTTCAAGACGCTGCCGCGAATTCCCTACGGTGTGGAACCCGTGCCGGAACACATGGCCCCCGATACGACCGCCGGCTACTACCGGCCCCCGGCAGCCGACGGATCGCGGGCCGGGGCCTTCTTCATCAATCTCTACAAACCGGAAGCCCGGCCGAAATACGAGATCGCGGCGTTGTCACTCCATGAAGCCGTTCCCGGGCATCATCTGCAGATCGCGTTGGCGACGGAACTGTCGGAAGTCCCGATGTTTCGCCGCCAGACCAGCTTCACCGCGTATGTCGAAGGCTGGGCACTCTACGGAGAAAGTCTCGGCGACGAGATGGGACTCTACACCGACCCATACAGCAAGTTCGGCCAGTTGACCTACGAAATCTGGCGGGCGATCCGGCTGGTCGTCGATACCGGTCTCCATCACAAGCGCTGGACCCGACAACAGGCGATCGACTATTTCAAGCAAAACGCTGCGAAGACCGAACTCGACATCGTCAACGAAATCGACCGCTACATCGGCTGGCCCGGTCAGGCCCTGGCCTACAAAATCGGCGAGCTGAAAATCAAAGCCCTGCGAAAACAGGCCACCGAGCAACTGGGGGCCAAATTCGATCTGCGCGAGTTCCACGATGTGATCCTCGGCGGCGGTGCCCTGCCGCTCGACGTGCTCCAGACCGAAGTCGAGACTTGGATCGCGAAGCAACAAGCCCAGACAGAGCGATAACGCACAATCTGGGGATGCGTCAAGTCTGCGCGGCACGGTACCAGTCACACGATGCCAGCAGTTGTTCACAACTGCCGGAAGCTGTCACGCTGAAATCAACAATGCCCGGCGTCCTGGAGGACGCCGGGCATTGTTGTGAATGACCCAGAAGAAAAGTCCCCCTGATTGAACAGGGTGTTGGTCCAAACGTCTGGTTGACTCGACTTACTTCGATTTGAGTTCGATCTTCAGGTCAGCTGATCCACCAGCGGGAATGTTGACCGTGATCCCCCCTTTGGCTGGGTTGTTGTATTTTTCGGGGACCAGCGACTTCGGTTTGGCGTCGGGGTTCGACGGATCGATCAGGCCATCGCCCTCAATGGCGACGACCCCCACGTAGTATTCGCCGGGCAGCAAGCCGTCTCCGGGAGCGACCGTGGAGAGATCAAATTTCCCGTCTGCTCCGATTGGGGATTGGGCTGGCCGCAGTGTGGTTGTCGCCCCGCCAGTGGCTGCTTCCAACGGGGAAAATGTCACCATTCCCTTGGTAAGTGGTTGACCGTCCAGCAGGACAACACCCTTACCGGGGACAGTTTTCAGCTTCTCGATCGCTCCTCCGCCACAGCCAACCAGGGGCATGAGGGAGAGGGCTAGAATTGCGAACCAATCGCAACGACGGTGGGCTTTCAACAGCATAGCAGGGTCTCCAGGGAGTCTCTCAGGGGATGATTCAAGCCGCAGAGCGGCAGGTGGGACAAGATTTAGCACACGACTGAAATGCAAACGGTCGCGGACAGACGCCCGCGACCGCTTGTGTGCTATGCATCGATCGAACTCGACTAGTCGAGCGAAGCTGCAACGCCATCAGCCTTGTTGCCCGCGTACTGATAAGTGGTGTAGTCGATGTTTTGAGACACGAACTTGACGGAGCCATCGCCCATGGCGATGTGGACGCCACCGACGTGCTGGCTCTTGAAGCCGCTGTTGATGTTGTAGCAGCCCGCCGCGGAACCGGTCGTCAACAGTGGCGGACGGCAGCCGGCATTCGGGTGGTTCAGGTGGTAATTGGGGGGCGTGTTCGTCGTGGCGACGTTCATGTGCGAATGCCAGTACATCGCGAAGCCACTGGTCCGGGCCGGCAGCTGTTCGCCCAGCAGCATCGTATTGGACAGACCATCGGTGCAATCGCGGAAACGAACCCCGATCGGCCCGCCGTTGAACATCCCTGGGCCGTTGTTCGTACCCGAGCCACCATTACTGCCAAGGCAGTTGATGTTCGGAGTCGTCGCAGGAATCTGGCATGAGTTCATCTGGAGTGGGCCACCGCTCGGCATGTAGTTCATCCCCATCGACTGGGCATTGGCACCGCAGGGGCCGCACCACGAGGTTCCGTCATGACGGTCATTCCGCAGGAAACCCGCGTTCGGGTCAGAGGGACACTGAAGTGCGGCAATGATGATGCTGTTGTACAGTGCCTGGTTGGGGGCCTGATCTGTATTCACCGTAAAGTTCAGTTGGTTGTAGAACGGAGCCTGGTCGATGTACGGCAGGAGTTGCGACATCCAGGTGTGTTTGTGCAAACGTGCATCGGTTGAGGTGTCTGTTGAACGAACGGCCTCGTAATCTCCGCTCGGCAGAATGTTGAAGTTGTCGACGTAATTGTGGAGGGCGAGGCCCAATTGCTTGAGGTGGTTGCGGCATTGGGTGCGTCGAGCCGCTTCCCGTGCCTGTTGAACGGCAGGAAGCAACAGTGCGATCAAGATGGCGATGATCGCGATGACCACCAGCAGCTCGATCAGTGTGAATCCACGACGAGAACGCTTTAGCATGAAAATCTCCTGAGCAAGAGGCGGACTAAGGAAAACTACCTACGAGAAATCGTGGGTGATGACGGGATTCCGACAGAGACCAAGCGAGTGAAGAAACACTCATCTGGAAAGGCGAGAAATACACTGGCTTAACGCTAAGTTTAACCCTCATTAACGGTTTCGTCAAATACTTCGTGGGAGGAATTCCGACTCGGATGTCGGATTGAATGGCAAGCTGGCCGACCAATGCCCATCCTGCTCGTGCCACTTCGACCGACCAGGGATGGGATTGACCCCAATCCCCTGAGACGTGAGGGCGATCTCAGTGTGATTCGGAGAGCAACTCCGCTTCGTTCAGTCCGGCACGGCGGGCGGCTTCGCGGAGCTTTTGCATCACGAAGGCTTTGTGATTGGCGACCGCCTGTTCAGTGAGTCCCAGTCGATGAGCGACCGCCTGATTGGTCTCTCCCGCGACGAACAGCAGCTCGATGCATTTCAGGCGTTCATATTCACCCCGGCTGAACCATTGACGGATCAGTTCCTGCAGCACCGTCCGGATGATCGTCGAGCGTTGACCGGCCCGTTCCTGACTCCGCATCAGTGTCGAGGCCGCGCGCATCCGGCCGGGGAGCGAGGTGTCATCTTCCAGCAGTCGTGGTCGCACGCCGCGGCGGCGGAGGGCGTCGGTCAGCTTGTGGGCCGCAATCGAGAAAAGGAAGGGCTCGAGCGGTGTCTGCGTCGAGTCATAGTGCGGCAGCGCCAGCAGTAACCCGACGAACGATTCCTGCACCACATCTTCCGCGGTCGCCGCATCACCCAGGCGGCTCATTGCGTAGGCCAGGAGTCGCCCCTCATAACGCCGGATCAGTTGTTCCCAGGCAGCCGGGTCACGCTGACGAATTCCAGCCAGCAGCGTCAGATCATCGTCAGCAGCGGGTCTCAACGCGGACTCTCAATCGAGATTGTCACTGGGGGGGAACTGGAGATCGTGGCTGTGGACGGGCTCTGAGCACGAGTCCACCTGATGAGGAATAAGGCCAGGATCAGAATCGCACCGATTCCCAGCCAGCGTCCGCCAAATGGAATCCGTCGCGACAACCAGCCCTGGAACACAATCGCCAGCGGCAGGCAGAAGATCAACCCGACAGCGACCAGGACTACCAGATTCCGTGATTCCGACTGATCGACCCGCAACTCAGAAAGTAGCATGCTCCGTGAAGACGGACCGATTTCCACCTGATGCCAGACACGAAACATCGGCGCAAAAAAAGAACCGAAATCCCGCGAGACCGTTTCTACGTGCGTCTGCGTAATCACCGAGTCAACGGTGTGTTGCGAGGGTTGAAACGTTGCAGAGGGAGGCGAGCGGAGCCATCCACCATGCCGCATGTCGAGGATCACCTGCTCGATGACCTGTCGCCGGGCATCTTGACGAGCTTCGGATTCGGTGGCGAACAACTGACTGGCGACGACTTGCCGGAAGGGCTCACCGGGAATCACACGCTGATCGGCCTGGATTACTGCCCATGTCGGTAAACTGACACTGCTGCGGACCGTACGATCGTCGGTCGGGACCGGAGGGGCTTCAGCGGGACGTGCGACGGTGGTGGTGGATGGCGATGATCGTCTGGCGGTCGCGATGGCCACTTGTTTCTCGGGGTTTTCCTCCTGCGTGAGACCGGTGATGGTTGCGGGTTCCCGAGGAGCCAGGGGTTGGATCGCCGTCAGGGCCGAGACTGGGCCTTCGTCGGGTGTCGTTAGTTGGGGCGTCACGACGTTTTTGTCTACGATACCAGCTTCATGGGGAGTCGCCGACGAGCCTGAAAAGGCGTCCGGCGCGACGGCCCGCCATGGGTCTGACTCGGCTTGTCCAAAGTCGTTGGTCTCCACCATCGGACGAAAGTGTCCTTGAATTTCGACTGGTGGTTGAGGCATCGGTGAGCGGGCAGTGACCCAAAAACCGGCCAGCAATCCGAAGGCCAGCACAGGGAGCCCGATACCCAGCGCGAGCGCAAGCCCTAGAACACGAAGCGTGCCGTGTCGTTCGCGTCCGCTTCCCGTCAACAGCGCCAGGCCCCCACCGATCGACGCGAGGATCACCAGCCCGATGAAAACCACGCAAAGAAGTCCCCAGGCCGGTACGGCGACACCGCTTTGCATGATGAGTCCACCCTTTCCAAAATCGAATCCTCAGTCGTCCGGCCGAGGAACCCCCGCGATGCACTGATCGAGTTAAACCGTCGACGCTGGAGGTTTCTGCCAGGGGGCCGCCCACTGGGCCGCGAGTGTGGTCGAGGCACTCCAGATCATCAGCGCGATCGCTTCCGTTCCATGCATGCTGAAAGTCGCTGACACAATCCAGGCGAGCAAGGAGGCCCACGCCGGCGACCACCAGCGGATCTGTTGGTCGCGATGCGGATCGAGTAGTTTCCGCCACGGTTGCAGCGTCCAGGTGGTGATGTAATACCACTGAAACATTCGCCACAGACCCGGTGCGCTGGTCCCGGAGGGAAGCGAGAAATTGCGGATGCCCAGATTGCCGGGGAGCGATCGATACCAGCTCCAGTTGGCATCGGCGGGGAATGAACCGAAATCGATCATCAGGAAGTCGGTCAAGCCTGCCGCCAGCAGACCAGCACATCCCGCTACGACCAGCACGATCCAGCTTGGATGTGTCAGGACCCGGCCGAACCCCCACATGATTTGATGCAAGCCCAGCAGCAGTGACGTCGAAAGCACGGGGACAACGACGAACAGGGTCTGTCGGGATCCGGTCCAATGACCCATGCCGGGGAAATCGAAATTCTCGGCCGCAAACAGCCAGCCACCGGTGAGCAGGCTGGCGGCCAAGCCTCCCCAGAGTATGGCAGCCGAACACTGCTCAGCAGTACCTGCACGCCACCGGAGTGTCGAGAGGGAGGCCAGCCCCTCCCGCAACTGCAACCCGCGCGTGGCAACAAAAGCGCCCACTGCAAAGAGGCACAGTAGCCAGAAGGGGGTGAGGCGGACCGCATCGAACTTGAGCGATCCCCATGGAAAGAGGAGGAGCGCACCCACCAGGATGACCGGCCACCAACCCGAACGCCCTCGGCGTGCCTTTTTGGAAGAGCGATTCGGGATCGGTGTGGTTGCAGGGCGTGAGGCTGGAGTCGGACGGGTCGGGGTGGCGACCGACGCTTTCGTGGACGTGGGGACGAACGCTGATTCCGGTAACGGCGTTCCTACCGACATCGTGCGCAACGCCTGTTGAAAGTCCGCCACATTCGCGAACCGCGCCTGCGGATTCTTTTCCAGCGCGCGACCGACAATCGCACGATAGGCAACAGGGACCGGCGTGAGATCGGGGCGGGCGGTCAGATGCTTCATGAGTATCTCGGCGGTCGTCTCGCCGTCAAACGGGAGCCGCCCGGTCAGCATCTCATAGAGCATCACCCCCAGGCTGTAGACATCGATCTGCGGACCGTATTGGCCATGCGCGACTTCTGGCGCCATGTAGTAGACCGTGCCGACCGATTCTGTGTGCTGTTTGCGCGTTCCCCCGCCGCCGATCAGTTTGGAGAGTCCGACATCGCCGATTTTGACGACGCCATTTTCGCGGTAGACGTTGGCCGGCTTCAGGTCGCGGTGCACGAGACCACGCTCATGCAGAAATTGCGTCCCGGCCAGCAGCCCGGTCATCCACGAGCGAACTTCATCGACCGGGAGGCCGTTCGGGAAGGCACGGAGTACATCTTCCAGGTTGGCTCCCTGAACGTATTCCATGATCACCCACGTCTCGCCGGTTGCGTCGGTGCGGACGTCGTACAGCGTGACCAGGTTGGGATGCTTGAGGTTCAGGCACTGCCGGATACCGCGCAGTTCGGTATCGAGGTCGTGCGTCAGCAGCTTGAGAGCAACCTCTTTCCCCGCATCGCTGACGGCATAGTAGACCTCGCCAAAGCCACCCCGATGAATCCCGCGACGGATCGTGTAGCCATCGACGGGGCGGGCATCGGGAGGGAAGGTAAACTTCATGCGGGCGGTCTGTTGGAGAGTGGAGAAGGTCATGCGGGCTGGCCCTCTTCCCGCGGGCTGAACAGCAGCGGCGGGCTCACCTGGAATTGTACCGAATTCGAGTCTGTGGTGGTGGAAACGCCGTCGCCGCCGAGGATCGCGAACGACCCTCAGCGGCGCGAACCTCCTTGACGGCTACCGTCCCTGGACCACGCTGGCCGCCTCATTCGACGGGGCGAAGTAGGCATCGATCTGGTTGGTGATATCGCTTGGCACGGGAGAGGGGGGCGTGACATCCTGCGTCGGAATCAGACCGGAGAATTTCCCTTCCGCATCGAGCATCTTCTGCTTGACGTCGAGCTGCTTGTTTAACTCACCGATCAACTGTTTCGCCTGGCTGAGTTGCGAGTCGTCAATCGCCAGCGTGCTGACGGTCTCGGCCGCGCGGATCGTTTCGAGCCGAGCCTGCAGTTGTTCGAGTTTGACTTCCAGATCCTTCTTCGCCTGCATCATCCCGTTGAGCTTGTCCTGATTGGCGGTCAGATGCTGCTTACGGGCGGCGAGAATTTTCTGGTCGGCTGCGAGCGATTCTTCAGCCGCCTTGAAGCGCTCAAACCGGCAGGCAAGATCACGCTGGACTTCTTCACTGGTATAGCTGCGGCTGGCGTAAGTGAAGACCGAGCGGCCGCTCCCCAGGTCGGACCGCAGACTGAGCAGGGCCTGCTTCTGTTCGTCCAGGTTCTTCAGCTTCGCAGCCAGTGCCTGGTCGCGATGTTCAATGTCGACCTGCTGCTCGGCGACGACGTGCATACATTGGCGAATATCGGGAACAAGATGTTCCACCAGGTTCCGCGCCCGCTGCATCTCGAACTCGATGGGGACTTCGGCTTTGATCGCCGAGCGGACCGAGCTGGCCCCGGTGCGCAGGTAACTGAAGAGGTCGCGTCCGAACACGAATCCGCTGGCGACCGTCACGGCGGCCGCTCCGATCATCAGCTTCTTGAAGACCACGGCGAAACTCCCAGACAAGGTGTAACGGTCGGCCGGGACATCACACGCCACCGGTCGTTGAACAGGAGCAGTTCGCAGTGGGCTTGAATCCCTTAGCTGAAATCCGGTCGGGTACGGAATTTTTTCGCGGATCATGTGCAGAGACGGCCTGCCGGACATTGGCAATACGACGCAATCCGTTTCCCAGAAGAGAGTTGGGAACGCCTGCCGTGCGGCATCCCTGAATGCGTCTGCGTTCCGTATGATGGGGACAACAACAGAGGATCCTGATGATGTCCGCACTGCCGCCGGTTGAACTGCTCGAAGCCACTCACAACTTTCCGGGCCAATTCACGTTCAAGGCGATCGGAAAGAATGAGGCGGAGTTCACGGAACGGGTCGTGGCGACCATCCGTGTCGTTCTGGAACACGAGTTTGATTCTCCATTTTCCGTGCAAATGACGGCTGGAGGACGACACATCTCCGTGACGATCGAGCCCACCGTCGAGTCAGCACAGCAGGTCCTGTCAATCTATCAGCAACTTCGAGCGCTCGATGGCCTCGTCATGCTGCTGTAGGTCTTGGCATCGCATGTTCAGTGACGGCGGAAACCACCTGATGACCGACGATGGTCGCGTTCCGACACATGTAAATTGCACCGATACGGCAGGCCACGTGGCCCGCAAGGGCCCCTGAGGGAAATCCCTGTCGATAGTGACAAGTTCGCCACAAATGAACGCCTATGAATTTTTCCAAACGATCCCAGGGGCTAGAATCCCTGAAGGCGGTTTTGTGCCTCGCGTTTCTCTCCTGTAGTTTTTCGGAGACCTTCATGAGTGAAGAAAGCCAGGCGATCTTGACTGCTGCGGCAGTGGAACTAGCCAAACGTTTGAGCAAACTTGATCAACTCGATTCTCTCCAGGCCGAACTGACCCAACTGCATGCCGACCAGACGGCTTTGCGGGAGCAGATGGCGGCCCTCGCCCGACGGATCGATGCGTTCCTGTCGGCCCCGGCCGTCACGCAACGGACGGTCCAGCCTGCTGCGGAATCCGCAGTTCCTTCCGCTTCCCCAACGCCGGCGATCGAACCCATCTTTCGTGAATCCGCTTCCGGTTCGATGCGGTCGTTCCAGGATCTCCGCACGCTCGTCGATCCCGAAAAGCTGGAACCGGTGCCCGTCGAACGTGAAGCCGATCGACACGCGCTGGAAGCGCCGCGACGACCGTTCGTCAAATCGCTGCCAGCAACGGACGAAGAACTGCCGGACATTGAAGCCCGCTGTCGCTTGAAGGCCGATGCGTGTCGCTGGGCAGGCGAGCGGCGACGGTTGCTCAATGAATCGGCCGATATCCGCACGGAGATCGAACCACAGGACCGGGAGATTGTATCGCAGGCCAAGCAGTTGCCCGATTGCTTCCTGTGGATGACGCACACCACCGCCCCGCATCCACCGAATCTGGATGACTGGAAGATGCTCGCGGGTTGCTTCGATGTGCTGGCCGATGCGGTCTCGGGGATGCGTAAGTTGCTGGATGAAGGGGATGACAGCAGCAGCGCGTTTCAACAGGGAGTCGAATTACTGGCAGAAGCGCAGTCAGCCGTCCGCGTGGCCGTGGTCAGCATCGATGGTCCGCCGACCGATCATGATCAGGCCCGCGTCTTCGGGTGGTTGAAGAATCTGGCTTCGAACAAGCAGTTGTTCATTCGCCGATTCATGCGGCTGGATGATCCAGCCGATCCGCACAAATGGACCGAACTGCAGGCCCGCGTGCAGGAATATCTGGGACGGTGGGACGAAGGCCGCCGCCGGATCACCGCCCGCAAGAAGGCACTCGGGCGTCTGCATTACAAGCTGGAGCAACTTGAGGTCCGCCCGTTGCAATCCCCGATGCTCTGGCCACAGATCGCGGATGATGTCGACGAACTGGTGAAGAACGGGATGCCGCCGAGCAACCCGGAATTGCGCGAGATGCTGATTGGTCATGTTGATGAGTTGCCCGAGCTCTCGTCGATGCCAATGGGCTTCCAAATCGCGATCCGGGAGATCGATCGGTATCTCGCTTCGGTCCCGCCACAGGAAGAAGCCGAAGAAGGTCCCGCCAGTGATCCGTCCTTCGATGAGGTCCGCAAGCTCCTGCAGGGGAAGTCGGTGGTCATCATCGGAGGCGAGCGTCGCGGGCACGCTGCAGCGAACATCGAGAAAGCCTTCGGTCTAACAGAACTGATCTGGATCGACACCCGCGCCCACGAATCAACAGCTGGATTCGAGCCGTATGTAGCCCGACCGGAAGTGGCCATGGTGCTGCTGGCGATTCGCTGGTCGAGCCATTCCTACGGGGAAGTGCAGGACTTCTGCCGGACCTACGGGAAGCCATTAGTCCGTTTGCCGGGGGGGTACAACCCGCGCCAGATCGCCGCCCAGATCCTCGAACAGTGCAGCGAACGGCTCACCTTGTCCTGAGTTTCCCCATCGCTCGCTTGCGTCTTCGCGATTCTCTCAACACCAACAAAAACGGCCCGGATGTTTCCATCCGGGCCGTTCTCATCTCATGTTTCCCACCAGTCGCCCGACTAGATCGCCGGGCCACCGGGCACGAACGTCTGCGGGACCGTTTCCTGAGCCGGGATGGGCGAGAGCGGTTTGCCCGCTTCGACCGGGGCGGCGTTCATGCCACAGTTCCCGCTGGCGCAGGAGGTGCAGCCCGGATCGGTCGGACAGACGGTCGTCGGGACCATCTTGCAGACTTCGTAGGCCTGTTGACGCGGAATGCACTTCGAGACCATCCGCGTGCAGGTCACTTGTTCTTCACGCGGCACGCAGCGGGCCACACGACGGGTCACCGTGAACGGTTCCTGACGGGTCACACAGTACGGCACGCGACGGCTGCAGACTTCCGTCACCATGCGACAGGTCGTGTAGGGGACGCGCCGCGAGCATTGCTCGGGGACCATCTTGCAGACCTGCACCGGCACTTTCTGGCAAACCGTTTCACAGACCATCTTGCAGGTCCGGTAAGGAATCGTGTCGACGACTTCCTCACAGACCATGCGGCAGACCTGGACCGGAACCCGGTTCACGACCGTCTCTGGCACATAGCGGCAAACCTGCACAGGACATGACTGACGAACAACCTGCGGCTGATACGTCGTGCACGGGACCTGCTCTTCGACGACCCGTGGACACCAGACGCGATGGCAACTGTAGAAGCCGGGACACTGAACCATACAGGTCCGCGGATTCCCGCAGTTGTCGAACGTCGTCACCGGACGGACCGGACCGGGATGATACACCTGCTGAGTGGTCCACTGACCACAATCGCGACGGACCGCGCGATAAGTCGTGACTGGCCGCATGACGGTGTAACACCGTTCCTGGTTGATCGTTTCCGTGACCTGACGCATCACCGTCCGGCGCACTTCACGTTCCTGCGTTTCCATCACGGGACGCTGAACTGTGCGGCGACGTTGATAGGAGTGGTCTTCCCAGACCGGCCGCTGGACCTGGTAGGAACGGTCCTGATAAACCGTTTCACTGACCTGCCGCATGACCGTGTAGTTTTCGACGCGTTCCGCTTGTTCCATGACCGGCCGCGAGACCTGGTACTGTTCCTCGCGGTAGGCGGTTTCCACGACGTTACGATAGTGCGTTTCCTGCACATCGTCGTAAGTCGTATCAAGAATGGTTCGCGAGACCGTGTACTGCTGTGGTTCCTGCACCGTCTCATAGACCGTGCGGTAACACGTTTCCCGCTCGATGCGGCACGTGGTGTAGCAGGCCGTCGGCTGGCAAGCGACGGTGGGGCAGCTGCTGTAGCAGGCTGCTCCGCAGTACGCCGCGTCCGCAGACGGCGGCTGGGCAGCGCCGGCGAACGCTAAGGCAGCGATCACGCCGAACATCGCCTTCTTCATGACATTTCCCCCCTCAAACGAACTGTTGTACCAACCCCTGACAGCGGATTGACTGCCGCACGCGTTGAGCTCCCGCCAGCTTCGCGAATCCTCAGTATGGGCACCCTCGGGAACCGGTTGCAAAGGAAATTCCGAGGGTTCTGATGGACGCTGCAGGAATCGAGACAGAACTCTTCCGACTGTGGAGAAAAGATAAAGTCCACCGGTCGGGGTGAGTCACGCAATCCGGGGGAATTGACAGAGAACCGCGTGGCAAAACGGCCACACCAGCGCCAGGTTGGGCGCGTTTTACCCAGGTGCCAGATTCACTACGACCGGAACAGATTGACTTTGCGTCGCGTGACGAATTCCCTGGGTCGAGTAGTTCCAGCGCTTTGAACCCCACATTGCTGTTGGATTTGGGCTTACGCCTTTACTCTCGCCGCGCCGCTGGGGTAATCTATCCAAGTCGTCTGATGCATCGGCTCGCCTGGTCTGCTCGACATCGAGAGGTCGTGATGCGCTTCAGTGGGTTGATCGTTCTGTTCTGTGCTGCAACCAGCTTCGCTGCCGACGATGCGGCTCCAGCTCCAGTGAGTTACTACCGCCAGGTGCGGCCGGTGCTGCAGCGTCACTGCTCCGGTTGTCATCAGCCGTCAAAGGCCGGCGGGAAGCTGATCCTCACCGACTTCGTGCAACTCCAGAAAGGGGGCGAAGCGGGGGCTTCCTGGATGGTCGGGAAACCCGATGACAGCGTGCTTGTGCAGTACATCTCCGGTGAGAAGCCGGAGATGCCCCGCGGAGCCGATCCGTTGAAAGCCGAGCAGGTCGAGTTGATTCGCCGGTGGATCGCGGAAGGGGCGAAAGACGACACACCGGCCGGAACGCAGGATCTTGTCTCAGCGGACAACCCGCCCGTCTATGTTCGTCCCACGGTGATTGCATCCCTCTCGTATTCACCCGACAGTCAGGTTCTGGCGGTCTCCGGGCATCATGAAGTGCTGCTGCATCAGGCCGATGGAAATGCGCTGGTCGGTCGGCTGGTTGGCCGTTCATCCAAGATCACCTCGGTCAAGTATTCACCCGATGGCAAGTCGCTTGCGGTTCTCGGTGGTGCGCCCGCCCTGTTTGGTGAAGTCCAACTGTGGGATGTGGCCCAGAAGCAGTTGCGGCTTTCAACGACCATCTCCTTCGACACGCTCTTCGGGGCCAGTTTCAGCGATGACAGTACGCAACTCGGATTCGGCAGCTTTGATAACAAGGCCCGCGTGCTGAATGTCGCCGACGGCAAAATCATCATGTCGATGGACGCCCATTCGGACCTCGTCTTCGACACGACGTTCTCTCTGAAGAACGATCACCTGATTTCCGTCAGCCGCGACATGTCGATGAAGCTGACCGAGATCAAGACCGCGCAGTTCATCGATAACATCACCAGCATCACCCCTGGCGCTCTGAAGGGGGGCCTCATGGCCGTCCAGCGTCATCCCAAGGAAGAACAGGTCCTGATCGGTGGGGCCGATGGGGAACCCAAGCTCTACAAGATCTTCCGCACACAGGCCCGGCAGATTGGTGACGACTTCAACAAGATTCGGGGTTACGCCAAACTCCCCGGCCGCATCTATGGCCTGCAGTTCAATGCTGATGGTTCATTGTTTGTCGTCGGGGCGAGCGACGCGATCAGCGGCAGCGCCCGCATCTACAAGACGGATGATGCGACCCTCGTGCATGAGCTTCCCGGCCACAAAGGGGGCGTCTTCGCAGTCGCCTTCCGTCCTGATGGACAGCAGGTCGCCACGGGTGGACTCGAAGGGCTGGTCCGAATTTACGATGTGAAAACGGGATCCCTCGTGAAAGAGTTCATCCCGGTCCCCATTACCCCCAGTGTGGCGACCGGAAAGTAATTGTTACGCGTAGTTGATGCTCGACTCTCGACTCTGAACTTCCACAACCGGAAGGATGCTCCTGTGAGACGCCTGACTCTTGCTCTCTTGTGCGGATTGGCTGCGTTCCCCGCTGCGGCTGAAGAGGCGGCCCCGGTGATCACCAGACTGGTGGTCACCCCCGAGCGGCTCGTGCTGCACGACGTCCGCGATGCGCGGAGCTTGCTGGTGACCGGCTACGACGCGGCCGGGAAAGCGTACGACCTCACGGCCACGGCCGAGCGCGTACCCGCTGGCTCGCAGGTCACGGTCGACAAAGACGGCTATGTCTGTCCCGCAGCAGTTGGCAGTACCACCGTGCAAGTCAAGGCGGGTGGCCAGACAGTCGACGTCCCGGTCGAAGTACGGGATGTCGCCGAGAAACCGGTCGACTTCGTCCGTGACTTCCTGCCGCATCTCAGCAAGAGCGGCTGCAATCAGGGGACCTGCCACGGTGCCCAGGCTGGACGCAAGGGCTTCAAACTCTCACTTCGTGGTTATGACCCGCTGTACGATTACCGCGCCCTGGTCGACGATGTCTCGGGCCGACGGTTCAATCGGACCGCGCCGGGCGAGAGCCTGATGCTGCTCAAGCCGACGCAAGGGGTTCCGCATGAAGGGGGATTCCTCTTCGCGGAGGACTCCCGCGCTTACCAGTCGATCGCGCAATGGATCGCGGAAGGCTGCCAGTACAGCGAAACGCCACGGCCGTCTCAGCTCGACTTTGTGCCTGTGAACCCGATCCTCGACAAGACCGGCCAGAAACAACAGGTCCAGGTGATCGCCACGTATCCCGATGGAAGCACGCGCGACGTGACACGGGATGCGATCTTCGAGACGAGCAACTTTGAAGTCGCTGTCGTCAACGGCACGGGGCAGGTGAAGGCCGTCCGTCGCGGGGAGGCTGCGATCCTCGTCCGCTACGAAGGGACCTACGCGAATACGACCGTCACGGTCCTCGGCAATCGCGAAGGCTTTGCCTGGAAGCCCGCTCCCGAGTTGAACTTCATCGACAAGCACGTCAACGACAAGCTCGAACGGCTGAAGATTCTCCCCGCGGAACTTTGTACCGATGCCGAGTTCCTGCGACGCGTCTCGCTCGACCTGGTTGGTCTCCCCGCGACATCGGCCGAGACCCGTGCCTTTCTCGCCGATCCGCGACCGTCACGTGAGAAACGGCTGGCGAAGATCAACGAGCTGCTCGACTCCGCGGCGTACGTCGATCACTGGACGCTCAAATGGAGCGATCTGCTCCTCTCCAATCGCAAGTTCATCAAGGAACAAGGCGTCTGGGCGTTCCGCAACTGGATTCGCCAGGCTCTCGCCGAAAATCATCCCTACGATGAAACCGTCTACGACTTGATGACCGCCTCGGGCGAGGCCCTCGAAAATCCGGCTGCGAACTACTACCGGATTGCCCGTGAGCCGCGTGAAGTCATGGAAAACATGACCCAGGTCTTCCTGGGGACGCGCTTCGTCTGTGCCCAGTGTCACGACCATCCCTTTGAGAAATGGACCCAGAACCAGTACTTCCAGCTCTCGGCGTACTTTGGCGGCGTGGGTCGCAAAGGGAACGGACCGGACAGCGAAATCATTTACGACTTGCGCACCCCCGTCACAGTGATGCACGGCGGCACGGGACAACCCGCTCCCGCGAAGTTCCCGTTCAGTGTCGCCGGGTTTGAACCGTCCAGCGATGATGTCCCCCGCCAGCAACTTGCGAAGTGGCTCACCTCGAAAGAGAACCCCTACTTCGCCAAGAGCTTCGCGAACCGCTACTGGAGCTACCTGATGGGCCGGGGCATCATCGACCCGGTGGACGATCTCCGGTTGAGCAATCCGCCGAGTAATCCGGCCCTGCTCGATGCACTGACGGCCGACTTCATCGACCACAAGTTCGACATCAAGCATCTGCTGCGGACGATCACGTCGTCCCACACTTATCAGCGAAGCTTTGTGCCGAACGATTGGAACCGTGATGACGACGTGAACTACTCCCATGCCACGCCGCGACGGTTGCAGGCCGAGTCGCTGTATGACGCCATCATGGTCGCGACCGGTGCACCGGAAAGCGTGCCGGGAGCTCCGGCTGGTTTCCGTGCGTCGCAACTCCCCGATAGCGCGGTGGCTGTGCCCTTCCTCGACATGTTCGGACGCGCCCCGCGTGAAAGCCCGTGCGAATGCGAGCGGTCGTCGGAAGTGAGCCTCGCACAGACGCTCACGCTGATCAACGGCCCCACGATCTCCGATGCGATTGCGCATCCACAAGGGTTGATCGCCAAGTTGCAGGGCCAGAACGCGGCTCCGGCCGCCGCTGTGGAAGAGATCTACATGGCCGCGCTCAATCGCCAGCCAACCGCCACGGAAAGCCAACAGGGGGTCGCGTACATCACCGAGCACGGCCTCGTGACCGGTGGTCAGGACCTCCTCTGGGCCCTCATCAACAGCCCGGCGTTTCTGTTCAATCGTTGAGACACAGCCCGGACACCCACGGAAGGCTTTCCGTGGGCGGCTTAAAGAACCATCAATCCATGTCGCGTCTGTTTCACGGCATTATTCCGCCGCTGGTGACCCCGCTGTGCGCGCGCGACACGTTGGATGAACCGGGCCTCGAGCGGCTGGTTGAGCACGTGCTGGCGGGGGGGGTGCACGGTCTGTTTCTGCTGGGGACGACCGGGGAAGCCCCTAGCCTCGGTTATGCCCTGCGGAAATCGTTCATCTCGCGGGTGAGTGCACAGGTCCGTGGGCGGGTCCCGCTGCTGGTGGGCATCACCGATACCGCGGTGGTCGAATCCCTGCAGATCGCCAAGCACGCGGCGGATTCCGGCGCGGCGGCCCTGGTCCTCGCCACTCCGTATTACTTTCCCGCCGGACAGACCGAGCTCATCGGCTATATCGAGCGTTTACTCCCCGAGTTGCCGTTGCCGCTGATGCTCTACAATATGCCGAGCCTCACAAAGGTCCCGTTCGAAATCAGCACGCTGGAGCGTCTGGCCGATCACCAGAAAATCGTCGGGGTGAAAGACAGCGGGGGCGATCTGACCTACTTCCGTCACGCACTCGGCTTACGCAACGTGCGGCCCGACTGGTCGATCTTCATCGGTCCCGAAGCTCTGCTGCCGGAAGCGCTGGAACTCGGGGCCGATGGTGGCGTCTCGGGAGGGGCTAACATCTATCCCGAATTCTTCACGGGCTGCTATGCCGCATTCCAGGCGGGTGATTCCAACCGCATGGCCGCGACCCGCAGTCAGATTCTGAAGCTGCAGGCGATCTATGAAATCGGCAAGTACGCCTCGCGCTACATCAAGGCGACAAAGTGTGCCCTGTCGCTGCGGGGCCTCTGTGACGATTTTCTGGCCGAACCATTTCACCGCTTTTACCCGGAAGACCGGGCGCGGGTCGAGGCGATCCTGAAATCGCTGGAATCCTGACGTGGTGCTCCGCTGTCGAGCGTCCTTCCGCTAGAATGCAGCGATCGACGCTCCTCTCTTCTTGCGGATCAACACGATGTTTCCACTCCGTGCTGCGCTGATCGCTGCTTCGGTTCTTCTGACCACCGCACTTTCCGCCGCCGAAGACCCTGCCGTCATTCTGAGCGAGTTTCTTTATACAGAGACGCCCGCGATCCCCAGCTGTCATGCGTCGACGCTGGCGGAAACCCCGGCTGGCCTCGTCGCCGCGTGGTTTGGCGGTACAAAAGAGAAACATCCCGATGTCGGGATCTGGCTGGTCCGTCAGGTCGAGGGGAAGTGGACCGCACCGGTCGAAGTCGCCAACGGAGTCCAGTACCGCCGTCCGGATGGGACCGTTCATCGGCATCCCTGCTGGAATCCGGTTCTGTTCCAGCCGAGCCAGGGACCACTGCTGCTCTTCTACAAAGTGGGGCCGTCCCCGTCGACGTGGTGGGGGATGCTGATGACGTCGAGTGACCATGGCGCCACGTGGTCGCTTCCGCGACGGCTGCCGGACGGGATTCTCGGACCGGTGAAGAACAAGCCGATTCAACTGGCGAACGGCGACATCCTGTGTGCCACCAGCGATGAAACGAGTGGTGCGAAACCGGGCGAACCGGACCGCTGGAATGTCTCGTTCGAGCGAACCAGCGACTTTGGCGTCACCTGGGAACGGACCGGCCCGGTCAATGATGGGGTCGAAATCCAGGCGATCCAACCGAGTTTTCTGCGTTTGGGCGACGATAAACTTCTGGCATTGGGACGTTCACGCCAGCACCGGACTTTCCAGATCGTCTCGGACGATGGTGGCCGCACCTGGGGGCCGATGACGCTCGGTCAACTCCCGAATCCCAACTCCGGGACCGATGCTGTCACGTTGAAGGATGGTCGGCACGTCATCATTTACAACCACGTTCCCGGCGATCCGAAGCAGTGGGGCGGCAAGCGGACACCGCTGAATCTCGCGATTTCCCGCAACGGTGTCGACTGGGTCGCCGGTCCAGTTCTCGAAGATACGCCGGGGGAATTCAGCTACCCAGCGATCATTCAGACGGCCGACGGACGCGTGCACGCCACCTACACCTGGAAGCGGAAACTCGTCAAGCACGTCGTGATCGACCCCGCTCAACTCTCCAGCGGGACAGGCTCATCCATCCAGCCCGCAGTCTCGAAGGGGCAATGACCACCGTCGTCCTGGTCAGTTGGCGGTTGTCAGCGTTTTGCCTGTCTTTCCCGAGAACCAGATTCATCCGAACAGCGCATCTTGCCACAATCCGCTGCTTCCGATAGGATCGACTCAGGGACCCTATCCCTTTACGGCTTCACTGTCTCGGACCATGGATGCCCTTCATGAGACTGTGCCTTCCTTCGCGGACTGCTTATTGCCTCGCCGGACTGGCGATGCTGCTCGTCGCCTCCACCATTGGCGCGCAACAGCTCGCGAATAATAACGCGAATGAGCAGACGACGGCCAAACTGGTCGCCGAGATGATTTCCCGCCACCACATCAGCCAGAAACCGATCGACGATCGCATCTCGCAGATGCTGTTGAAACGCTTCCTGAAAGACCTCGATCCGCAGAAGCAATACTTTCTGCAAGCCGACATTGATGATTTCAATCGCTATCGCGATCAGCTCGACGATTACATCAAAACCGGCAACGTCGATTTCGCCCGCATGGTCTTTTCCGTCTATCTCAAGCGGATGGATGAACGCATTGCGGTGGCCCATCAATGGATCGACTCACCGCAGGACTTCACGATTACCGAACAGCTTTCTGTCGATGGCGATCAAATTGGCTGGGCGGCCGATGCCCGCGAGTTGAACGATCGCTGGCGGAAGCGGATTAAGTTCGATCTGCTGTCCTTGAAGCTCGACAAGGTGGCCGATGCGGAAGCCGTAAAACGTCTGCACAAGCGGTATGACACGCTCAAGCGGACTGCGCACGAGACGGAAGATGGTGAAGTCCTGGAGATTTATCTCTCGGCACTCGCCCACTGCTTCGATCCGCATTCGAGCTACATGTCGCCCCAGACCGTGGAAGACTTCAACATTCAGATGCGGTTGAGCCTCGAAGGGATCGGGGCCGCGCTGCGCTCGGAAGACGGCTTCACCATCGTCGCTCAGATAGTGAAAGGCGGCGCTGCAGAAAAAGACGGGCGGCTGAAGGTCAACGACAAGGTGATCGCCGTCGCGCAGGAAGAAGGTGACTGGGTCGATATTGTTGAAATGAAGCTCAGCAAGGTCGTCCGGCAGATTCGCGGACCGGGCGGGACAAAGGTCAAACTGCGCGTCCTGACATCAACTGGTGAGACCGTCGAATATGTGCTGACCCGTCAGAAGATTGCCCTCACGTCTTCGGAAGTGAAGGGGGAAATCCTCGACGCGGCGAAATGGTTCCCCGGGATGGAAGGCAAGATCGGGGTGATCAACATCCCGTCGTTCTATCGCGATTTCGGGGGTGCCCAGGAAGGTCTCGAAGACTTCAAGAGCACGGCCCGCGATGTCTCAAAGGTTCTCGCGGACTTCCGCAAGCAAGGGGGCGTTCAGGCTGTCATCATCGATCTGCGGATGAACGGTGGCGGGGCACTTAGCGAATCGATCGAAGTCTCCGGGCTGTTCATCGACAAAGGCCCGGTGGTGCAGGTGAAGGAACAGAATGGCAATGTGAAGAGCCACGACGATACCGAATCCGGTGTGCAATACGACGGGCCGGTGGTGGTGGTCTGTAACCGCCTGTCAGCGTCCGCGTCGGAAATTTTCGCGGGGGTGATTAAGGATTACCGCCGGGGAATCATCGTGGGCGATACCACGACCCACGGGAAAGGGACCGTGCAGAATGTGATGCCGGTCACCAGTGGCTTCCTGCGACTGGCCCGGGAAAACCGGGGGGCACTGAAACTCACGATCAATCAGTTCTTCCGCGTGAACGGGGACAGCACCCAGAACCGCGGTGTCGAATCCGATGTCGTCCTGCCATCACTCATCGACCACATGGACCTCGGTGAATCGTTCCTGGAAAATGCCCTCGCGTTCGCTCAGGAAAAGTCGGCAGCGCATGTTATCTACAACATGGCTGAACCGGGGGTGATTGCAGCGTTACGGGAAGCCAGCAGCAAGCGTATCGCTGCCGACCCCAAGTTCCAGGAAATCCGCAAGGATATCGAACGCTATCTCGCCCGCAAGAATCGCAAGACGGTCTCGCTGAATGAAGAGACGTTGCGAAAGGAGCGGGACGACGAGAAAGCGGCTAACGAAGTCGCCAAGGAAGAGGAAGAAAAGGAAAACGGGACAGCGGAAGGTCCGATCTTCAAGGACACGGAATACAACCGCGAAATCATGCACGTCACGCTCGACTACCTGCAACTGCTGCGGGCCGCCCGGACCGCTCAGAAGTAACGTCAGCTGTCGCTCATCAATCAGTCAACGCCTGCCGGCGCAGTCTTTCGCTGGCAGGCGTTGTGCATTTCGAAATCAGCTCCATGAGCGGCACGGCGCTAGCCGCAGGGGTGTTCGATGATCGCGAACCTGCCATCGGATCAACCGCTCTCAGGCGCTGGCGGCGCGGTTCGCAACACTGAGCCTTCGTGAATCATCGCAGGGACAGAGTCATCACGGTAAGATCAGCGGTCGCGATTATCTTCCCTGAGGGCCGTTGCATGTCGACTGCTGTGACTACATCCCCTATCTCGCTGGTCACGCCAGAATTTGTGGCTCAATTGCGGACGATCGTCGGGATTGAAGGCATCCTCGATCGTCATGACGAACTCCTGGTCTATGAATGCGATGGCTACGTTGTGGAGAAGAAGACGCCCGATGTCGTCGTCTTCCCGACCGATCGCGAGCAGGTGATCGCCATCGTGCGGCTGTGTGTCCAACACCAGGTTCCGTTCATCCCCCGCGGGGCGGGCACCAGTCTCGCGGGCGGGTGTCTGCCGATCGGCGGAGGCGTGATGATCGCCCTCACGCGGATGAAGCGGATCCTCGAAATCGATCTTCGGAACCGCTACGCAATTGTCGAGCCGGGCCTCGTGAATGTGCATCTCACGAATGCCCTGAAAGGGACCGGCTATCATTACGCGCCCGATCCTTCGAGCCAGGGGGCCTGCACGATCGGCGGCAACTTCGCCACGAATTCCGGTGGACCGCATACGTTGAAGTATGGGGTGACCGTGAATCACATCCTGGGTGTCGAGGTCGTCCTGCCCGATGGGGAAGTCGTGCAGCTCGGCGGCCCCGTGGAAGAAACGCCGGGGCTCGATCTCACCGGTCTCTTTGTCGGCAGCGAAGGAACTCTGGGAGTCTGCACGAAAGTCTTCGTGCGGCTGACCCGCGATCCCGCTGCGTATCGCACGATGCTCGGCGTCTTCGAGACGGTCGATGATGCCACTCAGGCCATCAGCAGTATCATTGGAGCGGGGATTATCCCGGCCGCCCTGGAGATGATGGATCAGGGGATTGTCGGCGCGCTCGAGCAAGCCTTTCATTTTGGTTTCCCGCTCGATGCCGGTGCGGTCCTGCTGATCGAGGTCGATGGACTGGAAGTCGGCGTCGATAGCGATGCCGAGCAGATCATTCGCCTGTGCACCGAGAATGGTGCGCGCGAAGTTCGGAAGGCGAACACTCCCAAAGAACGCCAGCTCCTCTGGAAATGCCGTAAACAAGCCTTCGGAGCGATCGGTCGTCTCTCGCCCAGTTACTGCACGCAAGACGGCGTCGTCCCACGGACCAAGCTCCCGGAAATCCTCCGGTTCATCATCGCCTGCGGCGAGCGGCATCGGCTCCGCATCGTCAACGTCTTTCATGCCGGGGATGGGAATATCCATCCGATTCTGCTGTTCGATGAACGCGATCCTGAACAGGTGCAGCGGGTGCTGGAAGCGAGTGACGAGATCCTCAATGAATGCATCGCGCTCGGCGGCAGTGTGACGGGCGAGCATGGGATCGGTGTCGAGAAGCTCAGCTTTATGAGCAAGCTCTTCACGCCGGAAGACCTCGCGGTGATGCAGTCGATTCATGACTGTTTCAACCCGCACAGTCTCTGCAGTCCCGGCAAGCTGCTCCCGACGTCGGCCGGATGCGGGAATGAGCACACACCGCGGAGTCCGTTGGGTAAACGAGCCGCGGTCTAAGGCGATGATGCTTCCCAGCGAGGCAGCAGGTCATGTCCGTCAAATGTAGCCATCACGCTCCGTGTGATGAGCGGATTATGAGAAAGTGCTGTGATTTGAAATCAGAATGTGTTGCGTCTCGGGTCTTCTCCTTGCAGTCTTTTCATCCGCTCATCACGCGGAGCGTGATGGCTACTTTAATCGTCTCGGAATTGCAGCCGTGCGCTGAATCGCAGGGATTGGTCTTACTGACCCGCTGGGAAATCACTGAAGGTGGCCCCCTGTAGGGCAGGCTCCCGCCTGCCTGATGTGCCAGTCACAGTGAATCGCCGCTGGCAGGCGGGAGCCTGCCCTACTTAAGAAACTTCCATGCCGGTCAGTCGATCGGATGTGTCTCGACAGACGAAAGAGCGTTCCCATGCAGATGTTCCATAGCGGCCGCTGGCTCGATGGTCTCACAACGCGGCCTGTCGTTTCGCCGTACGATGGCACAACAGTCGACGTTGTTCCCGTCGGAACGCCAGATGACATTCGCACGGCGGTGACGACACTCGTCGATGGAGCCGCTGTGATGCGGCAGATGACCGCGTACGACCGCAGCCGCAAACTACGGCGGGCCGCCGAGTTGGTCCGCGGCTATATCGACGATCTCGCAGTGACCATCACGGCCGAATCGGGCAAACTGCTGGCCGAAGCCCGGATGGAAGTAGCCCGCTCCGCTGAGACGCTGGATGTTTCCGCGGAGGAAGCCCGGCGACTGACGGGGGAGATGATCCCCCTCGATGCGGCTCCCGGCGCGGCCGGCAAGCTCGGCTTCACACTGCGTCAGCCGTGTGGCATCGTCGCGGCGATCACACCGTTCAACTTCCCGCTGAATCTCGTCTGCCACAAAGTGGGCCCCGCTCTCGCCGGGGGTAATGCAGTTCTCATCAAGCCCGCAAGTGATACCCCGCTTTCCGCATTGAAGCTGATTGCCATCCTGCTGGAAGCCGGGTTCCCCGAGCAGGCGCTGGCGTGTGTTCCGGGGCCGGGAAACACGCTCGGAGCCGCGATTTGTGCGGATGAGCGAATTCGCAAGATCAGCTTCACTGGGAGCGCGGTGATTGGCGAGTCGATCTGTCGAACCGCAGGGCTGAAGCGGGTGACGATGGAACTCGGGGGCAACGGTCCGGTCCTGATCCTGGAAGACGCTGACATTGCTCAGGCCGCGGCGGCGGTGGCGGTCGGTGGTTATGCGAACGCCGGCCAGGTCTGTATTTCCGCGCAACGCCTGCTGGTGAGTGACAAGATCGCAGATGACTTCATCGAAGCCCTGCGACCGCGGGTGGCCGCGTTAGTCACGGGTGATCCGCGTCTGCCGGAGACAAAACTCGGGCCGTTGATTCGCCCGGCGGAAGCGGCTCGCGTCGGGGAATGGATCAACGAAGCGATCACCGCTGGAGCAGAGCGGATCATCGGTGGTCCGATCGACCGCGGTCACTGCCCGGCGACGATTCTCGACCGGGTCGATCCGCAGTTGCGCATCAGTCGTGACGAACTCTTTGGTCCCGCAGTGGCGATCACGCGCTGCCGCGACCTTGATGAAGCCATCCGGATCGCGAACGACAGCCCGTACGGGTTAGCCGCCGGGATCTTCACGCGCGACCTGGAAAAGGCGTTTCGGTTCCTGCGTCATGTCGATGCAGGCAACCTGCACGTCAACTGGTCGACGCAATGGCGCGTCGACCTGATGCCCTATGGCGGATTGAAGCAGAGCGGTCTTGGTCAGGAAGGTCCGAAGTACGCCCTCCGCGAGATGACCGAAGAGAAGCTCGTCGTCCTGCACCTGCCGCCGGGATAGTGCTGCAACAGTGACTATCTGGCCCGGCGGTGCAGTCGCTCAGGAATGAGTGACGGGTCGAGCAACTCGCGGGCTGCGGTCCCGCAGCGGGGTGACGACTCGAAGGCCAGTCCCGTTGGATCCAGCGCCACGATGGCCGACTCTTCCGCAGTCGGCAATTGCGGCAGGATCAGCGGTGCATCCGCATCGCCGGGATAGAGACACAACGTCGGTTCGGAAATCGGTTGGGTCGTCATCGGAAGGCTCCTTCCGGCCCGAGAGAATGGGGACCGGGCTGATTGCCGGTTGATGATTATGGTAACCGGTGAATGTTCGCTCTGCCATCAAAATCCGGTGTGGATTTCGCCGTGGTTCTGTCGCGCACTCGCTGTTGTCATGGCCCGCCCGGTATACTGTTTCGGCTCGATTCCACTTCCTTCCAAGAGATGCATCATGTTGCAATTGCGGTGGTTCTGCGTGTTCCTCATGGTCGCCGGTCTCAGCGTGTCCGGCTTCGCTGCTGACAAACATCGCGCCCTGATCGTCGATGGGCAGAACAATCACGGCGTGTGGCCGAAAACGACGCAAATGATGAAGCGATATCTCGAAGAGACCAACCTCTTCACGGTCGATGTCGCGACCACCGCACCCAAAGGGACCGATGAGAACTTCAAGCCTGAGTTCTCGAAGTATCAGGTGGTCGTCACCAATTACAACGGGGCTCCCTGGCCGAAGGAGACGCAAAACAACTTCATCGACTTCGTTCACAACGGCGGGGGACTGGTGGTGATTCACGCGGCGAACAATTCGTTCGCTGACTGGCCGGAGTATAACGAGATGATCGGCCTCGGCGGTTGGGGTGGGCGCAATGAAAAGAGCGGCCCCTACGTCTATCTCGATGCCGATGGCAAGGTCGTGCGTGATGAAACCAAAGGTCCCGGCGGCCATCACGGCTCACAGCATCCCTTCAGCGTGGTGACACGCGATCTGGAGCATCCCATCACCAAGGGCTTGCCGCGGGAATGGCTGCATGTGAAAGACGAACTCTACGACAAGCTCCGCGGGCCGGGCTCGAACATGCACGTGCTGGCAACCGCATACGCTTCGCCCGAACAAGGGGGTTCGGGACGACACGAGCCGATGCTCTTCACTGTCACCTATGGTAAGGGTCGCATCTTCCATTCCCCGATGGGCCATGGCGATTACTCGCAAGAATGCGTCGGCTTCATCTGCACATTCCAGCGCGGAACAGAATGGGCCACGACCGGGAAGGTCACAATTCCGGTCCCGGCAGACTTCCCCACGGCGGAGAAGATCAGTCAGCGGCCATTTGCTACGCCGTAGGGATTCGCTGACTCCTGATGATCGAACGCCCGGCAAGGAAAACCTTGCCGGGCGTTGTTCTTGGTGGATCATTGATCAATACAGGAAAACGTCCCTCTTGTTTCGCACGTTACGCCTCTCGAAGGTCACGCTTCAAGCCCGGACTTCCAGCCCGGTGAGTGTTCCTGTGGAACTGCCGAACTGGTCGACTTCGAGCCCCAGCCGCTGCAGCATGCTGACGAAGAGATTGCTCATCGGTGGGTGGCGGTTCTCGTCGAAGGCCAAGTGTTGCCCATGACGGAAGCCGCCCCCGGCGAGCAGGATCGGGATGTTCTTGACGCTGTGCTTACTGGCATCGCCGAGGTTGCTGCTGAAGAAGACCATGGTGCGATCGAGCAGCGATTCGCCTGCTTCGTGTGTACTGCGTAACTGCTGGAGAAAATCTCGCAGGGTTTTCAGCTTCTCGGCTTCCAGCGTGCGGAGCTGCGCGATCTTGGCCGGATCCTGCCCGTGATGTGACAGATCATGGTGTCCCTGATTCACACCCGCGATGGGCGGCACGCTGCTGGTTCCCAGAAGTTGCAGCGTGACGAGTCGCGTGGAATCAGTCTGCAATGCGAGGTGGATCAGGTCGAACCACAGGCGTGACTTGCCCACGAGGTCGGCTGAGTTCTGCACGTTGACCGGTGGCTTGGCATCGACTTTCGGTTTGGGACGTTTGGACCACGCTTCGGCCTGCACGAGTCGTTGTTCCAGTTCGCGGACACTGGTGAAGTATTCGGTCAGTTTCTCGCGATCTTCGGTCCCCAGTGTGGCTTCCATTTGTTTCGCCTGGGTTCGGATCGCATCGAGCACGCTTTGCCCATCGGCCAGTCGCCGGGCCTGCGCTCGGACTTCATCGGGACGGCCTTCGAGAAAGAGTTGAGCAAAGACACTCGACGGCCACGTCTCGGACGGGACTTGCGCGCCACTGCGGGTCCAGGCCAGACCGAGTCCTTCGCATGACAGCGTGAGAGTGGGAAACCGCGTCTGGCCGTAGAGCTTTTCTGCAGCGAGTTGATCGAGCGAGATGCTGTTCTTGAACCCTGCCCGGCGTTCGGGGTGCGGGGCTGCGGTCAGAAAGCTGAGGTTGGAATCATGACTTGGGCCGACATCCGGGTGGGCCAGTCCCGAGATCACCGTGAAGTCCTCACGGTAGTCTTTGAGGACTTCCAGGTGCGGCGAAAGTGTGTAGTCACGGCCAGTGTCGGTCGGGAAGAAGCTCGCCGGATGCAAACCAAGTGGGGTGTTAATGCAGACCATCCGCCGCGGGATCGCAGCGGTCTCAGCCGCGCGCAGTCTTCGGGGTTGGGCAGCCTGCAGGAACGGGAGAGCAAGTGCCACGCCCGTGGCGCGTAAGAAAGTCCGGCGGTGGAGCAGCATGGCATGACTTCCCTCAGGTCGGCAGTTGTGGAGAGGTGTCCTCAACCGGGCCATCATTTTGTCTGAAACAGTTCACTCTGCACAATCGCATGTATCAAGGAGCGAAGTCCATAGCGTTCTTTGCTCGCCTGGACGACCAGCGCTTCGACCGCGGCCCGATCAGCAGCCTGCGGTGCACGACCCGTCGCGTACGTGATGAATTTCCGAGTGAGCGCCCGCGCGAGTTGCGGTTCATCGGCGAGCAGGAGTTGCTTCAACTCACGGATCTCGGCAAATTTCCGTCCATCAGCGAGAGCATCCGCCGGATCGACCGCTTTTCCCTTGTGGTAGGGCATACGGCGACCATCGATGACCACGGCTTCGCCGTTCCCGGTGACGCGGTAATGCGTTCGCCAACCGCCGATGCAATCGAAGTTTTCCAAGGCAAAACCCGGGGGATCGATGAGCCGGTGGCAGCTGCCGCAGGATTCGACAGAGCGATGTTTGGCGAGTTGCTCACGGATCGTCGTTGCCCCGCGGATGTCGGGATCGATCGCCGCGACGTTTTCAGGTGGGGGAGCGGGCGGCGATCCCAGCAACCGATCGAGCACCCACGCACCCCGCGTCACGGGAGAAGTCGTCGTCCCGTTCGCGGTCACCTTCAGCACACTGGCCATCGTCAGGACCCCGCCCCGTGGGCTGTCGTCCGGCAGCTTGGTCTTGTGAAACTCCCAGCCCTCGATCCCCGGAATGCCGTAATGACGTGCCAGTCGCCCATTGAGCATCGTGAAGTCTGCATCAACGAACTGCGTGAGACTCAAATCGTGCTGCAGCACTTCCTGGAAGAAGAGCTCGGTCTCCCGAATCATGGAGACCTTCAGCAGGTGGTCATATTCGGGATAGAGAATATGGCTCGGCTCGGTCGCATCGATTTCGCGTAGTCCCAGCCATTGGCCCACGAAGTTCTCGGTGAACGCCGCCGCCTTCGGATCGGCCAGCAACCGTTCGACCTGCTGCCTCAGAACTGCGGGATCGGTGAGTCGTTTCGCCTCTGCGAGACGGAACAACTCCTCATCAGGCATCGTGCTCCAGAGGAAATACGACAGACGGCTCGCCAGCGCAAAGTCATCGAGCCGCCCCGGTGCTTCCCGCAGGAAGAGGAACTCGGGAGACAGCAGTACTCCTTTCAACGCGGCCCGCAGCGACCATTCAAACGATTCGCCGGCGTCGAGTTTGCTTTGCACGATCGCGAGATAGGGATCGACATCCGCATCGACAATCGAGCGTCGAAACGCACGTCGAGTGAACGGCGTGAGGATCCGGCGGGCATCGACGAGTGGATCGGTGGAAACAATCTCGACTCGATCCCGAAAGTTCTCGATGCCGAACGTCTTCTGCGGCTGTCCACCGAACAGCCGTTGATGACTTTCCGGCGGCCAGACTTCGTTCAGCGGTCCTTCGATTTCAACAAATTGCACCGCAAGTCCCGGTCCTTCCCACTTCGCCCCCCCCGTCTGCTTGACGGTGTTCGCCCCCGCAAGTCCGTAGGGAAGGATCGCGATGGTCGTCTTCGGCTCCATCCAGCGGGTGAATTCGATCACCTTCGGTTCATCCGGTGGAGCATCGAAGTAACCGATCAATCCGGAGGTCCCGGTCAGCCGCGTTCCGTTCACCGTGACGCGATATGTCACCGGCTTGCCAGCACTTTGGATGCTGGATGTGGAGATGCGAAAGCGGTAGCGGCCGGGATCGCGCGGGTAGAACGGCGAGAGACTGACGTTGTGCCACTCCGACGAACAGAAGCAGACCACGGTCCCATCTGCGGCGATGCGGTAGACGTCTTCCGTCGTCGAGCGGAGCGGGTGGCCTTCTTTCAGGCTGTAACGATTGAGGGATGATGGCGGCGGTTGAGGCCGGTTGGCGATGGCCTGTGCCAGAGCCGTGTCGGTCGCTTCGAGGTATTTCTCCATCAGGAACGATGACGTGTGATGGGCGGCACTCGCGTTATCGAAACCATCCGCTGATCCATCGGCCGGGAGCTGGTCCCGCAACCGCACAGTGATCCCGAAGAGGTCGTTGATGGTGTTTTCGTATTCAATACGATTCAGTCGCCGCAGCACGACGCGCCCTTCCCGAGCACGTGCCGCCCGTTCGGCCGAGAGCGCGCGGGCTTCCAGCCAGTCGATCAATTGGCGCGTTGTGGTCTCATCCGGTCGTGGTTGATCGATTGGTGGCATCGTCCCGGATTGCAGGCGATCAACAATGGCAAACCAATGGCTCCGCACGGCCGGATTGGTTAACTCGAGCGCGAGTCGATTCAGCTGCAGCTTTCCCTTCGGCTGTTCGGCCCCATGGCAATCCCCACAGTAGCGCACGAGCAGCGGTTGAATCTGCTCCTGGAAATGCAGCTGGTCCGGGGCAGACAAACGCTCCACGTCGGCTGCTTGGGTATGGTCCGCACTGGAGTGTCCCAGAACCAGGGACAGGCCCAGGGCGATGCAGTAGAAGCGGCGCAGAACCATCGGGCGGCTTTCGAGAGTCATTCGTGACGTGGTCGGAATTCCGGGACTCCGCTGCACCTGATTGTCACCCTGCCACAATCCGGAAACAAGCAGCCGATCAGCCGATTCCAGTGGATTCCCCTTCGCGAGTTCATTCCTGACTGAGGGTTGCGTGGTTCCTCGCGAATCGCCATCGTCATGCTGGTCACTCAGCATCGTATGACGAATTTGGGAGACACCCATGGACCTTGCCACGCTGGAACAATTGCCCATTCTCAACCGATTTCGCGGATGCCTCGCTTTCCGAAAGAAGATCAGACGACGATGCCTGTTTGGGTGCCTGTTCGCACTGTGGATCGGTTCCCAGGCCGTTGTGGCCCAGGAACGATCTTCAATCTCGGGCATCGACCTGAAACTGGCCATGTTTAACGATGAAGGGGAATGCGGCACCGGCGCAGTCGTACCGTGGGCCGACCGGCTGTGGGTCGTCACCTATGCCCCGCATGCTCCGAAAGGCTCGAGCGACAAACTCTATGAAATCACGCCCGAACGCCTGCAGATCGTCCGGCCGGAAAGTATTGGCGGGACCCCGGCGAACCGGATGATTCATCGGGAATCGCAACAACTGTTGATTGGTCCTTATGCGATTGATGCCGAACGAACGGTCCGCGTGATTCCCTATTCCACAATGTTTGGCCGACCGACCGGCACCGCGCGGCATCTGACCGACCCTGCGGGGAAGGTTTACTACGCCACCATGGAAGAAGGGATCTACGAAGTCGACGTGAAGACGCTCGAAGTCAAGGAACTCTGGGCCGACGAGCAACGCAAAGAAGGGCGTCACGCGGGATTGCCGGGCTACCACGGCAAAGGATTCTTCACCGCTCAGGGCCACATCGTTTATGCGAATAACGGAGAGCATGGCGATCAGGCACTCTCCGATCCGACCGTTGCTAGCGGCGTATTGGCCGAATGGGATGGGCAGGCCGAACAGTGGACCATCGTCCGGCGCAATCAGTTCACGGAAGTCACCGGTCCTGGCGGCATCACTGGGGAAAGTCAGCCCGACGATCCTCTCTGGAGTATCGGCTGGGATCATCGCTCGCTGATCCTCATGTGCCGCGACAACGGCCGCTGGCACAGCTATCGCCTGCCGAAAGCCTCGCACAGTTACGATGGGGCCCACGGCTGGAATACCGAATGGCCCCGTATTCGTGACATCGGCGAAGATTCGCTGTTGATGACCATGCACGGCACATTCTGGAAGTTCCCCAAGACGTTTCGCTCAACGAATTCCGCGGGCATCGTGCCCCGCAGCACCTATCTGAAGGTCGTCGGCGATTTCTGTCGCTGGCAGAATCAGATTGTCCTGGGTTGTGACGACACCGCGAAAAGCGAGTTTCTGAATAAACGGCTCGTCAAAGGTGACATCGCGCCGCCCCAGTCGCAATCCAATCTGTGGTTCATCGATCCGGAACGATTGGATCAGCTCGGTCCGGTGATCGGCCGCGGGGCGGTGTGGTTGAACGATGCCGTCCCCGCATCCATTCCCAGTGAGCCCTTCCTCTTCAGTGGATACGAACGCCGCTCCCTGCAGCTTGTCCATGATACGCCAGCTGAGGCCACGATTACTCTCGAACTCGATATGCAGGGGACTGGCGAATGGACGACCTATCGCACGGTGACGCTCGAACCCCGAACACCGGCTTGGCTCGATCTGACCAGTGCACCTGTGGCGACCTGGATCCGGCTGATCAGTAACGTGCCGCTGACCAACGCCACGGCGTGGTTCAGCATGGGGAATGCCGATCAGCGCAGCCTCGAGGGTGAGGCGATCAAAGGGGGGCTCGCTGGCCGTGAGGAATGGGCCAGCATGACCGGCGGGATTGTCCGTGCCCGAGCGGAGAACAAACGCACGCTGCACTTCGCATCCCTTCGCCCCGGTCCCAGTGGACAGCAGGATGTCGGCCTGTACGAACTGGGCGACACCCTGACATTGAAGCCAGTCAACGATCCGGATGCTCACAAGTATCTCAAAGATCGGGCGAAAGTCGTGACGGGGTGGGTCCGTGACGACGGAGTGTCGATCATCTATGTCGATGGCAAGAACCGCCGTTGGCGTCTGCCGCGGGGGATGAAAGACCTCCGTTCCAGTGTGCCGCAACGCATCTGTCGAGAAGTCGCGACAGAACGCGACCTCTTTCATCTCGGGGGAACGTTCTTTGAACTGCCGGCTGAGAATGCCGGAGGCGTGCTCAAGATGCGGGCCATCACCACGCATAACCGGTTGATCACCGACTTCTGTTCGTACCGCGGGCTGCTGGTTCTAACGGGCGTGGCCGATCAACGGCCTGCAGACAATCCGCACCTGGTTGCCAGCGAGGATGGCAAAGCCGCCCTCTGGGTTGGGGCGCTCGATGACCTCTGGCAATTCGGCAAACCGCATGGGACTGGTGGGCCATGGCGAAACACGTCTGTCCGTAAGAATGAGCCGAGCGATCCCTATCTTCTCTGCGGTTACGATCGTAAACGGATGACGCTGCAGCAGCGCTCGGCGGTAGCGATGGCGATCCGGATCGAGTACGACCTGACCGGGACCGGACAGTGGGTTCCCTACGAAACGTTCTACGTTCCGCCGAATGCCCCCGTCACGCACAAGTTTCCCGCCGCCTTGAACGGTTACTGGTTACGAGCCGTCGCTGATCGCAATGCTGTGGCGACTGTCCAACTGACCTATGACTGAGTCCGTCCGAAGCATCGCCAGTTAGCGGACGTATCCCCGAAAGATCGCTTCGTTCCTGTCCACGTCAAGGGTCGAGACTTATCGCGCTTGATCATGCGACAACAGCCACGGGACGCACGCTCCGAGGATCCACTGCGCCGTCGTCAGCCACAGATAGACCGCGTGCTCGGCATAGAATCCCGGGGTGACTCCCCGCAGTTCGACATCCATCATCCGAGTCATCCGGAGGTGCTGATAGACGAGGAGTGCCGTCAACACTGCGAGTCCGCCCGTCAGCAAACCGAGCGACCGCCGCCGCGTCGCCAGAGTCCAGCAGATCAGTCCGGCAATCATCACACAGCACGCCAGATTCAACCACAGCGAGACGCGCTGCGTGAGGAACCCCTGCTCCATGCTTCCGAATTCTTCCGTACCGAGCGGGACCACCACAGCCGCATAGAAGGTCAGTCCGCCCCACCAGACCGCCCACATCAGCAGCAAGATGACGTGCCAGTCGAGAGCGGACTGTTTCGGTCCACTTCGCACCACGGTCGGGACTTCATTCGATGGAAGCATCACGCGATGATCGCTTCGATCGGGTGGCCGAAATCGATTTCCAGCCGCTTACGACCGGGGACTTCCATGCGGTGTGGATCAAGTCCAAGTTGATGCAGAATCGTTGCGTGCACGTCGGTGACGTAGTGTCGATCCTGCACGGCGTGGAAACCGATTTCATCGGTCGCGCCGTGCACCACACCCCGTTTCAATCCCCCTCCGGCCATCCAGACGGTGAAGCCGAAGATATGATGATCGCGTCCGTCCGAGCCTTGAGAACCTGGAGTGCGGCCGAACTCTGACGCAAACAGCACGATCGTTTCATCGAGCAGGCCACGGCGATCGAGATCGGCCAGCAGCCCGCCAATCGGCTGGTCGACAGCCAGCGCATTTTTCGAGTGATTCGCTTTCAGTCCGCCATGCGCGTCCCACGCGCCGGCTCCACCACCTCCGTGCTGGATCTGGATGAAGCGCACCCCACGCTCCACAAAACGTCGCGCGGCCAGCAACTGCATCCCGAAGTCACGACAGTGCGGCTGGTCGAGACCGTAGAGCGATTGTGTCTCCTGAGTTTCCTGAGTGAAGTCGACAACTTCCGGAATCGAGCGCTGCATCCGGAAGGCGAGCTCGTACGAGGCGATCCGGGCGGAGAGCGCTGTATCGGTCGGCTCATCCACCCGTCGCAGTGCATTCAACTCCCTGACGAGGTCGCGGCCGATAGTCTGAGCCTGGGGACTGATCGGCCGATCCGGCTTCACGTAGTCAAGCGGATTCTTCGGGTCGATCCGTAACGGCACAGCATCGTATGCTGGTCCGAGATATTGACCGTCTCGTTTGTTCCAGTATTCGCGGTTGCCGATCGAAATGAACTGCGGCAGGTTGTCGTTGAGCGAACCGAGGCCGTACTGCGTCCACGCACCGAGCGTGGGATGGTCGCCGTCGTTCATATGGCGGCCGGTGTGAAACTGTGTTTGCGCGCCGTGATTACTGTCGGTCGTGTACATCGACCGGATGACCGCGAGCTTGTCGACATGCGCAGCGGTCTGCGGAAACCAGTCACTGATTTCGATGCCGCTGTCACCGTGCTTCTGGAAGCCGACCTGCAAGGGATACAGGGTATTTCGCTGATTGCCGTTGCCATCGGGGACAACGAGCCGTTCGAGCGCCAGCTTCTTCGGATCCTGCGCGTCAGCGAACGGGGTTTCCGCGATAGTCTTGCCGCCGAACTTCGTGAGCATCGGCTTAGGATCGAAGCTCTCCATCTGGCTGAGGCCGCCATTCATGAAGAGCCAGATCACGCTTTTGGCTTTGGCGGGATGATGCGGGCGACCATCGTTGCCGTGCTGTCCGGAGTCCGCGGCTCGGGCTTCACGTTGCAACAGCGACGCCAAGGCCACCCCGGCGCAGCCGTGACCCAGACCGGCGAGCATTGACCGGCGGGAAAATCGCGACGAAGTCCAATCCGGCTTATTAATCACGCATGACTCCCAGGATCGATACACGAATGGGCATGACTAGCGGACGGTGACAAAATCGTTGTGATTCAGCAAGACCCAGACGAACTGGCTGCGGGCGCTAGTACCGTCGGCGAGTTGTTTCCACGCCGTCAGCGCGGTTTCACTGGCCTGGAGTTCTGCAGCATTCGGTGTCGACCCCAGGACCAATCCGAAAGCCGCGTGAATGAAGGCCCGGTCATCGAGTGTTGGCCCCCGCTCAATCCGTGCCGTGATGGCGGTGGCAGCATCCTGCACGAGTCGGCTATTCGACAGGGCCAGCGCCTGCTGAGGCACGATACTTTGTTCGCGGCGGTAACAGTCTTTCACCAGGGCCTCATCGAACATCGTCAGGAACAAATTCCGCTCGTTGTTCGAGTGAAAGAAGTAGAGGCTCCGTCGCTTCGATTCGGCTTGCTGCGCGGCTGGAATGGAGGGGCCGCCGCGAGTCTCATCGAGTGCGCCGGACAGCGACAGCAACGCATCGCGAACGGCCTGCGATTCCAGTCGTTGCGGCGTTCGTCTCCAGTACTCGACATTCGCCGGATCGCGGCTCTGGTTCCCTTCCGCATTCGCTGCGGACGTCGACAGTTGATACGTCGCCGAAGTGACGATCAACCGGTGGATGTGCTTCATACTCCAGCCACTCTCGACGAGTTCCGAGGCGAGCCAGTCGAGCAGTTCGGGATGCGTTGGCGGCGTACCTTTCCGGCCGAAATCAAAGACAGTCGCCACCAATGGAGTACCGAAGTGCCGCGTCCAGAGATGGTTCACCGCGACCCGGGCAGTCAAGGGGTTCTGTGCATCGGTGATCCACCGGGCGAGCGCACTCCGACGGCCGGTACTCGTCGGGAGAAAAGGAACTTTCGGGTCATCAGCCCCGGAGTTGCGAAACCGCGTCGCCGACCACTGTGCTCCGACGAGCGGCGTGAACCGCTCTGCGGGCTGCTCGGGAGCGTCGACCTGGGCTACGGCTTTCTCCACGTCCGCCTGCGCTACGGTTCGTTCCTTTTCGATGGCTTCACGCTTGTCCGCTGCAGCGCGGTGCCAGCGGAGTTCGATCGAGACCAGCTTGTGACGGGCCTTCGCCAGCGCGACCTGCCGTTCCGATCGAATCGCGGCTCTGTTGGCTGCTGGATCGTCCGGCGCGGCGGACGCCGTCGCCCGGACCTCGAGACTCACCAGTTCTGCTTCTGCGACGCGCACCGCCGCTTCGCTCACCTGCAGTTCAATTTCTGCATCTTTGAGCGTGACCGCAGCCGCCTCGACCGTGCGTGGAGTTGCCGGAGGGCCACTCTTCGGCTCGCGCAACATCACCCCGGCTGCGAGTGGTGTGATCGAGATTTCATGAAACACCGCCAAGGCATCAAACGTGACGAACTGCAAGGCCCCGTCGCGCCGTTCCAGCGGTGTCCGCCACGCAAGAACCGGTTCGCCATTCAGAGCCGCGTTGATCAGGTCACCGCGAACCTGCACCCGCAGCGTATACTCTTTTCCCGGCTGAATGGCTTGGCGGACGGCCGCCTCGTTCGGGTAGACCCACTTTCCCTGCTGAGTATAGGCCGCCTGGACTTTAGGACCGCCGGCAAACGCACTGACATAGACGAGTTGTTCGGACTCGGTCGCGGAGACATCCCGCGTCGGATCGGGGTTCGTCGAATCGAAGACGATGCCGACACTGCGCCACTGGCTTCCCCCCAGCGTCGTGAACCGCAGGCTGACATCGAAGTCGCGCGGGGCTGTGGGAACATACCGCAAAACCGAGCGGGTGGCTCCATCGCGTTTCTGTTCCAGCCGACCGGCCGTGTGGACCCATTCTCCGCCGAAGAGCTTCCAACGGGTGGCATCCAACGCCGGGAACGCTTCGACAATCGGCTCAACAGCAGGCATTGCCGGTTTCAGAGTGATTGATGATCCAGCTGCGACGAGCTCCGCATGCCGCTGTTTCGCTGCGACGAGTTTGCCCTGGGCAGCAATCACGGCCTGTTTCGCATTCGCGACGGCACGCTCAGCGTCTGCCCGCAGTGCGTCCGCGACCCAGGGGCGTCGACCGGGATCCCACGCACTCGGCGGTAACGAGACGGGTTGAATGTCGAGTTTCGAGAAACTCAGGAACGCCGGAACATTCGGAGTCATCACCGTCGACTTGTCAGGTTGGCTTTCCTGGCCACGAACGAATAAATACGTTGGGACTTCGGGGACACCATCAAATGCCCGGGGCAACCCGTTCTTCTTGAAATCCGCCTCACCCGGCAGCATGTCCATCCGCACGTGATACGGCTCGAAGAAAGCCCGCAAATTGTAATAGTCGGCCTGTGGCAGTGGGTCGTACTTGTGATCGTGGCACTTCGAGCAATTCATCGTCAGCCCGAGGAATCCCTTGCTGACATGCTCGACCGTTTCCTCCATCCACTGGTTCCGGTTGAACAGATAGTAGTTCCGCGCGAGATAGCCCGAGGCCCGCAACTTGGCGAGATCGTCCGGATACAACTCATCGGCCGCGAGCATCTGCCGGACCATCTCGTCATACGGGACATCGTCATAGAGGGACTCGACGATCCAGTCGCGCCAGTGCCAGATGTGTTCCTGACTGTTCCGCAATTGGGCACCGAGTCCCCACCAGTCGCTGTACCGCCAGACATCCATCCAGTGCCGGGCCCAGCGTTCGCCGTGCCGCGGATCATCGAGCAGCTTCGTGACCGTCGCCTCGTACCAGCGGTCTTCGGGGAGACTTTCCGCCAAGGCGATTTCGTCCGGACTCGGGGGAAGCCCGATCAGATCCAGAAAGAGTCGTCGCAAGAGCAACCCGCGCGGTGCAGGCGGTTGCGGCGTCAATCCGTGGGTGGCGTGATGGGCCGCGATGAACGCATCAATCGGATTGCGGACCCATGCAGCATTCGGCACGGTCGGCACGGGTGGACGGACCCGCGGACGAAACGCCCAGTGGTCACGCGGATCACGCTCGGGCGTTTCATCAGCCGGGGCGATCGCCTGTTGTTCGATCCACTTCCGGAGAAGGGCGATCTCTTCCCCCTTCAACGGTGCCCCGTCCTGGGGCATGCGGGTCGCTTCGTCGGTGGTTATCACCCGTTGCAGGATCAGGCTGGCGGTCACATCACCCGGTTTCAAGGCCGGTCCCGATTCACCGCCACGATGAGCCGCTGCCGCAGTGTCGAGCCGCAGTCCCCCCGCTTGTTTTAAGGCTCCATGACAGGCGTAACATCGGTCTTTGAGGAGCGGTTTGATCTGCTGGAGGTAATCGACGGGGGACTCAGCCGCAGCGCTGGCATGCACCGGCACGAAACTGAGTAAGGTGATGCAGACCAAAGCAAACCGCAGATTCATGAGACTCCCCTGTGAGACCACCCGTTGCCGCTGCCCCGAGCGATGCCTCTCAGGCTATCGTACCCCAGACCACGAGCAGGTTGAATCCCATCAGTGATGGTGAATGCGATGATTTCGTAGGGCAGGCTCCCGCCTGCCATCACAGTTGGTCGCCGCATCAATGACGCCGGTGGACTTGTCGCCCTGCGAACATCCCGATCCGAATGGAACGTCAGGCGGGAGCCTGACCTACCAGAGAGGCTGAATGGTCTGGAGCGTTGACGTACCCGGTTGGGGAGTCGATGATTTGGTCCTGTGGTGGCAACTGGTCTGCTGCCTCTTCCTCCGTGATGCACCTGACAGGATCGACCCCGTGGCTGTGGCACTCAGCGAGTTCGCGCGTTCTCTCACCGTGGAAACTGCCTTCAGCGTGCTGGCGATTGCCAAGCAACTGAAAGCCGCTGGTAAAGATGTCGTCGAACTTGAAATAGGCGACTCCCCCTTCGAGAGCACGCCGTCCGCCAAGGCCAGCGGGATCGAAGCGATCCGCGACAACCAATCGCATTATTGCCCGTCGCCCGGTCTGCCCGTCTTTCGCGAAACAGCCGCCCGTTTCGTGCAACAGGAATTCCGCATTCCGGCCCAGGCCGCGAATGTGTGTGTCGCCCCGGGGGCGAAAGTCTTCGAGCAGTATTTCTGCGAAGCCTTCGTGAATCCCGGCGATGGTGTCCTCGTCTTCAGCCCGTACTTCCCCACGTACCTGCCGAATATCGCCCGTCGTGGTGGACGGGCCGTGCTGGCGCCGCTGCGGCAGGCGAATGGATTCCGGCCGGAACTCTCGGCGATCGAGAACTTCCTCGCGACCGACCCATCACCGCGGGCGATCTTCTTTAACTCGCCGCACAATCCGACTGGCGGCGTGATGACGCTGGACGACATGCGGAACATCGCCGACCTGCTCCGCGGGAAGAACATCGCGGTCTTCAGTGACGAGCCGTACTGCCACATGGTCTGGCGCGGCTCACATGAATCGTTGCTGGCACAGCCGGGGATGCTCGAACAATCGGTCGCAGCGTACACCTTCAGCAAGTCGTACAGCATGAGCGGTTGGCGGCTGGGCTTCGCGGTCGCTTCTGCGGAAGTGACCGATGCGATCGGCAAGATGATCAACACCACCCTGTCCTGCACGCCGCCACTGGTGCAACTCGCCGGGAAAGCGGCACTCGAACGTGACATCACCGAGCGTCAGGCACAGATGGAAAAGTTCCGGGCAAAGGTCGAGTTGCTGACGGCAGGTCTTAATCAGCTGCCGGGCTTCAAGTCACTCGATCCCGCGGGAACGTTCTACGTCTTCCCGAATGTGATGCCAATCTGCAATCGTCTCGGGATCACCAGCCACGGGCTTGCGCTCTATCTGCTCGAAGGGGCCGATGATCAATTCGGCGTCGCCTGCCTCGGGGGCGAATGCTTCGGTGATGCGGGGGGCGGATTCCTGCGGTTCAGTTGTGCGGAACCCGACGATCGTCTGCGACAGGCGGTCGCGTTCCTCCCGGAAGCCTTGAACCGGACCGCCCGCGTCGAAGCGTATCTCAACGCGCAGCCCAAGTTCCGTCTGACGAAGCCGTATGATCTCAACGCCTAAGCTGGTCCGGCTGGCCGATGCTGCGTTCTGGTCAGCACTCGTGCTGGCCTACGTCATCACGCACTGGCCGAAGATTAGCATTCCCGCTGGGACCGACCATTCGTTTCATAGCATTGGGTTCCTGGGACTGGGCGTACTGGCTGCGAATCGCCTGTGGTTACACCGAGTGTTGACCATCAGGTCGGCGCTCGGCTGGTTCCTGGCGCTGTCAGCTTGGGCAGCCTTCGATGAAGTCAGCCAGCCGTGGTTTGGTCGTCACGCCGACATCTACGACTGGTATGCCGACCTGCGCGGCCTGGGTGTGGGCATCGGTCTCTTCTGGCTCCTCGCCTCACTGCTTCCCCGATCCTCACAGTAACTACCCCGCACCCCGCTTGCGTCTTCGCGCTCCCCTAATAAAAAAGAGACCCGGTCCTCACGGGCCGGGTCTCTCTGATTTCGGTTCTCGATCCGTGATCGATTACGCTGCAGCCCGCTGCGGCATAGGAATGATCGTCGGCGCTGCCCCCGCAGCCGCTGTCATCAGTTCCTGGAAGATCTGCATGTCGAGGGCCGACGCGGAGTCATCTTCTGGATGCCACTGCACACCCAGGCAGAACCAGCCGCTGTCGATTGATTCGTAGCACTCGATCACACCGTCCGGAGCCTTCGCCGAGACCTTGAACAGCGGGGCGAGCTGGGCCACCGCCATGTGGTGATCGCTGTTCACGCGGATTTCGCCGGGGCCGTAGATGTCCCAGCAGCGGGTCCCTTCGATGATCTCGATGATGTGCCGGTTCGGCTTGTCGACCGGGTCGCGATGATGCAACGCCTTCGGCACTTCTTCAGCGACGTGTTGAATCAGGCTGCCGCCACAGACAACGTTCAGCGTCTGCATGCCGCCACCGATGGCGACCATCGGAATCCGCATCTCGACGGCCATCCGTGCGAGGCGACGATCGAACTCTTCGCGACGGATCGGCATCGGTCGCGTATGCGGATGCGGCTGCATTCCCAATTTCACGGGATCGAGGTCCTGGGCACAACCCGCGAGGACCACTCCATCGCACATCTGCAGGGCCTGCTTCAGGTCCGCATCACTGGCGAACGGCGGCAGCAGCAACGGAAGGCCGCCCGCTGCGACGATGGAATCGTAGTACCCCGTGTTGAACCAGCTGAGCGCGCAGCCGTCCTTCTTGGTAGGACGGAAGTCGCCATTGATCAAGATCACCGGTTTGGTCTGCTGCATCCGAAATCCCTTTCAGTCCCACCCACGTCCGTGTGGTGGAGTCGTTCCCTGACTCGAACCCCGAGACCCGCGCGGATACCAGTTCCCCCCGTGCGGAACGACGCAGATTGGCCCCGGAAAGAAGGTCGTGCCGGGTCAAGTCAGATGTCACGAATCGATCTTGACCGCGGTGCATCACCTGCGAAGATCGTTCGAGCCGTCATCCCTGACCGTCACGCCGGAATCCTTCCCGACGGGCGCCGCACTGCGACGCTGATCGTTCGTGAAACACCCCCAGTGCTTTCACAAACGTAACACGTCGAACTTTACCGGCAGAAAATGCCGCCGTCAAAGTTTCGCGTCATTTAGGGGTCCAGTTGCACTAGAAACACGATAGGTTGTGGTTCAGACTGGAATCGAGAGCTGGCCCCGCTGCACATTCTGAGTGAAACTCCTGTCGCGTGAACGATACAACCTGCGATCTGACAGAGACTTGGAGCGATGAAGCCGCGACCATTGGGGCTGCTCAGCGGTTTGCCCGTTGTCTGCAACAGGGGGATGTCATTGCCCTGATCGGTGATCTGGGAGCCGGCAAGACCCGCTTCGTGAAGGCTGTGGGGACAGCTCTCGGGGCTTCAACGGAAGCGATTCACAGCCCGACGTTCACCTTGATCCTTGAGTATTCTGCAGCGATCCCAGTCCGGCATTGCGATGCGTACCGACTGCGTCATCCCGATGAGTTCGCGGACCTGGGACTCGATGAACTCTTCGCGATGGATGGGGTCGCCTTCGTTGAGTGGGCCGACCGTGTGACGCCCGATCTTCCCCGCGATCATCTCGTCTTGTCACTCGCGGTCACCGGTCCCGAATCCCGGTCGGCACGTTGGTCCGCGACCGGTCCGCGCTCCCGTGCGCTTCTCGATCACTATCGCGCTACCCCATAATCATCGGCACTCTTCGCTTGCGTCTTCGCGATCCCCTCAAAGTGATTCACCATGCGCACCGCACCCGACGCCCTGTTCATCTTCGGCGGGCAACTCCTCGACGGCACCGGGGCTGAGCCGATCTCCAATGCGGCCGTCTTAATCGAGCAGGGCCGCATTACCTACGCGGGAGCAGCCGCTGCCGCCCCCGCAATCTCACCGGGAACGCGACTGCTTGACGCCCGTGGCGGGTCCATCATGCCCGGTCTCGTCGAAGCCCACTTTCATCCGACCTACTTCAACGTCGCCGCTCTCGAAGACCTCGACATCAAGTACCCCGTTGAGTACGTCACGATCCTCTCGACCTGTAATGCGAAGTTAGCTCTGGAATGCGGCTACACCGCTGCCCGCAGCGGCGGCAGTCTGTTCAACATCGATGTCTGGTTGAAAAAGGCGATCGAAGCCGATCACATTCCGGGTCCACGGATGACGACCAGCGGCCGGGAAATCTGCGGCGTCGGCGGACTCATGGACTGGAATCCTGACTATCGGAAGATCGGGATGGAAGGGCTGGTCCTCCTCGTCAATGGCCCGGATGAAGCCCGCGCCGCCGTCCGCAAGCTTGTGAAAGATGGCGTCGAGTGGGTCAAAACCTATCCGACCGGCGATGCTGCTTCGCCCGACCTCAACGATCATCACACGCTCTGCATGACGTTCGAGGAGATGCACGCGGTCGTCGCGACGGCCCATAACCACGGGTTGAAAGTGACCGGCCACTGTCGCGCGACGGCAGGCATCAAAAACGCCCTGTTGGCGGGTTACGACGCCATCGAGCACGGGACATTCATCGATGACGAAACACTGGAACTCTTGCTTAAAAGGAACGTTCCGGTCGTCCCAGCCCTCTACTTCGAGTATGCGAGCATCGAACGCGGGCCGGAATTCGGCATGCCGCCGGCTGTCATCGAGGGCCATCGCGAAACACTCGAAGGGGGAGCCGAGAGTGCCCGTCGGATTCTGCGTGCCGGTGGTCGACTCGGAATGGGAGGCGACTACGGCTTCGCCTGGAACCCACACGGCGACTACGCCCGCGAACTCGAGTTCTTCGTGAAGTATGTGGGCCTGACGCCGCTGGAAGTGCTGACCTGCGCGACAAAGACCGGGGCCGAAATCATGGGCCGCGGCGATGACTTTGGCACCGTAGAAGTCGGCAAGCTCGGGGATCTGCTCATCGTCGATGGTGACCCACTCACCGACATCGCCCTGCTGCAGGACTGCTCCCGGATTCGCGCTGTGCTGCAAGGGGGCGTGCTGAAAGCAGGGACGTTGACCATGGCCTCGCCGCTCCCGGTTCAAAAATAAAGAAGCCCACCCCAAGCCTGGGGTGGGCTTCCTGAATGGATCATTTCACCAATGGTCACAGCAGTTCGACGATCGGCGTCCCTTCTTCGAGGACATTGACCGGACGTCCCGCCTGGTTCTGGAACTGCGTGCGACGGTCAATCCCCAGGTGATGGAAGACGGTCGCCATCAAGTCTTGCGGACGGATCGCCTTGGTCTTCGGGACATCAGCCTTGGGCATCGATTCCCCGATCGCCTGTCCCATGCGGAAGCCTCCACCCGCGATTGCCAGCGTGCTCAACGGAGCCCAGTGGTCGCGGCCAGCGTTCCGGTTGATCCGCGGTGTGCGTCCGAATTCCCCGGTCACGACGAGCAGCACGTTCTTGTCGAGTCCGCGGTACCAGATGTCTTCAAGAAACGTTGCCACGGCGTGATCGACCGCGGGGCCCCGTTGTCCCATGCTGCGGGCCACGTTCCCATGCATGTCCCAGCCGCCGTAGTTCAGCGTCACGAACCCACACCCCGCCTCAACGAGCCGGCGGGCGACCAGCATCTGCTGAGCGAGAGGATCTTTGCCGTACTGTTGCACCGTCTGGCTGTCTTCCTTCGAGACGTCAAACGCTTTCGGTGCATTGCCGAGGAGCAGTTCAAACGCCTGCGATTCGAAGGCGTCGAGGCCGTTCATCAGGCCGGTCGCATCGGCCTCACGCTGGAACCGATCCAGACTGCCGAGCAAGGCTCGACGGTCATCGATCCGTTCGAGCGAAGTGTCGAGCGAGAGATTCTTGCGTGCCTGCCCGTTCGGATCGAATGGGGCGTAAGCTGGCCCGAGGAACGCAGGCCCATCGGTCCCGATATTGCCGAGCCGCACGTAGGTCGGCATGCCCGTCTTCTCGTTGTTGGCCCCACGGCTTTTCGAAAGGATCGACCCGAGCGACGGCCGTGACGGCAACCCGCCGTTATCAATCGAACGGTTGTCGTAGCCGGTCATCACGAAGTGGGTCCCACCCCCGTGACCGCTGTTGGTATGGGCAAACGAGCGGACGACCGAGAGTTTGTCGAACTGCTGGGCCATCTTGGGGAAGTTGCCGCCGAGCGTCACCCCCGGCACCGTGGTCGCGACTTCGCCCGTCGTGCTCCGATATTCCGAAGGGGCGGTCATCTTCGGATCGAAAGTTTCGATGTGCGTCGGACCACCTGAAAGCCACAGCCAGACGACCGAGGTCTCTTTGGTCGCTTGCCCTTGCTCCTTCGCCTGGGCTCGTGCTGCAAGTAACTGACCGAGCGTCAGCCCCGAACCGGCGAGCACCCCGGCCTGCAGGAAGTTCCGACGGGACGTGCCGTCACAGTCACGGGAAGCCTGATCCGACAGCAGACTGAGCATCGGCGATCTCCGGAAACGAGCGAATAGACGGAGTCACAGAAACGACAAGACATGCAGATTCGTCCATACGATGGTCAAATCCAAGCAATTATTCCAGTAAAATCCGGCCCCCCATCCATTTTCCTGGCATCACCCCGTTTCCGAAGCACCGAAAATCAGGGTAAACCCTGACTGAGATTCAACTAACGGACGCTTCCCCAAGCGATCTTACCCCGCTTGCGTCTTCGCGATTCTTCCCCATCACAATTGACCCCCGCACCTCACCCGTTACGATAACAGGTAGAGAAAGGGGGCGATCGGATTCGACTGGGTCACCGTAAGCAATGGTGGCGTGCCGTGGTTGATCAGCTGGCCACGTAAAAAGCCGATCAAACAACAACTGCCAACACTGGCAATTTCGCTCTGGCCGCCTAGTAATAGGTTGCCGTGACTGCGGGAGCCCCGTCGGAGGCGCCCAAAAGTCACTTGCCAATTCCGACTGGTCTCGGGTCAACGGACCCTACGCCCGAGACAAGACTTGTGGGGACCTGGTGATGCGCGGCTTCGTTTGCCTGAGCCAACCGTCATGAGATCAATCAGCATCCTACGCACGTAGAGGCCATCGCCGAGGGATCACAGGACGCGGGTTCAATTCCCGCCGCCTCCACCTTGCTAGCGAAACAGCCCATTGAACCAACCGGTTCAATGGGCTGTTCTCTTTTGCGACAAAGGACTTGCTTGCTGCAGGCAACGTGTTCGCGACGGTTCAATCGCGACAACGGATACTTCACAAATGCACGCAAACGCTTTCAGCACAATGGCTTAGAGAGTTTAATTGTTCTGTTGCCTCGCCAGTGAATTGGGGGGGGCAATTCGATTGGGGCAGTAAGTCAGCCAGTCTGGCGTGCCGACATCCGAGATTTCCTGTCATCATTTGCGGGGCTTGGCTAAGTAAGTGATGACGGCATGGCGAGAGGAACCCAATTGGACGAACAAACTCGTCAGGTAGCTCGACTTTGGACGTTGGCGCAACCGGTGGTCTCGGGATTCATCGTCTCGGTCGTTCGCGACTTTGCAGCACGGGACGATGTGCTTCAAGAGACGGCGATTGCGGTCATGGAGTCGTTTGACCGCTACGACTCCCAACGTCCTTTCCTCGCCTGGGCGTTGGGAATCGCGCAGAACCAGGTTCGCCTTTATCTGAGACGGCAGCATCGGGACCGGCTGGTGTTCGACGATGGATTGATTGACGACCTGTGTTTGACGTTCGCAGAAACAAGCGCAGAACAGTTGCGACCGCTGGATTTCCTGAAGGACTGCCTGGGAGAACTGCAAGGTCGGGCGAGCGAACTCTGCAAACTGCGGTATGGCCGCGATCTCAAGCCGGCCGCGATTGCCGAATCGGTCGGCATGACTGCGAACTCCGTCGCGAAAGCACTCCAACGGGTTCGTGATCAGCTCCGCGATTGCATTGAACGAAAGAGCACGCTCTATGGGGGGGCGTCGTCATGATGGTTGACCCCACCTCGCTGATTGCGGGATTCCTCGATGAGACGCTCTCTGCCGAGAAACATGCCGCCCTTTCCGAGTGGCTGCGGGAATCGGTCGGGCACCGCCGCCGCTTCGCTCAAGCCATGTTGTTGCACGACCGACTGCGTGGGGAATTCTTGGCTGCGACAGCAATGGCACCGCCGGTTGCCGGTCCAGCTCCCGCCAAAGGGGCGACGCCATACGCTAGACGAATTGTCTCCATGCTGGGCGCAATGGCAGTCGCCGTAGTCGCATTTGTGGTGCTCTGGAAAGGGGTCGGCGAGACGCCCGCCGCAGCGGCCGTCGTGGAACTGAACCGTCTCATCGCGGTCAATGCCCATGCCGCCGATCGCACCTACCTTATCGAGGTTGAGACACGTGCCCCTGAATCGCCACAGGAGAGACGCCAAGAACGAGGCCGCCCCCCGAAACCATCGATGGATGGAGCCATCGTGCATTTGCGAGGTCAGGATCAGTTCGTGCTGATCCGAACGACGCCCGACGGCCAACCCTTCGTGACTGGCAGTGACGGCCAGACGAGTTGGGCTGTACGTCCTGATGGACCAGTGCGAGTCAGCGCCGATCTGAACAGGTTTAACCGCGACCTGCCGGGCCATGAACACTCGATGCCGTTGATCAACATCGAAGAGGGTCTGGAGCGCCTGCGCGCGGCTTACGAGGTTCAAGTGCTTCCCACCGAAACGCCCGACGACACGGTTGGGGCGCACCATGATGCGCTGCGCCTCATGGTCGCTGTCAAGAAGAGTGGACAACGAGGGCCGCGGCGCGTCGAGATTACCTACGTTGTGGCGACGGGTCAAATCCGCGAGCTGCGGTTTGTGGAGATGCCCTATGGCCCCGACCGACTCACGTTGAGATTGTCTCTCCTGGAAGAGGGCGATCTTGGCCGTGACTTCTTTGGTCATGCGGCGCATCACGATCCCACTCGGGTCGTCGAATTCGAGGAGTAGCCCGTGAAGAATTGGTCCGTCGGAATTGCGAGCGTGCTGGCTGCCATTGTGGGCGCGGCTTGCTGGGCGTCCGCCCAGGGACCAGCTGCCAAGATCCGCAAGCCGCAGATGAGCGATACAGTCCAAGCCAACGTGTACGCCGACAACTGGTTCATCCTGTATATCAACGGAGAGCTCGTGGCGGTCGATTCGATCAAGTTCATCCCCCACAACGTGGTGTCGGTGGACATTCTGCCCAGTTATCCGATGACCATCGCCGTGATGGCCAAGGACAACGCCGATCCGAAAACCGGCATGGAATACGCGAACACCAACATCGGCGATGGCGGCTTCATCCTGAAGTTCGGAGACGGCACAGTCACGAATGCTCAGTGGAAGGCGAAGAAGTTCTCGTGGGGACCGATCGACCGCGACACCAAGAACCCGCGCGTCGAAAACTTGCCGATCCCGGAGAACTGGTTCGCTGTGGACTTTGACGACTCGCGATGGCGCTTCGCCCAGGAGTACTCCGAAGAACAGGTTGGTCCCAAGCAACCGTACTTCGAACACGATTTCCAGGGAGCGAAGTTCATCTGGACCGACGACATCGAGCTCGACAATACGGTGATCTTCCGCCACGTCGTGAAATCTCCGGCGGATGGGAAACCCCGTCCAGATTTCACGAACCTCAATCACGTCGTTCCCGACCAACCTCCGCCGCGCGGCGGAAAGAAGAAGGCGCAGTGACTTTTTTGCCGTGGAGGTGGGCGTCGATGAAACCCGCTTTGTTTCTGTTGCTGGTCGTCAGCTCCGCCCCGGCGCTGGCCGCCGCGCGGCCGAACATCGTGTTCATGCTGGCCGATGATCAGGGCTGGAATGGGCTTTCGGTTGCCATGCATCCGCAAGTTGCCGAGTCCAAGGGGGACATTTACCACACGCCCAACATCGAACGCCTGGCGGCGCAGGGGATGCGATTCTCAGCAGCATACGCCCCCGCTCCTGTCTGCTCGCCAACCCGCATCAGTCTGATGACGGGCAAAAGTCCCGCGGCACTGCACTGGACGAAAGCGGCCCCGCCAGAAACCGGGCACAAGCTGATCGAACCGCGGAACGTCAGAAGCGTCGCGCCGACGGAAATCACAATCGGGGACATGCTGCGCAAGGCGGGCTATACGACCGCCCATTACGGGAAATGGCACATCAGCGGCGGCGGTCCGGAAAAGCATGGCTTTGACGAATCCGACGGCGACACCGGCAACGAAAACGCGTTGCAGTTCACCGATCCGAACCCGGTCGACATTTTCGGGATGGCGGATCGAGCTGCAGCTTTCATGGAGAAGAACGCGAAGTTGAAGAAACCGTTCTTCATTCAGCTCTCCTGGAACGCCCTGCACGCTTCGGAGAATGCCAACAAGGCCACGCTGGCCAAGTATGAGCAGACACTGGGCGGCGAAAACCGTAAGCGCGTCACAACAGCAGCCATCACGGAAGACCTCGATACCGGCGTGGGGCGTGTTCTGGACGCCATCGACCGGCTCGGGCTGGCTGAGAATACCTATGTGATCTACACGTCCGACAACGGAGCCGGCGGCGGCAAGAAAGCCCTCCGAGGGGGCAAAGGGGACGTCTTTGAAGGGGGCATCCGCGTGCCGCTGATCGTCCGCGGTCCCGGCATCAAACCGAATTCGTGGTGCCACACGCGCATCGTGGGCTACGACTTGTTTCCGACATTGTGCGAATGGGCCGGTGTCTCGAAAGCGACGTTCCCGACAGGCGTGGAAGGGGGCAGTCTCGTTCCGTTGTTGGTCAGCGATGATCAGGGCGAAGTCCGCCGACCGCGCGAGGAACTGGTCTTCCACTTCCCTCACTACCAGGGGGAAACGCCCCACTCGGCGATCCTGGTCGGCGACTTGAAGCTCCTGCACTTCTACGAGGATGACCACGACGAGTTATACGACCTCGCGCAGGATCTCGGCGAACGCCACAATCTGGCTGCTCAGCGCCCGGCAGAAACACGGCAACTGCGCGAACGGCTGCAGCAGTACCTCGTGGCCGTGAACGCACAATTCCCAACCCCCAATCCTGACTACGATCCGACCCGCCCACCAGAACCAGTCAGGCGAGGAGGCCAGAAAAAAACCGCGAAGCCCGGCAAGCCATGATCCGCGGCACGACGGATCGGTAGTCATGATTCATGATCGACATCAAAAGGTGAACGCACCATGCGTCCTGCGAAATTGGTGGTCGTCGCCACGTTTGGCTCCTTGTTGCAGCTCTCGGCGGCGATCGCTCACCCTGGGCACGGCGCGAGAAAATCGACCGCGTCGACAGCGGAGCCGACTGCTGCCGCTGCGTCCGTCCGGCCGTTGACGATCAGGACGCCCGACGCCACTGAGCGCGGGACATTTGTCATGGCCCGTGATGGCCTCGTGCAGATTCGCCGGGAGGATGATTCCCTGGTGACGGTCCCTCTCGCACAGATAAGCGATGAGGAACGGGAATACGTCCTGCAACGCCTCGCTCAGATCCGCGCTGCGGTTGGTGGGCCTGTATTGCTTGCACAAGCGGCACAGCGCAGGAACCCGGCGCAGGATCAGACGCCGCCGCTCATCGCGGCGCACTTCGATCCTTTCGTCAAACTCAAGGCCATTCGCACACGCTGGGACGACCGGTTCTTCTATGTCGAGTCGAATGGCATTCCCACACACCAGATGATGGTTGGCATCACCGCCTGGCAACAGCAGGTGCCGCTTCCGCAGAATTACGTCAGGGACAATGCCTGGCAGATTCCACTGCATCCCGTGCCGGCAAAGAGTCCGGCGACAACCAAGAATCGCTTTTTGCGCGGAGCGATCGCGATTGCCGTGAACGGAATTCCCATCTTCAATCCGCTCAACAACCGAGGCGACGATGCCTACTTGTTCGGCGAGTTGGATGAGTTCGGCGGGCACTGCGGTCGGGCCGATGACTATCACTACCACATCGCCCCGGTCCATTTGCAGGAGACCGTTGGCAAAGATCAGCCGATCGCCTATGCCCTCGACGGGTATCCGATCTACGGCTATCAGGACGAAAAGTCGCCGGACTTTGCGCCCCTGGACGCACTCAACGGACACAAGGACAAGAGCGGCCAATACCATTACCACGCGACCAAAACGTATCCCTACCTGAACGGAGGTTTCTACGGCGACGTCGTCGAACGGGATGGTCAGGTTGATCCCCAGCCACGGGCGGAACCGTTGCGGCCTGCCTTGCCTCCGCTGAAGGATGCGAAGATCACGAAGTTCGAAGAAACGAAGCCGGGCAGCTACCGGTTGACATACGATGTGAAGGGGAAGACTGGGACAGTCAGTTACACCCTCAACGAAAGCAGTTCCGCGAATTTCGAGTTTGTCGACACGAACGGTCGGAAGACATCGGAGACGTACACCCCGCGAAGGCGCAGTCCCGGAGGCGGTGGCAACCCGCCTCCACGCCCGGAAGATCAACCCCCGCCGAGTGGCGATAGGCCCCAGCGGAAAAATGATCGGCCTCCTCCGCAGGCAGCGTCGACAACCCGCACGGACAAGCTGGGGGCAATCGAAGTGACGAGCGCGTCGATCGATGCTAATGGCAGGCTCTCGATCGACTGCACCTGCGATGGCAAAAGGCAATCTCCCGCCGTCGCCTGGAAGAGTGTTCCCGCGGGGACCAAGGCTTTCGCGGTCAGTCTCTGGCATACGGCTCCCGATCAGGAGAAGTCGTATTGGCTCGTCTACAACATCCCTGAGACCAGCCGGGGCATCGCCCAGAATGGCCGTCCCGAGGGAAGCGTCGGTCTGAATGATCGTCGCAAGCCCGAATACGATCCGATGTGCTCGAAAGGTCCGGGTGTCAAGACCTATCACCTGACCGTCTTCGCGCTTTCGCGGCCGATTGATCTCGCGCCGGAGAAAGTGACCCGCGCTACCCTGCTGGAAGCCGTCAAGGACATCGCGTTGGCCGTAGGGACGCTCGATTTCGAATACGAACGGAAAAGTGAGTGACGCCGATGAAGGCTTCGGAAGGGTTCCTGATCGCCACAACGTGGCTGGTGGCCTGTTTGGTCACCCTGCCCACGGAATCGCGGGCCGCGAATCGCCAGCCCAACTTCGTGTTCATCCTGATGGACGACATGGGTTGGCGCGATTTCGGCTTTATGGGCAACGCATTCGTCGAGACGCCGAACATCGATCGCCTGGCGAAACAGGGACTGGTCTTTACGCAATCGTATTCGGCCGCTCCGAACTGCGCCCCCACGCGGGCCTGCCTTATGAGCGGCCAATATACGCCGCGTCACGGCATCTACACGGTGGTTGATCCGCGCCAGCCCCCTGGTTCGCCGTGGCACAAACTGCTGGCTGCCGAGAGCAAGTCGGAACTCGATCCAAACATTGTGACCATTGCGGAGGCACTGCAAGGGGGTGGTTATGCGACGGCGTTCTTCGGGATGTGGAATCTCAGCCGCGGTCGGACGGGGCCGGTGACCCCTGGAGGACAGGGTTTTCAGAAGGTCGTCTTCCCGGAGAACCTGGGATTCGCCAAGGACGCCTACTTCAATGACCACGGCGAGTACCTGAGCGACCGGTTGACGGACGAGGTTCTCAAATTCATCGAGCAAAACCGGCAGCAGCCGTTCTTTGTGTACCTGCCCGATCACGCTGTGCATGCTCCCTACAATCCCAAACCCGACCTGCTGAAGAAGTACGAGCACAAAGCTGCCCTTGGAACTGATCGACGCGATGATCCCGCGTATGCGGCAACGATCGAAGCCGTGGACCAAAACGTCGGCCGCATCATGGACACGCTCGCGAAACTCAATCTGACGGACAACACCGTCGTCGTCTTCACCTCCGACAACGGCGGCACGGACCGTTACACGGCCCCTCTGAAGGGGAGCAAGGGTCAACTGTATGAGGGAGGCATCCGCGTTCCGCTCGTGGTTTCCTGGTCGGGATTGAAGAGGCCCGGCACGCGATGCGATGCACCGGTCTGCACGGTGGATTGGTACCCAACGCTTTTAGAACTGGCGAAGCTTGAAGCCCCAAGGAATCACACTCTCGACGGCATCAGTTTGGCGCCCGCGTTCCAAGGGGAATCGGAGTGGAAGCGCGAACGGCTGTTCTGGCACTTCCCGTGCTACGTCGGCAAGGCGACGCCGTCCAGCGCCATCCGCGAGGGCGATTTCAAACTGATCGAATTCTTCGAGGACGGAGGCCACGTCGAACTCTACAATTTGCGCACGGATCCAAGGGAAGAACACGACCTCGCTGCTCGCATGGCGGAAAAGGTCAAATCGCTGCATGAAACACTTACGCAATGGCAGGCTGACACACAGTCGGCACTTCCTCGGGGATCGAACCCGGCCTACGATCCGAAGGTTGGACGTCCCCGGGGGGGACAATCAGGTCCACAATCCAATCGACGCGGCATCAAAAGGTCTGATTCTCAAAACTAGGTTGTGTGGACATTGAGATCGCCTGATTATCACGGAACTGCGAGAGTGGTTGTCTCTGCCAGCCTCCGGTCAAGGACGACCCGCGATGCCACTCCGCCATGCGTTGACTGAAGCTCAATGGAATCGGATCCGGGAGCTCTTGCCGGGCAAGCCAGGCGATCCCGGTCGCACCGCGGCCGACAACCGCCTCTTCGTGGACGCGATTCTGTTTGTCGCCAAAACGGGCGTTCCCTGGAGAGACCTGCCCGAACGATTCGGGAACTGGAACAGCATTTGGCGGTGCTTCGACCGCTGGTGCAAACGGGGCGTCTGGCAGACGTTGGCCGAGCAACTCGGCGAACCGGACCTGGTCGAACTGCAACTCGACTCGACCTCGATGAAAGTGCACATCGCTGGCGTCGGCGGTCGACGCCAGCCCCAGGAAAAAAAGTGGACGCCGACTAGCGACGGTGCCTCGGCCGGTCCCGCGGAGGCCTGACGACCAAGCTCCACGCGGCCGTCGACGCTCAAGGACAACTGGTCCGTATGCAACTCAGTCCCGGTCAGGATGGTGACGGCCCGCACGGTCGCGCCTTGCTCGCCACATTCGACCGCGGCCAGATCGAACACGTTCTCGCCGACACGGCCTACGACGGCGATGAAACCCGCGACCTGATCCACAAATTGAACGCCAAAGTCTGCATCAAGCCGCGCACCCAGCGCACCACGAAGCCGCGCGACGACAAGGGGCGATACAAACATCGGAATCGGGTCGAGCGATTCTTCGGCCGGATCAAACACTTCCGCCGTGTCGCGACCCGCTATGAAAAAACACCCCAGAATTACGCCGGCTTCGTCTGGCTCACCGCCTTAATGGCCGGCGGCCTGTGATTGTCCACACGACCTAATCGGACGATGAAGGAGTTGAGCGCGAGCGACAGCCTGCCGATCTCATCGTGTGGATTGGCGACGTTGATCCGTCGGTCGAGACAGGGAATGTCAATCGCAATCGCGTCCTCGACGACGTGCTGCACCGGGGCCAAGGCCCGTCTGGCCAGAAAATGGCCGACGGCCAGCGCTAAAAGTACACCGATCGGCAATAGGCCGGTCATGACCCATTGGAGCGCTTTCAGGTCCGAGTACAACGGCGTCAGCGATCTCAAGTCCTGGACTTTCAAGCGACCGAACTGGCTGGGCAAGGGTGCCGTGGCGATTCGGTACGGTCCCAGTTCTCCCACTTGGAGAGTGGCGAAGACGACCTCTGTGCTGACGCTTCCGTCCCCGGCTAACAGTTCGTCCAATGCAAACCGATCCGAGCTTGTGAAGGCGGTATGCCCCTCGTCATCGGACACTAGAAAGTCGTAGACTCGTGGTGATCGAACCGTACGGTGGCCGCAGACTTGAAGGCCGCGGCATTCTCTGCCAGCCCAATCTCCACGCCGAGTTCTTTGACTTTCTCGCGAAGACCGGCGTCCGTTCGCACGAACACTTGCTGCCGCATCAGCAGCATCAGAATCAGACAGAAGCCGCATAACAGGACGGCCAGCGAAACGCCATACCACAGCGTCAACCGCCAACGGATCGACAGTCGCGTCATGGAACCTCTCCCTACAGATACCCCTGGCCACGGACCGTGTGCAGAAGGGCTGGCTGGCCCGCGTATCCAGCTTCTTACGCAGCTGGTTGCTCTGCACCTCCATGACGTTCGTTCAGGTGGCTGTCGTTTCCTTCCATACGTCACGAGCAATCATCTCTCGTGTCACTACTTCGTTGGCGTGAGCAATCAGGTAGGCGAGTAGTTCCAATTGACGGTTCTGAAGCGGAATCATCTCCGAACCTCGGCGAGCCGTGCGGGTGACGAGATCGACAGTCATGTTACCACAGGAGAGAACCGATCGTTCGGAGCGAGAATCCCGTCGCAGCAGAGCCCGGATACGTGCCATCAACTCATCGAGCGCAAAGGGTTTCACCAGCTAGTCGTCTGCGCCGGTGTCCAACCCCGCGACCCGATCTTCAATCGCATCTCGCGCCGTGAGCATCAGCACAGGCGTCGCGATTCCCTCCGCCCGCTGCTTCGACAGCCATTCCAAACCCGATCCGTCCGGCAGCATCAGATCGAGCACAACCAAGTCGGTCGTTGGAGACATCAGCCGACTGGCCGCTTCCAGCGTATCCGCCCCGTCAGCGACATACCCGGATTCGCGCAGCGTTTGCGTGATGCTGCGAAGCAGGTTCTTCTGGTCTTCCATGACGAGGATGTACGGCATGGCCACCGATTCAGACTCAAACAACGACGGAAAAATGCGCCTCGCGGTGAGAAGAGCACACAAGCGGTGGATTATCGGCTGACAGAGAGGTTCCTCAAAACCCCCTGGAGGTCAGATAAACTTGAATTCACCGACTGGAAAGCGCCGAGCGTTGATCACGAATTGTTTGCGGTGGCGAAGGAAGTCTCCGACGCTCGCGAAAACTCCGAGACCCGGAATCGCTAGTGGCTTCGATGTGGGTGATACAATTCTCGGCGACTTCCTGGCACGAAGTCAATTCGAGCGAGAGGCGGCGAGGATGCACTTCCATTCAATGGGTTGCTCGCTTCCATGCCGACGGCCGTACTGCCAAAACACGTTTTCGCCGCGATTCACCGCGAGAAGCCACAGATTCAGGTTTCGCAAGGGGTGGTCGAAGCGGCCACGATGGACGCCGCAGCGCTCCTCGACCGGTTAGCGACGCGTTCCTCGGGACTGACGGCTGAGGAAGCCTCCGGTCGTTTGGCTGAGCATGGCCCGAACGTGCTCGCCAAGGATCAGCGGCCGGGAATCGCTCGTCTGGTCTGGCGTGCGGCCATCAATCCGCTCGTCTTGTTGTTGACGGTGCTGGCGTCCATCTCGTTCGCGACCGGCGATGTTCGCGCCGGATTCGTGATGGCGCTGATGATTGTCCTCGGCGTAGGGCTGAAACTATTCCAGGAGGCCCGAGCCGACAGTGCCGCCGCCAAACTCCGGGCCATGATTTCCGTCACGGCCACCGTGATCCGTGACGGCCAGCCACTGGAAGTTCCGGTCTCTCGGGTGGTTCCCGGTGACATCGTCCAGCTCGCCGCAGGCGACATGATCCCCGCTGATGTGCGCATCCTTGCGGCCAAGGATCTGTTCGTGACTCAGGGATCGTTGACCGGAGAGAGTTTCCCCGTTGAGAAGTTCGAGGTCGAGAAGAACACGAAGTCGATGGTCCCGGTGGAACTCACCAGCATCGCGTTTCTGGGGACCAGCGTGGAAAGCGGTTCCGCCACCGGGGTCGTCGTGGCGACCGGAGGAACGACCTATCTGGGGAGCATGGCCCAACTGGTCACGCAGCCACAAGTGGAAACGGGGTTTGACAAGGGGATCGCCCAGTTCACTTGGCTGATGCTGCAATTCGTGCTCGTCATTGTCCCCCTGGTGTTCCTGATCAACGGGTTCACCAAAGGGAACTGGAGTGAGGCGTTCTTCTTCGCCATCGCTGTGGCGGTTGGTCTGACGCCTGAGATGCTGCCGATGATCGTGGCGGTCTGCCTGTCGAAGGGGGCGCTGGCCATGAGCCGCAAGCAGGTTATCGTCAAGCGGATCAATGCCATCCAGAACCTGGGGGCGATGGATGTTCTCTGCACCGACAAGACCGGCACCTTGACGATGGACCGCGTCATCCTGGAGCGACACTGCGATGTGGTGCTGAAGGAAAGCGACGACGTGCTCGCGCTGGCCTATCTGAACAGCCACTTCCAGACCGGTCTCAAGAATGTTCTGGATCGTGCGATCCTGGCTCACACCGAGACGCAGACTCACGCCAACATCCCCGAGTACGCCAAGGTGGATGAAATCCCCTTCGACTTTCAGCGGCGCATTATGTCTGTGGTGGTCCGGGCCCCGGAAGGCATGGACCGCATCATCAGCAAGGGAGCCCCCGAAGCGATCTTCCCGCGTTGCGCGAACTTCGAACTCGATGGACAGTTCTTCCCGATGGACCACGCCAACATCGAGACGCTCAAGCAGGAGTATGACCGGCTCTCCGCAGACGGTTTTCGGGTGCTGGCGATGGCCAGCAAGGACATCCCTCCACGGGGCGTCGTCGCGGGAGATGCCACGCCTTATTCCCAGGCGGATGAGTTCGAGTTGATCCTCAAGGGCTACGTGGCGTTTCTTGATCCCCCGAAAGACACAGCGGCGATGGCCATCCTGGCGCTTCAATCTCATGGAGTGTCCGTGAAGGTGGTCACGGGAGACAACGATCTCGTGGCCCGCAAAATCTGCAAAGAGGTCGGCTTATCGACCGAGTTCGTCCTGCTCGGCAGTGACGTCGAGGCGATGAGCGACGAGCAACTGGCCGAGGCCGCCTTACCGACCACACTGTTCGCCCGCGTCTCGCCCGTCCATAAGCAGCGGATCATTCATGCCTTGCAGTCACGAAAGCACATTGTCGGCTTCATGGGGGACGGGATCAATGACGCCCCGGCGCTGCGGGCGGCAGACGTGGGGATCAGCGTCGACTCCGCCGTCGACATCGCTAAAGAGTCGGCGGACATGATCCTGCTCGAAAAGTCGCTGATGGTCCTGGAGGCGGGCGTCGTGGAGGGACGCAAGGTCTTCGCGAATATCCTGAAGTATGTGCGGATGGGAGCGAGCAGCAACTTCGGCAACATGTTCAGCGTCCTGGGAGCCAGTCTCTTCGTCCCTTACCTGCCGATGGCTCCGATCCAGATCCTCGCCAACAACATGCTGTACGACATCAGCCAGACAGCGATTCCGGCCGATGAGGTGGATCCCGAACAGGTCGAGAAGCCGCGTCCCTGGGATATCCGGCAGTTGACGCGATTCATCGTCTGCATTGGTCCCTGCTCCTCGATTTTTGACTACACCACGTTCTTCCTCATGCTCTCCGTGTTCCACTGCTGGAACGTCGCAACGCCCGAGGCGGCGGCGTATAGCGCAAGCCTGTTTCAGACCGGGTGGTTCGTCGAGAGCCTGCTGACCCAGACGCTGATCATTCACGTCATCCGCACGAACCGGATTCCCTTTGTCCAGAGCCGTGCGTCGTGGCCGCTGATCGTCACCTCCGTGTGCATTTTGGGAATCGGGATCGCGATCCCGTCATCGCCCCTCGGCGAGTACCTCGGATTCACGCCACTGCCCGCGTTGTATTGGCCGCTGCTGGCGCTGACACTGTTGAGCTACGTCATCCTGACGCAACTGGTCAAGACGTGGCTGTTACGAATGAAGTGGATCTAACCGAACACCGAGGATCAAGCCCGTATGTTTGTGCCACACCGTGAACGACACCGGACGGACCGAATTGGCTGGCTCCGCGCCGCGGTGCTGGGGGCGAACGACGGCATCGTCTCCACGGCAAGCCTCGTCGTCGGCGTGGCCGCCGCACAGTCACCGTCGAGTGATATTCTTGTCGCTGGAGTCGCCGGGCTGGTCGCGGGCGCGATGTCGATGGCGGCTGGGGAATATGTCTCGGTCAGTTCCCAATCCGATACGGAAAAAGCCGACCTGGATCGCGAGCGTAAGGAACTGGCAACGGAGGATGAATCGGAACGGAGCGAACTGGCCGCAATCTATGCGAGCCGTGGAGTGGAGCCGTCACTGGCCCGGCAGGTGGCCGATCAGCTGATGGCTCACGATGCGCTGGCGGCCCATGCACGGGACGAATTGGGCATCTCCGACCTGACAACCGCCCGGCCCGTGCAGGCGGCCTTCGCCTCGGCGGGCACCTTTGCGATCGGTGCCGCGATGCCGCTGGTCACGGCGCTGGTCACGCCACGTACGGCCTTGATCCCCGTCGTCATCGCCACATCGATCCTGTTTCTTGCGCTCTTGGGCGGGTTTGGTGCTTACGCGGGAGGTGCCCCCGTCTGGAAGGCCGCCTTCCGGGTCACCTTCTGGGGTGCACTCGCGATGGGACTGACGGCGGGGGTCGGTGCGTTATTTGGGGCTGTCGTCTGACGCACTTGTCGGACAGTGCATCCGGGAGATACCGAATTCTGACGATGCTGAAGGCCGCGCCTGTCAGGCTGTTTCCTGTGGCGATGCGAGCCCCTCTTGCCGTCTCCAGGCAGCCGAAATCGGATAGACCTCGCGTCGGAGACGATTGATTCCCCCCAGATGACGATGGTCCGCAAGGGCGTGCCAGACGTTGAAGGTCAGCTGCCGACACATCGTTTTCTGCTGCTCCGTACCGATCTCCTGTCGGGGAATCAGCAGACGCGCGACCGTGCGGTACGGCGATTCACTTTCCGGCCATTCAACAGTAGCGTCCTCAACCGGCATGGAGTTGGATGACGTTCGTAGTTGGACCTGAAACTCAAACAGGACTTGCTGCGACCGCAAGGTTTCTTCCAGCATCAGCCGCAGCGCATCCGGTTGGGTTCCCAGCCGGGACGCCAGCTCCAACCAAGTGCCACGCAGATCCCCGGCGGGCCGGACGCAGTATTTTGCCACGTACTGGCCGAACCGAATCGGAGCCATACTGAAGTAGGTATTGCTCGCAGGATGTGCGGGTAAATGCCCGGCAATCTGGGCAGCAGTCAGGGCTTCCCGCCAGTGCCAGTGCAGTGGATTCCAGTTGCCGCCCGTCAGTCCCTGGGCCACGGTTACTAGCGGGTTGTCGTTGGCCGAGACCCGAACTTGTTCCAGCCGCAGAAAGTCCTTCACGTTTTGGGCGAAGAATACGGGATGGTTCACCAGCACGAAGTCTTGTGTCTGGCCGCTGGTGTCATCTGAGGTCAGCCGGTCCCCTCCCATGTCGAGGACCTTGATCGCCAGTCCGCGACCATCGGGAATCAAGTCTGCCTGCGACTGGCTGGCAGAATTCGAGAACCGCACCACGGCCGAGAACGTTCGTACGCTCTTAAACAGGCCCTGGGCTAATTCCGGTGGCAGGTTCGGGAGCACCTGCAATTCTGCCGCGGCGCAGCCGTGGGTTTTGACATGCACCTCGCCGTGAAAATGCCCCGACTTGTCGCGGTTGCGCTGGAGCAGTGCCATCAGGGCTTGAACCACGCGAGAAATGTCGTGGGCTTCATCGCTCGGGATGACTTCGACAGTCTCCGTATAGGGAAGCGGGGCGTTGTGGTTCATGATCGACATTCTATTGGGAAGTGGCCTTCCATTCTGGTCAGACCGAAGGTTTAAGTTTACTCGATGGTCATGATCAGAAGTGTCGTTCTTCACCTTGGAAGAATCTCGAATTGTCATTTGGTTCGCCCCACAAAGAGACCTCAATCGAATGGTTCGTCCAGACATTGCAACAGGAAAGCTTGGATCACTTTGTGGTGCTCGGTGAGCGGTACTTGGACCACCTGGTGTCGGAAACCGTTGAGCATTACCACGAGGAACGGCCGTAACAGCGTTGGGAAATCAGCCACCAGTGAATTGTCAGGCGACGGAAACCCCAGACAGCGGCACCGACGAGACGAAGCTGCGGATCATGTGCTGCGAGCGTCTGGGCGGGCGGCTCAAGCACTATTCTCTGAGGGCCGCGTCGTCTCAACGCTTCATTCGAGTGCGGGATCAGCTGTTGATTCCGAGGGCTTTGATGCGCGAAGCGAGCGTCGTGGGCTTCATCCCGAGCAGTGCTGCGGCCCCCTCGGTTCCGTAAATCTTTCCGTTGCACGCACTCAATGCCGCGCGGATGTTGTTGGCTTCCAACTGCCGCAGTTCCTGGTCCGTCAGGATTTCTTGTTGAGCCTTGATTTCGGATGGTTGGACGTTTTGCTTCAGCGGCTCTTTCACCAACTCGAATCGCAGTTTCCCGTCGGTGGAGACGATGCAGGCCCGTTCCAGGGCATGCTGAAGTTCGCGGACATTGCCCGGCCAGTCGTACCGCTGCAATTCCTGAACGTTGGCCAGCGTGAGTCGAGGCGTGCGTCGCCCTAACTGGCGGGAGAACCGCGCGAGGAAGTGCTCTGCCAGGAGTGGGATATCTTCGACGCGTTTTCTTAGCGGCGGCAACTCCATCGGGAACACGCTCAAGCGATAGAACAGGTCTTGGCGAAATCGTCCGGCTTCTGCCTCGGCCCGCAGGTTCCGGTTGGTGGCGGCGATCACCCGCACGTTGATCCGCCGCGTTCGCTCTTCGCCGATCCGTTCGATCTCGCCTTCTTGCAACACGCGGAGCAGCTTAGCTTGCAGGTCGAGGGGAATCTCACCGATTTCGTCGAGGAACAGCGTGCCCCCATCGGCGAGTTCAAACCGCCCGGCCCGGTCACGCAGCGCGCCGGTGAACGCACCTTTCGCATGCCCGAAGAACTCACTTTCGTAGAGTTCACGCGGAACGGCAGCACAATTGACTTTGATGAGCGGTCGCGCCGAGCGTTGGCTGTGTCGGTGGATCTCACGGGCGACGACCTCTTTGCCGGTACCGCTTTCCCCCAGAATCAACACGGCGGAATTCGTGGGAGCCACCAACTCGATCTGACGGGTCACGGCCTGCAACGAAGGCGAATGACCGATCAGGTCGCCAAAGGCCACGGACTGAGTCACTTCCTCCCGCAGGTACTCGTTCTCCAGCTCCAGTCGTTGCTTGAGGGTTTCGATCTCTTCCAACGCGCGAGCATTGGCAATCGCGGCGGCCAGGTGATTCGCGATCATCCGCAGCCACTCGAAGCACGTCGGCCCCGGCTGGGCGCGCGAGAAGAGCGCCAGCACTCCCAGGACCTCACCCCGGTGTCGGAGGGGGTGTCCCGCGAACGACTGGATCTGTTCCGCACGAATCCAATCCGGATCGGCCACCCACGGATGATCACCAGTCACATCTGCTACTTCCAGCGATTCACCGGTCGCAGCAATCCGACCGACTTTGCGAACGCCGATTGGAAAACGCTGAAACGCCCCATTCACGCGTTGCCAATCAGTCTCCGGCATCTGAATCGAACGCCCCGCGCTCCCTACCAGGTGCAGGCACCGCGCGCGATCAGGACACTCACTGGCGAAGCGGCAGGCCGCGCAGTCGCCTGACTTCGGAGGCTGAATCAACCAGATGCGCGCCAGTGCGACCGTCGAAGATTCGGCCAGTCGCCGAACCGCCAGCGGCAGCAGGTCGGTCAACTGATGCAGGTCGGCCAGCTCCAGGAGGACGTTCCTGGGGTCACCCAAAATTCCGGAAGCCTGAGGGAGTTCTGCCATGTCTTGAGAGTAACGATATTTCGTTTTCGACGCACGAGAAATCGTTCTACAACGAAATGTCGTTGACCCTCTCTTTTCGGTGATGATCCGCAAAGTATTACCCTTCAATGCTTTGCAGGATTGTCTCGCAATTGGCACGGAAACTGAATTAGTTGCGAGACATGACCCGCCGACTGTCCGGTGGGAAACGAAAGTGCCACACCATTCTGGAAAGGTCTCGACCATGTCCCGCATCCCCCAACTCAATCCTGAATCCGCCACTGGCCGTGCGAAAGAACTTCTCGACGCTGTGAAAGGCAAGCTGGGGCTGGTCCCCAACATGACGCGGGCGATGGCGAATTCGCCCGCCGTCCTGGATGGGTACCTGTCACTGAGCGGATCGCTCAGCAAAGGGAACTTGTCCCCGAAGCAGCGCGAACAGATTGCCCTGACGGTCGGTCAAGTCAACGGCTGTGACTACTGTCTCGCCGCCCATTCGACGATCGGCAAGATGGTGGGACTGACGGCCGAGCAGATCATGGACAGCCGACGCGGCACGGCCGTCGATCCGAAAGCGGAAGCGCTGGTGAAGTTCGCCCGCCGTGTGGTCGACGAACGGGGCCGGGTCAGTGACGGCGATCTGGCGGACGCACGTGTTGCTGGTCTCGATGACGCCGCGCTGGCCGAAGTGGTGGCCCATGTCGCGCTGAACCTCTTCACCAACTACTTCAACCATGTCGCCGAGACCGACATCGATTTCCCCAAGGTCGAGCCGATCGTCGATCACCACGCGGTGTGTGCGTCGATCCCCGGCTGCGACGAGACACGCTAGGCCCCATCGAGACCACTTCGGCTCGAATCCTTTTCCCAACCCATCCTTCATCGCCAAGGTGTCCCCCATCATGATCTCGTTCAAGGCTCTCGCGACCGCAGTCGCACTCATCGCGGTGACAACAACCGCAAATGGTGGCGAGCCGAAAGCCACCGCACCGATGCAGGTCTTACATCGCACCGTGAAGGTCGACGGACTCGACATCTTCTACCGGGAAGCTGGTCCGAAAGAGGCACCCACCGTGCTCCTGCTGCACGGGTTTCCGACTTCCTCGCATATGTTCCGCAATCTGATTCCGGCGCTGGCGGACAAGTATCACGTTGTCGCACCGGACTATCCGGGCTTCGGCAGCAGTTCGGCTCCGTCCGTCAAAGAGTTTGAGTACACCTTCGACAACCTGGCGAACGTGATCGAGAAGTTCACCGAACAGGTGGGCCTGAAGAAGTATTCGATCTATCTCATGGACTACGGTGCACCCGTCGGCTATCGACTCGCAGTGAAGCACCCGGCACGTGTGCAGACGATGATCGTCCAGAATGGGAACGCCTATGACGAGGGGCTCGATAACGAGTTCTGGAAGCCGATCAAGGCGTACTGGAAGGACCGTTCGGATAAGCAGGGTGAACCGCTGCGGGCCTTCCTGACGCTCGACGCCACGAAGTGGCAGTACACGCACGGCGTGCGCAACGTCGAGACGATCAGTCCGGACACCTGGGGCCATGTGCAACCGCTCCTCGACCGCCCCGGCAATCAGGAGATTCAACTCGCCCTGTTCTACAGCTACGGCAGCAACCCGCCGCTCTATCCCCAGTGGCAGGCATACTTCCGCCAGCATCAGCCCCCCACCCTGATCGTGTGGGGACAGAATGATCAGATTTTCCCGGCAGCAGGAGCGCATCCCTACAAACGAGACCTGAAGAACCTGGAGTTCCATCTGCTCGACACGGGTCACTTTGCCCTGGAAGAAGAGGGGGTCGAGATCGCGACGAGGATTCGCGAATTCCTCGGGAAACAGCAGCTCCAGTAACCACGGATGTCGATCGTCGATCCAACCGGGTGCCTGACGAAACCAGGCACCCGGCCTCACTTCATTCGAAAGGATCTCGCATGTCACCCATGCGACCACCCTTCACCATGGAAACGGCCACGGTCAAGGTGCGTGCTGCCGAAGATGCCTGGAACAGCCGTGACCCGCACCGCGTCGCACTCGCCTATTCGGAAGACTCCGAGTGGCGCAATCGCGATCAATTCCTACGCGGCCGGGACCAGATTTGCGAGTTCCTGACCGGCAAATGGGATCGGGAGCTCGACTACCGCCTCAAGAAATCGCTGTGGAGTTTCGGCGACAATCGCATCGCGGTTCGCTTCCAGTACGAGTACCACGACCAGGCAGGCCGATGGTTTCGGGCCTACGGCAATGAGCTGTGGGAGTTTGACGAGGACGGGCTGATGCGGCGGCGAGAGGCCAGCATCAACGACGTGCCGATTCAGGAATCCGACCGGAAGTTCCACTGGTCTGCTCCCGGCCCGCGACCCATTGATGACGCCGGGATTCCGGACGTCAGATGAATGTCTCCGCTCACATCTCAGCCGAAATGTCGACGGCCGGATGCGAGAGAAACCACTGCCAGTTTGGAGGACCTCTGCCATGCGCACCTTCGCCAGCGACATCGCCTTCACGCCGTCGGTCAAGGCCATTCAGACCGAGAGGGGCTCCCGGTCCAGCTATGCCCGAATGGAATCCAGTGGGAGCTGGGAAACGACGGTCACTCCGGAACTGGAAGCGTTCCTCGCGGAACTGGACATGTTCTATCTGGGAACAGCGAACGCCGAAGGCCAGCCTTACATTCAGTACCGGGGTGGTTCGCCCGGCTTCCTCAAGAAAGTGGATGAGAAGACGCTGGGCTTTGCCGACTTCGGTGGCAATCGGCAATACATCACGCTGGGCAACCTGTCCGAGAACTCGAAGGCGTTCATCTTCCTGATGGACTACGCCAGCCGCCGCCGCATCAAGGTCTGGGGCCATGCCCGCGTGGAGGATGGCGATCCCGCGTTGCTCGACCGATTGCGTGACCCTGCGTATCCGGGCAAGGTCGAACGGGCCATCCTGTTCTATGTCGAAGCGTGGGATGTGAACTGTCCCCAGCACATCCACAAACGGTTCTCGCAGCAGCAAGTCGCTCCGGTGATCGAGGAACTGCAGCAACGAATCGAGGCTCTGGAGCATCAGCTGACTTTGCTCCAAGCGAATCAACGCGTCATCGATTGATGGCACGAACTCGGGACCTGCGGTCACTGTGATTCTAGTGCCAGTTTCATAACGGGCACGCAGGATGAGGGTGCGATTTTTCCTTCGCCCCCGAGGAAATAATCGCCACGCCATCGAGTCAGTGGGATCGGCAGCATCCCTCATCAAGGGGCCGGAGCAGACTTTCAGAAACTCCTTGTAGCGGCGCTGCTGCAGGGTGATTTCTGCGTGTGTGAAACGCTTTGTGGCATCTGCCAGACCCTGTGGAAGCATCGCCGCCAGAGACGAGTTCCATCCGAACGGCGCATGATTTGCCTCTCCTCGGCTGCGAGTCGCTGTCAGACCGTAAGGAGGGTTTCGGAGATGGACAGACCGACGTCGGCCAAGCCGCGGAACGGTTTCACACTGATTGAGCTGCTTGTCGTCATCGCCATCATCGGGCTCCTGGTGGCCTTGTTATTACCGGCTGTTCAACAAGCGCGGGAAGCGTCACGGAGGATGAGTTGTCGAAACAATCTGAAGCAGACCGGTTTGGCAATGCACAACTATGAGGCGTCGTATCTGGTCCTGCCTCCGAGACGAATTCTGAGCAAAGGCAACGTACGGGGTTGGGGACCATCAATCCTGCCCTACATCGACCAGGCGAATCTGCAGGGGCTGTATCATTTCGACAAGGATTTTTACGCCCCTGAGAATGCCGCTGTCATCCAGACTCCGCTGGCGATCTTCATGTGCCCGTCTGCACCTGGTCCGCGCGTGGTGACTGTGATTCAGAGTGGGGTGACATCAGCCGGGATTGCCGGCGACTATTTCGGACCGAACAGTTTTTCGTCGACGCAGTACGGGAACCCGTCGTTGAGTGGTAATAACCAGATCACGGGACTCGATGATTTACCGCGTGTGCGAAGGTTCCGCGATTTTCAGGATGGGACGACGAACTCGATGCTCGTCACCGAACAGGCCGGTCGTGCGGACTACTATATTCGCGGTGTGAAGCAGCCCACCAATGCGGGCTTGAGTCAGGCCACCAGTTGGGGATCATGGCCTTCGTACCAGGTGTTTCAGGTACAGGTCTTTGGGTCAGATGGAGTGACCAAAGATGGTCCAGGCGGGACCTGCACCGTGAACTGCAATAACAGTCAGGGTGTTTACAGTTTTCATCCAGGGGGGGCAAACACGGCCCTGGCCGACGGATCTGTTCGTCTGCTGGGTGAAAACATTGACGCGAATCTTCTGTTCGCACTGGTCACGATCAACGGTGGTGAAGTCATCGGTGAATACTGAGCTGATCTGCCAGCTTCGTCACGGGATTGATCATCGAATTACCGAATTCCGATCAGGAGACGGCGCATGCAATATTGGTTAAGTCGGCTGGAGCTCACGGTCGTCGCTGGATGCCTGCTCGTTGTCACCACAATCCTGGCACCCGTAGTTCTGGTTGCTCGGGATGAGGCCCGAGAGCGGGCATGTCAGGATCGTTTGCAGCGTCTGGGGGCAGCATTCACGGCATACGCCACCGTACAGGGTGGACTGCCACCACGCCGTACGGGCTTCAACGATGGCAACCCCTACGGCGGCTGGGGTGGGCAGATCCTGCCTTACCTCGATCAATCCCGTCTGGCCGGGCAGTACGATCCCCGCTACGACTTTTTTGATCCGCAGAACAAGGCCGTCGTGGAGGTTCCGCTTCCGGCCTTCCGGTGTCCATCCAGTCCCGGCACGCGGCTGATTCAGATTCAATCGCAAGCTTCGACGAAGTCATTGAACCCGGACAAGGACACGGTTTTCACATGCAATGCCGGAGTCGTGGATTTCATTGCTTCGAATGGGGTCCTGATGACCCGGGACGGATATGGCATCAATGCTCTCGGGCAGGAGCGCGGTCTCGGTAATCAACGCCAGCCGATGATTGATAACGAGACGCTGCCGCTCGCGATGATCTCCGATGGTTTGTCAAACACACTCTTGCTCATCGAACAGGCGGGGCGACCGTCGGCGTGGAGAAACGATCAGAAAACGCCAGGGGACGGACAGTTTGGCGTGAGTCCGAACGCCCGTGGTGCATGGGCCGGATGGGGTTCCATCGCCTTTGGTGCGGCAAACGCAGAGACCGGAGAAACTCCCGGCCGTGGTGACAGCTCAGACTGCAGCGTCAACTGTAACAACTGGTTCGGGATCTACGGCTTTCACCAGGGAGGGGCCAACGTGCTCTTCTGTGATGGCCGGGTTCGTTTCGTCAGCGTGAAGCTGGATCCACTGACGTTCGCCTATTTGACGATTCGGGACGATGGCCATCTGATTGACGAAGACGGTTTGAGTGAGAAGTGAGCTGCTGGAGTGTTGTCGATTGGGACTTCGACCCGGCCTTGAAAGTGCGTGTACATGACGAGAGCACTGTGTTGTCTGGGATACCGACGGCCGTTCGCCGCGCTGCTCCCCTTGATGCTGATTGCGGCAGTAGCGAACAACGGTCCTGCTGCCGAGATCAGTTCCGGAGAACTCGCGCGGCTGATCGACACACGACTGGGGGTCGTCGACATCGCCGACTCACGACTGGCCGATCCGACGTGTTTTCTGCGCCGGCTGACGCTCGACCTGGCTGGCCGTATCCCTGCGATCGCTGAGGTTCATGAGTTTGATGACAATGATTCGGAGTCACGACGCGACGATGCGATTCAGCGCCTGATGCAATCCGGCATCTACTCCAGGAACATGGCGACCTTTTGGCGTCGGTCGTGGGTCCCGCAGGCCGACACCCGTGAATTCGCTTCCGTCGCTGACGGGTTTGAGTCCTGGCTCGCTCAACAACTTCGCGAAGGAACACGCTACGACGATCTGGTCGTCGAAGTCTTGACAATGGAGACCGGCAAACCGGTCACAGGGAAAACGTCTCCTGCCGGCTTCTATGACGCAAATCTTGCCAAACCGGAGAATCTGGCGGCCAGTTCGACCCGAGCATTTCTAGGCATCAATCTGGATTGTGCGCAGTGCCACAACCACCCGTTCGCACGATGGACCCGCGAGCAGTTCTGGGAGACGGCCGCGTTCTTCGCTCCGCCGACTCTGGACGACAATCGGCGGTCAATTCTCCCGAGAGTCCGCATTCCTGAAACCGAATTGGAAGTAGCACCGGCTCTGCTGAACAACGCGGAAATCGATTACCCGGAGCAGCTTGATTCCGTCGAACTACGACGGGTGTTGGCCGGTTGGATGAAAACTGACCGCGAACACCTGCTGGCCAAGAATGCGGTGAATCGTCTGTGGGCACACTTCTTCGGCGAGGCCATCATCGAACCAATGGATGACCTCAGCCGTGAGGAATTCCAAACTGGCCCGCGTGCCGCACTGTTGAATGAAATCGCGGAGACCTTTATTGCCAGCGGTTATGACCTGGATTTCATGGTCCGGGGAATCGTGGAATCCCGGGCATATCGACTGGCAACAGTTCCCGTTGCAGCGACATCGGGGGCAGACGGTTCGGTCGATGTCACAGCGTCGTTCCACAAACAGGCTGCGATTGTTCGCGGACTCACTGGCGAACAGTTGTACGACAGCCTGCAGATAGCCGCCGGATTGCCAGCAGAGCGCAGAGACATCGCGGGGGGGATGGCCCGCAGCCGAAGGCGTGACTTCTCTGCTCAGTTTTACGTCGAATCCACCCACAATGCTGAGCGATCGATTTCGCAGGCCCTCACCCTGATGAATGGATCGCTGATCAACGAGCTGACGACACCGCAGGGAAATCCGATGCTCGCTTCAATCCTCAGTTCCCCCTTCATGACCCTGGAAGAGCAGGTCGACACGATTTATCTCGCGGTGCTCGGCCGTCATGTTCGCCAGACGGAACTGCCAGTGGTGAAACGCTCGATTGCGGTCTCACCCACCACCGAACGCGCGCAACACCTGGGCAACCTGTTCTGGGTGCTGGTGAATTCAGCCGAGTTCAATACGAACCATTAAGGGGATTCAACTGATGCTGACGTCGTCAATGTCTCGGCGAACTGTCCTACGAAGTCTGGCGATGAGTGCCGCAGGTTGGGCGACATCCAGCTGGCTATCAGCGTTGGCGGACGTGACTGCTGTCGCGGGCTCCAGGCCCAAGTCTGTGATCCTGCTCTGGTTGAACGGAGGCCCGGCGACGATCGATTTATGGGATCTGAAGCCGCAACATGAAAATGGTGGACTCTTCCGGCCAATTGACACATCCGTGCCGGGTCTGCAGATCAGCGAACATCTACCCAAACTGGCTACACTGGCGTCGAACTTCTCTCTGATTCGCTCGATGTCGACCCGCGAAGGGGACCATTCGCGCGCCCGAGTCGTCTCCCAGACGGGCTACACACCTCAAGGGGCGATCAAGTTTCCCGCAATCGGGTCACTGGTCGCACATGAACTGCAGGTTGCCAGCGAGATTCCCACTTTCGTGCAGATCGGCGGCCAGCCCGCGATCCGCGGAGGGGGATTTCTGGGACCGCAATATGCCCCTTTCGTTGTCGGTGGCCAGGGGCGCAGGGACATGCCAGGCGCAAACACCTCCTTGAAGGTGGAAGACCTGACCCCGGACTCGGAATCGCTCCTGACTCAACGTCTCCACTTGCAGGCGGAATTACATGCGGCATCGCGGATGCCAGCATCGCCCGTTGTCGATGCTCTCGATTCAGCGGCCGCGCGTGCCTTGCGGCTGATGAATCCCAAAGCCGCAGCGGCCTTCAATCTCGATGATGAAGCACGCACGCTACGGGATGGGTATGGTGCAGGGGCCTTTGGTCAGGGATGTTTGCTCGCACGCCGCCTGGTGGAGCGCGGCGTCAGCTTTGTTGAAGTCTCGCTCGACGGCTGGGATACGCATGCCAACAACTTCGAACGCGTTCAAGATCTGTCACAGCAACTCGACCGTGGAATGGCGTCGCTGATCACTGATCTTCGGGACCGCGGTCTGCTCCAGGACACATTAATCGTCTGTCAGGGAGAGTTTGGCCGAACGCCACGGATCAATGGCCAATCCGGTCGCGATCATTGGCCCTCCACCTGGTCGGTTGCGCTGGCGGGTGCGGGCATCCGTGGCGGACAGGTGGTCGGCAGCACCTCTCCCGACGGCATGCAGCTTGCAACCAGGCCAACGCACACCGCGGACTTGCTCGCCACGGTCTTCCGAAGCATCGGGCTCGATCCCCGGAAGCAGAACATGTCGAACGTCGGACGGCCGATCCGGTTGGCCGAACCGAGTGGCGTCGCCATCGAGGAGTTGCTGTGAGAATCCTGCTGATCTCGCTCTGGGTCTTGTCTGCAGTCGGCCTGGACGTCTATGGGCAAACCAGCGCGCCCGCGCAGTCCCCTTCGGAAAAGTTCCGGCTGACGGAAGCCGGACGACTTCACGACATCGCGCTGCACCTGACTGTCGACGACCTGCCTTTCGAAGAATACTGGACACGGTCGATCCATGCGGTCTTTGATTTTGCCGACAGGAATGCCGATGGATCGCTGAGAGACGATGAACTCCGCCTAGTTCCCTCGGCCAGAGCCGTGCGGCTGTCCCTGGGGACAGGCTTTACCCCACCCGTGGCCCCGGAGCACTTGCTCAAGGCACTTGGCATCAACGGTTCATCGACTTGCACCAAGCAAGATCTGACCAATTACTATCGCCGGAATGGTGTGGGGCGTGTCACGATCGGACATGGAAAACTCCCGCACACGGCGGCCCTCTCGAAGGCGATCAGCCAGGCACTTGATCAAGATCAGGATCAATCAGTGACCGAAGCCGAATGGTCTCAAGCGGAAATCGTCTTGCGGCGTCTGGATGCCAATGATGATGAACTCATCGGGGTGGGAGAACTCCTGCCGAATGCCAGTTACCCGGGGAACTGGGCCACCAATCCTCTTCGACCGGCGGAGAGTCTCGATCTCGCTCCCGCAGGCGAAGACAGCCTGATTCTGAAGCGCATCGAATCGAACAACGAGACTCGCTGCGGCAGTCCCACGAACTCCTCCATAGAATGGCGGATCTCAATTGGCAACCAGGTTCGGGTCTCGCCGCTCCATCTCACCTCAAAGACCCGCGGTGACTCCTGGAGTGTTCCAGGAGTCATCGATGCACTGCATCATCAACTGCGCGAAGAATTGGGGAATGCAATCGCCGAGCGTCAGAGCGAGACCAACGGAGATGGAGAGCGGAGCCGACGTCCCTCCCGCGCCTGGATGATCTCCCTTGTCGACCGCGATGGCAACGGAGCGGTGTCACCTGCAGAGTTGGAAAAGTGGCTTGCGCTACAGCGGCAACTCACCCGTGGCCACTTGCTCATCAGCATCTACCACGGGGGTGGACTGTTTGAACTGCTCGACACTAATCACGACGCGGGATTGTCCGTACGTGAACTCCGCGAAGGCTGGCGGACTTTGGCAGCCGCATCCTGCATCACGGAGAATCGCGTTGATCTCCTCCGGATACCCCAGCAGGTGCTGTTTGTGGTGAGTCAAGGATATCCCTGCCGTCTGGCCAGAACGACGACGCCCGATGTCGAGTGGTTTCGCAACATGGATCGGAATACTGACGGTGATGTCTCACGTCGAGAATTTCACGGTGCGTCCGCGGCGTTCAAGCGTCTGGATCAGGACCATGATGGACTGATCTCACTCAGCGAAGCTCAGACACCAGCAACCTTGCCGACGGACCAGTGACGTTTTGTGAGAGCCCGAACAGCACCGACCCAACGCCCTTCACCACGACAACCGTTGGCGTACGTGTCCATCACACGCAGCCACAAGCCTCAGACATGGTCGAAGAGTTCGCAGGGCCTGAGTGTCAGTCCGATTCCAGGTATTATCCGCGAGTTTCCCGGGATTGGTTCACGCCGCTGGTTCAGGTGGCGATCGCGCACTTGATGGAGTTTGAAAGGCAACATCCCGACGCCCTGGAGAGACGTCGGGATGTAAGTCGGGATTTGTCAGCCGTCACACTGGACGAAGCCTGCGGATCAGTTCTTCGTCTTCGGTTTCTTTGGCACGAGGCCGGGAACCTTGGCTTTTTGTTCGTCGGTCAGGAATTCCGCCATCTTGCTTTTCACCAGCGCTTGAACTTCGCGCATCTCGGCTTGGGCGGCGGTGAACTTGGTTTTTTGTTCGTCGGTCAGCTTCAGAGCAGCTTCTACGGCTTCCTGGGCTGCCTTGCCTTTCAGATTGTCCGCTTTGACCTTCTCTTGGGCAGCCTTGCGGGCCGCTTTCTGGTCAGCCGTGAGAATTTCATCGATCTTCTTCTGGGCGGCGGCGACTTTTGGGCCGAGTTCCTTCTTCAGTGCCGCGAGTTTCTCCTGCTGTTCGGCAGAGAGCGTGATCTCCTTCGGCAGATTGAAGGCTTGAGCCCCCGGTTCGGCTTTCTTCTTGCCCTTCGGCTCGTCCGCGGCCTGCAGATGAGCCAGCGAGAGCAGAGCCATCCCTGCGGCGAGACACCACGTGGCGAACGTTTTCATCGTTGTCTTCCCCCAGATCAAGAACATCGAGCTTCAACAGACAGAAACCATCGCGCACACCCCCGTGTGCGGGACAAAAAACGAGGCGACCGCCAACGTGACGATCGCCCCGCGCAAGTCGATCCTGGAGACGCTGCAGCTTAGCTGAAGAGCTGCGGAATCACGTTGCCATCGCGGACGATCATCACCGGCCGCCCGGTGCTGGTCTGGTATTCCTTCTTCGGATCGATGCCGAGGTTGTGGAAGAAGGAGGCGGCGACGTCAGCCGGCGACCAGTTGTGGTCGATCGGACCGAGACCCTTTTCATCGCTTGTGCCGACGACCTGACCGGCCTTGATTCCGCCACCGGCCATCAGCATGAACATCGAACGGGCGTAGTGATCGCGACCGTTACGGGTCGTGTTGATTTTTGGCGTGCGACCGAATTCCCCGGTGACGTAGACCGCGGTCGATTCGAGCAGCCCCTTCTGCTGCAGACCAGCGAGCAGGGCAGCGAAGCCCTGATCGAACGGTGGGAGCAGTTTATCGCGGAGACGTGCCCAGTTGTCGTTGTGCGTGTCCCACCCGCCGTAGGAGATCGTGACAAAGCGGACGCCCGACTCGATGAGCCGTGTGGCGAGGAGACAGCTCTGACCGAAAGATGTAGAACCGAAAGGTTCGGCAAAGGACGGCGATTCGAGGCTGACATCGAACGCTTCGCGGGCGCGCTTCGATGTAATCATCGAGTAAGCCTGTTCCGAGAACCGGTCGAGACCATCCAGCAGCTGGTTGTCCTTTTCGAAGCCCTTGAAGGCCACGTCGAGGTCGTTGAGGAGACTGGTCCGCCGTTCGACTTCGTTGACCGTCAGGCCGTTCTGCAGCGAGATGCCGCGAACGCTGTACGGTTTGCCAACCGTCGGGGTGGAGCCGGTGTTGAGCGGTGCGTAACGCACCCCCAGGTAACCCGGCTTCTGCGCACTGTTGGGAATCGCGACATAGGGCGGCAGCGTTTCCGGTCCGCCGAGCTCTTTCGTCACCACGGCCCCGAGACCCGGGAATTCGAGCGACGGGATCGGGCGGTTGCCGGTGTTGACGTACTGGCTGCCGAGTTCGTGCGCGGCGAGCGTATGGGTGATGCCGCGGAGAATCGCGAATTTGTCCATCACCTGAGCGATCTTCGGCAGATGCTCGGAGATTTCAATCCCGGAGACGTTCGTCTGAATCGGGTTGAATTCGCCGCGGTACTCCGACGGAGCGTTCGGCTTGAGGTCGAACGTGTCCATGTGGGTCGGCCCACCGGGCAGGTTGATGAAGATTGCCGATTGTGCTTTCGCTTTGCCGGTTTCCCCCGCGGCAGCGATCCGCAGATAGTTCGGGAGTGTGAGGGCGGTGGCACCGAGCGCACCGGCTTTCAGAAAATCGCGACGATTCTGACCGTCGCAGGTCCGGGAAATAGCCATCGGTCGTTCCTTTGAGGCGTGAGGAGTGAGTTGATTCGGGACGACGGACAGTCCGCCGCTCCGTCGTCCGCATTAATGATTGACCACAAATTCCTTGGTGTTGAGCAAGGCCCACAGGAGATCGCGAGCGCCGATTGCCAAGTCGCCGGCTTCGGCAAAATACGCCTGCGCCCGGGCAACTTCCGCATCGGTCGGCGGTCGGCTGACCGTCCGCAGATACGCCTGACGAATGAGGGTCGTGGCATCGACCGGCTTCACGGGAGCCGTTTCACCGACTTCTCGGAACTTGGCAGCCCGTTCTTCCATGCTGGCGAGTTCCGCTTTCAACTTCTTCAAGCGGTCCGCCTGCTTCTCGTTCCCTTCGAGCTTCTTGATGGAGTCCTGCAGTTGCTCGATGGCGCGTTGAGCCAGTTTGCGTTTGGCTGCCCGGTCGGTATCTTCCGCAGGGGCCTTGGTAGTCTTCACCATTTCGTCGACCCAGCCGCCGCGACGATTGATCGCGTCGAGGAGTTCCTGGTCGTTCTGCAGGAAGACGGTCTGCAGGAGGCTCGCTTCCGCCGAACGATCACAATCGCAGTTGCTTTCGCGGATTGAACGCCCGAAGACCGTGAGAGCGTAGCCCGCCTTACCACGAGCCCCTTGCGTCGTGACGATGGGATCGCTGATGGCACGGCCATCGTTACTGGTCTGGAATTTCGCAGCTGCAGGACCGCTGGCTGTCGCTGCCTGGATTGCATCGTACGCGACTTCCGCCGGGATACGCCGCGGGACAGCGTGACTGAAGTTCCGCTCATCGAGACGGTTGGTCTCGTTCGTCCGCCAGCTGAGCTGATAGGTGCGGCTGTTGCAGATCTCGCGATGCAGCCACTTCAGATCGTAATTGTGGTTCCGGAATTCCGTCGCGAGATAATCCAGCACCGCCGCGTTCGATGGCGGGTTCGCGAGGCTGAGGTCATCCGCCGGTTCGACAATGCCGCGATGGAAGTAACTGGCCCAGACGCGATTGACGATCGACTTCGCGAAGTACGGATTCTCTTCCGCTCGCATCCAGTCCATTAGGGCTTCGCGGGGGTCTTTCATCTCGGCGAGTGAGACTTCATCGCCCCCGAGCACTTTGGCGGTCCGGCCGGCGACGATTTGCTTACGGTCCTTGCCGTTGTCCTTCTTGTCCTTGCGATCCTTGTTCGGGTTTGTGATTTTCGGCTCAGGGACATAGAGGGCCTGGAACGGAATCGTCTTGCCAGCCTTTAACAACCCGTCCAGGCTTTTCTGAATGTCGTTGTTGTTCCCCTTCTTCGGGTCGACCTTCAGATCGGCGAGCATCTTCTCGTAGGTCGCCTTTTCCCCCGGAACGATGCCGTACTGGACACGTCCGAAGAAACCCTTGAATCGATCGAAATCGTCTTTCGTCCATTGATCAAACGGATGCTTGTGGCACTGGGCACACTGGATCCGCACGCCGAGGAACGTGTAAGCGAACCCGAGAGCCCGGTCTTCTTCTGTCCGGAAGTTATTCCGCATCCAGTAGTACGGCATCTCGGACTGATCCGAGAAACTCGACTTCGAATCCTTGTGGAAGTAGCCGCTCATCCGTTCGCAGTAGGCTTCGTAGGATTCATCGTCCTGCTGGCTCTTCGCGAGGACGATCCCTTCGACCATCTGATCGTAGGGGACATTGTCGGCTAGTTTCCTCTGCATCCAGTCGTACCACGCGGTTGCCGCAATGGTCTGACGGTCATAGCCGTTGGTGTTCAGATAGCGGGCGTTGTTTCCCGTCCAGTCACAGAACTTGGTGGCCCACCAGGCTCCATAGGCCGGACGTTCGAGGAGTTCATCGATCTTCTTCGCCCGCTTGTCGGGTGATGCATCGGCCAGGAAGGCTTCGACTTCATCAGCGGTCGGCAGCGTACCGGCAATATCGAGAGAAGTGCGCCGGAGGAACTCGGCGTCGGTACACACGTCTGCGGGAACGATGCCGAGCTTCGAGAGTTTCTCGACGATCCGTTGATCGATGTTCGTCGGGGTCGGGACCTTGGGGTACTTCGCACCGATCTGTGGACTCACGGGGTGGATCACCGGGACTGGAACGACGCCATTGTCGTAGAATGCCACGACGTGGGTATCACCCGCTCCGGTGGCGGTCACCAAGCCGTGTTCGGTGATGGTGGCGACCTGATCGTTGTTGCTCTGGAACCGGCAGAGCGGAGTGACGTCTTCCGACGTCCCATTCGACCAGACGGCGACGGCCTTCAATTGCCAGGTGTCGCCCTTCTTCTTCGCGACCATTTCGCTCGGGGTGACATCGAGCCGCACGAACTCCGGAGCATCGCTCGGCATCGGCAACGCGCCGTCCTGCACCCATTTTTCGAGCACGCGGTACTGCCACGTCCCCTTCTCGACCCGCTTGCCCCCTTCGTGCTCGACCGCAGTGAGAGCTTTCTGCAGGAAGAGCGATTCCGCGGGTTTGCCGGGGACGGTGCGCGGCTCATCGCCCTTCAACAGGTTTTCGTGATCGGCTTTGAAATCGTAGCCGAAGAGGGAGAGACGGAAGCCACCCTGGCCCTGGAATGATCCGTGACAGGCCCGCCCGTTGCAGCCCAGCCGGCCCATCAACGGGATGATGTGCTGACGGAAATCGGGCTGTTCGGTAACGCCATCCTTCGCGTAGCGCTGATCAATGCGCGGGGCTTCCGCGGCACTGGCCACGCCAGCAGTCAACACGAGCAGCACGCTCATCCAGTTCGGTGCAGGCATCTCAAACTCCTTCAACCAACAGCAGCAAGTGAGGATTCAGGGAGTCGTTGACAGAACAACGACTCGCGGGGTGAGTCTTCAGGATTTTCCGGACTTCGCCGCAGCGGGCTTGTCCGAATTTGGTTTTTCTTTCCCGGTCCCCGGCTTCGCAGGTTTCTCGCCGGGTTTGTTCGCGCTCGGAGCTTCGCCTGGTTTGGCTGGACGCGGCTTCCGATCGGCTGCCAGCCCGGCCCCTTTCTGGAGCGTGGTGAACTCTTTTTCCAGCAGATCGGCGCGACGCCGTTCCTGCTCGGCGATCGATTCTTCGAGCTTGGTCACTTTCTTCTGCAACCGGAGACGTTCTTCTTGCAGTAACTGGATCCGCAGGTCGTAGCGCTCCCGCAGAGCCACCTTCAGTTCGGCTTCCAGCGTGGTGTCGCCCCCCATCGCTAACCGGGCCGCGAGCAAACGAATGCGGGAACTGGCCTTCCATTCGGCGAGTTCCAGTTCGTAACGCTCGGGGTTCGATTTTCGCGAGCGTTCCAGACGTTCCCGGGTGCGATCCAGGTCGATGATCGCGGATTGATATTCGTTCGGCGCGTTGTTCTTCAATGACTCAAGCAGTCCGGCGAGTTCCGCGTGATGCGAACGGGCAAACTCCAGCACCGCGACTTCGGTCTGCGCCGAGGGGGACTTCCCCTGAGCCACAACGACTGTTCCCGCAGAGAGCAATCCCCAACCGCACAGGAGTGTGAAGACGCACCGTCGCACGCTAGTTCTCCTCCCAGACTTCCTGAGCCTCACCGGTTGTCCGCTGACGCTCTTCCAGGGAGACCGCAGCGAGCAACCAGGCGGGGATCCGATCTTCACTGCCAGGGAGAGCCAGATCGTCGTCCAGGTCTGCGGAAGTCGCGACCGACGGGACCACATGCTGACGCCAGAGCGCGACCAGCCGCACATTCTGCTCATCTTCGGCCGAAGGTCGCGGCGATTGAACCAACACTACGACGCAGGCAGCCGCAGCGAGCAGTGCCGCAATGGCAGCGCCAGCCCCCGAACGCGACGTCGAAACTGACCGTTCTGCTGGGCGAGTTGCGGCAGGGACGGTCAACGCGACTGGAGCAACTGGACGTGCCTGCTGCAGCGTCAGCGCGAGGCGGGTCGCCTCAGCGACTGCGTTGCAGCATTCTTCATCTTCGGCGAGGCGGGCTTCCCAAGCCGCGCACGCCGCCGGGTCGAGCTCGCCCAGTACGTAACAGAGCGCAGTCCAGCGACGCTCGTCTTCTAATGTCTGGTGGGGTGCAGTCTCAGCACCGCGGTCCATGATGTTTACTCCGGAGACGATGAACGTCTCATTCATTCGGTTTCAACCACCGCTGTAATCGCTGGGTCGCCAGCCGCATTCGCGTCAGCACGGTTCCCAGCGGCAGGTTCAACTCAGCGGCAATTTCGGCAAAGGTCTGATCACGATGCATGCGGCGTTCGACGATTTCACGTTGATCGGCCGGCAACTTTCCCAGGAGTTCCCGCAGCCGCGTCACCGTCTCCTGCTGAACTAAATCGTCCTCAGTCGTCTGTACCAATCGGGGTAACCCCGAACCTGCGTATCGTTCGAGGACCTGATGCTGCCCCTGTCGTTTGCGGCGGACAGCCATCGCTTCGTGAAAAGCGACCCGGAACAGCCAGCCGCGAACTGTTTCACTCCGAGCAGTGTGCCCCCGTTCGAGGACACGCTGAAAAGTAGACTGTAAGGCTTCCTGTGCGAGGTCGGCGTTTCGGGTGACCCCCAGCAGAAAGGCGTGCAACTCCTGACCATATTCGTCGTAGAGCCGCTCGACTTCCTGACTGCTGAGACGGACCGCGACATCCCCCGTTACGGGTGAAGCGTTGGCCCCCTGCTCCTCAGTCGTTCCCGTCATGCTGTCCCATGTGGCAAGCCACACCTAGTGCGATGGACCAGGGCCTGGAGTTATTCTCGCAAATTCGTCAGTTTGGTCGAAATCACGCCAATGTCCCTGAGAATTCAGGACTTACAAAGCTTTCCCGAGTGGTCATCGGACCTCAGGGTGACGCGACCGGCACCAGCACCGCCTTCCGCAAGTCCATCAACGCCGGCAAGGGTCGCCCCACTGGACGAAACGTCAGACGCCGTGGCCCCGCTTCCAGTTCGATCGTTCCGATCTGCCGGGACTGATAGTCGTCCCAACCAGCCGTCGCGGTGACGGGGTGAACCAGTGGCGTCAGTCCACCATCGATGACAAGTCGATGCCCGGCTGCGGCCCGATCACAGGCCCACTCGAGCGTCACCGTATAGGTGCCACGGGCCGGGACATCGACCGTCCAGATCGCTCGATCCTCGGCACTGCTCCACCAGCCGAGATTGCCGTGCTGCGCTTCCAGCACGATCGTCGGACCGTAGATTTCCGCTGTCGCCGGGGTGAGGACCAGCACTCCACTGTCTTGAGGGACGATCGTTCGGGGTTCATTGCCGGGGAACGTCTTGCGGGCGGGGAGCGGGACGTTCGATCGGATGAACCCCGCCAAGTCGGCCAGGGCCGCTGGAGTCAGTTCCGTTTCGAGCCCTTCCGGCATCAGTGACTTGTTGACCGCCCAGAGTTCGTCGATTTCGCTGCGAAGCAACGTGGTGGCCTTCGCTTCCGCTGCAAGAAGCGTGACGCTGGTCGCGGTCTCCGCACTGAGCAGTCCCGCCGTGACCTGTCCGTTCACGGTCGCGGCATTGAACTGCAGGAACTTGGCTTCGACCGCCTTGTTCGGATCGAGGACTGCGGTGACGAGCGCCGCAACGCTTTTGTCGGTCAGTGCTGCCAGATCGGGGCCGACGGCGTGTCCCAGCTCGTTCAACTTGTGACACTGGGCACAGCGCTTCGCGAAGAGCGCCCGCCCGTTCTCGACGTTCCCTTCTGACGGCATCGTTCGCAGATACCGGGCAACGAGTTCACTCCGGTTGGCGGTATCCGGTCGCTGGAGCACCTGTTCCGCCCGTTGCCGCACGGCGGTGTCGCGATGTGCCCGCAGGAACTGTTCAGTCTCGGGGTCGATGTCGGAGACGACGAGCGTCTCCCGTTCGATCGCATCCAGCAGCGCGACCGCGAAGACCGGTTTGCCGAGCAGATGTTCCCGGGCTGTCACGCGGAGCGCCGGGGCGAGCGTCTTCCAGCGCTCGACGATCTGCTGGCCCCACTCGGGTGCGGGCCAGGCCCCCGCCAATTCGACTGCAGCCCGCTGCACTTCCGGCGGTTGCTGCGGCGAGAGAGCGGACTGTAATCGCTCCAGTGGAAGCTGACTCAAGCGGGGATGCCAGCGCAACAAACGTAACGCTGCAGCGCGACGTTCTGGCGGGACCTCAGCCGTCAACACTTCCGGCAATTGATCCATCCACTCGTTCCAGCGGCGGACGGTCGGCGATTCCGTCGACGTCGCAGCGGCGAACCATTGTTCCCACGGTCGGCCACTCCGTTGACCCGCAGCGAGCGCCCGCTCCACGCTCGCCCATTGCCACGCTTCGGCTTGTGTGGGAGGGACTGCCAGCAGAGCCTCCGAGAGAGACGCCAGCGTCGCGGCTTCCTGCTCACCGACTGCGATCGTGAAGATGTCGCCCAACACCGCACCGGACAGCTTGCCCTCTCGAAAGGCAGACAACGCGGCTGGTCCAACCGTCCCCAGATTGCTCCGATGGACCGACCCGAGTGCAGCGGTCAATTGATAGCGGTCCGACTGAGCGGCGACGATCAGTTCCGTGAGCACGGTTCCCGCCCGCGCCTCGTTCGTAATCCCGAGCCCGATCGCGAGTTCCATGCTCACGAACGGATCGGTCTCGCGGCGGAGGAACTCCAGCTTGTCGAGGATGACGTCGAGTCGTTCCGGCGACGCGCCGAGGCGGACGGCGTAGCGCCGCACACCGGGATGCGGATCGGTGATCGCTTTCAGCAGGATCTCCGCATTCAGCTCACCCAGGCATTCAAGCGTGGCGAGCGCCTGCAGACGGGCCGCGGGACGCAGACTCTCGTTGATCAGCGTGATCAGTCGATGCTGAACACGGTTCGTTCGGCGTTCGATGAGGAGTTGCTGGGCCATGTCGCGCTGCCAGCCGTTGTCGCTATCGAGCGCCTCGATCAGTTGCGCATCGGTCATGCGATCGAGTCGCGGCGCAGGCTGCGGCTTCGAACCCACAGGTGCGACCCGCCAGATGCGGCCGCGGTCGTCACCGGCGCGGACATTCAATTTCTCCTGCCATTCCTGCGGAATCCACTGCGGATGCTCGATCACCAGCCGGTACATATCGGCGATCCACAGCGCCCCATCGGGACCGATCTTCAAGCCAGTCGGACGGAACCAGTTGTCGGTGGACGCAAGGAATTCGGAAGCCTGCTCGCCCGGCAGCCGCTGGCTGGTGAAAGTGACGCCATCGGGCCGCATCACTTCGCGGTGGACGAGATTGTGGACCGGCTCGCTCACGAAGAAGGGCTGATGGCCCATGGCTAAGGGCTGAGGGACGGAGGAAGAGTTGGGTTGGTCGCCGACCTTGCCTTTAATGTCTTTTCTGTCCCTTAGCTCTAAACCCTCAGCTATTAACCCGCCCCCCATCAGCCCACCCCGATCCACGATCGCCGAACAGGCGGACGTAAAGCGGTTTGCCGTGTGAAAGTCGTTGAAGCGGGTGAGTGTTTTGCTCGCGGGGAAGACCGGGGCGTTTCCCGGCTGCACGGAGACATCACGCCTGGGATCGGGGGGAACGATGTGCGGATTGCGGCGGAGGACCTGGTCTTCGAGGACGTAATGGAAGAGGGGACGGCTGTTGTTATTGCCGAACCAGTTCCCCCAGTCATCACGGTTGCGGCCGAACTGCGTCTGACCGGAGATCGCTTCCATGCCGCCCGTTTCGGGATGAATCCGCAGATCGCGGCCGCTGAGATTCAGCGTCTTGCCGGTCTTCACCGAACGGATGCTGCCGCCGCTGTCGCCGTTGGCGACGTAGAGCCAGCCGTCGAGTCCCCAACTGAAACCATTCACGCGGTGCTGCTGGTTCCCTTCGCCGAAGCCGGTGTAGAGGACTTCGCGGACATCGGCCTTCCCGTCGCCATCGGTGTCAGCCGCGAAGAAGATGTCCGGAGCCGCGGAGATGAGGACGCCGTTCTTCCACGGATGGACGCCATTGGGGAACGGCACCTTGTCGAGGAACAGGGTCGACTTGTCGTATTGACCGTCGTTGTCCGTATCTTCGAGGAAGCGCACCCGCCCGCCCGGATCGCCGCGCCCGTCCATCCCGTTCGGATAGTCGGCCATCTCGACAACCCACAGCTTGCCGTCCGGCCCCCATTGCATGGCGACGGGGTCGATGACCTGCGGTTCAGCGGCCATCAGTTCGACGGCATATCCGGGAGCGACACGCATCGACTCGACCGCCGCCCGCGGCGTTTTCGGTGCGGGGAGACGATCACCAAGGAGCTTGTCGAAGTCCCAACTGACCGCCAGATTCGGCAGATGGGCCGTGTCCTCATTGATCCAGTGCAACCCGCGATCACGGACGAAGAAGCCGTTGTCGGTGCCGTCGGCGCGAACAATCGGCGGGAGTTCCTGATCGGCGGGTTTCTCGCCGCGCTTACCCGACATCAATTCGATCGACCAGGCTGTTTCTCGGGATTCAAAAAGCCAGACGCCGTAGGTTTCTTTGTCCGAATGCACGACATCAAGGCAGCCATCGCCGTCGATGTCGATCAACCGCTGGCCGTTGTCATCCTCTGGTTTTTCACGCCAAGGATACGGATTGGGAAGCCGTTTGCTGACATTTTCAACACCACCAAAACTTACGATGTCGGCACCATCAAGTACCGTGTTGACTCGATCAGTGATGCCATCGCCGTCAACATCTCGCAAAAACTCTCGTCTTGACCACGGTCGCAAATGAAGACGATCTTTCGTGATAATCTTTGGACTAAAGAGACCGACATGGAATTCGGTGTCAAGGAGGCGATGGACACCTTCGGCGAGAAAATGGCTCTGCCAGATGTTCTGATCGGGAAGCCAAAAACGGACATCCGTTCGTTTGCCTAGGGCCTCCAGCACATCGAGATAACCATCGCCATCGAGATCCACTAATTCAATATTTGCTGACGATCTCGGTTCTGGTGTGAGTCTGGCTCCAGTTGACAGATTCTTGTTGAGCCGTTCCAGCGCTTCCTTGAACGTCAGGAACTTCACCCGCTTGCCGTGCTTCGTGATGGCGTGGTCGATGAGTTCGTTGATTTGCTCGGCCTGGATCCAGCCGTGCGGGTGGAAGACGAGGTTAAGGACGCCCTGCTTCAGGACCGTGATGTCGAGGGCGGCTTTCATGTCCGCGACGGTCTGCGGATTGTTCGGCTGGTGCAGGAAGTTGGCTTCCCAGTCGCTGGGCGTCATGCAGGGGAATTCCCAGCACATCCCGTCGATCACGTAAGGGTACGGGTAGTTCTCGACGTAGTTGAGGAACCGGTCGTGCGTCTGGTCGCCACGTTTCAATCCCTTGGGAAAATACTTGCGGAAGCGTTCCTTGCCGTCGGCGTCGAAGAGGAGTTCCCGCGGAATCTCGGGATCGTCAGCCGTGTAGACCTGGAAGACCGACGAACTGATCTGCAGGAACTTCCCGCCGGGCGTCGTCTTGTTGAAGATCTCCTTGTAGAACCGCGGGCTGACGGTGTTCAGCGAGTCGCAACACGGCATCCGATAGGCGACCGGCGTGTTGTTCGGGATCGAGAACATCAGATCGACGCAGCGGTCATACGTCCCCTTGGCCTTCTCGAAGGGACCTTGCAGTAGCGGGCAGGGATGGTCGAACGTGTGGACTTCGAGGCTGACCCCTTCCTGCAGCCACGTCTGTAACTGCGGATCGTCGGGCTTCACGTTGCACGTCATGATGCTGACGGGAGCCCGGCCGTCGATCTGCTTGAGCCGCTGCAGGATCGGCCGCAGATAGGCTTCGTACTTTGCGGTGTCGCGCATGTCATCGATCGCGAGGGTCACGACTGCGTCAACTCCCTCCTCGCCGACCCACTGCGGGGTGATCAGCTTGGGGAACTTCGTGTGCGGGTAGTAAATGTCGTGCCCGTCGAGATAGGCCAGCCGATTGCCATCAACCGGATTCGCACCGAGTGCGCAGCAGACCAGCAGAGAGAGCACTGAAGACGACATCGATCTACTCCGGAGAATTCGCGCGACGCACCGACTCATCATCGCGAGGCCGCCCGAGCGCGCCAACACTGCCCCAATCCGGCATCGTCAACTCTGAGCGGTCGGAGCGCAAGCCCCCCGGTGCGTGCTTCTTCTGGTTGGACACACCGGATGAACGTCAATCGCGTCGAAAATCGACGGGAGCGCTCGCAGAACCGGACGGCTCGCGCCGTGCCGCTCACGGAGAATGCCCGCCCGGCTGCGAACGTTTGTCTCAACTGGCTACAGCGTGACGGACGGCGGTGTGTGACCTCAGAGTCGGCAGAGCGACTCTCCGGCATCGAGTTGCTCACCGCAAACCGGACACGTGATGCGACTCGGATGATACCGATCAAGATCGGCCTGCCTCGCTCCCATCAACCCGACTTGAATACCGCACTCCTGCAGCAATGAAGTCGCCTTGTCGTTGAGCACCAAGAGTGCAAAAAAAGAGACGCAGGGGACACATAGCATGAGCACGAAGCCAGCGGACCACCAGCCGTATCGCAGGGCGAGTCCCATATTCACTACGCCGAAGATCTGAAACGCCAGCACCAGAAATGGCATCGGTTGCAGACACGCGACCATGATCCTGGCCGTAGCGGGAGATATCACACCCTCTTGGACCAGAGCCAAGACGATCTGTATTCCTACCAACATGGCCATCAGAAAAATGGTAGCGAAAATCGCCCAAACCAGCAGACGTTGAGCGCGAGCGACGCGCAGCACCTCACTGCGGGATTTCATCCGGTCCATTTTGGGGACTCACAGGGGGAGCCGGTTGTCCACAGATCGCCAGAGTCCACCGTCGTACGATGTGTGTTCGCGCAAAGATGAGCACAAGTTGACAAAACAGCGACAAACGTTAGCCTGAGGATGCACGAGATTCCATCCACTGCTGAGGCTTGCTCCTCCCGCGTCGATGTTGATGAGACGGGAATCGTCGTCGACTTGGATGGTGTGGCAGAGACCGCTGAGGATTCCGGATGAAGCCTGTTGTGTTCCTGCTGAGTCTGTTCTCCAGTGTGATGTTCCTCGGGGTGACCGCCAGCGCGGTCACCATCGACGAGGGGCTTGCGGCACATTCGGCCATGCTGGCACGCATTCAGACGCTGCAGTTCCGCGTCACGATCGGGACGGTGCAGCGTGACGGCGAGATCAAACTGATGAGTCAGACCGATGTCTGGCGTTCCGGTGATTCCGAACGGAGCGTCAAACGTTCGTTGTCTTCGCTGACTCCCAAAGGACTGATGGATGTCCCCGAGGCCGAACAGGTCACCATGCTCAGTTACGATGACAGCCAGATCCGCGCGCTGCGCGGCTGGGACCCGGACCATCCCTATCGCTTACCACTCGATGAAACCCGCAGCCCGCGCGAGTTTGGTGCGGTGAAGGGAACGATGACGCCGCGCGATCCGACCAGTGGGACGATGGGAGAATGGTCAGCGCTACTCCTGGAGGTCTACCCGGGGAAGTCACTGGCGGACATCGCCAAAACCTCGGAATTCCAGCGACTCGACGACTCTACCGAGACACGCTTGCGCATCAAAATCGTCGCGAGTGATCTGCAACCGCTGAAAGACGCGGTGCTCGAACTCGATCTCACCCGCGGAGCGCTCGTCAGCAAAATCGAGTTCAGCGGAACGAAAGCTGTCGCCGAAGTGACGAAATATCACGATCTGGGCGAGGGACTGTTTCTGCCCGCCGAAGTCCAGCGGAGACATGGGGCGATGGCCACCGTGGCGACCTGCGAAAACCCGCGAGTCAACGAGTCGATTCCACCGGAGCTGCTGTCGGTCACCTTTCCGCAGGGAGCCCGAGTCGACGAAGCCTCGACCGGAAAGGTTCATCTCTGGGGGACGGATGGCCCCGCGACCACCTTCGACGACCCGGCGAAGTTCGCCGAGTATCAACAGGCCAAAATGCGCGAATCGCAACAAGCACCGCTTGTCGCTGCACGGGCGGATTCCGTGAGCTCCTGGATTTTCTGGGTCAATCTCTTCGGAATTATTGGTCTCCTGACCCTGGTTCTGATTCGCCGGAAATGGACCAGCGGGACGAGTGGGAGATGACGCACACAGAATCGTCACGGTACTCCTACGGGCTTGGCTGGCTGACCGGCGTTGCGTGCTTTATTGCTGCTTGTTGGGCATTCCGAGCGGCCACAGTTCCGCAACCGCTACGGGTCGAATGGACTCCATCGGTTGTGGACTGGGTCCAGGAACCCCTCCTGCAGGGTCAATCCCGCCAGTTGACGCAAGACCTCCGGAATCACGGCCGAGGTACTGTTCGACTCGAAGAACTCGTCTGCCGTAAGACTTTCGTACGATTGCTCGACCCGCCCGCTGAACAGTTCCCGTTGAAATTACTTCCCGGAGCAAGTCGCACGGTGACGTGGGAGGTGACCCCGGAAGCGACGACGTGGGGAGTGCAGGAAGTTGAATTATTCGGTCGTGTCAGTAATCAGACCGATGAGCAAGCCTTGCGATGTATTCTCGCCCTTCAAGCTGCCGGATGGGTGAACCCCGAACCGAATCACTGGTCCTTTGGACGTGTGAGTCAAACGACCGCAGCACCGGTTGGTCGAATCCGGTTGTGGAACCCGGTGACCGCTGCGGTCCCCGAGCCTTGTGTCGTGACCAGCACGGACCCCGCCGTGACGATTCGAGAATCGCCCCTGGAGATCGTGGAAGACGGCCGTCATTATTTTCGGGAACTTGAGGTGCGGGTTGATCCGCGGCGGGCACAAGCCCGCCATCGCAGCTTTCTGGAAGTGACTGCAGCGGGAAAGACCCCGGTGCAGATTGCTATCCTCGGCTGGACCAAGCCTGCACCATTGACGGAGGTCCCATAACATGGTGCGTGCTTCGCAACTGGCGATGGTGTTGTCCTTCCTGGCGTTTGTGGCCTCCATCGTGGTCTTCTGGGGACCACAGTGGTTTCCCCCGGCACCACATCAGGTGTCGTGTGCTGTCCCGGTTTACAATGTCGAGCGGGCCTTCACGACCGAGACGCTGGAGCATGTCTTCCGTGTGAAGAACAACGGCCCGCGACCAGTCACCATTCAGAAAATTCTGATGCAGTGCGGCTGTACCTCGGTTTCGCCGACGCTGATTGGACAGATCATCGCCCCGGGTGCTGAAGCCGAGATCCCGATCAAGCTCGCTGTCGGAACATCGACCGGTCCCTTGAAGAAGAGCATCTTTCTGGTCATCCAGGAAGATGCCAAGCGTCCCGTTGAAATGACGATCATGGCCGACATTTTGCCGCTGGCGACGTTGAATCCCCAGCAGTTCGTGCTGGGAGAACTGGCCCCGAACGACGAAGTCACGCGGACGGTGATCCTGCAGTTCAACGAGGGAGCCCCCGCGCAATCGTTACTCACCTCGACCTGTAATCATGGACGCCTGCAGTTGACAGTCACCCCCACCGAAGACCCGCGCAGTTTTCAATTGCAAATCCGCACACAGCCCCCATTGGTCCCCGGTCGCCTCTCCGCGATGGTCTTTCTGCAAATGGAGGCGGGGGGCCTCAATGTCCCGGTGACGGGGTTCGTTGTGACACCGGAGACAGAGCGCGATTTCACACCCGCAACGACAACGCCAGCCACGCCCTGAACGCACTCATTCGGTGCCCGACGTCGAATGTGTTACGATCGGTCTCGATCCAGGCCCGATTGCCGGGTTGGGGGTCGAACGATGGCTTCAGGTGGAATGACGGAACGCTGCATGCATCAGTCGCACGTAATTTGGGGTGGGTTGGACTGTCTTGTCGTCGATCAGTTACCGGCGGAGCGTCTACCGACATCCCTGGTGATTCTTGCGCATGGATTTGGTGCCCCCGGAACCGATCTGGTGGGGCTCGCGGAAGTCCTCTTCGAACTCGAACCCCAACTCGCAGAGAGGGTCCGGTTCGTTTTCCCGGCGGCGCGACTCTCACTGGAAGCGTACGGTTATCCCGAAGGTCGGGCCTGGTGGCCTCTCAACCTGGCGCAACTGCAAAAGGACCTTTCTCTCGGCCGCTTCGAGGATGTCCGCCAGGCGATCCCTCCCGGATTGGAAGAGACCCGCGCCGCGTTGTCCAAACTTCTGGTCGAAGCGTCCGCAGAGACGGGAGTCCCGGTGTCCAGGTGCGTCCTGGGCGGGTTCTCACAAGGAGCCATGGCAACGATGGATGCCGCGGTGCATTCTGCCGAGGCACTCGCGGGATTGGTCCTGCTCTCGGGAGCGGTTGTGAACGAAGCCGCGTGGCGTACCGGTGCGAAAGAGCGTGCAGCCCTTCCGGTGTTTCAGAGCCACGGGCGCTACGATGTCGTCCTCCCGTTCATCGCCGGGGAATGGCTCCGCGCGATCTGGACCGACGCGGGAAATCCCGTCGAGTTTGTCCCGTTCGACGGCGGCCACCAGATTCCATGGCCGGTGTTAAGTCAACTCGCACGGTTTCTCGCCCGCATCGTGCAGTAACCCCAGCGCTTGCACCGAGCGGAGCGATCACCGTGGCGGTTGGCACATGCATGTCCAGCACCCGTGACACGGCTCACCAAGCCGACAAACTCTCCGCTACCGGCGGGATCCCCCCAGGATCGGCGGACCTTTTGTGAAGGTGGCCTTCACGTTTGCCGTCTACCGGGCGGTTTCAGTATCGTACGAATCGATCGACATCCCTGCTGTGCACCGTGTTTCGACTGAGAGCGATTCCGATATGCCTGCCATTACCAAGCTGCTGGTGGCGAACCGCAGTGAGATTGCCATCCGGGTCTTCCGAAGCGCCCATGAACTGAATGTCCGGACGGTCGCGATCTACACGCATGAAGATCGTTATGCCCTGCATCGGTTCAAGGCCGATGAAGCCTACATGATTGGCAAGCCGGGCGAGCCGATCCGGGCCTATCTCGACATCCCGGCAATCATCCGCATCGCGCAAGCCTGTGGTGCCGATGGAATCCACCCCGGCTATGGGTTTCTGTCCGAGAATCCCGACCTCGCCCGCGCCTGCAATGCTGCGGGCATTACGTTCGTCGGGCCGACGGTCGAGATCCTCGAGCAGTTGGGCGACAAGATCACCGCGCGTGAGCTCGCGAAGTCGGTCGGGGTCCCTGTGCTGGGGGGCAGTACCGCGCCCATCGCCAGCACGGCCGATGGAGAAGCGCTCGCCGCGAAACTCGGGTACCCGATCATTCTGAAGGCGGCCAAAGGGGGCGGCGGACGCGGGATGCGCGTCGTGCAGACCGCGGCCGATTTTTCCGGCGCGTTCGAGCAAGCCCAGCGGGAGTCGCTCAACGCCTTCGGCAGTCCCGACATCTTCGTCGAGAAGTTCGTCCCCCGCCCGCGGCACATCGAAGTGCAACTCCTGGGTGATACGCACGGAAACCTCGTGCACCTCTGGGAACGCGACTGCTCGGTCCAGCGACGGCATCAGAAGGTCGTCGAGATCGCACCGGCTCCGTCACTCGATCCCAAGATTCGCCAGGACATCTGCGATGCGGCGATCAAGATTGGTCGTGGCGTCGGTTATCGCAACGCAGGAACCGTCGAGTTCCTCTATGACACCGATGCGAAGACGTTCTATTTCATCGAAGTCAACCCGCGCATTCAGGTCGAGCACACCGTCACGGAAGAAGTGACCGGCGTCGACATCGTAAAGTCACAGATTCTCGTCGCGCAGGGAATGCGGCTCGACGATCCGGAAATCAATCTGGGCCAACAGTCGGAGATCCGCACGACCGGCTTTGCGATTCAGTGCCGCGTGACGACCGAAGACCCGACGAATAACTTCATGCCGGATTACGGGCGGGTTTCGCACTACCGCTCATCGGGCGGCATGGGGATTCGTCTCGATGCCGGGAGTGCCTTCTCCGGGGCAGTCGTCAACCCGTTCTACGACTCCCTGCTGGTGAAGGTCTCCGTCCGCGGTCGCCGCTTCACCGATGCCTGCCTACGGATGGAGCGAGCGCTACAGGAGTTTCGCATCCGCGGGGTGAAGACGAACATCCCGTTCCTCATCAAAGTGATGACCCATCCGAAATTTACGGGGGGTGCCTTCACGACGCGATTCATCGACGAAACGCCGGAACTCTTTCAATTCGCACCGCGCAAAGACCGTGCGACGAAGGTCCTCACATACCTTGGTGAAACAATCGTGAACGGCGTCGGCGGGATCGATCGGACGCTCGCTGCGAAAGTCCCCCGGCACCTGGCTCCCCTTCCGGATCTTGATCTGAAAGCGCCGCTGCCAACCGGCACACGGGATGTGCTGAAGGAGCGTGGGGCGAAGGGTTTCCGGAAGTGGGTGCTCGATCAGAAGCCGTTGCTCATCACCGACACGACGATGCGCGATGCCCATCAGTCGCTGCTGGCCACGCGATTCCGCACCCATGACCTGCTGCAGATCGCGGAAGCCTATGCCCGCCTCACGCCGCAGTTGTTCTCGATCGAAATGTGGGGCGGGGCGACGTTTGACACTTCGATGCGGTTTCTCAAGGAATGTCCGTGGGAGCGGCTGGCACAACTCCGTGAGAAGATCCCGAACATCCTCTTCCAGATGCTGCTGCGGGCCTCGAATGCGGTCGGATACACGAATTACCCGGACAACGTGGTCCGCGAGTTCGTAAAGGAAGCCGCCTCCGCCGGGATCGATGTCTTCCGCGTCTTCGACTCTCTGAACTGGGTGCCGAACATGCAGGTCGCGATGGACGCCGTCATCGAATCGGGCATGTTATGTGAAGCAGCGATCTGCTATTCGGGCGACATCCTCAATCCGCAGCGGCCCAAGTACAACCTGAAGTATTACGTCGATCTCGCCAAGCAATTGGAAAAGATGGGGGCCGACATTCTGGCCATCAAGGATATGGCCGGGTTGTGTAAGCCCGATGCGGCCGAACTCCTGGTGCGAACGCTGAAGCAGGAAATCGGGATTCCGATTCACTTCCATACGCATGACACTGCAGGGATGCAGGCCGCTTCGATTCTGATGGCCAGCCGTGCGGGGCTCGACATCGCCGATGCAGCACTCGCACCGATGTCGGGTGGGACTTCGCAGCCGAACCTCAATGCGATCGTCGAATCCCAGCGGTTCTCCGATCGTCCCACGGGACTCGTGACCGAACACCTCGACAGTCTGGCCCGTTACTGGGAGACGGTGCGCGAGTACTACAAGCCGTTCGAGACGGTCATGTTGCCAGCAACGGCCGACCTGTATCAGCACGAGATGCCCGGCGGTCAGTACACAAACCTCTATCAGCAGGCGAAAGCCCTCGGTCTGGCCGATCGCTGGCCGGAAATCTGCCGCCTGTATGCTGAAGTGAACCAACTCTTCGGCGACATTGTGAAGGTCACACCGAGTTCGAAGTCGGTCGGCGATATGGCCCTGTTCATGGTCGCCAACAACCTGACTTCGGCCGACATTCTGGACGAAAGCCGCGATCTCGCCTTCCCGGAATCGGTGATCGATCTGGTCGGCGGGAAAATGGGTCAGCCGCCGGGGGGGTTCCCGCCGAAAGTCGTGGCCCGCATCATGCGCGACCGGCCATCGGTCACGGGGCGGCCGGGGGAAAGCCTCGAACCCGTCGACTGGGCCGTAGTCACCGAGAAAGTGCGTGTCCTACTGAAACGCGAACCAACGCGGCAGGAAGTCGTGACCTGGGTCCTCTATCCCAAGGTCTACGAAGAGTTCGTCGCGCATCAGGTCAAGTACTCGGATACGAGCGATCTCCCCACCCCGGTCTTCTTCTACGGTCAGCAGCCGGGCGAAGAGATTTCGTTCGACATCGAGCAGGGGAAGCGGCTCATCGTCCGCTTCCTCACCGTGGGCGACGCACATCCAGACGGCAAACGGACGGTCTTCTTCGAGCTGAACGGCCAACCACGGGATGTCACTCTGGTTGATAAGTCGCTCGAACCGGACGCTCCGACGAATGTGAAAGCCGATTCGGCGAATCCGCAGCACATTGGTGCCAGCATGCCGGGGATGGTCGTCACCGTCGCTGTGAGACCAGGTGACGCAGTGACCAAGGGTCAGAAGTTGCTGAGCCTCGAAGCGATGAAAATGGAGACGAACGTGTACGCCGAGCGCGACGGTAAGATCGGCCAGGTGCTGGTCTCGCCGCGCGTGCAGGTGGCCACCGGCGATCTGCTGCTGACCTACGCATAAGAAGGGAGCAGTGGACAGGAGGCAGTGGACAGCCAGCAGGTCAGAATTCGGTAAGAACGAAACTCAACCAGCTTCGCCACTCACCAGCCACATGACTAGCGATGCCTTCCTTGCCGCCGCCGGAAATCATCGATGCTTTGCTGCGGATCGAGGGGGAGACGTCGGTTGTTGGCGTCGACTGGTTTGACACACTTCCGTCGACGAACACTTACGCACTGAACCTTGCTCAAGACTCCACGCTTGCACTCCCCCGTCTGGTCTGGTCCCTGGCTCAAACGGCGGGACGCGGACGGGGGACGCATCAGTGGTGGGCTGCAGAAGGGGCGTTGACGTTCTCGCTCATCGTCGATGACCGGGCAACCGGACTGGATGGGTCGCAATGGCCGCAGGTTTCGGTCGTCACGGGACTCGCTGTCGCCGAGACCCTCTGTCAGTTTCTGCCGGCTTCCCAAGTGAGCCTGAAGTGGCCGAATGATGTCTTCGCGAGTGGCCGGAAGATCTGCGGGATTCTGGTGGAAGTCCCGCCACAGCATCCGCACCGACTCGTGATTGGGGTCGGCATCAATGTGCGGAATTCGTTTCAAACGGCCCCTTCGGAACTGCAGTCGACAGCGACATCACTCTGCGATCTCGTCAGCGATCCCCCCTCCTTGCCCTCAGTGCTCCTCGCCTTCTTGAATGTCTGGGCAACTCGGACCGGGGAACTCGCCCGCGGCACGCTCGATCTGACAGAAGCATGGGGACGGTATTGCCAACTGACGCAACGCCGCATCCGGGTGACGAATGCCGCCCAGCACGACGATGGACTCTGCCTGGGGATCGCCGCGAATGGGACGCTCCGCGTCGTCACCGCGGCGGGGGAACGTCAGTTCTGGGGCGGGACGGTTCGGCCGCTTGAAGGGTGAGTGGACCGGAGAAGGATCGCGAAGACGCAAGCGAATGAGGGTGATCGTTGGAAACGATGAGAGCCGGTGGATCGGTTGAACCACCGGCTCTCGATACGTGGTACTCGATCGATTTTATGCCAGTGGGAGCGGTTCCGGCAGGATGACGAAGGGGAAGACCCGTTGGGGCTGGCCCGACTTGACCTGGTCTTTGTAAGTGAGTTGTGCCGCTCGATCCGCGGCGAACTGCAGCAGCGTGAACTTCAATCCGCAGAAGTGTTCGTCGCCGACTTCTGCTGCGATGTCTGCAAAGACTTCCCCAGCCGAGGCCGCATGCCGCCGCACGCCGTGAATGCTGTTCTCGCGGACCTTCTGTCCCGCAGCGGCCAGCTTCACCAGCCCTTTGAGGAACTTCCCGGAGAGTGACTCGATGCCTGTGGCACGGAAGAGGCGTTCCCACTCTTCATGGGCTTCCCAGTAGTAGCCGTAATTGAAGAAGTCGAGCGCCAGCAGGTAGCTGCGGTTTTCGGCCCAGGTCGTATCGGTCAAGGCTCGCGGGGTCGGATGCTTCCGCTGATAGCTGTGGCCGCGCGGATCACGATACGGATGTGGGGTCTCACTCCCCGGAACGAAAGTATAGGCAGGGAGTTCGGTCGACGGCAACAAACGCACGGATTCCATCAGGGCGGGAATCATCGGTTCTTCCCGCTCCTGACGGGGAGCGTTATTTGACCGGGACTTGGTGGGGGCAACTGCGGAACGGCTCATGTCGACTTGCTCTCCTCTACCCGGCATGACCAGACACAAGGTCTTGTCAGCTCGGCACGCACATCATTTCAGCGGTACTCCGCAAGGTCGCGTGGAGACCCTGTCCGGGACCGTTCGGATTCGACAGTCAATCACGAAAATTAGTGGACAAAATACAGGTTGGGAGACACCTTGCGGGTGACTCATCGGCAGGTGCCATCCCTTCGCATTCGCATGGCGAACGCGGGACCAGCCATCTTGGCAGAACCCCAAGATATCGTTTTTCGAGCCAATTGGGAGAGGGGAGTCGCCGCTTCGCGAAGAAATCTTGAAAGTCGGTCACGACTGGGCAAGTTGACCGTGAATTTCCCGCTTAATCCGGGCAATCACGCCCCGGGCCCCTTGCTGGCGTGTCATTCCCAGAGCTGCACTCAGATGCAGCGCAGCGAGCACGTCATCTGGTGTCCTCAACACCACTTCCGGCGTCTCTCCTCGAAAAGCATCGACCAGCAGCGCCACCAGACCCCGGACCGTAGGAGACTTCTTGGGAACATCGGCTTCGATGAAGACACGTCCCTCCCGGACCTCGACCCACAAATGAACGGGTGTCTGGCATTCCTGAACCCGACAAGCCGCCGGGAAAGGAACTGCGGCCCGCTCAGCCGCGAGGGGTGGCAACCTCTCGCCAATCTCGATCAACGTCTCCAGCCGCTCCTCATCATCAAGGTCGGCCATTTCGTTCGCATAATCGTCGAAGGTCACCTGCGGGTCTCCTGCTGACTCTGTTGTGGCAAACCTTGGGCGCCTTCGCAAGGACCGGCCACCAACGACGCTTCCGACTCTCGACTCACCGACGCCCCCCCGGATAGAATGCACGGTCGTGGGCAGCTTCGCTCACACTGATGGATCGATACGCCGATGGATCTTTCAACCACCGCAGGAAAGCCGGGTGCGCCGCAACAAGGGACGCTGCATGTCCATTTCCTTGGTCTGACGGCGATCGAAGCGGCGTGGCAGCTCCAGCTAGAGATTGCCGACGAACTACAGGCTGCCGGAAATGTGAGTGGAGCGTTGCTGCTCTGCGAACATCCACTGGGCATCACCGTCGGTCGCGATGGGTCCTCAGCCGATGTCCACGTGGATCGGACTGAACTCGAACACATTGGCTCGTACCTGCATTTTCCTGCCCGCGGCGGTGGAGCCTGGGTCCATCATCCCGGTCAACTGATGGCGTACTTCATTGTCCCTTGTGAACGGCTCGGTGACTCGACAGCCCGCTGGTGTGAACGACTGGTCGATGCGACGAATGAAGCTGCCGCCGAACTTGGCGCGAGTTGGCAGGAGACGACCGACCACCGTCCTGGTGCAGCCGGGCGCTGTGGTCAGTTCGCGTTCGTCGGCGCAGCGGTGAAACAGGGATTGTCATGCTATGGAGCCTGCTGGAACGTGGTCGTTCCGCGGCCGGTTCTGCAAATGGTGAACTGGGGGCCAGGCGTCCGTCCGACGACGCTCGCCGCCGAACGGATGCGGCCGACAACCATGTCGTCCGTCAGGGAGAGTTGGTCACGTCATCTCGCGTCGCAGGCCGGGTTCGATCGGGTCCACGTCTGGACTGGTCACCCGCGACTGAAACGAACGCGGCAGCCAGGATGCGTCGTTGTCGAAACTTGAGATTCTACCGAACGAAACCGCGGAACAGCCGACTCGCCAGCGTTTGCCGGCCTGGTTGCGCCGACCCGCGCCGCAAGCGGGCATGCAGTACACCGGCTCGGTGATCGCCGACCTGAAACTGGAAACGGTCTGTGAATCAGCCAAATGTCCGAATCGCTCGGAATGCTGGTCGCAGAAGACCGCGACGTTCATGATCCTGGGCAACGTCTGCACGCGGCCCTGCGGCTTCTGCTCGGTCCCCAAGGGGAAGACCGAAGCCCTGGAGCTCGACGAACCGGAGCGGGTCGCCGAAGCTGCCGAACGCCTGGGATTGAAGTACGTCGTGATCACCTCGGTGACCCGCGACGACCTGCCCGACGGCGGGGCCGATCACTTCTATCATTGCGTGCGTGCGGTCCGTGAGCGCACCGGGGCACAGGTCGAAGTCCTCACGCCCGACTTCCGCGGCAATCGAGAGGCAATCGCTCGGGTCGTTGAAGCCCGTCCGGATGTCTTCAACCACAACACCGAAACGGTCCCCCGGTTATATCACCGCGTGCGCCGCAACGCCGAGTACCATCGGACCCTCGATCTCTTGAAGCAGGTGAAAGACCTTGCACCAGACATGCCGACGAAAAGCGGTCTGATGCTCGGCCTGGGCGAGACCCGCGACGAAGTGCTGCAGGTCTGTGCCGACTTGCGTGCGGTCGGTTGCGACATGTTGACGCTTGGGCAATACCTGCAACCGTCACTGCTGCATCTGCCGGTGGAACGATACCTGCCGCCGGAAGAGTTTGACGAACTGGGTGAACTCACCCGGCAGCTGGGTTTCAGCATGGTCGCCAGCGGACCGTTTGTCCGTTCGAGTTACCACGCTGGCGAGATGGCCGCCGGGGCTCACGCCTCGTGAGTGTTCAGCCGATCCTGCTCGACCGTAGCCTCTGGGGAACGACTCCGGTCCGGTTGCTCGCCTGGCTGGTCGAGCCGGGCGAATCGGTGACCGCGGGGGAATCGCTGGCTGAGTTGGCGCAACCAGGGATGGTCAGTTATCTGGTTGCTCCCTGCGATGGGATCGTCCAGGGACCATTGTTCCCTGGCGGTGACATTGAACTCAACACACCGCTGGGATGGATCGAGCCGTTCACCCCGTAAGCTGGTTCGCGCGTGCGCGTTCCAGCAGTATGCTGAGTAGCCATCACGCTCCGCGTGATGAGCGGAGTGAAACAACAAGCGACCAATGACCAGAGCAATCGAAACGGTTTGGATTGCAAGGCCTTCTGTTCGCGCGGTGAAGATCGGTGACGTGCTGCCACATCCGCTCATCAAGCGGAGCGTGATGGCTACGTTGCATGATGGCAATCCTGAGTGTTGGTCATCTTGGAGGTGATGGTCGATGGGACGGTCGGCGTGGGAAGGTCTGCGGGGGCATGAAGCAGTCCGCGCTGCATTCGAACGCGCCGTGCAAGCGGGACGGTTAACGCACGGGTACATCTTTGCGGGTCCCGAGGGGATCGGCAAACTTCGCTTTGCCCGTGGACTGGCCCAGGCCCTGCTTTGTCAGACCGAGCGAGCCGACACCCTCGAACCCTGTGGCGAATGTCACGCCTGCCGATCATTTCTTGCGGCGTCACATCCCGATTTCCATCTCGTGCAGCGAGAGCCGGGCAAACGCGAACTCACGGTCGACAAGTTTCTCGGAGCGAAGGAGCAACGCGGAAAGGTTGGGCTGTGTCATGATCTGTCGTTGCGTCCGCAAACCGGGTCACGCAAGATCGCGGTGCTGGACGATGCCGACTCGATGAACGACGAGGCGGCGAATGCGTTGCTGAAGACGTTGGAAGAGCCCCCGGAACGAGCCGTGCTGATCCTCATCGTGCACAACGCGACCGCATTGTTACCGACGATTCGCTCACGCTGCCAGTTCGTGCGGTTCGATCCGCTCTCTGATGCGATCGTCGCCGAGCTGCTGCAGGAACAGGGCATGGCTGAAAACTCGCAAGAAGCGGCCTCGATTGCTGCCCTGGCGGGAGGCAGTCTAGCGACTGCGCGACAACTCGCCAGCCCCGCCTGTCGCGCCCTGCGGAATCAGGTCTTCACCGCGCTCACCCAGGCCAGTGGATCAGGAATGCTGGTGGCCAAGGAACTGACCGAAGCCATCGAAGCCGCTGCCAGCGATGTCCCCGAACAGCGGCTGCTCGCCGGTTGGACGCTGCGGACGGCCGTCGAGTTTTACCGCTCCGCTTTATGGCGGGCCGCATCACCAGAGGCGACCGACGTCACGCTCGTCCCCGAAGCCGTCCGCTGGATTGATCAGGCACCGAACGATCTCGACTTCGCTGTCGAGCGGCTTGGGAACCTGATCGAACGCTGTCAATTGGCGACCGAGCACCTGGAACAGAACGTCGGTGTCGGGTTGTGTCTCGAAGCGGCGTTCAGTGAACTGGTCCGGCCGTTTGCACCGAAGTAGTGCGCGAAGACGCAAGCGGGGTGAGATGGACTTCACGGGCGCTCGCGGAGGAGGCTGGTGAAGGGGGTGCGCGACTGTGTCGGGATCGTTTCGGGATAGCCGTACCAGATGAGGCCGACCGAGCGTTCCACCGTCGGGTCGAAGCCCACGATCTCCGCGTAGCGCGGCTGCCGCGTCACATCACCCGTCGACCACTTGGTTCCAATCCCCACACTCCACAGCGCGAGCATCAGATTCTGGACGGCACAACAACACGCGGCGTAGTCTTCTTCCGCGAGCAACGGGTCGGCTGAGCGAACACTCGTCACGGCGAGCCAGCCGGGAATCGTACTCCATTGCCGGGTCTTGGCGGCGGCGGCTTCCGCCCCCTTTTTCGCGGCAATCAACTCGGCGTTCAAAGAGATCATGGCCTGTTGCGACGCAGGCCCGAGCCACGCGAAACGCCAAGGCTCGGTCTTCCGATGATTCGGAGCCCACGTGGCGAGTTCAATCGCCGTGGCGATGGTCTCGCGCGGGGGCGGTTCCGCACGGAATTGCCCAATCGTCCGCCGACCGCGAAGTACGGCTGCAAAACTCTCCGGAATCGACTGCTCCGACAAGCGTCGGTCTCCTGTCAGGATTGTGGGCTCTCGGCTTCGTGCGTTCAGGCCCGGTTCACTGCTCGAAACACCAGGGACTTACTGCCCCACCTGCCGCTTGGCACCTACCGCCTCAATCTCGAAGAGCTGCGGCCAGTTCTTGCCCGTCACGTACAGTTTCCTGGCATCGGCATCGTAAGCAATGCCATTGAGGACATGCTCTTTCGGCCGCTTCCTGGCCGGATAGAGGGCCGACAGATCGAGCCAGCCCAGCACTTCACCCGTCTTGGGGGAGATGCGGGCGATCCGGTCGGAATACCAGATGTTCGCGTAGATTTCGCCGTCGACATATTCCAGTTCATTCAGCTTGTCGATCGGCTTGAAACCGGAATGCACCGAAACGCGACGGACGACTTCGAACGTTTCGAGCGACAAAAATCGCAGATTCGCCGAGCCATCGCTGAGGATCAGATGCGTCCCGTCCGTGGTCAGCCCCCAGCCTTCACCGGTGTAACGAAACGAGTTCACCGGAGCAAAAGTCGCCCGGTCGTAGACGATCCCCAGCCGTTCTTTCCAGGTGAGTTGATAGATCCGGTCACCGACGACCGCGATCCCTTCACCAAAGTACGCCCGGTCGAGCGGGACGGACCGCTCAATCCGCCCGGTCTTCAGTTCAACCTGTCGCAACGAAGACTGCCCGTATTGTCCGGTCCCCTCGTACAGTTTCCCATCCGCAATGACCAGTCCCTGACTGAAGGCTTCCGGGTCATGCGGATACTGGGCAATCACGCGGACCGGTGTGGTCGGCACGCCGCGCGGAAAGGCTCCGGTCAGACTGACCAGCACCCCAATTCCGAGCAGCAGGACCAGCGTACCGCCAACCCAGCGCAAACGATGTTTTCCGGGCATCACACGATTCCTCTCAGGAAAGCGTACTCTCCCGCGCCAACCGTTGTCAGTCTAGAGGAGTTCTCCGTAGGGTGGGAGATGCCTCCGGTGGTTGGTGGGGATCAGGTGGATCGCATCAGGTTGTTCCGGGTGGATTTCCAATCGCCGTTGAAATCGGTGGCTCGTAGCGCGGTGATGGCGAGGGGGCCGGCATCGGTCCCGTGCCTGCCGGGGTCTTTCCAACGCAGGCCGACTCGTTGATTGCCGGCCGATTCGAACAGGCCACCGTTCACCAACACCAGATCCCACAGCGCTTCGAGCAACGCATGGAACGGGTTCGTTGGCAGTTTCCCTTCAAACAGTAACCTGGTTCCACTTCGCGAACCGGCTAATCTGCTCTCCCGGTTCGGTCGGTGACTCGATTACAATCGTGGAGACCGAGGTTTTCGTTCGATCCGGTAAGGCGTTTCCTGCATGGCGTCCATCCCCCCCGAGTGGCTTTCGCATGTCTCGAACTGGTCGACACCAGTCATCGCGGGAGCGGGATTGCTGCATCTGCTGCTCTTCGCCTGGCTGCGGGGCTGGGCCGCACGCGATCTGCGGCGGCTGGCGCATGATTTTGACCAGTTCACGCGGGACTTGAAGCAACGCAGTCTCTTTGAAAAAGGGACCGATCTTTCCGACCAGATCGACGCCTTCCTCGCCGATATCCGTGATGTCCTCGACGACCCGACGAAACGGGCCGAGCGGGTGGCGCTCGCCCAGCGGATGCGGATTCTCGACGAGGAGCGACGCTATCTGCATTCCCATCGTTTTGAGACGTGGTACACCATCGCCCGGACAATGATCGAGGCTTATCCCCTGGCCGGTGTGCTGGGAACGATTCTGGCGATTGGTGCAGCGCTGCAGATGAGTCCTTCCGATGACACGAACACCGTCGGGTTGATTGTACGGTACTTCGGCGACGCAATCTGGTCGACGTTCGCGGGTCTCATTGCGGCCATTACGCTGATGTTCGTGAACAGCGTGGTCGAAACGCGGTTCCGTCGGCTGGGAGAATGTCGCACCAGCGTGCGGGAGACCGTGGCCCGTGCGAAGCGGGAACTCGCGGTCGCAGTCGCGGGAGACGCCGCGTGACGGTCATGCCCCGGCGACTTTCGCTGCAACTGACGCCGCTGCTCGATCTGCTGCTGATCGTGATTTTTGCGCAGTATCTTGATGTCCGCACGACGGTGAAGAAGGAAATCGTCCGCATCGAGTCGAGTCGCGATCTCGTCCAGGCTCAGCTCGACGAAGCCCTCCAGCAGTTGCTCACACTCAAGCAGCAGATGCTCTCGTTGCAGGAAGCGGCAGCCGAGTCGCGGGCGCGGGCGACGGAAGCCGAGCGTTACCGTCTGCAACGCGATTCGATCGGCGAGATGGTCAGTGAGATGTTTCGCGTCCCGGACGATCAGCTCCAGAAATGGCTGACGGAACGCCGTACCAACGGACCGGGGCCGTCGACCACCGATCTCGCGCAAGTCCGAACCCGCTGGCAGAAACTGATGGAGCAGAATTCGTCGGCGGTTGTTGATCATCTGCTGACGTTTGGTGAACTCCGTAAGCGGGTCGATCTGTGGGATGTCTATCTGCAGGATGATGGTTCCACGCGGCTGACCATCGGCGAGCGGTCGTTCACCTTCCGGGCCGAATCGACCGAAGCTTTCGCCACACAGTTCTACGACCGGTACAAATCGTTACCGGAACCGAAAAGTATGGTGCTGGTGATGATCGCCTATGGGGATGCTCAGTTCCGGTTGAGAAAGTCCGCGCTGGATGGAGTTCCGCAGGCGCTGACCAGAATTCGTCAAGACAGCGGTGGCCGGACACGTTATGAATACGCCGTGCTCGGTTTTCGGCCTGCTGAGGCCCGGAGCCCGTAAGTCGTCATGCAGTCGGCGGAGGAGTGAGTAATGTTTGGTGCCAATGCTCCCGCGCAACGGGGACCGGGACTCTTTCGACTGCGGAATCTGCTCGGCGGTGCACTCATCATCGGGTTGATTACGGGTGCGTACTTCAGCGACTGGATGCCCGGCCTCGGGAATGGAGGCAACGCGGCGATCAGCCTGTCCGCCTCACCGGAAGAGACCGGCAACAACAGCGCAGAATTCAGCGTGGGAGGCGACAGCGGGAACGGGACCGGTGGTCCGTTGCGGGTTGTGATTAAAGATTGGAATTACTTCGTACGCGTTGGGAAGACCGATACTCCGGTCGAACTTGCGGACCTGGTCACGGCGGTCAAGGAAGCCAAAGGGGATCGCGACGGCATTCGGCTGCGTGTCTATCGCTCCGATTCCGCCCGCGCAACAGCTGAGCACAAGCTGCAGGATGCCTTGAAAGAAGCGGGCATCGCAGAAACCGCGGTCTACTTTTCACCGGAACCGGTGGAGTAACGACCTTGGTGGGTCCAGCCCACTCGACGTTCTGAACCGATTGCGTTGTCAGACTGCCGCGGTGCGCTACATGAAATCTGTCGCCTGCAAATGGGCAGAGACACTCGACCGGATCAACCCACAACGAACGACTCCATGAGGATCAAATCGATGATGCGTCAGTGCGTGCTGGGACTGTCGGCCTGGTTGATGTGTGTGGCTCCGCTGTTTGCTCAGAGGACGTATCCGCCACAGCTCAACGATGCGGAAGCGAAGGTCTACAAGACGGTGGGTGAAACGAAGCTGTCGCTGTACGTCTTTCGACCGGAAGGACATGAGGCGACCGATCGGCGTCCGGCCATCATCTTCTTCTTCGGCGGTGGCTGGACCAACGGGAGCCCCACCCAGTTCGAACAGCAGTGCCGGTATCTGGCGTCGCGTGGAATGGTTGCCATCACGGCCGACTATCGCGTGGGGAGTCGCCATCAGGTGAAGGCCGTCGAGTGCGTGAAGGATGCCAAGTCCGCAGTTCGCTGGGTTCGCAATCACGCGCAAGAACTGGGGATCGATCCCGAGAAGATCGTCGCCAGTGGTGGATCGGCCGGCGGTCATCTCGCCGCGTGTACTGGAGTGATCACCAAGTATGATGAACCGACGGAAGATCAGGCGGTCAGTTCCCGCCCGAATGCGCTGGTGCTGTTTAATCCCGCGGTCTCGTTCACACCCCCGAAAGATGGTCCCGTACGCAAGGAAGCTGCAAATCTTCCCGAGCGGATGGGCGTTCCCCCGACGGAACTCTCACCGGCGGATCACGTTGTGAAGAGCTTGCCACCCACACAGATCCTGATCGGAACGAAGGATTTTCTGATCGAAGGCAACCATGAATTCGAGTCGAAGATGAAAGCCGCCGGGAATCGCTGTGAGCTGGTTCTGTACGAAGGACGCGAGCACGGCTTCTTCAATTTCGGCCGGGGCGACAACCGCGACTTTCTGGCCACGACCACTGCGATGGACCGGTTTCTCGTATCGCTCGGTTATCTGCAGGGGCCGCCGACTGTGGATGCGTTTTTTGCGAAGTGATTACGGTCCTGCAGTTGTCTTTCCCAGCCCGAAGCGCGAGCGCCGGGTTCCGGACGTTCGCCATCTTCTCAATCGAAGAATCCGGCACTCGCGCTTCGGGCTGGGAAAGTTAGAGGTACTTCAGCAGGCTCAATTGCATTGATTGGGAGGCGATCTGCATCGCCCCTTCCAGTGACTGCTGTTGCTGCAGGAATTGCGAAACGGCATCCGCGAAGTTCACATCAAACAGTTGTGAAAGCGTCTCTTTCGCTGCGACGTGGGCATCTTCATGATGGTTGTCGAGATCGGCCAGCAAACGCTGGCGACTCCCCACATCGGCACGGACGACCGCGATGTGATTGGCCTCACCATCGATTGAGGACTGCAGCCGGTTCAGCGTCTGCGTGTCGCTCGCCTGCAGGGCTTTCCGCAACGTCGCCAGGATGTTGAAGACCCCTTGCGGCTGCTGCGGGTTCACGTCGCGTCCGGCTAAGACGCCGGCTGTTCCGCCATTGTCTGTACCGTTCATTCCCAGCGAGATTCCGACGGGATTGTCGAGCACCGTCAATGCTCCGGTCCCGGAATCATCCGTCAGCGAAATCCCGTTCCCGACGCTGTTCAGCGATGCGACGAGATGACCGGGATCGACCGCGTTGATGGCATCCAGGACTTGCTGGACTGTCCCCGCTGTGCTGAGCGAGATTTCGACAGTGGAACCATCACGACGCGTGATTTGCAGCGGCAATTGCGTTTGCTGATTAATCCCGGTTCCATAGTTGAGATCAGCCAGGCGGGTTGCGCCCGTCATGGTCCGGATGCCCAGCAGGGTCGCATTATTTCCGCCGTTCTCGCCGATGCTGAAGTCGCTGCCGTTGAGACGCGTCACGATCGACAGGCCACTCCCATCAGCGGAGATTTTTGCCTCAACATCGGGATCGACCGCCTGCACGCGGAGCAGGAGATCCTGCACCGTGACGGCCCCGTTCAGATCGACCACCCGCGTTTGTCCCCCGTTGGTAATGCGCAGGCCGGTCCCGGCGGTGGCACCAATCCCGGTCCCGTTGTTTAACGAAGCCAGCGGAGTATAGAGCGACAAGGCCGGGTTGAGATCTTCACCATTGATCACAGCGGCTGGGGCTGAACGAATCCCGAGATCGGCCGCGGTCTTAGCAGTATCCAGATCGCGAACTTCCACCGTGCCAGCCGAAGGTGTTAACCGCAGTCCAGAGTTCGAAGCGGGATCGATATCCACCGTCAATGTGATGGCTTCACCTGAGAAGGCATTTTCCAGGAGATTGTCGACATCCTGGATGGTCTTCGCGGACGAGAGATCGACGTCCTTCCGGACTTCGGTGGCCCCGTTTTTCAGCACCACGCGAATCGTTCCCAGGCTGGCTCCGGTTTGACCATGGAGTTGAGCAATCTGGGTGGCACCGGTCAGCGTCGGATTGAGGTCCGCGGTGATCGGAGTGCTCAAGCCGCGCAGGTCACGCGCACCGTTCGCACCTGCATCGATGAGTTGGTTGAAGTCAGCGAAGGACTGGATACTGAAATCATCACCTTGATAGCGGACGACCCCATTGGCGACCTGCACGAAGGGTGTCTGGTCAGTTTGTGAGCCTCCAAACAACGGGCGTCCGTTGTACTGCGTATTCGCCGCCTGCAGCACCGATTGGATCAGGCTGTCGAGCTGCGTGACCAGGCCCTCACGTTCCGCCGCTGTGGTCTGCGTGCCAATCCCATTTTGCAACAGTCCCCGGGCGGTATTCAGGGCATCGCCAATCGTGGCCAGAGCTTGTTCAGTCGCCGCCAGGAAGCCATCACTGGTTTTGATATCGTCCTGAAAGCCGACGCGACGCTCTTCCAGTTTTTGCAGAGTGATGGTCCGAATCGCAGCCGTCGGCGCTTCGGACGGCAACGTGAACCGCTGCCCCGACCCCAATTGATCCTGCAGCCGGGCGAGCCGTGTCTGACCGTCTGTAATGGCCTGTGTCAGCCGCGTCGTTGACAGAGTCAACGGCACGCGGCCGGGCAGGATGGAAGCGATGGTCATGGTCCCGTCTCTTTCCTGGAGCGACTCGACATTCCACGGTTGAGTCTCCCCGACGCACTAGCTCTGACTTGCAGACTAAATGTTGATGAGCGTTCTCAGCAGGTCATCGATCGTGCTGACAATCCGGGCTGCCGCCTGATAGTTGTGCTGCAGGTTCATCACCCGAATCGCTTCTTCGTCCAGGCTGACACCGGAGCGTTGTTCTCGCATCGTTTTCAGTGAGTCGCGGAATCCCTGGTACCCGTTGGACAGCGACTGTTCTGCCGCCGCTGCCTGGGCCGTGGAGCCGATCAGTTGTGTATAGAACTGATCAACACTTACTCCTCCCAGCTGGACGACAGGATGGTCAATGAAGCTGGCCAGTGCGAGCGCGTTCCGATTGTCAGCGGGGCCGCCCCCTTGTCCGGTTGCGAGCAGCCGCTGATCGTTGAGAATCATGCTGTTAATACCGAGATCGCCCGAAGTCGAGCCGGTAAAGAAGGTATTGATGCCGAGTGCTGCTAAGGTGCCGCTGGTATCGTTTCCGAAGCGAACCTCAAAGCCAGGGTCGGCCGTGATCCGCAACTTGCCTTCCGAGGTAATGGTGGCGTTCACGTGATCGATCGCGTTGAGCGCGGTCCGCAGGTCATTCAGTGAGGTGTCGCTTCCCTGACCGTCGAGATCGATCGGAATATTCGTCGATGTGACGGCTCCCGTTTGCGGATTCCGGACTTTCAACTCGAAGCTGCCATGGGTCGGTGTGAAGGCCAGTCCCGCCTGATTCAACGGGACGGATGCGTCATTCACATAGTCTGTTCCCGTGACATCAGTGAACCCCACCAGCCCCTCTCCACTGGCATGGATCCTGTTGAACTCACCGACAACACTGCCGACGAATTGATCGAGTTGAGTGATGAAGCCCGAGAGAATCTGATCGCGGGTCTGGATGAGTCCCCCGAGTTCGCCGCCAGCTCCTGCAAACGATGAATGGGTGCGGGTCGTCTGCACGTTGACTTCCGCATAGCCGTCGCCGGTCGGTGCCAGCACGGTTTCCAACTGCTGGGTATGTCCTCCAAGCAGCAGGTAATCGGAACCCGTAAAGACATCGACAGATCCGGAAGGCGATTCCTGCACACGGATCGGAATGATCTCGGCGAGGCGATTCAGTGCGTTCAGCCGCTCAACGCGTAATCCGCCGGCATCGTTCTGTCCCAGGCCGTTGGCTTCCGTTGACGTGATCTGAGGATTGAGATTGGCAATCGTCGCCAACAAAGAGTTTGCTTCGTTGACCAGTGCGGACATCTGATCGGAAGACGCATCACGCAATTCATCGATCCGCAGCCGCAGCTTCGTGACATCGGTGGCAAATTGTTGCCCCTGCTGCAGCAAAGCCGAGCGGAGTGCAGCGCTATCGGGCTGACTCGAGACGGTGTTGATGGTCGCGACGAAGTTATTCAAGCTGGTGGAAAGATCGGAATCGCCTAATTCCTGCAATGTGGATTGCAGTTGCAGAAATCCCTGATTGCGGATGTTCGCCGCCGAGTAGTCCGCATTCGCTGTGTAAATTCGCTTTTCCAGGTAAGTATCCAGCACCTGACGGACGCCGACCGCGCGTGCGCCAGACCCGATCAGTACGCCACCCGAGCGATACGGTGCCGTTGGCGCGGTGGTGAGTTCGTCGCGGACGAAACCCGGCGACGACGCATTCGCGATGTTGTTCCCGGCGACCTGGATGCCGAGCGAGAACAGTTCCAGCGAACGCGAGGACATCGCGAGCGTGCCGTTTAACGACATCGTCGGCCCTCCGTGGTCTGCGACGGACGATTAAGCGGCGGCATCAAGCATCGCTCCCCCGGAGGTGCCCTGTTCGCCATAGACCGGCGATTCAATGCCACCCTGTGCGACTAGCTCGAGCACATCGTGGAAGTAGGCGCTGGATCGTTGTGTCACGACCCATTCAATCCATGCTTCGCGACGGATTTCTTCGAACCGCTGTTGTACGGCCAGCAGTTGCCCACGGAGTTGGTCGCCAGTCAGCGTGGCCGGTTCCGCGAGTGTTTCCACGAGTGTTTCACCCGCGCGCCCATCGCGGTGGGCTTCGTCCAGCAGTCGCTGCCGCCATTTCCCCAGGGCCTGCAATCGTAAGGCGGCCTGACGCCCCGCTTCGTTGAAGCGTTCCAGGGAGAAAGGGACTTGATCGACCAGTGCCTGCCGCCGCGAGCGCAGGATCGTCAGCAGATCCTGCTGGGTCTGATCGAGCGTGAGTGCAAAGCGGCCGACATCATCCAGCCAGGTGGCGGCGGTCATGGGTTCCCTCCCGACAGGCGCGCACTTCGCCTGCGGAGTCCCATCCGCTTCGCCACGCCCTGCTTCTTATTTTCGGAGCAGAGCGGATAACCCTGTTGTGCCGATTGTGTTTTGCGCACCGTCCAGAGCAGGTTGCGCCTGGCGTGACGATTCTGACAGTTCAGACAACTGGCGCGACGCTGACTCCCCTGACGGTTGGAGCAGGCCGGTAGCCTGTGACGATGGTGACGATTCGTCCTGGAGCTTCAGGTTTGTGAGGAACTGCTGATAGAGGTCGCCAACGAACGGGCCACCCCGTTCTTCAGCCAGGCGCTCCACAATCAACTGGTCGAGCTGCGATTGAAAGAGATCCTCGGCTTGCCCGCCATGGATGTAGGCGGGTTTACCGACAGTGTCGCGCATCGACTTCAGCATCTGACCAAAAATGAGCCCCGCCACTGTTTTCTGAAAGGTTTCCTTCAGTTCGGGGGAAGCTTGCCCGACGCCAGTCGCAGCAGGAGTCCCACCGGCAGAAATTGCTGAGATCGCGGACATGGTTCCAATCCTCTGTCGAGGGGTGCCTCAAGAGTTCCTGAGGGAACCGGGGCCGATTGCGGGGTCAGCGTTCGATGAGCTCGGCGTGCAGCTTGCCGGAATTGTGCAAGTCGCGAATGATTTCAATGATGTCAGCCGCGGGAACACGAAGTTCGTTCATCGCTTTCACGAGCTGCTCCAGTTGCTGGGGAGATTGGCGGCTGGGGCCCCCTTCGAGCATGCTGCGAAATGGCCCGCTGCTTGCCCCCGGCAAATCCCGTCCAATTTCGACCGTGAAATTCTTGTGGGCGATGATGACCGGGCTGATCTCGACTTCGCCCGTCACCACCACGGTCCCAGTCTTGGTGTTCACGACGACGCGCGCCTGCGTGTTCGGAAGATCGATCCCGATGTCCAGAACCTGAGCGGCGAACTCGACGGGGGTGTCGCGATATTGTGGCGGGACGATCAATTCAACAGCGTTCGGTCCCACGGGACGAGCCAGCAGTTTCCCGCTGACCTCCGAGGTAAAGTCGCTGTTCACCACGCGCGCCACTTCCGAGGCCGTCCAGAAGCTGGCATGCGCCGGATCAATCAACAGCGTCATCGAGCCCCCTTCTAACTGCGACAAAAAGATCGCCTGCACATTTTGCAGCAGATCGACCCCTTTGACTACGAGCCCAGTTGTCGGCCGCTGGACGTCTTCCACCTGGATTGCACCGCCGGCGAGGGCCATCACCAGGTCTTGCTTACTGCCCGGTGTCGTGAGGGGCGTGGAGAGCAGTCGGCCGCCGCGGAGACTTTTTGCCCCCAGCACCGAGCTGATATGGGCATCGATTTTCTGTCCACGGCGAATCCCCGTCTTCGGGATCGTGGCATCGACCATCACGACTGCCACATTGTCCGCGTTTTTCAGTTCTGCATCGACCGCGGGGAGTTTCAACCGGGCTAAGGCTTGACGGAGGGCGTGCACCGTCGGCACGTTCTTCGCGCCGTCTCCCGTTCCCGGCAGCCCGACGACCAGACCGAGGCCGGTGATGCGTATCTCCTGTTGTCCCTGAATCGTGCAGATGTGCTCCAGCCGCGGCCGTGCACTCGCTGATGCGGTGAAACACACCACCACAATGACTGTCAGCAGGCAGGCACGGAGACAACGAGTCATGGGGGTCCCAAGCATCCAGAAGTCGTGAAGAAGGTCTGCAGTCTCCACTGGTCATTCTCGTTGCGGCTTAGAAGGGCATCATCATATCGAGCACTCGTGTGCCCCAGTTCGTCTTGGTGCTGTCAAAGATCTTGCCCCGCTGCAGGCGTTCAATCTGCAGCTCAGCAATATCTTCGGTGCGGGCGGTCCGATCCGGGCGAATTTTCCCTTTGTCGACGCGCCCTGTCAGTCGGTACTCAAATACATCCTGATTCGTGCGGATCGATTTGCGGGCTTCCAGCACGATGGTGCCGTTTGGCAGGACATCGACCACCGTGGCCGCGATCTTGTAGGTGATACCTTCCTGATCCGTCGCCTGGCCGATCGTCTGCAATCGGTTTTGCAGTGTTCCTTCGATCGTCGGATTATTGTCCGACGCAGTCAGCAATCGCGGACCGCTCGCAAACCGGATGAAGTCTTTCAACTCCAGCTTATAGGCTCCGTTGCGTTGCCGGTTAAACCGCGAATTGACGATGACTTCGGCCTTTTCGTCGACTTCGATCGTCAGAATATCGTGCACCTTAATCAGGCTCGGCAACGGCGGGGCTTCGATCGCGATCCATGAATAGTCGGGGGTCTGCACCGGGACTGGATCGAGCAACATCGGGCCGAGAGCCGGGGCGGGATTGGCTGGCAAAGTTCGCGGCGGTGGTGGCAATTCCTGTGCGTTCAACGGCCAGGCGATCGCACTCATCAAGCCGAGCGCGGGGAGACTGCGTCGCAGTCGACGAAATCGCTGACTCATCGACTCCCTCCCGTCATCGTCCGGTCGGCATCACTGATCGGAGCGGACGATTCCTCCGCGACGAAATTGAGCGTCACCTCGTGATATCCCGTGACCACCGCCGGAAAACGAATCCGCGGATCGTCGAGGGCGACGACCATCACGGTTTCGTGCAGCCCACCCGCAGCGAGTGCTTTGCCCGGTCGACGAACCGCAATCCCTGGCTTGCGGACCACCAGGGTCACAATGTCATTGGCCCTGACCAATGGGATCGTCACCAGATCGTCCGACGTGATACGATGTCCGCTGCGCAGGGGCCGGGCCGCTTCTTTTCCCAAGACGTCGGCCAGCTTGAGAGACTCAACTTGCCCCTCTGTCGCATCGACCCATTCCAGGTCTTCCGGTTGCAGAATCGACCCTTTGGCGATCCCCTGCTTAAGAGCCAGCGTTTGTTTCTGAAAAAGGAATTCGGCCGTCACGGGGACGCGCATCCGTTCGCCGGTTTCCGTCCGCCACCAGGCCGTGAGAGCATGCGGACCAGTCCCTTCGATGCGGGCGGCCTCGAAATGAATCTGTTCCGGGGTGCAACCGAGCACAGGGAACACCGTTTCGGTTTCCAGGGTACAACGGATTTTGAGCGACGGGACGGGACCACGGGGTTGGAACGCCCGTTCCAGTGCGGCGGTCATGAGCAGTTCCGCCTTGCGGCGATCGACATCCGAGACTCGAACGGCGACGGCTGGACGCTCTGGAGGCTTTGATTTCGCTTCCCCGAGCGCGGGCGGCGGCGTGTCGACAACACCAGTCACAGTCACCGCTCGGCGACCTCTGAGCTCAATCGAGACGAGGTTCTCGCCGCGGGCCAGCAAATGCTGACGCAGATCTTCATAGGTAAAGCGAATCGAACGACCGGCTGCCGGTGCGGGAAACAATGCGAATTCACGTAAGGCGGTCGCCCGTTGCGGATCGGCATCGCGAACGTCGGCCAAATCTCCGAGCGTGACCATCCCTTCGGAGAGCACTGTCGCCCGCTCGCGCAAATCAATCACCGCTCCCAGCGCATCCCCCACGGGAAGCAACAGGCCAACGATGACGATCAGGCACGACGCACGCAAAGTCACGCAGAGATTCCTTAAAGAAAAGGAGCTTGAGAAATGCCTCTGACTAAGCCCGCCGCAAGTTCGACACTAACTGCAGTAATTGGTCGGATGCCTGCACGACCTGACTGTTCAATTCCACGTTTCGCTGAGTTTTGATCAGGTCGACGAGTTCACGAACCGGCTCCGTATTTGACGCTTCGAGGAACCCCTGACGCAGTGTGCCGACACCGAGTTGGCCGGGGGTCGAGACTTGCGGTTGGCCGGACGCATCTGAAGGCTGGTAGAGCGTATCGCCGACGTGGATCAAGCCTTCCGGATTGAGGAACCGGGCGATCTGAATCTGCCCGACCTGTTGTAACTGGCTCGCCCCCGGTTGCAGCACGCTGACGACGCCATCCTGAGAGATGCCGACCTGGAGATAATCGCTGGGAATGGTGATCGGGGGATCAATCACCAGCCCGCGGTTGGCGGTGGCCAGTACCAGCGAATTCGTCGCATTGATGCTGAACTGACCGTTCCGCGTGTAGTAGTTGATGCCCCCTTCAGCGACCTGGAAGAAGCCATTCCCCGCGACTGCGACATCCAGTTCGCGGCCTGTATCAAGCAGGCTGCCTTGCGTGAAATCGGGTTGTGTCGCCCCGATCCGGGTCCCCGATCCCGCAAAGATCCCTTCGGGCATGATGTTGCCCTGGTTATCCTGCGTTCCCGGTGGCTTGTAGTACTGGTAGTACAGGTCTTCGAAGTTTCCGCGCGAGCGTTTGAACCCCGTTGTCCCTGCATTCGCCATGTTGTTGGCGATCAGGTCGAGGTTGAAGATGAACGCGTCCATCCCAGACGCTGCCGAATTCATTGCCCGATAAAGCATGTCGTCCGGTCCATGTTCAGTGCAGGAGTTCCGCTCATCGAACGGTCAGTGTTCGATTAACGCCGTGGTACGCTTTGAATCAACTGGCCGAGCATTTCATCCTGCGAACGCAGCAGGTTCATGTTCATTTCAAAAGCCCGGCCGGTCTGAATCAGGTCGACCATGCCGGTCATCGAATCGGTGTTCGAGCCCTCGAGCATCCCCTGTCGCAACCGGGCTGCCACTGCCGGGACCGTTCCACCCGGATTGAGGTAGAGGCTGTTGCCGAGTTTTTCGAGAGCGGCCGGACTGTCGGGCTCGACCAGTGCGATTTGCCCGATGGGCAAAGCGTCCCCTCCGATCACCGCGGAAACCGTCCCGTCATCGGCGATCGAAACACCAGAGGCTTCTGGAGGGACGATGATCGGTTCACCGTCCACGCTGAGCACGGCATGCCCCTCGTCCGCGGTCACCATCCGTCCCGTGACGTCCAGCGCCATCCGCCCGTTCCGGGTCAGGAATTCAGCGTCACCATCGGTCACCTGCAGGAAACCAGGGCCAACAACGGCAAGATCCAGCGGACCATGAGTCGGAGTCAATGGCCCTTGTGCGTGGTTTGTGGCGGTCGCAATCAGTTCCACCCCACCCGTCTGCTGGTCGTGGGTGTCAGGGATCATCGCCGGGTTCGAGTTCGCCAGATCGAAGGGGAGATGAGCACGGAACAGGGGGACATCGGATTTAAACGCCGTGGTGCCGACGTTGGCCATGTTGTTGGCCAGCACCGCCTGACGGAGCGCTTGAGTCTCCGCTCCCTGCGCCGAAAGATAAAGACCGTAAATCATGAGTCATCCCGGACAATCGGACCTCATCGGGAGGAGATCGGCCGGAATGAAGCGTTAACTTCAGCGGAATCCGTAAAATCTACGCGATCGCTACAGATTAACGTCTTTTCGGGTTGTGAGTCTGCGTAGGGTGGGCTGTGCCCACCATCGATGGACATGCCGTCATCCACTGGAATTTTCACTGTTGGGCACAGCCGACCCTACAAACTTCGCGCGAGTGGTTTGAAAAAAAGAACCCCTGTGGGAATCTGGGTGGAACCCGTCGCGGTGGGTGTTGGGGCAACCGAGGGAGCTAAGAAGCAGAGTGGGTCGTACTGCTTCAAGAGACCATCGACGCGAGCGACGAGTCCATCCCATCCGTCCACAGGGGTTCGGGCTGGGCGATTGACTGAGCACGATCTTAGCAGAAAGCGTGCCACGTGACTTCAGCGCCGAATTTTGTGGCCGCATGAAATGAATCCTTGTCGGTTTATTCTCTGAAGTTGTTTTTTATCAAGGACTTCTCCAAGATGGAGATCGTCACGCTCATCATTCGGCGCTGGATTTCGGCGCTGGCAGACAACGACGAAGTCGGCGCTTGGATTCGCTGTTCGGCGCAGATTCGGCGCTGAGGAGGCCCCATGAAAGAACGTTCCCACCGATTGAGTCAGGCGCTGTTACTCAGTGCCAGCGTCCTGCTGGCAGGGTATTGCCTGACGATTGTCAGTCTCGTCGCCACGGTCCCCGACCCTGGCTTACGCTGCTTTCTGGTCGATGGCCAGGCGATCGCCGAGTTTCAGGGCGATGCCGCCATTCAGGGCGTTGTACTGACACAGGTTGGCTGGGGGGAATCAATCCACGAGCATCTGGCCGTCGGTGATCGACTCATTTCCTGGGATGGCCACCCGATCCGTTCAAGTATCGATCTCACCCGCCAACTGTTGGCTCCGGAACTGCGCGCCCGCACGTTTGTCGAAATCCAGACCTACTCCCTGGCTGCGGATCGGAAGCAAACCTTCAAATTATCTCTGGCTCCCGCTCCCTGGAGTGAAAGCGTCTTCACCTGGAGCTGGTTGTTACTGACGCTCATGATTCTGGGGCTCGCCGGGGTGGCTCTCTGGCGGCGACCGTTCGATCGCCCGGCCCGCGTCTTTTTCGGCATGTGCCTGGTCACGATGGGAGCGTTTGTCGGTGGCTTTCACTGGTGGCTCCTCTCCGGGAGCATGTGGCTGACACTCCCCTTCGTGATCTGTGCGCTGCTAGTTCCCTCAGCGACGTTACACTTCTTTCTCGTCTATCCCCGACCGCAGATGCCGATGTCGCGATCACCGCAAACAACGCTGGTGGTCTTGTACGTCATGCCGCTGATCGCCCTCGCCTGGTTTCTCCTGGTGGAGGGGATGCTTTGGCAGGCATTGGGAGTCGAAGGCGATCGCAGTCACCAGTTGCTCGCCCTGCAGTGGATGCAACTCCTGCGGACCAGTGTCTACACCGAACTGGGGATTGCTGCGCTGTACTTCGCGGCCACGATGGCGGCCCTGATCCGCAGTGTGGCGACGACACGGAACCCGCTCGAACGTCAGCAGGTCACGTGGATTCTCTGGGCCGGGTTAATCGCCTCGGTTTTCATTGTGTACACGCTGGTGCTGGCGTATTGGGATCGCGAGAACTTTGCCCGTGGTGGCGCACGGTGGCCCATGTTTGCGGCGGGATCACTGTTTATGGCGGCCTATGCAGTCGGCATGGTCCGCTTTCAACTCTTTCTGGCTGATGCCTGGAACGCTCGACGCTTGTGGGCTCAGGGAACGCGCTGGTTCGCGACCGCTGTGATTGCCGCGGCAACGGCAGTTCTCGCGGGATGGTTTGGGCGCTGGTCTTCGGGGTTGCCGGTCTGGTCCGGGGTGCTGCTCTCGACCGCGGCCTGGATCATTCTGCTGGCAGCACAAATTGGCCGCGACGCCTGGATGGGGGCCCTGGATCGCAGTTTCTTTCGCGAGCGGCAACGGGCCGATCGACAAACAAGTCGTCGGAACCGTCTGGGCATCCCGCTCCTCGAACCTCAGTTCCTCGCAGAACGAACGCTGGTCCTCAGTCGCGAGGCCCTCGGATCGGATTGGGCAGCCTTGTATCTGCGGGAGGCGGGGACAGACCGCTATCGTCTTTCAGCCGTCGAAGGGACCGTGGCCCGATTGCCGCTCGACTGGGATGTTCCCGCTCCGCTGGCGGCGCGTCTGCAGACGGACGGTACACTGCTGCCGCTGGCTGGATCTGCCGATGCCGCCGATGCCGTGCTCGCGGTACTGGGGGCGGAAGCTGCGCAGGGGTTGGAGGCAGACAACGAACTCGCGGGTCTGCTATTGCTCGGGCCAAAACGGAATGGCAGTGCCTTCAGTGTCGAAGACGGGACCTTTCTTGTCACGCTGGCACAGATCTCCGGCGTTGCCTTACAAGGCGTGCGGCTCCATCGCGACCTTGCGCAACTGAACGAGCAAATGCGGTTGAAGATCGAGCGGATTTCCCAGCAGAAGCAGCAAATTGCCATGCTGCAGCAGGAGTTATCGGCACGCCCCACGACCGATGAACCGAGCGTGGTTGACGAAGATTTCCGACGTGATGCAATTAAAGGGAGCAGCAACTCGCTCGTCCGTGTTCTGGAGACTGCGCGGAAAGTCGCTGCCAGTGACACGACGGTTTTACTGCGGGGTGAAAGCGGGACCGGGAAGGAACTCCTCGCGCGGGCCGTACACGAGAACAGTCCGCGGCGCCGTGGACCACTCATTACAGTGCATTGTGCGGCACTGGCTCCCGGCATTCTGGAAAGCGAACTGTTCGGGCATGTCAAAGGGGCATTTACCGGTGCGACGGCCGACAAACGCGGTCGGTTCGAACTGGCGAACGGCGGGACGCTGTTCCTCGACGAAATTGGCGAAATCTCGCCCGAAACCCAGGTCAAACTGCTGCGTGTGCTGCAGGAGCGGGAGATCGAACCGGTTGGTGGTTCCACGGCGCAAACCATCGACGTCCGGTTGATCGCCGCAACGCACCGTCCACTTGAACAACTCATTCGCGAAGGACGCTTTCGTGAAGACCTCTATTACCGGTTGAATGTGGTCAGTCTCACGTTGCCACCCTTGCGGGAACGCCGGGAAGACTTGCAGGAACTGGCGGGGAGCTTCCTGCAGCGTGCCGCCGGTCGTATCGGTAAACGGATCGTCGATTTCGATGACGAAGCCCTCGATGCCCTGCTGCGTTATGACTGGCCCGGGAATGTCCGCGAGCTGGAAAATGTGGTGGAGCGGGCTGTTGTGCTGGCTGAAGGGGAGTTGGTCGCGCTTTCCGACTTACCGACCGACATTCAGGATGGTCTGAGGAATCCGGTCGTCGGCGAGCGTCGCGAGGAGTCAGGCACGTGGGGCGGTGCGCGGCAGTTCACCGGGAACGAACCTGACTGGCGGCGGATGTCGCCCAACGAGGAACGCTGCCTGTTGATCGGTGCTTTAGAACAAACGGCTGGCAACAAGGCACGTGCGGCCCGTTTACTTGGACTGCCGCGCAGTACGTTCTTCAGTAAGCTCAAGAAATACGCCTTGGCCGAATAGTACAGAGACAGAAAGCCCGTTGATGAGCGCTCATGGTGTGTTGTTAGCGCTGGATGCCGCGACGGTTGACCGGTTGCGAGCAGAACAAGACGAAGACCTGCGTCGTGAATGGCTGGTGGATGTCGTCGAAGCGGACCTCTTCGAACGAACGCCCCAGTGGGCCTATGAGACCGATGTCGCCTGGGATGCGATCCATCGATCGCTCACGGATGGCGATCTCGACTGGGATAACGGAACGTACCCGCTCAATCATGTGATTCTTGGTGGCGAACAGCTCTACGACGAGAACGATGCGATCCTCAGTTTGAAGTCGCCGGAACAAGTCCGGGAGATTGCCGCGGCTCTGAGTCTGGTCACGCCAGCCCGCTTCAAAGCGGGCTATCAGCGGATCGCCGCCGAGGATTACGACGGACTCAAAGGACTTGAAGACTACCACTCATCCTGGGATGAGTTCTGTGAACTGCCGGAGTTCTACCAGCGGGCTGCCGACGCCGGTCGGTGGGTGATTTTCAGCGTCGATTTGTAGCGGCTGTCCGTTGTCTGGCCGCGATCGTCAGTCACACAATTGTTTGTCCTACCGAGTCACACGATGACGTTTCGTCGACTTTTCGCCGTGATTCCTGCCGCAGGGGCCAGTCGGCGGATGGGGCGTCCAAAGCTGCTACTTCCCCTGGGACAGCGGACCGTGATGGATCGCCTGCTGGCGGTCCTGACTTCCAGTGTGGCACAAGTGGCAGTCGTCACCCGGCGGACAGATATTCCTCTGCAGGCCGAAGTCGCCCGCTGTGGTGGGGCGGTGATCATCTCACTGAGCGATCCGCCCGACATGCGGGCGAGTGTGGAGCTCGGGCTACGCTGGCTGGAACGCCAGTTTCACCCCGGCCCCGAAGACGGCTGGCTGATGCTTCCGGCCGATCATCCGGTCTTATCGAAGACGGTGATTGAGCAACTGGTCAGCCTTTGGCAAGCAACTCCACAGGCGGTGGTCGTGCCAACGTTTGCGGGACGCCGCGGTCATCCACTGATCGCACCGTGGTCTCTGGCTTCGCGTGTGTTCGAGTTGCCACCCGATCTTGGACTGAACGTCTTGCTCCGCGACCCGTCTGTTCCGGTTCAGACGGTCGCGGTCGATGATGCCGGAATTCTCTGCGATCTTGACGACCCGGCCGACTACGCCCGTTTGCAGGCGAAATTCGAATCGCCCCACACTCCGGCACTCCAGGCTTGAGCCTGCTATAATCGAGCCGTGCGGGCGGTGGCGTCCGCATTCGTCATGAAAAGAGGGTTTGCTGGCATGCAGGATCTGTCGTCGACCGCTGGGGCTGCTCCGGGGTCGCATACTGGGTCGGGAGCGGGTTTGGGGGATGATCTGCCTCCGGTTCAACCGCCGTCGGCCGGGTTCATTATTCAATTGTTCGTGGTGCCGGCGCTGATTGTGCTCGCGGTGGTCGGTGTCTGGGCGCTGTTCGGACGTCTCGCTGCAGGGGAACAGGACTGGCGGCACCTCGTGCAGGATTTGCAGAGCGGCAATCCCAACGTCTCGCAGCGGGCGATGTTCGGACTCGCACAACTCCTGGATGCCGACCGGCGACTGGGTGAAGGTGGACAACATCTGGCGTTGAATCAGGAGATCGCCACCGCCCTCTCGACGCAGTTGCAGAAATCACTCGACAGCACATCCCAAACTCCCGAAGCGGTCTCGCTGGAAGTCTTCCTCACACGGGCCCTGGGGTTGATTGATCTTCCGGAAACAACGCTGCCGGTGTTGAAGACTGCGCTCGATGCGAAGTACGACGTGGAAGTCCGCAAAGGAGCGATCACGAGTGTCGCGCTGGTCTGCAGCCGTGCGGGTGAGTTCGACGCTACCGTCGAATCCGGGGCGACCGATGCCGTCGTCGGCCTGTCCCAGGAAAGCGATCCAACGCTCAAGCGGGCGGCGACCTTTGCACTGGGGTTGCTCCCGGTTCGCACTGCGGGGAACGCAGCGGAGCAACGCGATCAACGGTTGCGCGTGCTGCTGGAGGATCCGGAGGACTGGATGACCAGCGTCAATGCGGCGATCGCCCTGGCTCGCCGGAAGTCGACCGACGGGTATCCTGTCTTTGTGAAAGCCTTGGGGAACACGGTCGATGTGAACAATGCCGAAGCATTACAAGATCATCTGACGATCTTGAAGAACACGCTCCGGGCGGTCGCTGAACTGGGAACGCATTGGACCCCCGAGCAGCGGTCGTCGCTGGAAGCCTTGGTGAAACCGCTCGCAGATGACCACAATCTCACCCGGATTCGCGTCGATGCCCAGTCGGCGCTCGCGGCTCTGGGGTCGAAATCCTAACCTCGAAGAAACGCTCGATCTCTTACGGAGGAGTCCTCGTATGTCCCGCATCACTGGTGGATTGTCGGTCGCCCTGCTGGTGTTCGCGGCGGGGTGCATGGAGTCGCTCGAAAAGCAGACCGCCAAATCGCCGAACACGATCATCGGCAAGACCACACAGAACATCGGCGAATTCGATCCGAACGCCGGGGCGAAAGTGAGCGACTCGAAAGTCGAGATCACGAACCCGGTAACCGGTCCGCTGGAAGCGTATGGACCAATGGTCGAGCGGATCGCGAAATTGCAGATTGAGCCCGCCGTGAATCTCTTCCATGCGACCGAAGGCCGATACCCGGCATCACTGGACGAATTCATGGATCTGATTATCAAGCCGAACAACATCCGTCTGCCGGTCCTCCCCGGCGGCAAACAGTATCAGTACGACGTCGCGAATCACGCCCTCGTGGTGATCGACGCCCCCGCGAACTAACCCCGCTTGCGTTTTCGCATTCTTTCTTGCAGCAACGCAGTCTCATCCCCACGCCGAGACCCCATCTCAATTTGACGATTCTTGCGTGCGGTCTCTGCAACGCTGTGGCGCGGACGGTCGGAAACCATTAGAATCACGTCACTGCAGATCAGCTGATGATCTGACCCATGTGTAACTGACTACGCAGCAGACAGGATTGATCATGCAAGGGAGCCAGCGCGTCATCGACGCCCTGAACGCCGGACTTACGATTGAGTTGACGGCCATCAACCAATATTTCGTCCAGGCAAAAATGTGCCGCAACTGGGGGCTGAACAAGCTTGCCGACAAGCATTACGCGGAATCGATCGGCGAAATGAAGCACGCTGAGAAACTGATCGACCGGATCATTTTCCTCGAAGGGGTCCCGGAGATCGCCCGTTACGACGTGATTCGCGTCGGGACCACGGTTCCCGAGCAGTTCGAGAACGACCTCGCGCTGGAAACCAAAGGCGTTCTTGCTTACCGGGATGCGATTCAGGTCTGTGAAGGAGATAAGGACTCCGGCAGCCGCGACCTGCTGACTTCGATCCTCGTCGAATCGGAAGAACACGTCGACTGGCTCGAATCGCAACTCGACCTGATCAAGAAAATCGGCCTGGAGATTTATCTCGGCCACCAGATGGGTGAGCACGAAGGGGGCCATTAAGCTCCCCTCAGTCGACAACCGCAGTCCAAGCCGGGCGTCGTCATCGTCGCCCGGCTTGCGCTTTTCAAACGACCTGCAGTCTGGATCACGAACAGCGCGTATCGATTGACGCTTGCGTCTTCGCGATCCGGTTTAAGCAAACCCCACGATCACCTCGTTCTCAACCGCAGCCTGTTCCGCCCGGCGTTCGGCGAGGTAGCGCTTGATGTGGCGGTGACACGCGGTGCATCCACCACCCGCGCCGCAGGCGGTCGTGACCTGACGCACGTTCGCGAGGTCCTGCTGGTCGATTGCGGACCGGATTTCGAACTCACCGACGCCGAGACAGTGGCAGATCGGCCGTGGGGGCCGGTCAAAGGCGTCGTTGGGGTTGCCAATCAGTTGGATCATGGGTGGTGGGACGCTGGCTGGATTTCGGCGGGGCTGAAATTGAGACTCAGTGTCAACTCGATTCCAATTGTATCGGCTGATCCGTCGCTCGCAAGTCCCGAGTTGAGGATTTTTTTCTGTGCAGGGACGGACGCGAAGACGCCAGCGTGCCGACGTGCACCTTTCTGACAGTCGTTGGTCGGTCCTGGTGAGACCCGTGAAGTCGTCCGGTCCTTGATTTTTTCCCCGTCGACCCGCAGGCTGACCGCAGAAGTTCTCCACCTGTGCACTCCTCTGTGAGACCTGCCGATGCGTTCTCATCATCAATCGGTCTGGATGTTGGCTGCCGTGCTCGCATGCTCGGTCCCTCCCGCGTGGGCCGACGGACCGGGAGACAACTCCTACGAGAACGTCCGTCGGGTTCCCAAGCTCGGAGTCGAAGTCTCCGACGCCGATCGGGCCGAGCTGGAAGCTGGACTGAAAACGCTGGCGGAAAAACTCGCGCCTCTGCAGCGACTGCATCCCGACCATCAATATGTCGACTTTGTTCCGGATGTGGAAATCTTTCACCGGGCTGTCGATCAGGCGCTCCGTTATCAGGAGTTCTTCGATGCCAAAGAGATTCCTGTCGCGAAGAAGCTGTTACAAATCGGGATGGAGAGGGCTGAGTTGCTAATGCAGGGGAAGCCTCAGTGGCTGCAGCAGACCGGACTCGTTGTCCGGGGATATCGCTCGAAAATCGATCACACCGTGCAACCGTATGGCCTGATCATTCCCGAAAACTATTTCAACGAGACGAATCGTCCGCGACGGCTGGATCTCTGGTTCCACGGTCGGGGTGAAACGCTCAGCGAAGTCAACTTCATCCAGGGACGACTCAACAGTAAGGGGGAATTCACCCCACCCGATACGATCGTTCTGCACCCATATGGTCGCTACTGCAACGCGAACAAATTCGCGGGCGAGATCGATACGTTCGAAGCACTGGAGTCCGCTTCGAAAAGCTACAAGATCGATCCTCAGCGGATTGGTGTCCGTGGGTTCTCGATGGGCGGGGCGGCTTGCTGGCAGTTTGCGGTCCATTATCCCGGCAAGTGGTTCGCCGCGAATCCCGGCGCGGGGTTCTCGGAAACCCCCGACTTCCTCAAAGTCTTCCAGAACGAAACGCTTACCCCGACCTGGTTCGAGCAGAAGCTGTGGCGGTGGTATGACTGCACGGGCTACGCGGCGAATCTCGCCTTTCTGCCGACGGTCGCCTACTCGGGCGACATGGACAAGCAGAAGCAGGCCGCCGACATCATGGAAATCTCGCTGAAAGGCGAGGGGCTGCCGCTGTTGCACATCATCGGTCCGATGACCGGGCACAAGATTCACCCGGATTCCAAGATCGAAATTGAACGTACCATGAGCCGCTGGGCGCGGTTGGGTGCGCCTCAAGATTTACAGTCGCCATATCCGGTCGATGCGGACGGCTGGGAAACGATCGAGCAGTTCCAGACGTACACACTCCGCTACAACCAGTCACGCTGGATCACGATTCTGGGTCTGCAGGAACACTGGGAACCGGCCCGGATCGTTGTGAAGCGGAAGACCGAGGGGACGACCGACCTGGTCCGGATCATCACGAAGAACGTCGATCGATTCGAACTGAAAATGCCCGCGCGCCGACGGACGATCATCAGTGACATCGACGGCCAGCCGCTGGGGAATACGGGAAGAATTCCCGGTTCTGCTTTTCCCATCACCAGCAATCAACCTGCGGTCATTCAGATGGATGATGGCCGCTGGTTCCTGGGTGGGAATCGAACGCGGACGACTCAACGAAAAGTTCCTGGCCTGCAGGGGCCAATCGACGATGCTTTTCTCGATTCGTTCATCTTCGTGAAGCCGACGGGCAAAGGGATTTCACCCGAAGTTGATGCCTGGGTTGCTGCGGAATTCGAGCACGCTGTGACGCACTGGCGACAGCAGATGCGCGGCGATGCCCGAGTCAAACTGGATTCGGAGGTGACGAAGGAGGACATGGAGTCGGCACATGTCGTCCTGTGGGGTGATCCCCGATCGAACGATGTCCTTGCACATCTCTTCGAGAAACTGCCCCTGACATGGACCGCGGATCTCGCGCAAATCAAAACGGGTAATGCCACCTTTGATGCGCAGAAGCATCTCCCGTTATTGATCGCTCCGAATCCGTTGAACCCAGAACGGTACGTGGTGCTGAACAGCAGCTTCACCTATCGTGAGTATGACTATCTGAACAATGCCCGCCAGACGCCGAAGCTGCCCGACTGGGTGGTGGTCGATATCACGACCAAGCCGAATGCCCGCTGGCCGGGGAAGATTGTCGATGCGGACTTCTTCAATGAAGAGTGGCAGTTCCGTCCACGGATGAAACAGCAATCGGCTGCCGAGTAACTGCGTAGACGCCCAGCCTCAGCGGAAGCTGGGGCACTCTGGATCATCAGGTGCATCGAGCTTCTCCGTGACCGCTTCCCGTTCGACCACTGCTTCCGACCGCCAGACGCTCTGGTACGGTCTGCTGGTGTGTGTCTGGATCGGTCTGTTTCTGTGGTTGTTTTTCAGCCGTGAACTCCCGAACAATCGGCCGACGACCGGTTGGGATGTGTGGGAGCTGGCCCCCTACAAAATTCTGGACGCGATCGATCCGCCGACGGGACCGGGGATTCCTCCGCGAAGCTGGTCCAGCCTGGGATGGCGCGGAGTCCTCTGGTGTTTTGCCGCGTACATTCTGGCGGGATCCTGGGGTTGGGGTCGGGTTGCACTACGGCTGATGAACCGGTTCGGCAGCCAGACGCTTGAACCGGCAACAGCTCCGGAAACGTGCCTGACGACGACTGAACGGATCGCCTTCGCAGGGTTGCTGGGGTTGGCTTGCACGGCGACGCTGGTTCTGCTGTTGGGCTTGCTGGGGTGGCTCTCGTTCTGGCCGCTCATCATCTGGCTGGGAGTGGGGGGGCGCTGGGGACGTCACCTCAGCCGCAACTCCGAGCCGATCCGCTGGAAATCGAGCGGAGTTGCCTGGTGGCTGGTGCTGTTGTTGCCCTTCATCATCGGGCTGGCACTCGGGTCGCTCTCACCGTCGACCGATTTCGATGTCAACGAATACCATCTGGGTGGGCCAAAGGAGTGGTTTCAAGCGGGGCGGATCACTTTTCTCGAGTACAACGTCTACACGAGCTTTCCGTTTCTCACCGAGATGCTGCTGCTCACCGGAATGTCGCTGACGGGCAACTGGTTCGAAGGGGCGCTGGTCGGCCAGGCGGTCCTGGCGAGTTTCGCTCCGCTGACAGCCGCCCTGTTGTATGCCGCAGCACGGCGGCTTCACTCAGAAACCGCTGGACGCATCGCGGCGATCATTTATCTGTCGACTCCGTGGATCTTCCGGATCTCGATCATCGCTTATGCTGAGGGGGGATTGACTGCCTACACCGCCGCGGCAGCGCTGGTTGCCGCCCGGATCGCAAACAACGCCGCTCAGGGAAACGGTGCCCAGAGATGCCCCACGAGTGATGTGCTGCTCGCTGGCCTGCTCAGCGGAGCCGCGATGGCCTGTAAGTACACCGGTCTGGTGATGACCGTCCTCCCCGTCGGGTTGTGGATCGCCTGGACGATTTTCCGCCGGTGGTCGCCCGCGGAACGGCCCCTGGTGCTGTGGACTTCCGCCGCGTGGTTCATCGTCGGGGTTTGTCTGACGGTCGGTCCGTGGCTCTTGAAGAACCTGGTCGAAACCGGGAACCCGGTCTATCCACTGGGTTACCGCGTGTTCGGCGGACGTGACCTGGATGACGAACTGGCGGAGAGGTGGCGCAAAGGACATGCCCGACCGTCAGCCGGATCGGTGCTGGGGGAAGCGCGGAGCCTTGTCGGCTGGGCATGGGATGTTGTCGCGATCAATGACTGGCAAACGCCGTTGATCGGGGCCTTCGCGCCGCTCGTGCTGCTGGTCCCCTCGCTGCGGAAGCGGCTGGCAGGCGTGCTCGGGATGACCACCTGGCTGTTTCTCGCATGGTGGCTCTTCACGCATCATCTCGACCGGTTCTGGTTGCCTCTGTTACCCACGGCAACAATCCTTGCCGCATGTGGAGCGGCGACGCTCGTGCAGTCAAACTGGCGTCCAGTCGCGTATGCCACGCTGGGGGCCGGGTGGTTCTTTAATCTCGGGTTCTGCGCGACGGGCCTGGTGGGTTACAACGCCGGACTGACGGAACTCCAGTCGGCACGGGAACTGGCGGCGCGAATCAGGACGCCCGCCATTGAGTGGATCAACCAGTCGATTCGGGCAGGGCGATTGCCGGCAGGGACCAAGGTGCTGTTGGTCGGCGAAGCCGAAATCTTCTACGCAGAGTTCCCGCTCGTCTACAACACCGTCTTTGATCGCTCGATCTTCGAAGAGTGGTGCGGTCAGCCAGGTCCGTTCGCGTCTCAAGAACGCCCGCTGCGGCTCCCAGCCGAGATTCGTGCGAAACTGCAGGCGGAAGGGATCACGCATCTCTTCGTCAACTGGATGGAAGTCCTGCGATATCGGCAGACCTATGGGTACACCGATTTCGTTCATCCGTTGCGCTTCGCAGCCTTGCAGGAGGACGGCGTGATCGGCCCGCCGCTACAGTGGCCAGCCGGAATGGGGCTTCGACTCGTCGAAAGCCTGAATGCTCAGGAACGACAGACGGTCGAACGCTGGGCACCAGAACTGATTCAGCCATCACCCGAAGGGCCAGCCTTGGTGACGAGCGCCCTCTACGAAGTTCGCTGACACTGATGCTTGAGGCCCGGTGTTTATGTCGGGTGGAGGGGGCCGCATCGATGACGTCCTCAGCACCATTCATGGGGCTTTTGCAGAAAAGCAAGGTGAACGGGGCTCCAGTGGGTTCGATGGGTCTCCTGGCGAATCCGGCGTAAACGCCGAGCCAAAATCAAGTCCCCCATGACCAAACTCCCCGGAGAGCGACTTCGCGACCACGCCAGCGTCACCTCGTCGCTACGAATCGCTCCTTTCGTCACCCGCGCAGGGGCGGTAAACTGGTGTTTTCCCGCGACGGTCATACCGTTCGGGGGGCAGGGATCATCTGATCAGCGGGGTTGAACGTGGCGGTGATTGTGCAGAAGTTTGGTGGCAGCAGCGTCGCTGATGCCGACCGGATTCGGAAGTGTGCAGAGCGGATCGTTGCCACGAAACGGGCGGGCAATCAAGTCGTCGCCGTCGTCAGCGCCCGTGGCGATAAAACCGATGAACTGATCGAGCTGGCCCGCAAAATCAGCGAAAATCCGCCTCCGCGCGAAATGGACATGCTGCTGGCGACGGGCGAGCAGGAATCGGTCGCCCTGATGGCGATGGCGGTCCGTGAACTCGGCGAAGAGGCCATCAGCCTGACCGGCTATCAGATGGGAATCCTGACGGACTCCACGTTTACCAAGGCCCGGATTCGCAAGATTCACCCCGCGCGGATGCGCGCTGCGCTGGCCGCCGGACAGATTGTGATCGCCGCCGGATTTCAGGGCATCGATGACGACTACAACATCACCACACTCGGGCGGGGGGGAAGCGACACCACGGCCACGGCCCTCGCTGCAGTCCTGGAAGCGGACGTTTGCGAGATTTACACCGATGTCGAAGGGATCTTCACGACCGATCCGCGGGTGGTGAAAGCGGCCCGCAAGATCGATCACATCGCTTATGACGAAATGCTCGAACTCACGAGCCTCGGCGGCGGGAAGATGCATTCCCGTTCGATCGAATTCGCCAAGAAATATCGTGTCCCGCTGCTCGTCCGGCCCGCGTACAGCGATGGGGCGGGAACGCTGATTGCCCCGCTGGCCGATGAGGCGGCCGCCCCGGTTGTCAGCAGTGTCGCCCTGGTCAAGAACGAAGCGATCGTTAATCTTCGCGGGTTGCCCGATCGCCCCGGCGTCTTGAGTGCGATCTTCGCCTGCATGGCCGAGCGGAAAATTCCGATCGACATGGTGATTCAGGACGCGGGAGCCGGCGGACTTGCGGACGTCTCGTTTACCGTTCCGCAGGATGATCTCGCTGACGCCCTGACGGCCGCCCAGGAAGCGGTCGCCAAACTCGGGGCAGGGACCGTGCAGCACGGGACAAACGTCTCGAAAGTCTCCGTCGTCGGGAGCGGCATGCGGGCCCACACCGGGGTTGCCGGTGAAATGTTCCGCGCGCTGGCGGCTGCGGGCATCAACATCGTGATGATCACCACCAGCGAGATCAAAATCTCGGTCCTGGTGAATCGCGATCAATCCGTCGAAGCGCTGAATGTTGTGCACAACGGGTTTCGGTTGCACGAAAGCCGCTCGGCTGCGCCGAGTGTCGGGATCGCCGCCGATGCCGCCGCAGGACCGCGACTTCCCCGGGAAGAACTCGAGCGGGATGTCGTTTCACGCCTGGCGAGCATGGAAGACATTGTCGTCAGCGATGTGCAACTCGACGAGCGACAGTCCCGGATTACAGTCCGTCACGTTGCCGATCAGCCGGGAGTGGCGGCGGAGGTCTTCTCGGCCGTTGCCGAGGGGGGCGTGATGGTCGACATGATCGTTCAGGACGTCAGCCATCAACAGGCCGCCAACCTCTCCTTCACGGTCCCCCGTTCCGACCTGGAACGTTGCCTGCTGCTGCTGCGGGAAGTGATTGACCGATGGCCGGGGGCGGAACTCAGCTATGAACAAGAGATCGCCTTGTTGACGGTACTTGGGATCGGTCTGCGAAGCCATACCGGCGTGGGAGACCGGATGTTCCGGGCGCTTTACGAAGCGGGGGTAAATGTACAAATGGTGAACACGAGCGAGATCCGGATCGGCGTTGTTCTTACCCCCAGCGACGCCGCCGTCGCGCTGCAGGCGGTGACCAAAGCCTTTCATCTTCCGTATGGCACCTAAGCGTCCGATCTTCTGTAGGTTTGGCTGTACCCACCACTTCTTTTCAGTTGTCGTAAATTGCGTAGACTGTGGATAGGCCCCGTCCTTCTGGTGGCGGCGGACGCAAGGTCATTCAAAGTCCCTGTTCTTCCCATTGTGTTCTTTTTAGTCGTTTCGGGCGGCATGAGTCCAACCCTCTCGGTGTGGTGGACTTTTCCGATCTTGCGGGCCGTATCACTTTTGCGGCCTGAAACGTTCAACTTCTGACGCCGCAGAATCCGAAGAAACAGGATAACCGTCGCTGGCGGAAGGACCGTTAAAGTCCGCCTGCGCGGTAGCTGTTGCCCTCGAGGCCGCAGCCGTGACCCACGTGAGGGTGCGATCGCCTGGAAGGTTCTGTCAGCAGGACGCTGGAGCATCCGATGAAACGCACGGCAACGCGATGTCTGTTCAGCCTGGCTCTCTGCACGCTGGTCGCAGGCATCTTGCCAGCCCAGGATCAGGGAGGCGGGACGGCCCGCGTGTCGGATTTGCCCGCAGGGGCGGCTCCGGTTTATTCAGGCCCCGCAGGGTATGCCGGACCGGGAGGTGCACCGAATGGAGGGCTGTATGATGCCACTCCAGTCGATGTCGTTTTCAACCCGCGGGTCTTCCTCGATAACCGTTCCAACCAGCTTTATGGTTATGATTCCGGGTACTCACAACTCGGAGCGTTTCTCCCGTACTTCATCGAGCCGGACGCCCTCGTCTTTGCTCAGGGCGGCGGGTTTATCGGTTACGACGGTCGCGGCGGTGGCAACCTGGGCCTCGGCTGGCGGCATTACATGGAAGACTTCGACCGCATCGTCGGTCTGAACGTCTTCTACGATTTTGATGCCGCCCATGTCCGGTCATATAACCAAGTCGGCATCGGGTTCGAATCGCTTGGCCGTTACTTTGATATGCGGTTGAACGGATACATTCCGGTCGGTCAGGACCAGAATGTGATCGGGACGACGCTCGTTGGTCCTGCGACCTTCCGCGATAACCGGATCATGTTGCTCAGCGTTGCCGATACCGAAACCGCGTATACCGGTTTCGATGCTGAAATCGGCGGACCGGTTCCCTTGCTCGGTAAATACGGCGTCTCGGGGTATGCAGGCTTCTACTTCTTTACGACGAACAGCACGAACAGTGATTTCACAGGTGTTAGCGCTCGTGCTCAATGGCAGGTCAACGAAGATACGACCGTCGGCTTCCAGGTCACGGACGACCATTCCTTTGGAACGAACACACAAGTGCAAGTGGCGTTCACGCTGCCCGATGGAAAGTCGTCGGAGTGGCTGCGACAGCCGCGTGTGCGTGATCGCCTTGTGCAGAATGTCTTCCGTAACAACCGCGTGACCGTGAAACGTGAGAACCGCAATACAGAAACCGCGGCGATCAACCCGAAGGACGGTGCGCCCTACTTCGTGGTGCACGTCGATCCGAACGGCCCGGTCAATGTCGCCCAGGGCGACGGCACGATCGAGAACCCGTACAACCTGATCTCGCAGTTCAACAATCTGGCTGCAGGGCCGAAAGGCAATGTCGACATCATCTCCGTCACCGCCCGGACCGATGGGACGGCCGCCAATCTTGACACTGGCGTCGATCTCCTGTTCTGCCAGCGGCTGCTGAGCACGGCGGAACAGCACACATTCATGTCGAACGGGCAGACGTTTAACCTGCCGGGCTTCATCGGCGGACAACGGCCGATTCTTTCAAACATCACGCCCGGTGCGCCGGTCATCACCCTCAACAGTCAGAACGAAGTCTCCGGCTTCATCATTGACGGGACCAGTTCAACTACGGCCGCCACGGGGAACTTCAACAACGGGATTGTCAGCGGTGTGGGTGGAAGCAATGGTTTCAACATCAACCGCAACACCTTCCGCAACTTCAACGAAGGTGCGAACATCGTCAGCACCGGCAGCGCGACCGGGATTCTGCAGAATAACGCCCTCACAGGGGCGGGCGGAAAATCGGTGCTCGGCCTCGGCGTAACGCACGTCGCGGGCACTCTGGACCTGCTGGTGAACAATAACCAGGTCACCAACGTCCTCGGCGAAGACCTGAACGGCGATGGCATCCTCCAGCCGTCTGAAGACCTCAACAACAACGGGATGCTGGATCCCGGTGAAGACGCGAACGGCAACGGCCTGCTCGACGCCGCCGAAGACAGCAACGGCAACGGCGTGCTCGATGCTGGCATCGGCATCAGCATCGTCTCGAGCGGACCGACCGCCATCATTTTGGCCGACGACCCGACCTCGACCACGCTGCCGACCGGCATCACCAACAACACTGTCAGCAACAATGGCTCGGGGATGAACCTGATTGCGACCAACGGCGGGGGCTTCAGCGCCATCGTCGATACCAACCTCGCGAACAACAACACCGATGCGAATGGCTTCGGGATTCGGGTGCTCGCCGACAACGGCCTGTTCAATCTGGTCCGTTACGAAAACAACCAGACGAATAACAATGCCGGGGACGGCACGGTCCTGGCGGCGGCGACGGGGGGAGTGCTCGTCGTGGGAGATCTCGACCTCGACACCGATGACTCGATGACAAACAATCAGTTCACCGGAAACACGCTTAACGGCCTGCGGATCGATGCGAATGCAGGCACCATCCTGCTCGAAGATATTCTCGATACCACGTTCAGCGGCAACGGGGTCGACGGACTGTTCATCACCGCGGTCGCCGGGGGCACCGTCTTCGTCGGCGATGGCACCGGGAACAACCTGATCACCGGCAACACCTTCACCGGCAACGGAGAAGACGGTGCGCATCTGCTCGCCGACGGCGGGACGATCAACGCACTCTTCGGAGCGCTCGGTCAAACAACCTCGAACACATTCACGGGGAACACCGACAACGGGCTCCTGATCGAGACCGCCAACGGCGGAGCGATCGTGACCGGCCTGTTCGGCAACACCTCGAACCAGAACGGAGCGAGTGGCTTCGCGTTCAACCTCAATTCAGGGACGATCGACCTCAACGGCATCCAGAACAACACGGCGACCAATAACGGGGCCGACGGTCTGAGCATCGTCAACGGAAACGGCGGGGTCTTTTCCACACCGTTTATCGCTAACAATCTGCTCAACGACAACACCCGCGCCGGACTGTTCTTCGGGGGAAATCTCCCCGGTCCGACCTCCTTTAACATCATCACGACCATCACTGGAAATAACTTCGACCGGACGGTCCGCGGCACGGTGGGGATGCTGTTCGACACCAACAACGTCGTGACCGCTGGTACGGCCGGACTGGCACCGATCAACGTCACCCGGAACTCGATTGTCGGCGGTAACGCCAATACGCTGTTCGGGATCGGCGGGGAAGTCACCGACGGCGGTCTGTTCATGCAGTTGGGCAGCGACAACCCGCTCGATACCAACGTCTTCACCAATAACCGCGAAGCCCAGATTGGCCTGATCTTCAACGGCACCTCGGTCAACTCGTTCTCGATCAATAACCACACCTTCGACGGCACGACGAACACTGCGTTCAGCACGCTCTTCCTGGGTGAAGGGGTGAACTTCCAATTGCAGGACGAAGCCATCCTGACCGGTCAGATTCAGAACTCGATCTTCCGGAACAACGCGAGCGACGGGATTCACATCGATGTCTCAGGGAACAACGCCCTGCAATTCGCTCAGTTGCTCAACTATGTGATCGGGAATGCGACCTTGCCGCCGCAGCCCTCGAATACGTTCGAGAACAACGGGGGCGACGGGATCGAAATCTTCCGCGTCGCCAGCGGCCGGGTCGTCAACGCTCAGATTCTCAATAACCAGATTCAGGACAACGTTCAGAACGGGATCCGCATTACCGCAGCGAATGCCGACCTGCTCGATACCTACACCATCAACGACAACCTGATCCGCCGCAGCGGTCAGAATGGGGTCGCTCTCGAAGTTCGCTTCGACGCTGACCTGCAGGTTGACATGGCCCGCAACGTGATCGGGGGGAGCGTGTTCGACGACGATCCGTTCCTGGGAGCCCCGCCCGTGCACCTGGCGGCCGACGGTAACGGACTCGACGGAATCGTGACGACGGAAGTCTTCAACGCCGCCTCCGACTCCCGCTCGATCACGGGGACCTGGGATCTCAACACGATCATCAACAACGGCGACGACGGGATCGATCTGGGCGCGACGATGGCCAACCTCGTGATCGGCTCGGCGGCTGGCAACGGCAACCTGATCAGCACCAACGCCAGCGATGGGATCCAGATTACCGGTAGCGGTGACGTGACGATCGGTTTCAACACGATCCTCAACAACGGAACCGCCGGAACGCTTGGGACTGCGGCCGAAACCGCGGGGATTCGTTCACTCGTGACTCCAATCGGTCCGCAATCGGTCATCAATATTGTCGGAAATACGGTCATCGACAACCGCGGCGACGGCATTCAGTTCGCAGTCGCCCAGGGCTTCAGCACGTCGAGCGTGCTCAACCTCGTCCAGAACGACGTGCTGCTGAACGACGGGCGCGGGATCGACATCCTGAACCGCGGCAACAACTTCCTGGAAGTCACGGCGACGAACAACACGGTGACCAACAACTTGCTGGAAGGGGTCTACATCGTCAATACGGCCTCGTTCAATCAGCAACAGTTCGCGGGCTCGACCGTGCCGCTGCTGCAGGATGGCAATGTCAACAATGGCTCGGTGCTCGAAATGCAGTTTTCGGATAACAACGTGATCGGCAACGGCCTGAACAGCCTGCTCGCGGGCACCGGCCTGGTGGTTCGGGTCGGCACGGGTGATGGCAACCTCGGCGTCAACAATCCGGGCGGGTTCGCCAGTATCGGAGCGGCAGTTGGCGTCGGCGGCAGCCCGATCGGGAACAGTACCTTCCTGGCCGGGGTGACGATGTCGGTCGATAACAACACCCTCGGCGGGAACGCCGGGGAAGACATCCTGTTCCATTCGTTCGTATCGACCGTCAATCCGACTACGGGAACATCGTGGAATACAGACCCCGCAAACTCCTCCTTTAATACGAACGGATATCAGACCGACCCCTTGTCGCGGTTCGACCTCTACTTCCGCAACAACACGTTCGATCCGGGTGCACTCGACGCAGTTGGCACGGGTCTCGGCGGGTTCATCAACCGGAACAACGCACTCGTCGCCTTCTACAACAACGCCGACGGAACGTTCAAGTCGCGGCTCAACAACATCGCGGCTCCAAACTCACCCGGTCCCTTCAACAACGCCTCTCGGGCACGGAATGCAACACGTCAAGCCGCTCGGATCACGCCGTTCCTCGCGCCCGGCTCACCGGTCGGGGCGACCTTCCTCTATCCAGGGGTTGGCGAGAGCACGTGGCGGATCAGTACCGACAGTCTGGACGGCGTGAACTTCTCCCAGGGCTTCGGCGGCAACGTTGACAATGTTCCCTATCTCGACGCCAACAACGTCTTCAACGGTGGGGATGCCAACGGCTCGTTCCTCAACGGCATCGGGGCCAACGGCGAACTCCCCTTCGGCTGGGGTCTGTTCTAATCGTCGCCTGATGGTCTGACCACAACACACCGCCCGGTCGTTTCCAACGACCGGGCGGTGGCGTTTTGAAGCAACAGCGGAAATGTCCTGCGACTGTGGAGACAGGCTGAGGGGGACCAAACTCACGATTCACCAGGGGGGCATGCTCCAAACTCCTCGCGGTTGCAACTTGATCGCAACGCGAGGTTCGCAGCCAGTTGAAAAAGCCTCCTGGCCCACAGACAAGAATGTCTGTGCCACCCCAAGCTCCAGGAAGACTGGCCTGACTGTGGGACAGTCATTCCTGTCTGGCTGCTTTTCAACAGGCAATTACGGACGAATGACGGAACTGTGAAAGCTCCAAGCCTTGATGTGGCTTCCTTCTCTCAACAGCTCCCCCCTGTGCGGCTCTCTGCTCGTCTTCACACTAGGCGGTTTTTGTAAAGCCTGTCGGTCCCGCCGAGATCGCCGGTCGTGACGGGAATGCCGATCAAACCGTTGCTCCCGAACCGATCCCATGGTGGAAGGGGGGATGGCATGCAACAGCTCAAGCGGATCGTCGTGCGGACTGCCAGCGTCGCTGCGGGTGCGTTGTGCCTGTGCGGGTGCTCCCTCATGACGCCCTATCAACTCTGGCAGTTCCGGGCCGACTACAACTCGGAGCGTCGCTGGGCGGCGCAAATTGAAGTGCAAGAGCATCTCCCCCCGTATCCGGTGACCGTCCGGAGGATGCTGTGGGGGTATAATGTCGGCCCCAGTCCAGCTCAGTCCGGGGCGTGGATGATTCCTGCTGACGCGCCGGTCGATCCGCTTGTGCCGATCCCTTCGGGTGTCCGGCCTGGCGGTCCTTCAAAAGATCTCCTGGAACAGGCTCAGCCTCCCGATCTGCCACCGTCGCCGCGCGGGACACGATCGGGGAATCGCAACTCCAATCGCGAACAGCCTGAGAAGCCAGACCTCGATCCGAACGCAGACGGGCCGATGGCAGTGTGGCCCGATCGAATCCGACCGATCGGCTATCAGTCGACGGAGGGGCCGGTAACGCAGCCCTCGACACTTCCTAAGAGTGCGTGGCTTTTCTCCCGCTGAGGGCTGATCCCGGCGGCAGACGCGGTGACCGCGCAATCGCGCAATTCGCTACAGGCGGCGCGAGACGCGAAGTCGTCCGGGACGTTGCGGGTTCTCACCGGCGCGACCGACGGCCATGACCTATGGTTGCCCAAGAGCACCACTCTCGTCGCGAGAGGGAGACTGCGCACTTTTGGCGACAGGCTTCCCGAGAACGAGGCGGTGGCTCGCAGGGTCGGGTCGCATGCGTCATCCATTGATCGCCACGTTAGCCTTCGTGCTGTTTCAGGCAGTCACGGCGACGTTGTTTTTGCGCCCGGCGGAATTTGTCGAAGCACTCGCTGATCTGCCCATCTACGAAGGGCTGATTCTTTCGACGCTGGTGCTGGCGGCGACTTCCATGGAGCCGCACTTCCATTGGCGCGCGATGCTGCGGCAGCCAATTACGCTGTGCGCTACCGGAATGCTCGTGGCAATCGTGCTGTCGCACCTCTCACACTTTTACCTGGGGGGCGTGCGTGACTCCGGCACCGAGTTTCTCAAGACGCTGATTTACTACGGATTAGCGGTGACGGTCGTTAACTCGGTTCCTCGACTGCGGCTGTTTCTCGCCAACATTGCATTCTGCTGCGGCCTGATGGTGACCCTGTGCCTGCTCGACTACTGGAACATTCTCGAGTTTGAGTTCATCGTCCATCTGCAGGACCTCGACGGACACGACGACGAAGGGAACCCGATCTGGTTTACCCGCATGCGGGGAACCGGGATTTTCCATGATCCCAACGACCTGGCGATGGTGATTGTCGCAGCGGGATGTCTTTGCCTGTACTTCCTGACGGATAAGTCGCTGGGAGTCTGGCGAGTCTTCTGGGGCGTCCCGATTCTGATTTTTGCTGCCGCCATTCTCGAGACGAAATCGCGCGGCGGACTGCTCGCCGGCGCGGTCGCCGTGATGACGATGGCCTCTTTGCGATATGGCACGAAGATGGCTGCCTGTATCGCAGTGCTCGGCATCTGCATGCTGCCAATCGTTGCTGGACGGAGTGCACAGATCGAAGTTGGTGACGGCAGTACCAGTCACGAGCGCATGTTGATGTGGCGTGAAGGCTTCGACTCGCTCAAATCGCCCGAGCTGATTTTTGGCGTCGGGCAGGGAACCTACGCCGACATCGCCGGGCTGGTCGCTCACAACTCGTTCGTGCATGCCTATGTGGAACTGGGAGTGGTCGGCGGGACGGTTTTCTTCGGCTGCTTCTTCTTCGTCGGCTTGCAGATTTACCGCATGGGTCGCCTCGACGAACCCTGCTGGCATACCGAACTCGTCCGGATGCGACCGTACATTGCCGGCGTGGTGGCGGGGTGGTGCATGTCGATGTTCTCGCTGTCGCGGTGTTACGTCGTGCCGACGTTTCTCGTGCTGGGGATGTCCGCGGCGTACATGAATCTGGTCTGGATTCACACTCCTGTCGGTCGCCCGCTGGTTCGCTTTGATCTGCGCGAGTGTGTCCGTCTGACTGTGGCCAGTGCCGGCACGTTTATCGGCCTGTATGTCTTCACCATGCTCATGACCTGACAGATTGAAAGTGAGCTTCCAGGTGACACTCCCCGTCACGCTACCTCCTGTCGAGACCACGGCCACCGGCCGACCGTTCGCGGTCCGTACCGAACTGTGGCCAGCGAGCGCACGGGACGATGCTTTCGAACTGTGGAGTTCGCTGGAAGCATTGCTGCCCCCGAGTCCGCTGGCCTGCTCGCGGATCTGGACCGAGACGTGGCTGGCACATTACAGCCAGTCTGTCGATTATCGCTTTGCAGTGTTGCTACGTGGGGAAATCCCCTGCGGAATCGCGCTGCTGACGCGTTCCCAGTCATCGCAACGTTGGCCCGGTGTGAACGTCTGGCATGTCGGTACGGCTGGCGAAGCGGATGCGGATTCCGTCTGCGTGGAATACAACGGACTCCTTTGCCAGGAAGACATGCGTGAGCCGTTCTTCCAAGAAATCTCGTCGACCGTCGCTCAAGTGCTGCATGGACATGCTGTCGCGTGGGATGGGTTTGCGACGGATGACCTCCCCATCGTGAACGATCCTGCGCCGCAGTCGACTCGACAGTGCAAGCTGGCCCGTTACTTCGATCTGACGGCCCTCCGGACCACAGGATCTGAGCCGATCACCGGTCTCGGTGATTCGACCCGTAAAGGGATTCGACAGAATCTCCGTGATTATGGCCGCGTCGATGTGGAGTGGGCCGATTCTGTGGCCGCCGCCCATGCGATCTTTGACGAGCTGATTGAGCTTCATCAGCAGCGGTGGACTGCTGTTGGACAACCAGGTTGTTATGCCAGTTCGACATTCACGGCGTTTCATCGCACGCTGATTGATCGGCTGGTGCCCAAGCAACTGCTGGCGCTCGTCCGCGTCCGTGCCGGTGGCCAAACGCTGGGTTGCACACAACTGCTGATCGATCGGAACCGGGCCCTGGTGTATCAGGGGGGCCGATTGCAGTCTGGCGGAAAGCAGAGTCCCGGTTTGATTGTGGATTACCAGAGTCTTGTTGAAACCTGGCGGCGCGGATTCGATGCCTACGACTTCATGGCCGGTGACTCAATTCACAAGAAGCGGATGACGAATTGCACGGCGACGCTCGTCTGGCGCGAAGAGCGTTGGCCCAACTGGCGGTGGACGACACGCGACATCGCCCGCTCGGTGCGCAACCGCGTCCGACACTTCTGGCAGTGCCTTTCAATGAAACAGAGGTCCTGAATGTCGACACTCATGGTAGATCAGGTGCCGGTCTCGACAACGCGGAGGCATCCGTCTGCGGTTCGTCCGCTCGCCGTTTGTCATGTCAGCCTGACGCTGCAGACCGGCGGACTGGAACGAATCCTGGCCGACCTCGCCCGGCATCACGAACCGGCGGCCTGTACCCCGACGTTTCTTGCACTGCGTGCCGTCGGCCGATTCGCTGATGAGATCCGCAGCCAGGGTTGTGCGGTGCAATTGCTGCATGACCACTCACGCTTTGGCGGCCTGCGTGAGATGGTGCGCTTCTTTCGAGCCGGGAAGTTCGACGTCGTCCATACTCACAACACGTATCCGCATCTCTACGCGACGATGGCAGCCCGCTGGGCCGGTGTGCCGGTCGTGGTCCAGACACGACATGGACAACGAGCCGGGCACGGCTGGAAGTCGAGTCTTCTCTATCGCTGGGCCGCCCGCTGGGTCGATCGTGTCGTCGCCGTCTCGGACGATGCGGCTGAACTCTGCCAGCGCGTTGACCGACTCCCCGCGAAGAAGGTCACGCGAATCTGGAACGGGATTGATCTCTCAGACTTTCGCTATCACGGACCGATCGCGGCGCCGGTGGCCATCTCGGTCGCACGACTCTCGGCGGAAAAAGACTTCCCAACGTTACTGCGGGCGACAGCACTCGTGCTGCGTGAGGTTCCGGACTTTAAGCTGCGAATTGTCGGCGGCGGTCCGGAACGGGAGCGACTGGAATCGCTGGCAACAGAGTTGGGAATCACGCAGTCGGTCGAGTTTCTCGGCGAACGCCATGACGTTCCGGAGTTGCTTGCCCAGGCGGGCTTCTTCGTCACCGCATCGTTAACCGAAGGGATCTCGCTGACATTGCTGGAAGCGATGGCGGTTGGTCTGCCGGTCGTCGCGACTGCAGTGGGCGGGAATCCGGAGATTGTCGTCGATGGTGTGACCGGCAAGCTCACACCGGCGGCTCAACCCGATCAGCTGGCCGCCGCGATGATCGATGCCTGTCGTCAGTCTGACCGCTGGAGTGACTGGGGACAGGCGGGGCGGGAGCGGGTGACGCAACATTTCGACGTGCAACGGATGGCGCGTGATTACGAGCAACTCTATCAGCAGCTCTGGTCAGCCAAACAGGTTTAAATCAGGTCCCTTCCATGTACGGCTCACTCTATCGGCATGTGCTGTTTCCGTTCTTTGACCGAGTGGTTAAGGGGCGGCAGACGATGCATTTCTGGAATGCTGCAGAACAATCGCAATGGCAACCCGCGGAGTGGCATGTGGCACAGCAGACGGCTGCGCTGCAGAAGCTGCTGTCGCATGCCTATGAGACGACGACTTACTACCGCACGGCGTGGGAAGAGGCTGGCCTCAACCCTGCACGGCTGCAGTCACTCGACGACCTGCGAGCCTGGCCAGTGCTCACAAAGGAAACCATCCGCCGGCATCGACTTGGGATGCGGACAAGTCTTCCCGTCCAGCGAATGACCAAAGCCACGGGGGGCAGCAGTGGTGAGCCACTGCAGTTCGATCTGGATCGCGAGAGCAACGATCGTCGCACGGCGATGATGTTCCGCGGCTACAACTGGGCCGGTGGTGCGCCCGGCAGCAAGCAACTGTACGTCTGGGGAACGCCGGTTGGAAATGTCCCTCTGTGGAAGCGCTGGAAGACAGCGTTGCACCATTCGTTCGATCGGCATCTGCTGGTCAGTTGCTTTGACTTCACACCGGAGCGGATGCGCCTCCATCGCGAACGCTGGAATCGCTACCGCCCAGAAGTCATCGTCGCCTATACGAATCCGCTCTATGAGTTCGCGCGCTTCCTGGAACACGAGCAACTGACGATCGTTCCGCCGCGGGCGATCATTGTCGGCGCCGAGAAGCTCCATGACTTTCAGCGGGAAACCCTGGAACGCGTCTTTGGTGCACCCGTCTTCGAGACCTATGGTTCGCGCGAGTTCATGCTGATTGGTGCGGAATGCGAAACGCACGAGGGTCTGCATCTCAGCCAGGAGAATCTGTTCGTTGAAATTCTGGATGACGATGGTCGACCGACACCCGATGGCGTCGAGGGGAATGTCGTCATTACCGACCTGTTCAACTACGGCATGCCGTTCATCCGGTACGTGAATGGTGACCGGGCAGTGGCCGGGTTCACGCAATGTTCGTGCGGCCGCGGTTTGCCGCTCCTCAAGAAAGTCGTCGGTCGCCAGCTCGATGTGTTGAAGACACCCGATGGACGACAGGTTCCGGGAGAATTCTTCCCGCACCTGTTGAAAGAGTTCCCCTGTATCCGCCGCTTTCAGGTGGTCCAGGACAAGGTCGAACAGATCACCTTGAAGCTGGTGGTGGATGGCGGGGGCTTCACCCTTGCCGACCGCGAACTACTGTTGCGTGAAGTGCGCGGCTGTGCCGGTTCGGTCGTCGACATTCAATTGCAACTGGTGGACGACATCCCACTGACCGGTGCCGGCAAACATCGAGTCGTCGTCAACGCTGTCTGATTCACCGCCGAGTTCCTTCGCACCACGGTCCTCCGACTACGGACAACCATGTCGACCCTCATGACGAAACCAACGGCGACCACCCCGCTGACTGTGAACAGCGTTCCGATCGATGCTGCTATGCACGACCACGTGTCGCGCAGCTACTGGGATTGGCGCGGACTGTACGACCGGGCGACAGCGCGCGTCCCGATGCAGCATCCCGATTATGTCCTCGGCGAAGTGCGGCATGCAGCCCCCCAACGCTGTCAACCGGTCCTCCTCACGGCGGAACGAAACGGCGAACTGGTCGGAGCAGCACCGCTTGTCCCGAAAGTCTTCAACACACGCCGGGTCGGAAGTCTGGGACCGGGGCGACGCGTGTCTGGTCTGCGTTTAAGTGGGAATGAATTTCTCCAGGCTCAACCCGATCCGGCGGTCACTACTGCCTTGTGGGAAGCGACGCTGTCACACGTTCGACAATCGCGGGCCAGTTATCTGCTGATTGAAGACCTCGACGAACAGTCGCCGATGGCCCAGGCTGGGATTGAATCGATTCCCGGGAACTGGATGCAATTTCGGCATGCTGGTGTCCAACCGCGGCGGCGCATTCATCTCCCGGCAACTGCCGCCGAGTATTGGGGGCAGTTCTCGAAGAAGACCCTCCAGACGTTTCGCCGCAAACTCAAGAAGTTCGGTGAAACGAAGCTCGAACGCATCACGAACGAAGCCGATGTTCCGCGCTTCCTGGAGTCCGCCCATCAGATCTCGCTCGAAACCTGGCAGACCCGACAACTCGGGCTGCGTGTGCGGAACAATGCCGAAGAACTGGAACTGCTCACGACGCTCGCTCGTCACGGACTGCTCCGGTCTTACTTGTGGTCGACGAATGGCGAACCGGTCGCCTTCACCATTGGCAATCAGGATCGGGGTTGTTTTCACTACGAAGAAGTCGGTTACAAGACACAGTACGCCCGATTCTCGCCCGGCCAGATGATGCTCGTGGCGATGCTCGATGATCTCCTGCAGCATGATCGACCCGAGTGGTTCGATTTTGGCGGTGGAGACGCCGACTACAAGCAGCAGTTCGCCAATCACGAAAGCCGCAGCGGCACGCTCTGGCTGTGGCCGCCGTCGATCGGAAATCTGTTGACGGTGCAGTCACTCCGTACCAGTCGCCGAGTTCGCAACCTGGTGCGCCGGTCCATTGTCTCCCTGGGATATGCGAGTCGAGCCCGTCAACTGGTGCGGTATGGCTGGCAACGGCTGACACGCCGTGACGCGTCGGCAACGACACCCACACCGCATGAAGAAGAGTAGGGCCAGTTCATGCGCATCCTCTTTTCTTCCTATGCCTATCCCAATCCGTGGCAACCGGGACTGGGAACGTTCAACCGTACGATGATCGCGGCACTCGCGGAAACGCATGCTGTTCGCGTTGTCGCCCCGGTCGCGTTCCCTGTCCGGCTCAGTCGAGCAGTGGGCACCTTGAACAGCGTAGGCGTTCCCGGTGTGCAGGCCGAGCATCCTGTGTACTACTACACGCCGAAGCTCTTTCGAGCACATTACGACACGTTTCTCTGGTGGTCGATTCAGCGGACTCTGCGAACCGCAATCGCCGAGTTCCGCCCAGATGTCGTACTGTCGTACTGGGCTCATCCGGATGGTGCCGTCGCGATCCGCGCCGCACATGAAGCGGGTTTGCCCGCCGTATTGATGGTCGGAGGCAGCGATGTGCTGGTTCTCGGACGATCAGGTCTGCGTCGACAAGCCATTCTGCAGACACTGCATGCCGCCGATTCCGTTGTGGCCGTCAGCCAGGACCTGGCGCGGACGATGCTCGTCGATGGGGTCGATGTGGACAAGGTGCATGTCATTGGTCGTGGTGTTGATGCGAGCGTCTTCTATCCCGGTGACCAGCGTACGGCTCGGCGCAGCGTCGGTGCGCCCCTCGATCGGCCCGTCATTCTGGGCGTGGGTCGACTGGTCGACGTGAAAGACTGGCCAACCTGGATCAATGCCTGCGGCAAGCTCGTCGATGCGGGATTGAATCCGTTCTGCGTGCTCGTGGGGAGCGGTCCATTAACCAATCAGTTGAAAGAACTGATCGCGAGTCGGGGCTGGTCAGACAACATCCGCCTCCTCGGTTCTCTGGCACCGGCACCATTGGCCGACTGGTATCGCGCTGCCCACCTCACCCTGTTGACCAGCCGCTCCGAGGGAATTCCCAACGTCTTGCTGGAAACGCTGGCCTGTGGCGGTTCCTTCGTCGCGACCAAAGTCGGTGGAATCCCGGAGATCGCGGATTCGCAGTTCGATCATCTGGCACCCGTTGGTGCCGTCGATGATCTGGCGGCCGCCATGCAGGCACGGCTGGCTCAGCCGGCAGCGGTCCTGACAGAGCGACGGTTCCAACCCTGGTCATCTCGCGATGCGGCAACGCATCTGACTGACGTCATTGCCAACCTGACATCCCTGAAGCAAACCAACGATTCCGGTCTGCCGACATCGCACCTTGTGATGGAGACCGTGTGATGAATCGACTGCGGCAACTCTTGAAGTCGACGCTGAAGGCCGTCTTGCCTCGGTCCCGCTTTCTGTTGCGCGGACCAGAAACGCCAATGAATGGCCGACCGACGGTCGCGCTCACGTTCGATGATGGACCGCATTCGGTACACACCCCGGCCGTGCTCGATCAATTACGGAAGTGGCAACTGAAGGGAACGTTTTTCATCGTTGGCCAACGGGCCGAAGAGCACCCCGAACTCGTGCAGCGGATCCTCAGCGAAGGCCACCAGCTCGCGAATCATACGTGGACACATGCCGAACCGGCGAAACAGTCTGCAGACGCATTCTTCGCAGAAATCGACCGGACCGATGCGTTTCTGAGGCAGCTCACCGGGATCACCCCAGACTGGATTCGACCACCGAAAGGCGAACTCACAGCTGCCAAAGGCTACGGTTTGTGGCGCCGCGGAGCACGCATCGCATTGTGGAGTGACGACCCGCGGGACTATCGACTGGAAACACCGGCAGATGTCGCGGCTGTCGCCCGTTCCACGACGTGGACGAGTGGCGCGGTTGTCCTGTTGCACGACAATCGACCCGGTGCCGCCCAACTCCTTGAACACTGGGGCCAGGCTGGTCGCTGGTCGGAATACCAGTCGGTGACACTCTCCGACTGGATGCCGTTCACTCCCCGAACAACGGCGAGTTCTCCTCTCGTCCTGGCACAAGGTTAAGACCCTGATGACGACCGCAATGGCCCCCAACCTTTTGCAGAATAGATCCTCGACACCGCGCGGGACCGCTCCGCGACGACGGTTGCTGCTGATCGCTTATGCCTTTCCCCCGGTCGGTGGGGCCGGTGTGCAACGACCGGTGAAGTGGGTCAAGTATCTGCAACGGGCCGATTGGGATGTCACGGTCCTGACGCCTTCGAACCCTTCGGTGCCGGTCATCGACCAGAGTCTGGAAGCAGAGATTCCCGCCGAGACCGCGTTCATCCGTCCTCCCACATGGGAACCGAGCTATCAGGCGAAAAACCGTTTGGTGAAAGAGGGGGGGGCTACTCCCACCTGGACGTCATGGCCGAAGCGGGCACTTCGGAGTCTGGTCCGCGGAGCGGCCACGCGCCTGTTGCAACCCGATCCGCAGATTCTCTGGTCGTGGAATGCGATCGCCGCGGCGACCCAGCATCTTCGAGCCGTCCCGCACGATGCAATTCTTGCGACCGCACCACCATACAGCAGTTTTCTGATCGGCGCGAAACTCAAGCAACGGTTTGGGCTGCCGCTGCTGCTGGACTATCGCGATGAATGGGACCTCAGCAGCCGGTATCTGGAGAACGCACAACGCGATCGCTGGTCGCAGTTTGTGCAGGAACGCATGCAGCGTCGTGTGCTGCAAGCCGCAGATGCCGTGATCGCGACGACTCGCTCCAGCGTGACGCGCTTGCAGGAACGGCTCGAACACATCCAGGGACGGGCACGCACAGCGTGCATCTACAACGGCTTTGATGAAGCGGATTTTGCCGATGAGAGAACAGATTCTGTGGTCCCCGAGACAAAGCCGGGAACGCTCCGGCTGGTCTACACCGGAACCTTGTGGAATCTCACAAACGTCGCACCTGTCGTTGCAGGTCTGGAACGCCTGCAGTCACAACGTCCGGAACTATTGTCACGGATCGAATTCGTCTGCGTTGGTCGTAAGACGCCCGATCAGCAGTCCTGGCTTGATCGAGCCGCGAAGACCGGCTGCCGGGTCGTGCCGGTCGACTATTGCGATCACTCGACAGTGCTCGACTGGCAGCGGTCAGCTTCGTCGCTCTGTCTGCTGCTCAGTGATGTTCCGGGTGCGGAACGGGTTGTCCCAGCCAAGTTGTTTGAGTATCTCGCGGCCCGGAAGGACGTACTCGCCGTGATGCCTGCCGGTGAAGCGACCGATCTGATCGCCCCGTTCCATCCCGAGGGCTGTTTTCAGCCGGGCGATGTCGCCGGGATTGCCAACTGGTTCGAAAGTCGATTGCAACGAACGACGCCTGTCATCCCCACCGATGACGATCAGGCCATCAAGCAATTCAGCCGCGAAGCACAAACCAGGGCACTGCGGTCATTGCTTGAGACCGTCGTGACGGGTCGAAAGGGGAATTGAGATGGACCAGGTTCTCCCCATCATCCTCTGGAGCAGTATTGCGGCCCTGTTCTACATCTATGCGGGCTATCCGTTGTTGATTGCCGGGTTGGCAAAGTTGCGTCCGCTGCAACGGGTCCGGCAACCGCACCGCGGGACCGTGAGCGTGGTGCTCGCGATTCATAACGAAGCCCATCATCTGCAGAAGAAGCTCAACAGTCTCTTCAACATGCAGGGGGCTGACCAGATTGTCGAAGTGCTCCTCGGATCAGATGGTTCGACGGATGACACCGCCGCATTGATTGCCAGCCTCAATGATTCTCGCTTGCGTCTGTTTTCATTCAACGAGCGACGCGGCAAGCCTGCCGTGCTGAATGATCTCATTCCCGCGGCCCGCGGCGAATTCGTCCTGTTGACCGATGCCCGACAGGAGTTTGATGCCGGTTTTCTGACAGAAGCCCTGGCCAACTTTGCGGATGAAAAAGTCGGAGTCGTCTCCGGAGAACTTGTCTTCCGCACCGATGGTGCCCAATCGACTGCTGCCGAAGGAATCGGTCTTTACTGGCGCTACGAGAAGTTTCTGCGCAGCGCAGAGAGCCGCTTCCGCGGAGTGCCGGGGGCGACCGGTGCGTGTTACATGATTCGAGCGAACCTCTTTCGGCCGATTCCTCCGAGCACCATTCTTGATGATGTCGCAATCCCGTTAACCATCGTCGCTCAAGGAGTGCGATGCGTCTTCGAGCGGAAGGCGATCGCGTATGATCGTCCGTCGCAAACGCCACGTCAGGAGGCCATCCGGAAACGACGAACAATCGCCGGAGCCGCGCAACTCCTCCGGTTGTACCCGCAATGGTTGTGGCCGGGTGCGCAGCCATTATGGTTTGAGTATGTGTCACATAAGCTTGCGCGACTGACCTCGCCGCTGCTGTTGATGGTGGCGCTGGTGGTGAATCTGGCGATCCTGACGCAACCGTTGTACCAGGTCACCCTGAGCGTACAGATTGCCGGTTATCTGGGGGCCACGTGTGGAGCGCTGGCACAGAGATTCGGACGTCGATCGGCACTCTTCGGACCATTCCTGATGTTCTGGATGTTGAACTACACGACACTGCTCGCCCTGCTGGATGCCTGCCGTGCCCGCTACCGCGTGACCTGGACGAAAGCCGGCGCGTAAGCTTCTGGAATGTCTGTCGTCATCACGCTCCGCGTGATGAGCGGGTGTACGGAACGCTTGGAAATCCGGCAGATTCTGTGTGACCAGTCCCAGAAATTGTCCGCGTGATCTTCAATCCGCTCATCACGCGGAGCGTGATGGCGACTCTGAGCAGCGTCAACTTTCTGTGACTGACGCTCCGGCCGCGCACAGTCTGCGGCTTTTGGGCATCACGCGGGGCTCTGTCAGGTCGATTGCCGGATTCGGAACACCCGGTGTGGGAAACGGTTTGACTCTGACCGCGGGTCAGACATGGTTGGGCGGTGGATCGTGTCTCGATCCTCCGCGAGGTGAGACACTCACAGGGAATGTGTTGTATGGATTGGTCGGTCGGCGCAACACTGCTGGGAGCAGCTGCCGGTGCGGGTTATGCCGTTCAGGTGGGTTGGAATGCCGTGCGCGAGCGGGGACTGGATCGTTGGGTCCCCTCCGCGTTTCGTGCGGGTCCGGCTGCTGATCCGCACGAAACGCTCGATGTCTTCATCGCGATCTGTGATCACTATGAGCCCGAGTGGGGCCATGCAGATCCGACGGCCGGGATGGAGCGCGTCAACGCCTGGGTCGAGCGCTATCCCGAACTGTTCTCCGGGTTCGCCGATGTCGATGGCCGCCCTCCACAACACACGTTTTTCTTCCCGCAGGATCACTATCGCCCGGAATATCTTGACGGCCTGCGACCGTTGATTGATGCGGGGTTCGGTGATGTCGATATCCATCTGCATCACGACAACGACACCGCCGAAGGCTTACACGAGAAGCTCGAAGTCTTCCGCCAGGTCCTCTTCTACCGGCATGGATTGCTTCGCCGTGATCCGCAGACGGGAAAGATCGTCTACGGATTTATCCATGGGAACTGGGCCCTGAATAACTCACGGCCCGATCGACGGTGGTGTGGAGTCGACCATGAGATTCCGATTCTGCTCGATACGGGCTGTTATGCCGACTTTACGTTCCCGTCGGCACCGAGTCCGACTCAGCCTCGAATCATCAACCGGATTTACTATGCGAAAGATCGACCGGGATGTTGTGCCTCGCACGAGGTCGGCATCGATGCGGTCGTTGGCCAGACGCAGCCGGCCTCGAGCCTGCTGATGATTCAGGGACCGCTCGGCTTCGATCAACGTCGGCGGAAATGGGGCCTGATCCCGAAAATCGAGAACGGCGATCTGCTCGACAGTCATCCGCCCGGTGAAGCCCGGATTGATGGATGGCTGCAGGCCGGTGTCTGTGTGCAGGGACGACCCAACTGGCGATTCGTGAAACTGCATACGCATGGCTGTAAACCGTCAAATCTGAAGATGTGGCTCAGTCCGACGGTGCAGAAATTCCATCAGGCTCTGGCTGCCCGGCACCAGCGTGATCCGCGGTTCCGCTACCACTACGTCACCGCGTGGGAGATGGCTCAACTTGTGCATCAGGCTGAGGCGGGCGCACCGACACCGACATTCTCTCCACTGGCTCGGCTCCGCGCCGCCGCTGTACCACAACCGGCGATCCAGGCTTGTGGCATCGATTCCCTCCATCCGGTCTAGACGAAACAAACAATCTGCGGCATTGTATCCCGCTCGGAAACACGGGGATCGCCGCAAATTTTCGAGGAATCATCCGTGTCCGCAGGAACACTGACTATGGGACTGCCCGCGACCACCGCGATTCCGCGGACTGTCGTGCAGGGCACACGCGCGGCGCGCATCGTCTGGGGACTCTCCGGTGCGAACCTGGCGCTGGTGATCGGGATGCTGCTCCTCGTCTATCTGGTCTCTGAACGCTATTGGCTTGGCGTCATGGCAACGTATCTCCCACGGGCTCCCTGGGCGATTCCCTCGATCGTGCTGATCGTCGCTGCCCTCCTGTGGCATCGGCCTTCTTTATGGCTGAACGTGATGGCGGGGGCGCTGGTGGTCGGACCGCTGATGGATCTGCGCGCCCCCGGCTTCAGTCGCCCGATTCTCACGGCACATGCACCGGGAGACACCGATCTCCGGATCGTCACGGCGAACGTTCAATCTTACAAACCGAATTTCGCGGACTTGATGTCGGAAGTTCTGCTGCACAAACCCGATGTCGTCGCCTTTCAGGAAGCCCGCGGGACGCATCCACTGCTGGCGGAAGCGTTTCCCGGCTGGCATCACCTGCATTACGACTACTACTGGGTTGCGTCACGCTTCCCGATCAAGGAACTGACGCGGTGTGAAGTCGATGCCTTCGAGCGGACGGCAGGACTGATCGTCGAGATCGAGACACCGCAGGGCCCGGTCGTGCTGGCTGACCTGCATCACATGACGGCCCGTCGGGGTTTGGCGGCGCTCTCCAAACGCTCGTTGCTGACGGGTGAAGCGGCGACGGCCATCACCGATTTTCAGACCCTTCGCGACGCGGAAGCCGGCGAACTGCGGACATACGTGGAGCAAGCGCGGCAGGATCGACCGCTGATCGTAGTCGGCGACTTCAACACCCCGACCTCCAGCAGTCTGTTCCAGCAACACTGGGGCGATCTGCAGAGTGCCTACGATCTCGCCGGTACAGGCTATGGTTACACATCGCCCGTCAAGACGCACAATTACTGGAAAAACTACACCCCATGGGCTCGAATTGACCACATCCTCTGCTCGGGAGAGTGGACCGTCCAGGAGTGCCAGATTGGTCATGGACACGGATCAGACCATCACCTGGTGTTTGCCCGCTTAACGCGATAGTGCGGGGTTGTGAGGTCCTGAAGTGACCGGGTGGATGATGAAAGTCGCCATCACGCGCCGTGGTGATGAGCGGAGCATGTTGGTGACTTGGATGTTGATCACATCACTTCTTCACGTGGTCCCGTGTCATCAATAATTGGATCGTGCGGATTGTACGACCGGCGGGAAGCCTGAAAGCCCCGAAATCGCTGCCGCTACATCGGAAAATGCGAGCTAGAGTTGCCCAACCGCCACAGTGTGCGCTTCTTGCCACACCGTGTCGCGATTCGGAACTTCCCACATTTACGGATGTAGACGCAGCGTGACAACCTACCTTGTGACCGGCGGTGCTGGCTTCATCGGCTCCCATCTCGCCACGCGACTCGTGGAAGAGGGGCACGTCGTGCGTGTGCTCGACAATCTGTCGACCGGGACGCTCAGCAATCTGGCCCATCTGGGTGATGCTGTCGATTTCTTCGAAGCCGATCTGGTGGATCGGGCTGCCCTGGAGCCGATTGTCGCCGGAGTCGATATCGTTTTTCATCAGGCTGCTCTCGCGTCGGTTCCCCGGAGCGTGGAACGGCCGCTGGAAACGCATCATGCCTGTGTGACGGGAACCGTCAACTTGCTCGATGCCTGTCGCCGACATGGTGTGAAGCGTCTGGTTTACGCCGCGTCGAGCAGTGCCTACGGAAATTCCCCGATCATGCCCAAGCATGAAGGGCAGCTCCCAAGTCCACTGTCACCCTATGCTGCCGCCAAGCTTGCCGCGGAACTCTATTGCGAAGCCTTCGCAGCCACGTACGGACTCGAAACCGTGCGGCTGCGATACTTCAACGTCTTCGGACCGCGGCAGGATCCAAACAGTCCGTACTCAGCCGTGATTCCGCGGTTTGTCGATGCTCTGCTCCGCGGAGATCAACCCGTGATCTACGGCGATGGTGGTCAATCGCGCGATTTCACGTTCATTGAAAACGTCGTCTCGGCCAATCTGCTTGCGGCCCACACACCGGGAGTCAGCGGGCGGGTTTACAACTGTGCCTGCGGCGATTCAATCGACCTGGTCACGCTGCTGCGATTGATCTGCGAACAGCTCGATCAACCCTTTGCTGCGCGGTTCGTCGAAGCCCGCATCGGTGACGTGCGGCACTCGTTCGCCGACATCGCTGCCGCCCAGCGTGACCTGGGATACCAGGTGCTGGTTCCAATTCGTGAGGGCCTGCAGCGGACAGTCGCCTGGTATCTCGCGGAGCATCAACGCAAAACCAGTCCGCCGCGAACACTCGTGGATGGACACGTCAAATTTGCTGCTGTTGGGAAGTAGCTCTGATCACAGCAGACAGTCGCAATTGTGCATGACTCGCACTCAGAACACCGACAGACCAAACGGCGAGTAACCCCGTCTTTGTGAAGGCAGGCGATCGTGACCAAGGAACTCGAATTTCACGCCGGACGGCTTCCGGGACATACCGAGCCCGATCAGGAAGCTGATCGCAAGCCGATTAACTATGCTCTGCTGGCGATTCGCTATCGCTGGTGGCTTGCCGGCGGAGCGTTTGCCGGGTTGCTGCTCGGTTTCCTGGCCTATCTGAAATACGGTCCGGAATATGAAGCGACCGCGCAGATCCTTGTGTCCCGCAAGAGTACGGTTCCGCTGCCGGAAGAACAGCGGACACTGGGAGACTGGGGTGAACGGAGCGAACACCTCGCGATCATCCAGAGTCCGATGATCGTCACGAAGGCAGTCGAACTCGGCCAACTCCGCGAACTGGCCAGTTTCAAGCACGAAACGGAACTCGATGATGTCGTGGAGGACATTGTCAGCGATCTGCGCGTCAAGCGCACCTCCGGTCAGGATCGATCGTTCACCAACGTCTTGACGCTGACCTACACCAATAAAAACCCGCAGGATGCCCGTGCGGTCGTTCAGGCGATTGTCGCGGCCTATGCGTCGTATCTCGATCAGACGCGGAAGGAAAAAGCCACGGAGGTGCTCGAGAGCGCTCAGCAGAATTACGACGACGTGCTGCAGAAACTGCGCGAGCGTGAGCAGGAATATCACGCGTTTCGTGATACGGCTCCGTTCCAGTGGAAGGCTCCCGTGGGGGCAGCGGCGGCTGACGGGCAAACCACCACCAACGTCCATCAGGAACGCATTCTGGCCGTGGAAGAACAGCGTCGCCTGAACCTGCTGCGCCAGGCGGAACTGAACTCGCGGTTGCAGGTCATCACGCAAGGACAAGCCCAGGGCGAGGCCCAGGAATCGCTGGAAGTGCTCATTCGACGCTTCCTTACGCAAGATGGCACGGGTTCGCTGGAATTACTCCGTCAGCAGGATCTCGGCATCTTCGAGAATCGTCTCTTGCCCCTGATGCTGGAAGAGCAACGCCTGACTCGAGATTTCGGTCCCGATCATCCCGATGTGCAGTCGATCCGCAAATCACTGGCGAGCGTGAAGAGTTTCTATCGGTCGCAAGGCGTTCGTCTGCCGGAAGACCGACCGCGCGGTCCGAACGGCGAGATCCTGCCTCCGACTCAACTGAACTTCATCGAGGTCTATCTCGACTCGGTCCGTCAGCAGCTGGCGGAGTTGAAGCTCCGTGATCAGGAACTGGAAGCACTCGTGCAGGCCGAGCAGGAGAAGGCCAAGGAAGTCGCCCGATTCCAGGCGAAAGATCAGTCGATGAGTGCCGAATTAACTCGTCTGCGGGAGCTCTGGGCTCAGTTGGGGACGCAAGTCAATCTGGTCGGGATCGAGAAGGATGGCAATGGCTACACGCTCAAGCAACTGGCACCGGTGAAAGACACGCTTTCGATCAAACGCATCATGAAGTTTGTCGGGGCCGGAACAATTCTGGGACTCGCTGTGCTCGCAGCGCTCTGTGTGTTGCGGGAACTGCAAGATACCAAGTTGCGAACGCTGTCCGATCTGCGGGCGACGGTGCGGCATCCGCTCCTGGGAAGCGTCACGCAGTTCAGTACCTCGGTCGATAACACGCAGGCACTCGCGGCTCAGGCACACCCGGCGCTCCGCTACCTGCGGGCTCCACATTCACTGGAAGCGGAGAATTATCGCTCGTTGCGGGCTGCGCTCACCATTACCGCCGATGATGCCCGGGCCAAGGTGATTCAGATCACCAGTCCCGAATCAGGTGATGGGAAATCGACGACAGCGGCCAACCTGGCGATCGCGATTGCGCAGTCTGGTCGACGTGTCCTGCTGATCGACGGCGACCTGCGCCGACCTTCGATCCATCGCTTCTTCCGGATTGAGAACGAAGTTGGATTGACGGATATCCTGCAGGGCGAGGTCGACTGGCCTGGTCTGGTACGCAGTTCCGTGATTGAGAATCTGTCGCTCTTGCCGGCGGGACGACCACCTGCCAATCCGGCGGAACTTCTGTCCTCGCCGCGGTTGACGCAGATGTTGAAAGATCTGCGGGATGAATTCGATCTGATTCTGATCGATGCTCCGCCACTGCTTGCGGTCAGCGATCCGATGGTGACCGGTCGCCGGGCCGATGGCATGCTGCTGGTCGTGCGACTCGGGAAAACGAGCCTCAGCGTGGTGGCGCAATGTCGTGAACTTGTCCGCACGAACAACCTGCCCGTCCTGGGTGTCGTGGCCAACGGGCTCACCTTCGGCAGTGAGGGCGATTACAGCGACACGGGCTACTACTATCGCGAATACTCAGCGGGTTCCTCCGTCAAGGAAGAACCGGTTGGTGCACTCTAAGACGAATTCTGGAATTCACGGGGTCGAAGGCGATGTCGCTGCTGAGTCGCCATCACGCTCCGCGTGATGAGCGGATTAAAAAGATGCGCTGACGACCCACGGAATTGCTCGGGAAACAGTCTTCAGTGTGTACGGTTGATCCGCTCATCATGCGGAGCATGATGGCGACTGTGGAGTGGCTTCCACGACCCGTCCGTCGCGAATGCGGATCACGACATCACCCGGCCGAACGTGTTCATGTTCGTGGGTGACGATCACGACGGTGGCACCGTATTCGGCACAGGCGTCACGCAGATCCTGCAGCACACGGGCCGAGTTCTCGCTATCGAGTTCGCCGGTCGGTTCATCGGCGAGTATCAGCTTCGGCCTTTTCAAGAGCGCGCGAGCGATCGCGACCCGTTGCTGTTCGCCACCTGATAGCTGGCCGGGACGATGATCGAGACGGGTGCCCATCCCTAAGCGTTCCAGCAGTTCCACGGCATCGCGGCGTTGTTGTGGAGTGACGCCACGGGGGAGAGAGGGGACCAGAACGTTGTCGAGCGCGGTCAGATTGGAGAGCAGATTGAAGCTCTGAAAGACAAACCCAACATCTTCCCGGCGAAAGCGATCGCGTTCGGGAACCGGCATCCCTTTCAGCTCGATGCCATCGATCCGGATGCTGCCGCTCGTCGGTTCATCGAGTCCGCCGAGCAGGTAGAGCAGGGTACTTTTACCGCTTCCGGACGGACCGAGAATGAAGGAGAAGCATCCGCGGGGGAGTACGCAACTCACATCACGGAGAGCCGGGACGTCCAGTTCACCCCGGCGGTGAATCTTGGAGACGTGTTCGACTTCAATCATTCCGCCGCGCTCCCTCGGCGTGGTCTCAATGTGGCCGCCGTGGCGGGATTCTACGCAAACTCCGTGTCACCGCCCAGCCTGTCAACGGGTCAGTTCCAGTGTGTGCCACAAGCTGGGATCAAAGGCATACGGAAACTCACGGCCGACAGAAGGGGTCTGGTCTCCCCGTTCCAGATCATGGACCAGGCTGAAAAAACTCAACCGGGGGTGATTCTCCGGATCGTAGCCCTGCAACGCAGCCGCGGGGATCCACCAGCGCAATTGATAGCCGTCGTCGCGTAGCGTCGCAGCGACTTGCAATGGTGGTGCGTCGACCTTGCGTGAAGATTCGCGTGCGTTGGCAATGTCGAGTGTCATCACTGAGGCCCGCTGCCGGCCATCGGTCGGGAGTGCCAGATACTGGTGACAAAATCGCGTTGCCCGATGGACGTTGCGCGTATTCCGGGTATCGAGCCAGATCTGGACATGATCGGAATTCGCCGGGTCACTGGGACGACCAACGACGGCTGCACTTTTTCCCGACACATCGACTTGCAGCGCCAACCCGTCGGCGTGCCACGCCAACCGCCAGTCGGCAAATGTCGCCGCTCCATCAAAGTCGGAGAGTGTCGGCAGCGTAAACTCCGGGCCGAGTTCTTCCAACGGTTTCCCTGAACCAAGGCGGACAGGGAACGACCAGTCAAAAAGAAATCGCGGGGGGAGCAATTGCGTCATCTGTTCCAGACCGAAGATTCGAGTTTCACACGCATCGTCGGTATTCTGGAGAGTGTCGTCAACTGATCACAACAATCGCGCTGGGACGGACGTTTGTTTCTGTGTGAAGTGACCCACTGGAAGCAGACGATCACTCCGGATCTTCCGGTCGCCGATGATTATTCCCTTGTGACAAAGCCTCGTTTCTTTGATGAATTCCGCGGATTGGATTGTTGTGCACGGGGCGCGGGAACACCACCTGCAACATGTCTCCGCGCGCTTTCCGGTCGGGGCGTTCAGCGTGGTGACCGGCGTGAGCGGGAGCGGGAAGTCGTCGCTGGTCTTTGACACGCTGTTTGCGGAAGGAGCGGCCCGGTTCGCGGACGCCTTGTGGCTGGGACGACACCGCGCTGATGGTCAGCCTCGGCCCGCCGTCGATCGGATCGATGGCTTACCACCGGTGATCGGGCTGAGCCAGACAATCCGGCCGCCTCGCCGCCGCCAGCGACTCGCAGACTTGGCAGAACTGGGGCCGCTGGTCGACACACTTTTTGCCGGCGCAGGGGTCCTGTCCTGTCCCGCATGTGCGGTTCCGGTCCGGGCGCAGTCCCGTCAGGCGATCGTCTCTGCGGTCCTGCGTTCCGGAGAGCGAGCCAAGGTCATGATTCTGGCCCCGGTCGTGCGACAGGAGACCGGCAGTCAGACTGAAGTCTTTCAGCGGATCGCGAAGTCGGGATATGTCCGTGCCCGTGTGAATGGCGAACTCGTCGACCTGACAACGCTGCCCGTGCTTGATCCACGGCAGCATCACTCGATTGAAGCCGTCGTTGATCGGCTCATCATCAAAGAGGGGATTGCGGCGCGACTCGTAGAATCGCTCGATGCGGCACTGACGCTGGGGGCCGGAAACTGCATTGTAGCGGTGGAGCAGTCCGGAGCCTGGCAAGACACGCTCTGGAGTACACAACTCGCCTGCCCACAGTGCCAGCGGAGTTTTCCGCCGATTGATCGACGGACCTTCCAACCGCAGCATCCGTTGGGAGCCTGCGAGGCGTGTCATGGAGAAGCGGTGGTCCAGGATGGGCCATGCCCCAGCTGTTCCGGGAGTGGTCTGGGAGAAGTTGGTCGACATGTCCGACTGGGAGCCACGGCATGGCCCGACTGGATTCGACAGACCGTAGCGCAGGGACTCTCGCAGGTTAAGGATTGGATTCAATTCTGCTCGGCGAGTGACGACGCCGGTGTGCGTCATCTGGCGGAATCGATACTGCCGGAGGCTCGCGAGCGCCTGCGGTGCCTGATTGCGGCGGGTTTAGACTATCTGGGCCTGTCACGTGAAGAGGCATCGCTCTCGCTGGGAGAATGGCAGCGAGTGCGACTCGCCGCCGCCCTGGGTGGCCGCGTGAGCGATGCTGCCTTCCTGCTCGATGAACCGACTGCCGGGCTGCACCCGACCGACACCGCACGCATCCTCGCCATGTTGCGCGGGTTGACGGATGCGGGGAACACCATCATCGCGGTGGAGCACGATCTTGACGTGATTCAGCAGGCCGACTGGGTGGTTGAACTGGGGCCGGGCGCAGGACCCCGTGGCGGAAATGTCGTATCGAGCGGGCCTCCCACGGAGGCACTCGCAGTCGGAGAGTCGGTCACAGGAAGATGGCAGCAGTCACAACGCGACACGAGCGTCACGGCTCAGGAGCTTCCGACGCACTGGCTGCAGGCGGGACCATTTCACGTCCACAATCTGCAGGGAGTGACGATCCGACTCCCATTGCAGCGGCTGGTCGGAATCTGTGGCGTCAGTGGATCAGGGAAATCGACCTTGATGCACGCCGCGCTGCTCCCCGCGCTGCAGAAACAACTGACCGAGCGCACGCCCAGCCAGTTCGTGCAGCTCGAGCAGACCGCGCTGATGCGGCATGTGGTCGCGGTTGCGCCGCCCGGTAGTGGACGGTCACCCTGGTCAACCACCGCGACAATCGGCGATGTCTGGAACGAGATCGCCCGATTGCTCGCACGAACCCGTGAAGCCAAGCGGCGCGGATTTCCCGCCGAACGCTTTCGCTGGCGTAACTCTCCGGGGAGTTGCCCGCGCTGTCTGGGGCGTGGACAGATTCCTGCTGAGGAAGCCTTCGCAACAGCCTTGCCCCGCACTTGCCCGGCGTGTCGCGGCAAACGATTTGAACGAGCAACACTCGCGGTGACTTGGCATGGTCGCTCGGCTGCCGATCTGCTAGAGCTTTCAATTGACGCTGCAGCAGAGCTGTTCGCACCGATCGCCCGGATCGGGCGCCGTCTGGCAGCATTTCAGTCGCTCGGACTCGGCTACCTCACACTCGGTCAACCGGGGGTGACCCTTTCCGGAGGGGAGCGCCAGCGATTGACGCTGGGGTCACAACTGGCACGTACCGAACAGGAACCGACGCTCTTTGTTTTCGATGAGCCAACGATCGGCTTGCACGGCGTGGAAGTCGCCGCCCTGCTGTCGGGGTTCCGGGCACTCTGTACTGCGGGACATACGGTCGTAGTGATTGAACATCACCCGCAACTGTTGCAAGCCTGTAACTGGCTGATCGAACTCGGGCCCGGTGCCGGTCCTTCGGGTGGTCGATTGATCGCCGCCGGTCTGCCGAACGCAGTGAGCCAGCTCAACACACCGACCGCGGCCTGTTTGCGTTCAAAATAATCCTGATGTGGTTCCCAAGATTTGTCTGCGCGAGGCAAGGTTCCGATCGGTTGACGCAGCTCATTGGTAGCCATCACGCTCCGCGTGATGAGCGGATTTAAGGAACGCGCACCCAATTCATGAGATCGGTATCAGGGGATTAGACTGCTCCGGTCGTCAGCCACCCAGGTGGAGCACCTTCAAAACGAAACATCCCGGCTCGATGAGGAGTCGGGATGTTCCCGCGTTGTGACTTGGAACCGGTAGGAACTACGCGACCGCGGTCGCTTCTTCTGCGGGCTCCGTCCACGAGAAGACATGTGTTTCGAGGGCGACGATTTCAACGATCGTCTTGCGACCACTGGCGGTCGCCAGTTCGTAGCCATTGGCTTTGAGTTGCTGCGCCTGATCCGAATCGGCCGTCAGACGGCCATCATCCTGGACGGCCCGCCACCATTGCAGATGGGGCCAGTCGCGCTTGATGGCCTCCAGGCAGGTGGTGATGTTCTTGCCTTCGGCACCAGGCTTGAACCCGGCCCGCTCAGCGACGTTGGTGTAGGTCGCGAGCTTTTCGAGCCGCTTCAGTTCCCACAGGACTTCCGCTACGGCTTCCGCACGAATCGATGCCATTTGCTGACTCCCACGAACTATGACGTGTGCCGATCCGTTGGCACCCGGTCACAAGACTATCACGCTTCACGACGGCCGATCAGAAATCGCATGAACGCGCCGGCCATCATTGAACCGATGAGTACTACCATACTCCACGGCACGAGTCCGAACAACTGCATCTCCACGTCCAGCAGGAGAAATGTTCTTGAACCACCACACGAAATTCGGCCCGTGTTGAGTTGACAGCGAACAACGCCGAAGCTTGGATGCGCAGAGACGATGCTTCGACCGACGGCGGTTCCCGCGCCACTTCAGGAAGACTATGCCGCAATTTACTGGTTACGGTTTGCGATTTGATTATCCCGAAGGGTGGACGCTGGAAGATGATCCGGAAGCGGACGGAAACCTGCATCTACAAAGTCCAGGGTTAGCCTTCTGGACGCTCAGCCTGCTGCCGGCCGATGTCAGCGTGACGGACGCCGTCGAGGCGGCCGTCGCAGCACTCCGCGAAGATTATCGCGAACTCGATCGCTACGACGATTCCCTTCTTTGGGATGGCGAACGGTCCGCCGGCTGCGATGTGAACTTCGTCTATCTGGACATGGTCAACTCGGCGAGCATTCGGGCCACAGCGTTGCCCCAGGGAACCGTCCTGATCTTCTACCAGGGCGAAGATCAGGAACTGGAACAGTGGCGACCACAACTGGAAGCGATCACACGCAGCCTGTGTGCGCAGGAAGACGCGGAGTGAAGTGGAAATGGGACGCGAAGACGCAAGCGAGCGACGGGAATTGATTTGTTCGTCATGAATCGTGGCGTTAGCGTGAACCGAAGTAGAACAGCAACAGGCCCAGCGAGAGCTTGATGACCGACTCGGGGAGGACGTGGGCCATGCCGACCAGTTCCGGCACGGCGGCAATCGCGACCCCCACGAGGACGATGATCGCCCGCGCATCGCCCCAAAACCGGGCCGGTGTCCGGTTCAGTTTGCGGGAAAACCACGAAACGATCCCCCGAACCAGTGTCCCCAGCAGGTACGCGAAGACCATCGACAAGAGTGTCAGCGCCCGGGGCTCCCACAACCGCTGATGACGGTAGAGATACACCGCCAGGCCCACAAAACTCCCGATGATCACGAGACGAATCGTGTGTCGCGGCAGAAACAGCGGATGGCGTTCCTGCTCGATCACCCCATCCCGTTCCAACCGCTGCAATATTTCGCGCGGCAAGGCTACGAATCGGCGCGACGTGAAGTAATGCGCGAGCGCCATCAGTAACGTCTCGACCCAGAGGACATCGACATCATCGCCGCGGGCCACATGGACTACCACGACCGCCACAATCATCAACGTGAGCAGCGCCCGCACACTGCCGGTCGGCATCCCCAACGGGGGCCAGCGGTTGGGGGATTGTTCCATTTCCGAGCTCATCGTTAGCTCCATCCTGCCTGAATCATCTCGCGACGAACCGCGCGGGTTTGTCCCGCGGGTTCTCTGCACGCTAATCTAATGCAGAGCAGCCGGTCAAACGGTCGAACGACATCCAGTGCAGCGGCTTCAGAAAGAAACAGCATGACGGCGCGTCCGTGTCGATGGGGAATTCTCGGGGCGGCAGTCATTGCCCGGAAGAACTGGCAAGCGATTCGACTCTCCGGCAACGGAATCATCACAGCGGTCGCAAGTCGCGATGTGGCCCGCAGTCGTGCGTTCATCGAGGACTGCCAAGGTCATCTTCCCTTCCAGCAGGATCCGGAAGCTCTCGGCAGTTACGAGGAACTCCTCGCCCGGTCTGATATCGACGCGGTCTACATCCCGCTGCCGACCGGTGTCCGTCGCGATTGGGTCATCAAAGCCGCTCAAGCAGGGAAGCACGTCCTTGTCGAGAAGCCAGTCGGGGTGACGGTGGCCGACGTCGAAGCGATGCTCGCTGCCTGCCAGCAGAACAACGTGCAGTTCATGGACGGCGTGATGTTCATGCACAGCCAGCGGCTCGAACAACTCCGGACCGTGCTCGATGACGGCCACAGCGTTGGTCAACTGCGGCGGATCGCCTCACAGTTCAGCTTCAACGCGGGCGATGACTTCCTCAACCAGAACATCCGCGTGAGCAGTGCCCTGGAACCCGATGGCTGCCTCGGCGACCTCGGCTGGTACAACATCCGCTTCACGCTCTGGGCGATGAAGTACGTCATGCCGACCCAGGTCACGGCTCGTCTGCTCGCTGAAGCGGCTCGCCCTGACAGTCCCGCGAGTGTGCCGCTTGAGTTCTCCGCAGAGATGCTCTTTCCGGGCGGGGTCTCAGCGTCGTTCTATTGTTCGTTCCAGACCGAAAATCAGCAGTGGGCCAATCTCAGCGGAACGAAGGGCTTCGCCCACCTCCGCGACTTCGTGTTGCCGTTCTTTGGCAGCGAAGTCGATTTCACGGTGACCAACGCCGATTTTCAGGCAACCGGCTGTGACTTCAACATGAATGACCGCACGAAACGCTACGCAGTCGCCGAACATGGCAGCAGTGCCGCTGATGCCCAGGAAACGCGGCTGTTCCGCACGTTCGCGGATCTTGTCCTGAGTGGTCGCCGCGATCCGCATTGGGGTGAGATCGCTCTCAAGACGCAGCGCGTGATGGCCGCCTGCCTGCAATCGGCCCGCAACAACGGTCAACCGGTCACGTTGTGAGCCACCGCGGACGCCCACGGAAAGCATTCCGTGGGCGTCTTCTATTTCGAATCGCCGCGGAGCCGCGCGTCGATCTCTTCGAGTTTCAGACGCACGCTCATGATGTACGGCGGCTGATTGGGTTGCCAATGGCCGTATGTCGTGGTGACGAACGTCCCGTCTGGAAGCAGCTCGAGGCCGGGATACGCACAGTCCCCTCCCTGATGATTATCCATCAACCGGATGCGGCAGCGTCCCTGCCGACCCGCGACGATGTCGTCATACGTTCCCACCCACGCGACCCAATCCCCCTTGGTCGGCGACAACAGCGTCGTATCACGGAAGGTGACGAACAACCGCCCGTCCGGAGCATACCGGCCCACATGTCGGTCACCCGTGAGGGCAGCGGGAAGTTCCTTCGGTGCACTCCACGTCGTCCCTTCGTCATTTGTGAAAATCACATGCGAGTTTTTCCGGCGGGCGTTTTCACGGAGCAGCACTGCCACTTGCTTGCCGTCGGGTGAGCGGATCGCTCCCGGTTCGCAGAGATGGACGTCTTGACTGGTAAATATCGTTTCGGGGGCTGACCAGGTTCGACCGCCGTCGGTCGTGCGGGTCTGATAGAGCGTGAACGTGACGGGCTTCGTCTGCTGTGCGCCCTGGCGAATGAACCGGCCGTCATCGTGGAACAGGGCGAGATAATGGCCGCGGCTGGTCATCTGCTCGATCAGGCACCCCATCGCGACAATCCCGCCGTACTCGCCGATCGGCTGCAGTTCGGACCATGTGGCCCCATCATCTTCCGAGGATGCCAATCGAATGGGATAGAGTCCCGAGAACATGATCAACCGCTTCTTCCCCGCCGGATCGATGACGCGGTAGATCGTTGGTGTTTCCAGTGACGTGACCCAGTTGGCGGGTGTCGGCAGACGTTCCGACCAGGTCAGACCGCCATCGGTACTGCGTTTGTAGAGAATCGCCCCCTTCCCGTGTCCCTTGGGATAAACGACGAGCATCGTCTTCCCGTCTTCCAGGAGTACGGTCGTCGGATGCCCGAGGTACTGTCCCGCCTCGCGATCCACCAGCACCTGTCGCGCGGTCTCGCCGGTGAGATCGACCAGCGGAATGGAATACCCCGGCGGTTCGGCGGCGAAACCGAACGACCGGACCAGCAGCGAACAGACGATTAACCAGCAGAGGCGAGTCATCGGCATGTTTTCCGAGAGGAGAGTCCGTGAATCATTGGCAGGTGAAACAAGTCTCTCACACGCTCGTCATCGAGATCAAGATCAACGCGACCACCGTGCTCATGATGATGCCAACGGGGGCGGCCAGCAGAATCTTTCCCTGGAATCTCATGTAGAGCGTGAAGAGAAACGTGCGGTCAGGATGCGCCGAGCGCATGGCGGATGTCCACCAACTGCCCACGATGACCGTCGTCGGACCCCAAAAATACAAATTCCAGCACGAAATCACGATGCCAGTCGCTATTGTTCCCGAGAGCGATAACTGGGTGATCATCTCCAGGGCGGACACCGTGAATACGACGCTCAACGCCACCGTCAGGACGAAGGTCAGTACCGCGCACACGATCTCCCGCGATTTTGCCGGAGGCGGGAACTCGTCTTCCAGGCGGTCTTCGATCGAGACCTGATCGAGTTCTTCAATCATCAGAACACGTGGGGATTAATGAGGGATACTCATGACTGTCGAACAGATGCCGCAGAAGAGTATCGACAGGGCCGGCAACAGCAGAATGGTCACCCACTGGACTTTCCAGTAGACACGCCAGAGGAACGTTCGGTCGATCAGTCCTGTTTGCCGCGTCGACCAGAGCCACCAGGATCCAACCCCGTAGATTGACGGTCCAAGAACCATAAGATTCCAGAGGCTCAGCAGCCCCATCACCGCTGGTGAGTCTGCACCTCCATACGTGATCATATTCCAGGTGATGTTGCCAGTCGGCAGCAGCGACACCGCAAAGGCCACGATACCTGCCAGCACCGCCGAGACGATGTCACCGGTGCTGGCGGGTTTCGTCAGTACATTCGGAGGACGCGGCGGATCGTCAAAGGCCACCGGTTCATCGGACATGCCGCGACTCCCTCAAGCAGACGGGCCGTGATCTTCACTCGGCTATTGTCCCAGACAATACAACGCCTTGTCCGAGCGAATAAATAAGCGGCCGTCGATCGCCACGGGTGATGCATGAAACAGGCTGCGATCACCGAGGTCGTTCGTCGCCAACAACTCAAACTCAGGTTTTGCAGCCACGACGAACGTCTTCCCCGAGCGGCTGACGTAATAGACTCGGCCATTCGCCAGAAGTGCAGACGCATAGACCTGATCGGGCCGCGGCAACCGGGACTCGTAGACGACATCGCCGGTCTTGACGTTCAGGCAGCAGGCGATCCCGCTGCTGTCGTTGATGAAGTACAGATGCCCGTTATGCAGCACCGGCGACGAGACGTTCGAGCCTTTCTTGCCGGTCCACAGGCGGTGCGTCTCGGTGACATCGCCGCGACCTCCCGTTTTGATCGCGAACGCAGCAATTCCGCTGCGGCCGCCGATGCCGTAGACGATCCCGTTTTCTGCGACCAGCGTGGGGACGATGTACCAGGTGATGTCGTTGTTGCAGGTCCAGAGTTCCTGCCCACTCTCGGGATCGATTCCGACGACCCGACCGCGCATCGCGCAGACGAGTTCGGTCTTGCCCGCGGGGTTCTTGACGAGCGACGGGGTACTCCACGACTCTTTAATCTTACGGACTCGCCAGCGTTCTTTTCCGTTCGTCTTGTCGAAAGCGGTGAGCGACTCACTCTCGACGCTCGCATTCACGATGACCAGGTCGCCGTGCAATACCGGGGAGGCTGCCGATCCCCAGCCGTTGAGGCCATTACCCACGTCTGCCTGCCAGAGTTGCTTCCCCTGGTGGTCGAACGCGAAGACGCCCGACTTCCCATAGAAACAGTAGACCCGCTCCGCATCGACTGCGGGAGTGTTGGAAGCGTACCCGTGACCATCACGGATCGTCTCCTGCTCGGGGAGAGCGGCGGTCACCGGTGTGTTCCAGAGGATCTTTCCCGACTGCCGGTCGAGGGCCACGAGATGACGCCGCAGGTCGGATTGCTCACCGCGATCAGCCCCCGGAACGTTGTACCCGCTGTAACACGTCAAAAAAATCTGCTTCCCGAAGAAGACCGGACTGGATGTTCCCGGTCCGGGCAGATCCGTCTTCCACGCCAGATGCTCGTTCGGACTCCAGGTGCTCGGGAGTTGTTTCACGTCACTCGCGCCACCTCCGTTAGGGCCGCGAAACTGTGCCCAGTCGGCGGCTGAAGCAAGACTCACCGAACAGAGTCCACACACGATGAAGCCGAGCAGCGAGCGGAGAGTCATGCGGAGTTCCTCGAAGAAGTGGCGAACATCAGACTGTTTCGTTCAGAATTTCATGCACGACATGCCCATGCACATCGGTCAGGCGGCGGTCAATCCCGTTGTAGCGGAACGTCAGGCGTTGGTGATCGATCCCCAGCAAATGCAACAGCGTGGCGTGCAGGTCGTAGCACCACGTCTGCCCTTCAGCGGCCTTGTAACTGAAATCGTCGCTCGATCCGTAACTGGCACCGGCTTTGATCCCCGCACCCGCGAACCAGGAGACGAACGTCCCACCGTTGTGATCGCGTCCGGTTGCTCCCTGCGTAAACGGCATGCGGCCGAACTCGGTCGTCCAGATCACGAGCGTATCCTCGAAGAGCCCGCGCAGGTGCAGATCGTCGAGCAGGGCCGCAATCGGCTGGTCGACCTGTCTCGCGATGAAGGGGAGTTCGTTCGGGATATCGCTATGATTGTCCCAGTTCTTCGAGGGGCCGCCCATTCCACTCCAGACCTGGACGAAGCGCGTGCCGCGTTCGATGAGTCGGCGCGCGATGAGACAGTTTTTCGCGAAGGGACCGGTGACCGGATCATCCAATCCATACGCAGCGTGGGTCTCCGCGGTCTCTCCAGCCAGGTTCAGGGCTTCCGGAGCAGTGGTCTGTAGTCGGGCAGCGAGTTCGTACGATTGAATTCGCGCTTCCAGTCGCGAATCCCCTGGACGCTGTGCCAGATGATCACGATTGAGCTGCGCGAGGAGCGTGCGACTGTCCGCTTCACTTTGGGGCGTGATCGTCGGCCCGGTCGTCGGCGGCTGGAGATGGGCGATTGGCTGGGGAGCATTGGGACGCAGCAGCATTCCGGCATTCGCCGCCGGAAGAAATCCCGCGGAAAAGTTGCCGGTGTTGTTATACGGCAGCCCGCGATGATCGGGGATCACCACGAAGGCCGGCAGATCGTCCGTGAGCCGCCCGAGACCGTACGACAGCCATGCTCCCAATGATGGATATCCCGGTAGCACGAAGCCGGTGTTCTGCATGTAGCTCGCGGGACCATGCACGTTCGTTTTGGACGACATCGCCATCAGAAACGCGAGCCGATCGACGTGCCGCGTCAACTGCGGGAAGACATCGGTCATCCACCGACCGGTCTCGCCATGTTGTTTCCAGGGGAACGGCGACTTCATCACCGCGCCGGGTGTGCTCGTCGCCGCGGCGGTCAATCCGAAGTCGACTCGCTCGCCATGGCGTTTGATGACCTCGGGTTTGTAGTCGAAGGTGTCGAGCTGGCTCGCACCGCCATTCATAAAAAGCTGAATGACCCGGCGGGCTTTCGCCCGATGATGCAGGCCGCCGTTGAGGTCAGGGCGCGGCTGGTTCTCCTCTGCCGCGCCGTCCCGCGCCAGCAGTTGGGCCAGCGCGACTGCACCGAAGCCCCCGCCGACCTGCTGCAACCACGTCCGTCGTCCACAGCCGGTCGGAGAGTCTGGCATCATCGGGGAGACCTCAAGAATTGGCATGATTCAAGTGGCTCTATTCTACGGCGATCGACGAGGAATGATCCAGAGACGGTCGGCTCGTGATCGCGAGTACCGGGGCGCTCGCTGATGATTCGGAAACAGTCAAATGCGCACAACAATCCTCCGCTGACTCGCAGACTTCGGGACAGCGAGGAGATCCAGCCCGTCTCCCCAGTGACAATCCCGATGGTGCCTCACCATGATCGCCGTCGCAACTCTGCTCAGGTAACACGTTCCCCCAACCATCTGCCTCGGGACGGGTTTCCCCGAATCACTTCACCGGTGATCTGGCAACCCTGTGCAATCGTGACAGGACTGTTAGAGTGAAGTGTTCGATTTCTACTCCACGGATGATTTCCGCCAATGGTTTCCCCTGAACCGCTCCTGCCGTATCGCATCCCGGTTGAGTCCGTCCCAAGGACTTTCGAGACCGATTTTGAGCAGGGATTGAGTACTGCCGAAGCCACTGCCAGGCTTGCGCGCTACGGTCGCAATGAACTGTCGGAAGACGCGGGCGAACCCTGGTGGAAAGCGCTCTTTGCGCAGTTTCAGCAACTCGTGGTGGTCTTGCTGATCGTTGCCGGAATCATCGCCGGAGCACTGGGCGACTGGACCGATGCGGCTGCGATCTTCGCGATCATTATCCTCAACGCATTGCTCGGGTACTTTCAGGAGGCCCGTGCCGCCAAAGCCCTCGACGCCTTACGGAAGATGGGGGCGCCGCATTGCAAGGTCCTGCGTGATGGACACTGGCAGACCCTCTCGACCAAAGACCTGGTTCCCGGCGATGTGCTACAGCTGGAGGCTGGCGACGCCGTCCCCGCCGATGCCCGGCTGGTGACCGCGTATGGCGTCATGTCGCAGGAAGCGGCGCTGACCGGTGAGTCGGTCCCGGTGATCAAATCGACCGACACGATCGATGACGCCACGGTCGGCATCGGCGATCGGAAGAACATGGTTCACTGCGGCGCCTTGATCGCTGCTGGCAAGGGGACCGCGGTCGTCACCGCCACAGGAATGCAGACTGAGCTCGGCCAGATCGCCGGACTGCTGCAGAATCAGCCTCCGGAAACGACTCCTTTGCAACGGCGACTGGAAGAACTGGGACGCTGGCTGATCATCGTCTGCGTTGCGCTGGTGGCGATCATCTTCTGCCTGCAGGTGGCCCGTGGCGGCAAGGTGGCCGAGACACTCCTCGTCGCCATCAGCCTCGCCGTGGCAGCGGTCCCCGAGGGTTTACCCGCGGTGGTCACGATCACCCTGGCACTGGGTCTGCAACGACTCGCGCGCCGGAATGCCCTTGTCCGCAAGCTCCCGAGTGTCGAGACACTGGGAGCGGTCACTGTCATCTGCTCGGATAAGACCGGCACATTGACACGCAATGAGATGACCGTCCGGCAACTCTATGTCGGCGGCCGTCACTACTCGGTGAGCGGGGCGGGATACACGCATGACGGCCAGATCACTCCTGTCGATGCTGCCTCCGAGACCGACGCGACACATGCCGATGTCCGCTGGGCGGTCACGATTGGAGCCGTCTGTAACAACGCCGAAGTGGAATTGGGAACAGCCGACGAACCACCCCGGATCACAGGGGACCCGACAGAAGCCGCCTTGCTCATTGCAGCACGGAAACACGGCTACGACGGCCACACGCACGCCCCCGGGACCATCGAGCATGAGAACCCGTTCGACTCGGAACGGAAAACGATGTCGGTCGTGGTTGAACGTCCCGATGGAGTGCGGATTCTGCTGGTGAAGGGAGCTCCGGAGATGCTGCTGTCACGGTGCACAGCGGAACTCCGTGCAGGGTCGGTCCAGCCACTGGCAGCCAGTCGACGCGACGAGATCATCGCCGTCAACGCGGACCTCGCCAGTCGGGCGCTGCGTGTTCTCGCCCTGGCTTACCGGATCGATCTGCCACAGCCGCACTCGGTGCAACAAGAGCAGGATCTGATCTTTGCCGGACTGGCGGGAATGATCGACCCGCCGCGGGATGAAGTGCGTCCGGCGGTGCAGCGCTGTCGGGCGGCTGGGATTCAGCCCGTCATGATTACCGGTGATCATCCCGCGACGGCCTTCGCGATTGCCCGTGAACTCGGCATGGCGCGCGAGGATCAGCGGGTGATTACGGGAGCCGAGTTATCGACATGGACTGACGAAGACCTCACGCAGGCTGTTCCCACGGTCGCCGTGTATGCCCGTGTCTCCGCTGCGCACAAACTGCGGATTATCGAGGCGTGGAAGCGTCGCGGTGATGTCGTGGCCATGACCGGCGACGGGGTGAACGATGCCCCCGCGGTGCAGGCCGCTGATATCGGGATCGCGATGGGGATCACCGGCACCGATGTGACCCGGGCGGCAGCCGATCTGGTGCTGACCGATGATAACTTCGCTTCGATCGTCAATGCCGTGGAAGAAGGCCGCGGGATCTATGCCAACATTCACAAGTTCGTCCTCTACCTGCTGACCTGCAATGCGGGCGAAGTCCTGATGATGTTCCTGGCATCGCTGATCGGGTTACCCTCGCCGCTGCATGCGATTCAGGTGCTGTGGATCAACCTGATTACCGATGGCCTGCCCGCCCTTGCATTGGCGATGGAACCAACCGAAGCCGACGCCATGGAACGTCCGCCGCGCGATCCGCAAGCGCCGGTGCTCGGGCGTGCGGAAGGGGTCTGGATCCTGGGGATCGGCCTGCTCATCGCCCTGGCGGCACTCGCGGTCTTCTGGATCGTGTACGAAGCAAATCCGGATCAACTGGAAGAAGCCCGGACGAGCGCCTTCTGCATGATGGCCCTGACGCAGCTCTGGTTCGCGATCGGCTGTCGCAGCCCGCACAAGACGATGCCACAGCTCGGCTGGTTCACGAATCCGGTCCTGTTCGTCGCGATCGCCGCATCGGCAGCCTTGCAGATCCTCGTCATCATGTGGCCGGTCTGCCATCCGTGGCTGGAAACCACCGGACTTTCGTGGATCGACTGGGCGTGGATCTTTGCCTTCTCGCTGGTGCCAGTCTCGTTGGTGGAGCTGGGAAAACTGATCGCCGCCGCCCGTCGCCGCTGACATGGGTGTGATTCGCTCCGGCTATCCGTCGACTTGGACCACGGGGAGACAAGATTTGGACCCCGTTGTCCTTAGATCGCTCGGTAAAATGCCGTAAGAGGCTGCCATGCAATGATATATCGCAATTCCTGTGGTGAAATATTGCGCGATTCTTAACAGATGTTCGGTCGCAATCTTCATAATTGCGGGGTACTGTGCTGACGCTGGGGAGGAAGGCTTCCCTTGAGATTGACCCTTCAATGGATTCCTGGAGATTACGATGATTCCGGCCGGGACGCGGCGGTGGATGGTGTGGACGGTCTGCTCACTGCTGACAGTGGTCGGGACTGGCTGTTTCAAGACTGCCAAGCCAGCCGTCAATGCCACGATTTCGATCGACGGCAGCAGCACGGTTTATCCGATTTCGCAGGCAGTTGCCGAGCAATACAAGGCCAGCAACCCGAACATCGATATTTCGGTCGGCTTCGCGGGGACTGGCGGCGGCTTCAAGAAGTTCGTCGTCAGCGAAATCGACATCTGTGATGCCTCGCGCCCGATCAAGTCGCAGGAGAAGGAACTCTGCGAGAAGAATGGCATCGAGTACCTCGAACTGCAGGTCGCGATTGACGGTCTGACCGTCGTCGTGAACAAGCAGAACGACTGGTGCGACTGCCTGTCGGTCGCCGATCTCAAGAAGCTCTGGGAACCGAACAGCCAGGTGACCAAGTGGAGTGAACTGAATCCGGCCTGGCCCGATCACAAGATCGATCTCTATGGAGCGGATACCGACTCGGGAACGTTTGAGTACTTCACGGAAGCGATCGTCGGGAAGTCGAAAGAAAGTCGGACCGATTACACGCCTGCAGCGAACGACAACATCCTGGTGCAGGGGGTCGCGGAAGAGAAGTATGCCCTCGGCTACTTCGGTTTCGGTTACTTTGCCGAGAACGCCGATCGCCTGAAGGCGCTGTCGATTCAGGCCAAAGACGATACTGAGTGCGTCGCGCCCTCACCGGAAACTGTGGATAACGGGACTTACGTCCCCCTCGCGCGGCCCTTGTTCATCTATGTCAACAAGAAGGCGCTGGCTCGTCCGGAAGTCGCCGCTTTCCTGGAGATGTACCTCGGCGAAGTCGGACAGAAGCTGGTGACGGAACGAAAGTATCTGCCGATGAAGGCCGAAGACCAGAAGGCAATGCAGGAACGCCTCGCGGCGGCTCTGGCGAAGTAGCCAAAGGTCTCCCCGAAATCAGCGGGCTGCGCCAGAAACACAGCCCGCTGGCCCGCACTCAAGAATGACGGACGAAACAGACCGGCTATGTCTGCCGCGCCGCTTGCATCACCGACGCGTTCATCACCGGTCCCTCCGGCAGGGCTCTCGTCGCTCCGACGCAAATTTACCTGGCAAGTGGCCTATGAACAGGCCATTCGCTGGATACTTTTCAGCTGCGCACTGGTCTCGGTCATCACCACCGCGGCAATTATTTTTGTGCTGCTGTACGAGTCTGTCTTATGGTTGCCGGGCCATACCCCGTTCTTCGGTAAGGTCTCGCTTTGGGAATTTCTGACCGAGACCCGGTGGACACCGCAATTCGCCGAAAAGCATTTTGGGATTCTCCCCCTGATTTGCGGGACGTTACTGACCACGCTGGTTGCCGGAGCGATCGGCTTACCGATGGGGTTAGCGAGCGCCGTCTACCTCAGCGAGTATGCTTCGCCGCGGGCCCGTTCGGTGCTGAAGCCAGCACTGGAACTCCTGGCTGGGGTCCCGACCGTGGTTTACGGGTATCTCGGTTTGTTCTTCGTGACCCCCCTGTTGATCGATCCATTGTTTGAGGGGCTGCTCGGGATTCCGGTCGATGGATTCAATGCCCTGAGCGGGGGCCTGGTCGTCGGTCTGATGATCATGCCGATGGTCGCCTCCCTGAGTGAAGATGTTCTGCGGGCGGTTCCCTCCAGTCTCCGGGAAGCGGGCTATGCCCTCGGTTCGACCAAGTTCGATGTCTCGACCAAGATCATCGTCCCCTCGGCCCTCTCGGGGATTCTGGCCTCCTTCCTGCTGGCGTTGTCACGGGCGATCGGAGAAACGATGGCCGTGACGATTGCCTGTGGTCAGAAGCCGCAGCTGACGATGAATCCGCTCAGCCAGATTCAGACGATGACAAGCTACATCGTGAACGTGATGAAAGGGGATACTCCGGTCGGTACGATTGAGTATCAAAGCCTTTACGCGGTGGCACTCGTCCTGTTTCTGACCACTTTGACGATGAACTACATCTCACAGTGGATCCTCCGCCGCTATCGTGAGGCGTATCAATGAGTACGCCCCACGATCGATTTGATGCCCACCTGGTCTGGCGGCATCGCCTGGGCTGGCTGTTCGCCACAGCCTGTCGGCTGGCCACCTGGTCGAGTGTTGCCCTGCTGGTCCTGATTCTGGTGGCGATCCTCGTGAAAGCGTGGCCGTCGCTGACACCCGGGTTTCTGGTTCGCTTCGATTCTTACAAACCCGAGCAGGCCGGAATGGTGGCCGGGATTTGCGGCAGTATCTGGCTGCTGGGGCTGACTGCGATCGTCTGCGTCCCGGTCGGTGTCGGGGCCGCGGTCTATCTTGAAGAATATGCCCGGCCGAGTTGGTTCACGCGGCTGATTCAATTGAATATTGCGAATCTCGCGGGGGTCCCTTCGATCGTCTTCGGGATCCTCGGTTTCACGGCTTTCGTGCGCATGTTCAACGCCCCCAAGACCGACGTTTTGATTGGCCTGGGCTTTGGTGATCTGCGGATCCCGATTCCCTTTGGTCGCACCGTGATTTCCGGAGCACTGACGCTCGCGCTGCTCAGTCTGCCGGTGGTCATCATCGCTTCACAGGAAGCCTTGCGGTCAGTCCCTGCCTCCTTACGTCATGCGGCTTACGCGCTGGGTGCCACGAAGTGGCAGACGATCTCTCGGCAGGTGCTCCCGGCTGCGATGCCGGGGATTCTGACGGGTGTCATTCTCGCTCTGTCACGGGCTCTTGGGGAAACCGCGCCACTCGCCGTGCTGGGGGCCGCCACCTACATCAGCTTCACACCGGGGCAGTTTCGCTCGCCCGGCGATGTGGTGCAGCATCCCGACCGTCTTCTGCAGGCTCCGTTCGATAACTTTACGGCGATGCCGTTGCAGATTTACAACTGGGTCAACGAGCAGTCCCGCGTCTTCCAGCATCAGGTCTCAGCAGCGGGAATCGTGGTGCTGCTTGTCGTGTTGATCCTGATGAACGGAACGGCGATCCTGATTCGGCAGCGTTTTCAACGACGCATCCGCTGGTAACCTGGCAAGAGCAACGATGACATCCAGTCAAGCGGCGACACCCATGACGAATGTACCGCCCCCAACGCTCGGGGCCGCGGCGCACGCTGCGTCGGAAACGCCCAATCGATTGAAGCTTGAAACGACCGATATGGGCTTCTTCTACGGCAGCCATGCGGCGTTGCAACACATCACTTTGAAGATCCCCGAGCGCGCGGTCACTGCATTGATCGGTCCCTCCGGCTGCGGGAAGAGTACCTATCTCCGCACCCTCAACCGAATGAATGACATCATCGAGAATACCCGCGTGACCGGCCAGGTGCTCCTCGATGGCGAAGACATTTACGCTGCGGATGTTGATGTGGTGGCCCTCCGCAAACGTGTGGGGATGGTCTTTCAGAAATCGACACCGTTCCCCAAATCCATCTTCGAGAACGTTGCGTTCGGTCCCAAGATTGCCGGGATGCGGGATCAGAAAAAGCTTGAGGAACTCGTCGAGCAGTCGCTGAAACAGGCGGCCCTGTGGAACGAGGTGAAGGATCGTTTGAAGGATTCGGCGATGGCGCTCTCTGGCGGGCAGCAGCAGCGGCTGTGTATTGCCCGGGCGCTGGCGACCAGTCCCGAAGTCCTGCTGATGGACGAGCCCGCCTCCGCCCTCGATCCAGCGTCGACGGCCCGCATTGAAGACCTGATCTTCGAACTGAAGCAGAACTACACCATCGTCATCGTGACCCACAACATGCAGCAGGCGGCCCGGGTCAGCGAATTTACGGCCTTCTTCTGTGAAGGCCGTCTCGTCGAACTGGGGCTGACAAATCAGCTCTTCAGAAACCCCAAAGAAAAGCAGACCGAAGACTACATTACCGGTCGTTTCGGCTGAGCCCGAACGGCCTGCGTTGGGTCACTTAGCCCCACGGAAGGTTGCCAGAATGTCGATTCACCTGATCCGCGATCTCGATGCCTTACACCGTCTCGTGCTGACGATGTGCGGCCGTGTGGAAGACATGATTCACGCCGCTGTGGATGCGCTGCATCATCCGGAGTACGAACGGGCCCGCGAAGTTGTCCGGATGGACGACGAGATCGACGCCCTCGACGTTGAGATCGAGGAAGAATGCCTCAAGCTGCTGGCGCTGCATCAGCCGGTGGCGATCGATCTCCGCCGCATCACGACGGTCATGAAGATTTCTGCCGAGCTGGAACGCGTGGCCGACCTGGGAGCGAACATCGCGGAACGAGCCCTCGGTATTATCAGCTCGCCGGAGATTACCGTCCCCGAAACGATGAAAGAAATGTCGCGGCAGTCGCTCGACATGCTGCATGACAGTATTGACGCATATGTGCAGCTCGACGTCCGTCTCGCCCGGCAGGTCTGTCGCATGGACGAAGGGGTCGATGAGCTGAACCGGCAGATCATCGATGAGCTGACTCAACTCATGAAACAACGGCCCGATCTCATCGAGCCGAGCATTCATCTTTTTTCTGCGTCGCGACAGATCGAGCGGATCGCCGATCATGCGACGAATATCGCTGAAGATGTGGTTTATCTGGTGCAAGGCGAAATCATCCGTCATCGCAATCGTGTGGAAACTCGGCCGGAAAACAAACCTCCGGCTGATGTGGCGTAAGGCGTTGTGCGCGGGAGTCATCCTGCGCACGACAATCCGGCGACGCGACAGTCGGGAGAGTGGTTCTCCTCGGTCGCTCGCAACCTGATTCGGGATGACCATGGCCAAGACCCGCATTCTGATCGTCGAAGATGAGCGATCCCTCGCGGAAGTCCTGCAGTACAACCTCGAAAAAGAAGGCTTTGACGTCGCCGTCGCCAACGACGGACAGGACGGCGTGCGTCAGGCTCAGGCGAACCCACCCGATCTGGTGGTCCTCGACCTGATGCTCCCCGTCATCGAGGGGTTCGAGGTCTGTCGGATCTTACGGAGTGATCCGAAGACGCAGGGGGCTCGCGTCCTGATGCTGACCGCCCGGAGTGAAGAAGTCGATGAGATCGTCGGCTTCAACATGGGGGCTGACGACTATGTCACCAAGCCGTTCAAGATCAAGCCGCTGATCCATCGGATCAAGGCGCTCCTGCGTCGCAATGAAGCGACCGAGGCTGCCCGCGACGTGATCTCTTCGCACGGGATTGAGATCGATCGGATCAATCACATCGCTCACGCGGACGGCGTCGACCTGCAACTCACTCCGACCGAGTTCCGGCTGTTGTGGACGTTGTTGCGGCAGCCGGGACGGCCGTTCGCGCGGAACGAACTGATGGACCGCTGCCGGGGCGAAGATGCGAACGCCCTCGAACGCACGATCGACGTACATGTGCGCTCGCTGCGGCAGAAATTGGGAGCGCGGGCTGATTTGATTGAAACCGTGCGTGGCGTCGGCTATCGCTTTCGCAATGAAGCGCTGGTCGCCGGCAACGAGTGACCTGCTTCACTCCGCACCATCCGGGGCGATCAGAATTCCGGTGACGTTGACTCCGCCTCTCGCGGTATGATGTGACGGCACGCTTTGGCTGTCGCATAGTTTCTGATGAGAGCGGTTGGATGCGGTTGGGGAAGCTGCCACGCAGGCGGGGATTATTGACCAGACGCGGACTTCCTCTGGCCGTCGGGTTGCTGGTGTCCGTCCCTGTCTGGGCGTACTCAGCGGATCACTCGATCCCCTGGCCGGAACGGCGAGTTCCCGTTGATGCACGCCAGGCTTGGCCGTACCGTCCCCTGCTGCGCGTGGTGCCTCCAGCGTGTGGGACTCAGCCGCTCAATCCGATTGATGCATTTCTCGCGAAGGATTCTGAGGTTCACCCTGTCACGCTTGCCGACAAACGCCAGCGTTTACGACGGGTGACGTTCGATCTGATCGGCCTGCCACCCTCACCGCAGACGCTCGCCGAGTGGCAGGCGAGTGACGATCCCTTGATGTACGAACGGATTGTTGACCAACTGCTGGCAAGCCCGCATTACGGCGAACGTTGGGCACCACTCTGGCTCGATATCGTGCGGTTCGCCGAGAGTCACGGCTTCGAGCATGATTCGTTACGCCCCACGGCTTACCACTATCGCGATGCGATCATTGCCGCGGCGAACGACGGTCTCCCTTTCCGGGAGTTCGTCCGACGACAGATCGCGGGGGATCAACTCGCGCCGGACGATCCTCAGGCTTGGATGCTGACCGGGTTCCTCGCTGCGGGACCGCACAGCACCCGCATCACCCGTCGGGAAGCCGTGCGTCAGCGGTATGATGAACTCGACGACATCGTCGCGACGATCGGGAGTGCGATCCTGGGGCAATCGATTGGCTGCGCCCGCTGCCACGATCATCCTTCTTCGCCGATTCTTCAGGCCGACTATTATCGGCTCGTCGCCACGTTCACAAAGACTGTTCGCACTGAGATCACGCTGCCGATTCATCGTGAGCGACATGCCGCTGCGCTGGCCGTCTTTCAGTCACAGTTGCAGCCGATTCTCGATCGTCAACAGAGTCTGCTGCAGACTCGCTTGCCGCAGGAGTTCAATCTGTGGCGTCGGTCGATGGAAGGCCAGAAGAATCGGCCGCGCTGGTGGATTCCACAGTCAGCACGTTGTGAGTCCGATGCTGCACAGACGCAACTGGCTCTGGGGACGGAAAGCGATTGGATCGTGACGGGACACCCGGCCGAGAAGGAAACCTACACACTCACACTCACCAGTGACCGTCCCGCCTGGATCCGTAGTCTGCAGTTACGAGCGATGACGTCCGCCGGCCTGATGCATGGCGGTCCGGGACGTGCGCCAGATGGCAATTTCTTTCTCTCACAATGGACGCTGGCGCTGAAACCGCCGGGGGCGGAATCCTACGAGGACATCCCGTTACAAGCGGTGACTGCCAGCTTCGAGCAGCGGGACGGTGCGCTGGCTGGTGTGCTGGATGAACGCGACGATACCGGCTGGGGAGTTGATCCACAACTCGGTCGTGCGCATGCCGCGATGGTGTCGCTCGTGATTCCCAAGCGACTCGTTCCCGGAACGCAGGTGAAAATTACCCTCCGCTTTGCCGGTCATCCGCAGCAATCGCTCGGGAGATTTCAAGTCACCCTGAGCGATCAGGATGATCCTCGATCTTTCCTGAGCGATGCTGTTACAGAAGATGTCTGGTTCGCCTGGGAGACTCCGCTGGAACGACTGACACCGGCCATGCGGACAGCCGCCGCACGGTGGTATGCTCCGCGCGATGCGGAGTGGGCAGCCTTGGCTCGTCAACATGCGGTCCTGCTGCAGGAAGCACCACAGCAGCAGTTCGTATCTGTCCTGGCAGCCACGGAAGGGCTACCGCCGTTGCGACTTGATTCGCAGGCTGATGAAGAGTATCTCCCCCAGACCGAATTTCTCGAACGGGGTGATCCAACTCGACCGCGGGGCACAGCGACTCCGGGTTGGTTATCCGTCCTGGACGGCGGAAAATCGCCTTCCGCTTCTCCTGTCCATCCGCGCGTCGCGCTGGCCAACTGGCTGGTCGACCCGGATCACGGAGCGGGTGTGCTCGCTGCGCGGGTGATGGTCAACCGACTCTGGCTCCGACACTTTGGAGAAGGTCTTGTTGAACTGCCGAATGAATGGTCCCCGGAACTCCCCGAGCCCCCTCGAATGCAACTGCTCGATTGGCTCGCCGGAGAGTTGCTGCGGCGTGAGGGCGATCTGAAAGCGATCCAGCGGCTGATCGTCACCAGTGCGGCGTATCAGGCCGACCGCGATTCATCACCGCGTGAACTTGATGCGGAAGCCCTGCGTGATTCCCTGCTGGCAGTCAGCGGCCTGCTTGACGATCGAATCGGCGGCCCCAGTGTGGAAGACAGTCTGATCCCCCGGCGGAGTGTTTATGTCCGCGTTCGGCGCGGCCGTCCCGACGTGTTCTTAATGACTCTGGGTCGCCCCGACGGCACCGTCCGTGTGGGACAGCGGGAAATTGGTCCGTCTCTGGCTCAAAACGCCTTATGGCTCGAACACCCCCTCGTGCGGATGGCGGCCGAACACTGGGCGAAGCAGTTGGCCAGCACTGGTCCCCCTGGTGAAATTGAATGGCTGCAGGCCGCCGCCGCGGAGTTGTGGCAACGGAAGTTATCCACCGAGGAACAACAGCGGTTCACAACGGCATGTCGCGCGGCCTTGCAGACGGGAGCAACGCCAGCCGATTTGTGTCACGCCCTGTTCTGTCTCGACGAAACCACGGCGCGGGATTGAAACCATGAGTCCCGTTCAGAAATCATCACACAGGCACGACCGTCGTTTGATACCGACCCTCGATCGCCGGGCATGGATGCGGACAGCCGTCGGCGGGGTGAGTGCTGCCCTGCTCGGGAGCGGGGCGACGGTTGCTGCAGCCACCGAGGCCACGGTTCGTCATCATCGCCCGACGGCGCGGGCCGTGATCTGGTTGTTCATGAACGGAGGCCCCAGCCAGATCGATACCTGGGACTACAAACCGGCACTCGCCCGGCATCATGGACAGACGCTGGCGAATTTTGACCGGGAGACGGGCTTCTTCGCGAATGCGGTCGGACCGATCATGCAGTCGCCGTTTCACTTTCAGCAGACGGGTGAATGCGGCGCCTGGGTCTCTGATTTGTTCCCGCATCTCGCGGGTTGTGTCGATCGACTGGCCCGCATCCACTCCTGTACGACGACCTCCAATAATCATGCCCCGGCTCTCTTTGAGATGCAGACCGGTTTCACCCGTCCGGGTTTTCCGGCGCTGGGAGCCTGGACCGACTATGGTCTGGCGAGGGAAGCGGGTCAGTTGCCGGGCTTTTGCGTGATGACTGACGAACGCGGGCGTGGTCTACCCAAGGGCTATGCACAGAACTGGAGTCACGGGTTTCTGCCACGCCGTCACCAGGGATATCACTTGAACGGCCCGGCTGTGGTCCCGGATCGGGAACGGATTCAGCGGCAGCTCACGCTCATCGAACAACTCAATGGTGCATCGGAACGGACCGAGTTGTTTCGCGCGGCAGTTCATTTGCAGCGGGCACTTCCCGATGCCTTGCGGCTGTCAGACGAAACGGCAGCAATGCAGGCCGCCTATGGTTGTGCCCACCCCATCGCGGGCGAATTTGCCCGCCAGTGCCTGACAGCGCGGCGGCTGGTCGAGCGGGGCGTTCGCTTTGTGCAGCTTTACAGCGGCGGCACCGAGAACGAACAAAGTTGGGACGGTCACCAGGACCTGGCGAAGAACCACAAACAAATGGCGATGGAAACCGATCAGCCGATCGCCGCGCTGCTGGCCGATCTGGAGCAGCGCGGCTTGCTCGATGAGACGCTGGTCATCTGGGGCGGAGAATTCGGCCGTTTACCGTTGGTCCAGCAGGGAGGGAGCGGCCGCGATCACAACCCGCACGCCTTCACCGTCTGGCTTGCCGGTGGCGGCATCCGCGGAGGCGTTGCCTACGGCGACACGGATGAACTCGGCCTCAAGGCCACGGTCGACCCTGTGACTGTTCCTGATCTCCATGCGACGATTCTGCAGGCGCTGGGGATCGATCACGAACAATTCACGGTTCGGCATGAGGACCGGGACTATCGATTGACTGATGTGAGCGGTCGTGTCCTTTCGTCGCTCTTTCAATGATCCAAACGAAGTGAGCGAGGACGACGCCTCGCTCACTTGAATGAAACCCACGTCCCGAACAAGAACTAGGGGCCCATATGGGCACCTGCATCCGGGCGCAGCGGGTTTTTCTTCGACTTCGATTTCTTCCCCTTCTGCGTGCCCATCATCAACGGGTCCATCGCCCCCCCCTCCATCATCATGCCGGGATAGGCTCCACCGTCGAGTGGATTGGCAGCTTTTGGTTCCTGATTTTCGATGCTCTTGAATTGCGCCCGCTCGCGTTCAAGCCGATTCTTCAGATAGGCCTCGTGATCGAGATCCTCGTTGGGCGTGAGGGCTTTCAATTCTCCTGCCGGACCGAGCAGCAGGGCTTCAGCGACCAAGCCGATTTTCCCCTTCTTCTCGCCTGCGAGTCGCAAATCCTTGTGATCCTCCATGGGGAGTTTGACATCGGTCAAGCCGTCGAGAAACACGTCGTCGGCATGGAAGACGACTTCCTCATCCTTGAAGGACGGAACCGCGACATCGAGCTTCAGGCTCTTCCGTTTCTCACCGAGGAACTGACCGATTGAGGTGATCCGCACCGTATCGGCGATGGTCGTCCCGACCGAGGGATCCCACTGGTAGAACATCAGGCTGGCCAGGGTCTTGGAGGCTGACCGGACACTTTCGTGCAACGGGTCGCGTTCGACATCCTTCAGGAAGAAATTGGTCGACTCGGGAACCACGGCAACATTCGACGGCGTGCTCCACGGAGTTTCGCGGTACTCCCCTTCGGCGACCGACTTGTCGACGATTTGTTCGGGCGGCTTTTGATAGTTCGGGTTGTAGATCTCCAGTTTCACCCGGTAGCGGTAAGCATATCCCGGCCGGACGTCGAGATCGTAATAGCGGAAGAGGAGCAAACGCTCGACAGCGGTGAGCCGCGACTTCAGATCGGGCATCGTCGTGCCACGCATCATCTGGCCGGCATTGGGGTCGGTCGTCATCCAGCGGTTCATGCTGTTTTGGAAGTCGGTCTGCATTTCCGGGGTCGAATACATCTGCTCGGCCATCCCGCGGAAGTTGACCTGAGAACCGCCGAAGCCGCCATTTTTACGCGGTGCCGGCTGGTTCTTCTGCAGGCGGTCGTACTCTTCCTTGAGCCGTTCCTGCAGCCGGAGCTCTTTTTCCAGTTCCGGACCGGTGAGCTGGAAGTTCTTGATTTGCGGATGCGTGGCGAGATCGGCCCAGCGACCGAGCAGGCGTTTCAGCAAGGGCTGAGTGATGCGGTGATGTGTCAGCCGCGGATCAACCATGTCGATGTCGTAGTCGGCCGATTCATTCAAGGCTTCGACGGCGCGCTGAATATCGACCAATTCCCAGGGGCCAGCCCACGGATCGCTGCCGGCGATTGCAGTTTGCCGTTCCAGTTTGAAGTCGGTGATATCGAGCACCGCGCGGGCATCGTTGAGTGACTGCAGGTTAAGAGCCCGCTGAATCTTTTCGAGTTGCTGCTTGAGCGGCCAGACGCCGCGGACGGCGATGAAGCGTTCACCGCGCCCGGTGACACCCGGAGCTAATGTCGCACCGTATTCACCAACTCCGCCCGTCATGCCGTTCATGAACATCGTCATGCCGTCCATGGCATGCGCCCCTTGAATATTGGGTGGCGGCCCAGGAATGGTATACGGATTCGCCCCGCCTTCATTCAGCCCATGGGCCCCAGGACCCATCGGAGCACCAGAGGGCGTTGCACCACGTACCGGGCCGAATTCGTTGTCGATTGCTGTGGAAGTTGCAGGTGTCGCGCCTGGTGCTCCAGTCGTCGCGAGCATCGGATCGGTCGCTTCAACCTTGGGAGCCACAGCGAAGATGAACGTCCCTGCATCGGCCTGAAGATCGAGGACTGCGAAAAGTTCCGGCTCCTTCGCCAGCTCCTGCTTGCGGTACAAGGGATGCCACAGAGGGGTCGAATACTCGTAATTCGTGATCGACAACGGTCCGCGGAGTTCGCGTGTTTTCTCGCCGTAATCTTTCAATCCAAAGTTTGCCCGCAGGTCCTGCGGCCAGCCCTGTGCCTTTATCGTGGTCTCGGCATTGTTCGCCGCGATCTCGATTTCTTTGGGAAGCTTCTGGTAGCGTCCCCAGCTGGTAGCGGCCCCCAGCACGGCGAGGACGGTGAGCACGCTCAGCCCGAAGCCGAGCTTTTCTCCGTGCTCAACGAATAGCCCTTTAATGTTCAACTTCTTGAGATTGAACTTGGCCATTGTCATTCTCCAGGCTGGGGAAGGCAGCCGTCAGGTTGGTCGGATGCGAGTTCAGGGCGGATTCGGTGTTGTTGGCAGCGATTGCACGTTATGGAGTCGGGTTCGTCGCCGGTGGCGAAGGTGATGCCGCCGGTGTCTCCGGCGGAGTTCCAGTCGGAGGTGTCGCTGCTGGTGGTGCCGATTCGGGTGGAGTGGCTGCTTCCGCTGGATTCGCAGTGGAGGCTGCTGGAGTCGTTCCAGCCGGATCTGCAGTCGGAGTCGTTTCGGCTGCAGCCGGTGCAACCGGATCACTCACGGGAGCCGGTCCAGGGCTGGCGACCTGGGGCGGTTCCACGGGATTGTAAAGGTAAATCAAGCCGCACAGGGCCACGTGCGCCAGATAGGGGTCGGCGAAGGCCGCTTCAAAGCCGCTGGATTGGCCTGCGGTCGTTCCCATTGGGTCACCCGGCATGGGATTGAACTCGTTCAGTCCGGGAGGGCCAAACCCCGTGGCACCTTCCGGCATCGGCCCATTGTTAAAGCCACCGGCTGATGTCGTTGGCGAAAAGCCCGCTCCACCGCCAACATCGAACCCTGTGGCAACGGGATTTGCGCCGCCCCCTTCGGTTTCATCGAAGTTGATGCGGGCGACATGGACCCGCAGGACTTCGATCGGCCAGTCGGAGCGGCCGTTCGCCGTCAACTCGGCGATGAGATGCGGAACGCGCCGATGGTCCATCGTGACTTTGAGGTAGAACGCCCGTGTTTTGTAGGGAAGAGCGGGATCATCATCAACATATCGTCGATAGGACGAGTCCGCAGCACCACCGCCTCCGCCACCGCCGCTGGGATCGACATTCGCCATCATGGAGGCTGCTCCGGGATTCGAATTCCCGGTCATCTGCCAGGGGGGATCTCCACCATCACCAACTTCTTCTTTCGGGTCGAAGTCGGCAGAGATACCCTTCGGACCGGAATTGGCAGGATTATCCATCGCAGGCAGAGCGGTATAGCCCCCCGCCATGCTGGGATCATTTCCTCCCGGGCTGCTACTGGAAGCCGAGGCTCCGAGTTTGCTGCGATCCCCCCCGAGCAAATAGAGACGTTCAATGAGGTGAATGGAAGCGTCCAGCCGTTCTGATTCGGTTCCGCCATTCACTTCCCGAATCGCTTCCAGAATCGGTTCCAGCAGCCACAGGTCTTCCTGGCTTTCCCACATGTCTTTCGACGTGGGAGCCAGTTCGCCCCACTTGCGGACCGGCATGACAGCCTGCGGGAAGAGCACGATGCCCGTGCGATCGATCGGGTTGTAGGGTCGGGCAATTTTCCAGACCCGCTCGACATCGGTCGGATAATTCGTGCGATAGAGTTCCCGGCCGACAAGTTCGAACTCGCCCTGGTAGGCGATTTTGCGTGCAAAATCGTCCACGTTCGGGGGCCAGACCATCCGGGCCTGCTGGCGGGCCCACAGGTCGTAACGAACGACATCAACCAGCGCCTTCTGCCGGGCGTTGATCCCTTCCAGTTCGTTCGTCCAGCTTTGATTCGGAATGCTCTGCGGCGAGGTCGGAATGAGACCGATCGCCTTCTCGATCTCGTCCTTCCGAGTTTTGATGCTGGCGGCGAGCGAACTGGTTGTCATCCACCAACCCGAGATCGTCACGATCAAGCCTACGCCCAGCAGAATCCAGAATTTGTATTTCAGGACTTCCTTGAGCTTATCCATTGCAGTCGCCTTTGCGATCAAAACCGAATCGAGAGACTTGAGACAAAATTGCCGGGAGGCCCCAACAGCGATCAGGGAGTTGGGGGTTGTCCACCGGCGGCACCATTGGCCGGCGGTGATGTCAGGCCAGGATCTCCCGGGGCCGGCATCGTTCCTTCGGGCGGAGTCGCGTTCGGGTCAACAGCCGGGGTCTGTTCAAGTTCCTTGCGATCTTTGACCAGCGTCGGCTTCCAGACGAACTCGATCGTGAACTGCGTCATCCGGATTTCGATCCGCTTCGTCTGATCTTTTTCATCATCCAGACCGCGGACTCCCGGAGCGAGTGGATTGAGCGGAGCGGGTTGTCCACCGGGGATAAACGGAGCCGGAGCTGCTTCACCAAACCCCTGCGGGACAGGGGCCACGTTCCGTCGCACACCGGGCCGACCGTTGGGATAGAACATGACCGGTCGCGGCTGTGGCGACCAGATGAGCGTGGCATGCGAGATGCCCAATCGTCGAACATCCGTTTGCGTGACCTGACCACCACCGACGGCGCTTGGCTGCTGCACGACTTCTTTTTTCAGATTGTCGAGGAGCGTCGCGAAGACGTATTGCTGGCCCTGTCCCTTAGTCGGATTGTTGGGCTCGTGGTGATAGTGCAGTCCCTGCAGCGTAAAGATATAGCCGGGACCGGAGGGGCCGGCAGTTCGCTCCGCTTCCAGCATGTACTGCTTTTTCTCTTCAGCCAGCGCCCCGTACCACGTACTCAGGTCGTCGGACTTCTTGCAGGTCACTCCGCGGAGAGAGATCCGGTTCATCTTCTGAATATCGGTATCTTCCAGCTGGAAACCAATGTCGCGCGGCAGACACTCGTCGATCGCCTTATAGACTTCCATCCAGAGTTCGCGTGTGGGGATGGTGGCGTACAATTTGTCGCCGGAGCCCTTGATCGAGCCGTTTGTCCCTTCCGCTGTGCTGTAACCGGATTTCAGCGTGGTGACGGTCCCGCCGAGCTTCTTGGCGACCTCTTCTGCTGCACCAAAGCGCTCCACACTGACCGACTGGAAGACGTTGCCGTAGCCCGCTGCCGAGGCGGCCATGCCGAACAGTAACGTCGCAGCCGTGGCGGCTGCCCAGGGCTTTTTGCGGCGAATCATCCTGGCGAGAGAAATCTCGCGAGGCAGCAGCGTGGTGTGAATATCGGTCAGTTTCAGGCCCTGCAGAGCCAGGCCGTACGGGACAGCAAACGTCAGCAGGTTCTCCTGGAACAGGGGGGCGGTCAGGACCTGATCGCCGGCGGCTCCCTGGAGATGATCGACCCGTTCGACTTCGTATTGGAGATTCTGCTGCAGGAATTTCTGCAGGCCAGCGAGCTTGAAGCCGTTCCCGACGCCGACAATCCGGCCGATCTTCGCGCTGCGGTTCACATTCGCGAAGAAGCCAATCGACCGCTGAATTTCATTAACGTAATCGTTGAAGACCGGCCGCAGGGCCTGGAAGACGGCCCGCGGGTCAGGCGACTTGGTCGCATTGCACTTGAGATGCTCGGCCTTCGCGAAGGTGAGTTTCATCTCTTTCGTGAGCGCTCGCGTGAAGTGGTTCCCGCCGATCGGGACGTTGCGAATCCAGATCTTCTTGCCGTTGGTCACGAGCAGAGTGGTATTGTCGGCTCCCATATCGAGTACGACGGAATAGTCTTCGATCTCGGGCCGTGGCTGCTTCGGGCGAATCCCGAGACGGTCGTAGCAGAGGAAGTTAAAGAGCCCCAGCGGGGCGATCTGCACGAGTTCGATCTCGATTTTGCGATCGAGGAACGGCTTCAGGTGATGATGCACCTGTTCCTTCTTCATCGCGAAGAGACCGACTTCGGCATCGAGCAGGAAGCCGCTTTCTGCGTCGCCCGCTCCCAGCGGCTGGAAGTCCCAGATCACGTCTTCCAGCGCGAACGGAATCTGCTGGCGGGCTTCGTATTTCACGATTTCCGCGACGCGACTTTCTTCCACCGGCGGCAATTGAATGAACTTGGCGAGCGCGGTTTGCCCGGGCAGGCTGATCGCGACCAGATCGCCTTCGAGCTTGTTCCGTGAGAGGAACGTATCGAGCGCCTGGCGAATCAATTCATCGGGGACCGCATCGGGCTGGCTCAGCAGCTTCGGGTGCGGGACATAGTCGAACGCCATCGCGAGGACTTGCCCGGCCGCTTCTGCATAGCGCAGCTTGATCGCCTTCAGACCGGCCTGACCGATCTCGATGCCCCAGACTGCCTGCTGGTCTGCCATACCGTCCCTCATCCAAAATCAGCCGGATTGATCCGGTCCTGGTAGAAAGCCCACCCCCTGTTTCGGAAAACGGGGGCGGACCCTCGATCTCTACCTTGTGTTCATCCGTAAAAACACGGATGCGGAATTGTTTGTCGAATCGATGTGAGGCTTGCCGAGTTTCGTTGAGAACGCTGGACGATCCCTCGGTGAAAAGCTCCTTCAACAGTACACGTCGTCTTCCGGAAACGTCAAGCAGAAAAGCAAGTTACGCCAAACGATCACAATTCGCCGGGGCCACTTGTGCCGCAGTTTCATCCAAGTCACACTGGAAGTCGGGATTGATCGATTCCGCGAGTGCGGTTTTGAAGGGGAGCGGCGGAATCGCCGACTTCACTTCAGATGAAGACGCAGGGCGTGCCCGAACAGTTCCGAAATTATTTTCCGACGAACATCGGAAGTGTACGCAAGGTGACTGATACGGTCCCTGATCCCCCCTGCGCCTGCCGGAAGTCGATCTACCATGCCCGCGCGCGACGTGCTGGTTCTGATCCCCTGTCACAGTCTGGAAGACTTTCCCACCGAACAGTCGGAAACCCCGGCCGCCGGGCTGTTGAATGCCATGGCGGTTGCATGGCATCCGCAACTGATCGTTCAGACAGGTCAGATGCCCCGCTGGCATCGTGCCGATGATCCCCCCGCACCGGAAGCGGGGATGGTGGTCTTCATCCCCGAAGCTGCCAACGGCTGGCTACCGCATGACTGGCCGCAGCAGGCGCGGGATGCGGGTGCGGTCGTTATCGAAGGAGGGACCACGCGGGATGAACTCGCTGAGCAAGCGGTCGGGGCGACGGCCATCGCTCCGGAGTTCATCGCCGACTTCTATGCCCTGGGGACATGCTGGCTGCTGGTCGAATTGCTGACCCGGCACATGCGCAACTTCGGCAATGTGGATGATGTCCGCCTGCAGAACCGGGTAGTCGGAGCCGCGAAAGCGACCCTCGCGAATGACGCAGAGACTGCCCGGGCACATCTCCAGTCTGCCTTCGAGATCCTGTTAGAAGCTCGCGAACGGTTTTATCCGGTCGACTGCTATCTGATCGATTTGTGCCTGGCGATCCCCGATGTGCTGAATGTCGAGTTTGCCGCTCAACTCGCCGAGTGCGCACCGCTGAATCTGCTTGTCACGCCGAGTGACCTCGTCGAAGCCTGCGCGAAGACTCCCGAATTGAAAGCCGCGCTGACGGAGGCGATTCAAGCAGGCCGCGTGTGTCTCATTGGTGGAGAAGAACGCGAACAACCCGTCCCGGTCGTCTCTGCAGGGACCTGGTTGAACGAGATGGAACGAGGGATTGCCCGGTACAAGGAACTGGTCGGTGCCCGCCCGGTCATTTGGGGAAGACGGAAGTATGGTCTCGCTCCAGTGCTGCCCGGATGGTTGAAACGACTCGGGTATCTTGGAGCCATACATGTTGTGCTTGATGACGGGTTGTACCCCGATGCCGAATACTCCCGGTTCCGCTGGCAGAGTCCCGATCAGACGACGATCGAAGCGTGGAGTCGCATCCCGCTCGCTGCGGAAACCGCAGCGACCTATCTGCGTTATCCGGTCCGCATGGCGGAGTCGATGGATCAGGATCATGTCGCCGCGATTGCCTTCGCCCGCTGGCCGGCAGTGAAGGCCCCATGGTGGAACGATTTGCAACGCTCACAAAAATACGCCCCGGTGTTGGGTAAGTTCATCACCTTGGCGGAACTGTTCGAACAAGGCTCGTCACCGGGACGTCTCTGCGCGTATGAATCCAAGGAATATTTCGCCCCCTTCCTGATTCAGGATGTCGCGTATCGTGAACGGGATCCGCTGAGTCGACCGGCCCGGCGTGCGTTACAACGCCTGCGGTTCGAAGCGGTCGACTGGTGCCGCAGCATTGTGGCGGCCGTGCATGGTCGCTCGCTTGCTGATACCGCCGCCGACGGATTGGAGGCATCACTCGATGCCGCGACAGCCGACGCTGATGCGACACTCGAGACCCGCTTGCTGGCGGCGACCTCCACCGCGCTGCAACAGTTTCGTGGCTTGGTGATCGCTCCCGGCGAAACGGCGGGATTTCTCGTGATTAACCCGCTCGGGTTCACCCGCCGGGTGCAGTTGTCGCTTCCCGATTTAGTCAGCCCGCCACCGATTAGCGGAGGAGTGAAAGCCGTCGACTGGGATGCCAGTGCCCCCGAGCGTCGCAGTGTGACGGTTGATGTCCCCGGTTGCGGTTTTGCATGGATTCCACGGGATGGACGCGGCCCACTGCCGGAGGTTCCCCGTAAAGCCACACCACTCAAACCGGCGACAGAGCCGATTATCCGTCATGATCGCCTGGAACTGACGCTCAGTCCGGCAACCGGCGGGATTCAACAGGTTCGACATCCGCAGCGTCGGGAAAACCGGTTCGGCCAACTCGTCTCCTACCGGTATCCGCGCGAGCGCCAACTTCCGCCTCGGGAAGAGGGGGAACCGCCGACGAAATCGTTCTATGCCGAGACCCGCTGCACCGGTTGGGAGCTGTTCTCGGGGACCGGTGGAGCACTCGAAATCCGTTCGCGCGGCGAGATCGTCGATCAACTGACGAACGAGGTCCTGGCCCGGTTCGTGCAGATTTCGCGGCTGCTGAAATATCAGCCTCGGATCGAGATTGAAGTCGAACTCTCTGACGTGAAAGTTCCCGACGGCGATCCGTGGAATCAGTATTTCTGTCTCCGCTTTGCGTGGGATGACAGCGCGGCGGCTATCACCCGCTGCCTGCTCGACGGGGCCCAGGGCTTCGGTGGAGAACGGATTGAAACAACCGAATATCTCGAAATCGCGACGGAATCCGAACGTCTGACGATCGTGCCCCACGGGCTGCCGTATCATCGCAAGACCGGATCACGGATGCTTGATACGCTGCTGGTTGTCGCCGGGGAAACGGCCCGCCATTTCCGGTGTACGGTGGCTCTCGATGAATCCTATCCGCTGGAAACCGCGCGATCGGTTCTCAGTCCGGTGCTGGTCGAACCGGTCACCGGAACGCCTCGCGGCGGACAGACTGGCTGGCTGCTGCATCTGGATGCCCGCAACGTGCAGCTCACACAGTTGCGCGAAGTGCATCCATGGAAGGTTGCGACCGATGAAGGGGAACTCCCCGTGGAAGGCCCGGGGTTCGCGGTCCGGTTGATTGAAACCGAAGGCCGCTCCCGCCCGATTCGGTTGCGGTGTTTTCGACAGCCGTTGCGGGCACGTGTGGTCGATCTCGCAGGTGAGACCGTTCGCGAGTTGCCCATCGAAGACGATAGCGTCATGATCACGCTCGTCGAATACGAAGTCGCTGATGTGGAGTTGTGGTTCGGATGATCGTGACCATCGATGGCCCGGCTGGAACCGGGAAGAGCACGGTCGCCCGGCAGTTGGCGGATCGGTTGGGGTTCGAGTTCCTCAATACCGGGGCGATGTATCGCGCGGTGGCCCTCGTCTGCCTCGAACGCCAACTCGATGTGACGGATGATCGTTCGGTCGCGGCTGTCCCTCCGCAGCTCTCCATGGCGTTTCGTCAGAATCGGTTGTGGCTCGATGGCCGCGACGTGACCGATGCGTTGCGAGTGGCCGCCGTCACAGAAGCCGCATCACGGGTCGCATCCAATCAGACGGTCCGGCAGCACCTGGTTGCCCTGCAGCAGCGAGTCGCGGACGGCGTGAATCTGGTCACCGAAGGACGCGACCAGGGGACGATTGTCTTCCCGGCAGCCGAGTGTAAGTTCTTTCTGACAGCGTCTCCGGAAGTCCGTGCCCGGCGACGGCACGCCGAACTGCTCGAACAGGGACAGGCACCGGCGTTCGAGGACATCCTGGCCGATCAGACTGCACGGGATGAACGGGACGAGACACGGGCGTGCGCTCCCCTGCGACCTGCAGATGATGCGGTGACGATCGACTCCTCTTCGCTCAGTATCGCCGAGGTCATCGATCGCATGGAACAGATTGCCCGAAGTCGCCTCGACGCACAAACCCGGTAAACACCACTTGCGGGATCGATCACACTCCCCAAGGACGCCAAGCCATTCCAATGGCGAGGTCTCTTCGTCTGCAACCAGAGTTCCGAAGCGGAATCGATGCCAAGTCGATTTACTCAGGCACACCGTCCGTGCGGGTGGCGTTGATCAGCGGGAACCGCAATCGAAAGCGCGTCCCTTTGCCGAGGGCACTCTGACAGTCGATTTCGCCCCCATGGGCCAGGACGATTTTGCGGACAGTGGGGAGTCCCAAGCCACTGCCGCCGTTCTTCGTTGAGAAGAACGCATCGAACATCCGAGCCTGGGTGGCGGCATCCATCCCCGCGCCGTTATCGATCAGTTCCAGCACCGCCCAGTGATCGCGCTCATAGGTGAAAAACTCGAGCCGTCCCCCGTTCGGCATCGCCTGCACCGCATTCCGGCTGAGATTCACGAGGGCCTGACGGAAGAGTCCGCGATCCAGCAGTGTCGGCCCGATTTGAGCCGCCAGGTGCGGCATCAGTTCGACACGTTTTTCGTCCGCCGTCGGGCGGTAGATCTCCAGGAATTCCGTCACCAGGTCGTTCAACACGACCGGTTGGAGATCGACCGTCCCAGTCCGGGCAAACTGCAGGAATTCCTCGACGATCTGTTCCAGATGGCCGCACTCGCGTTGAATCGTCTGCAGCTTCTGACGCAGTCGGCGATGCTGTGGGGTGGCGCTCTCGGCGAGTTCTTCGTCGATCAGTTCGAGGTTCAGGCTGATCGTCGACAGTGGGTTGCGGATTTCATGCGCCAGGCCGCCGGCCAGCGCAGCGATTTCGTCATACTGTGCACGCCAGCGGGCAGAGTCGGTCGGGAGTTCTTCGGGACCGGACATCCGCATGGCATCCCCGTGATTGCGGGATCAAACACAGCGGGCGACTGCCGATGCAGCCGCCCGTAAGAAGACACATGTCCGAGACCCGCTCTCAACTCGTTCGAGCGAAGCGCGGGCCTCGGCGGTTCCATTCGAACTTACTCTTCGATCGGTGCGGCCGTCGGTGCTTCCGGCGGATTCAGTTCCGCCAGGGCGGCCCGCCGCGACAACTTCACGCGGTTCTGGTCGTCGATCGCGATCACCTTGACCGGAATCTTGTCACCCAGCTTGCAGACTTCGTCGACATGCTTCACGAAGCCGTCGGCCAGTTCGCTGATGTGGCAGAGGCCGTCCTTGCCCGGTGCGATTTCAACAAAGACACCGAAGTCCTTGATCGAGTTGACCGTCCCGTTGTAGATCCGGCCAACCTTGATCTCTTCCGCGATCGCTTCGACGCGGGCGAGAGCATCCTGAGCGCCGGCAGCGTGAGCACAGGCGATCACGACCGTGCCGTCGTCGGCGATGTCGATCGTCGATTCGGTCTCTTCCTGAATGGCACGGATGTTCTTTCCGCCGGGTCCGATCAGCAGGCCGATCTTCGAGGGATCGATCTTCGTACGGAGCAGCCGCGGAGCGGAAGCGGCGATGTCAGCCCGCGGACGACGAATCGCCGTGAGCATCGTCTTCAGCAGCTCAATGCGGGCAATCTTTGCCTGTTCGAGCGTCTTGCGGATGATCTCTTCGTTGATCCCGTCGATCTTCAGGTCGAGCTGGATCCCGGTGATCCCCTTCTGAGTCCCCGCGACCTTGAAGTCCATGTCGCCGAAGTGATCTTCGTCGCCCATGATGTCGGTGAGCAGGGTGAAACGGTCTTTTTCTTTCACCAGACCGATGGAAATCCCCGCGACCGGCTGGCTGATCGGCACACCGGCGTCCATCAGCGACAGCGTCGCGCTGCAGACCGAGGCCATCGAGCTGCTGCCGTTCGATTCGGTGATGTCCGAGATCACGCGGATCGTATACGGGAACTTGTCGGCGGCGGGCATGACCCACTGCACCGAACGTTCGGCGAGCGCTCCGTGACCGATTTCCCGGCGACCGGGCCCGCGGATCGGACGGCATTCACCCACCGAGTAAGATGGGAAGTTATAGTCGAGCATGAACCGCTTGTCGTAGTCCTCGAACGGACCATCGACCCGCTGCACATCACGCACGGTTCCGAGACAGACGGTCGCGAGCGATTGAGTCTCACCACGGGTGAACAGGGCCGAGCCGTGGACTCGCGGGATGACCTGCACATCGCACGCGACAGCGCGGAGGTCACTGACACCGCGACCGTCGAGCCGCTTCCCTTCGAGGATCAGGTCACGGATCGCCCGGTATTCCAACTGGCCGAACGCAGCGGAGAACTGTGCCTTGGTCCCGCCGTTGGCAGCGACTTCGGTCCCTTCGGGAAAGTGCTGCGCGAGGAGTGCTTCCTTCAGGGCCTTGGTGTTGTCGTGACGTTCCTTCTTGACGGTGGACTGCTTGCCGGCCTTCATCCGATCGTAGGCTTCCGCTTTGAGCGTGGCATCGAACGGATTGACCGGAGTTTCCGGGGCCGCGGCCCGTTCCTTGCCGACCTGACGGACGAAATCTTCCTGCATTTCGCAGAGGGTGATAATCGCCCGGTGGGCGAACATGATCGCATCGCCCATCACGTCTTCGGGCAATTGCTGACCGAAGCCTTCGATCATCAGCACCGACTGCTTGTTCCCGGCAACGACGAGATCCAGCGTACTGGTCGCCATCTCGGTCTTGGTCGGCAGGAGCTTGAAGGCTCCATCAATCATGCCGACACGGACCGCACCGATCGGGCCCTGGAACGGAACCGGAGCGAGGCAGAGTGCGGCGCTGGCCCCGTTGATCGAGAGGACGTCCGGATCGTTTTCCTGATCGCAAGCCATGACGTTCGACATGACCTGCACTTCTTCGATGTACGACTCCGGAAACAGCGGACGAATCGGACGGTCGGTTAGACGTGAGGTGAGAATTTCGCGGGTCGTCGGACGTCCTTCCCGCTTGAGGAACCCACCGGGGAACTTGCCTGCCGAGGCAAACCGTTCGCGGTAATCGCACGTGAGCGGAAAGAAATCAGTTCCGGGACGCGAAGGTCCGTTCTGGGCGGCTACGAGGACCACGGTTTCACCATACTGAATCAGCACCGCACCCGCGGCCTGCTTGGCGATTTCGCCGGTGGTGATGGAGAGTTTGCGTCCGGCGATTTCGCGCTCGACAACGACTTTGGACATTCAGTTTTCCTTCAATGTCAGTGATTTCCAGCGGACAAGTCCGAGGGATCGTCGACGTTCGACGAAGTCCACCCCCGACGTCGTATGCCACGGCTGGAAAAGACAGAAGAGGCCCGCGCGTTGAGCGGTCTCCTGCGAACCGAACAGTTCAACAGGCGACAGACATCAACGGGACCTCCTCTCAGCGTGAACCCGGTCGGGCCTACTTCCGCAGACCGACCTTCTCGAGGATCGCAAAGTAGCGCTGCGGTGCGCTGTTCTTGAGATAATCGAGCAAGCGACGTCGCTTGCTCACCAGCATCAGCAGCCCGCGGCGACTGGCGTGATCCTTGTGATGCCCCTTCAGGTGTTCCGTCAGGGCCGTGATCCGTTGCGAGAGAACAGCGATCTGAACTTCGGGCGATCCCGTGTCCGACTCGCCGCGACGATACTCGCGGATCAACTCCGTCTTCCGATCTTTTGTAATCGACATCACTCAGTCCATCTGGGCAATTGCTGGGGGCGTAATGATTTACGACGTATGCTCCAGACGGCACCCTGCCATCCAAAACACCGTCCCACGCCCCACGTGAGACTTCTTGACCTCTATTCACGACGAGCAGTTTAGCAATCCTGCCAGAAGATTCAACTCTCCGCGGCCTGTGGGAACTCCGACGAAATGAAGTGGCGGGTCCCCCGGTACGCGCTCGCGCTCTGAAAACTGCTGGAACCCGCCAAGCCCGATCTGACCGCCCGGTTTTTCTATCTGTTCAGAATTCGGTAAGCTTTTGTCTCCGCGAAATGCAATGGATCACGGAAGGACGGCATGGCGAAAAAATCACCGCGGTCGGCGAACTTGAGGGCCGTGGGCCAACTCAACACTCCGGTCGTGCTCACCCCCGAAATGGAAGCTGCGATTCGGCAAATCCTGACGATGGGACCGCAATACCTGGTGGGGTTCCTGGAAGCACTTTCCACGCGGCTGAATGCCGGTAGTGGCATCGCCGATCAATTCGTCGCGGAATTGGAAGGATTTCTCCCTGCGACTGGCCATCCAGACCGCGACGGACTCGAACAGTCTCCCGGGAGTTTTCCGGTCCCTGGGGTCTGTTTCCAAGTCACGGTGAAGCTCAAAGGGACGAAACCGCCGATCACGCGAAAACTCGAAGTTCCTGACATGCCTTTTGGCGAGCTTCACGAGGTCTTGCAGATCGCCATGGGGTGGACGAACTCCCACATGCATGACTTTACGGTCGGCAAGGATGTCCGGATTGGGCCAAAGCTTGAAGGCAACACCGACTTCGGCATGAACATGGTCGATGAAGAAGGGGTCTGGATCTCTGAAGTCCCGGCGTCGGTTCGGAATAAGATCCTCTACACTTATGACTTCGGCGATGATTGGACCCATGAGGTGAAGCTCTCCGAGGCCCAGCCGATGCAACCGGGCATCAGTTACCCGCGCTGTCTGGCTGGTTCTCGCAATTGTCCCCCTGAAGACTGCGGCGGGATCTGGGGCTATGAGCATCTTTGTGAGCTGCTCGTCACGCCGGAAGCAGAACGGACCGCGGACGACCGGGAACGACTCGAGTGGCTGGGGGAGTATGATCCTGCCGAGTTTCCGTTGGAACTCGTCAACGCCGAACTGACCAAGCTCTTTGCTCCTCCGCCCCCGAAGGTGCAGTCGCCAGCGAAGAAGCGGACGAAAAAGTCCGCGAAGTAACCTGGGGATGCCCGGTTGACGTCAAGGTCTGGGGTGATGTTCCTGTCCTGGGGGGCACGTCTAACCGCCCACATGGTTTGACCACCCACTAAGTGGAGCGGGGTTCCAGCAGGCGCAAGGTGTAATCGAGCAGTCCCTGGGCATCGACATCGGTCAGAATCTCGATGTTCGGTCGCCACTCCGGTCGCGGGCGACGGTCGACGACGGTCATCCCGCGTGTGAAGGTCCCCTCGGTCTCGACGTCGATCCCGGCGGGCTGTCGCTGAAAGAGTCCGGGTTTGCTGATGGCGGCGATCGCAGCCGCCTCGTAAATCCAGAAGGCTTCCTGTCCCAGATGCTGCCGCGCCCCCCGCAAGGACGAATTTAACAGCGATTGCACCAGGCGATCGGCCGCCAGCGTCTCGTCCCACGGAGATCGGCGGAGATGATCGAACGTCAATGCGGCTTTGCGGCCGACATCGAGCGGGACGAGGGTTTTTGTCGCGGCAGAACGGAGCACACGACGGGCAGAATCGGGATGGAAGCAGACGTTGAATTCACCGACCGGCGTCAGGTCACCCGGTGCCGCGACGGTCCCGCCAAGCAGGTACAAGCCTTTGAGGCGTGTCAGGAACTCAGGATCCCATTCGATAGCCCATGCCAGATTGGTCAGCGGACCCAGCGTGATGATGCTGACTTCGCCCGCGTATTCACGGGTGACCTCGTGCAACAGCTTGACGGCCGAGCGGGGATGATGTCGCTGCGCATCGCCCAGTGGCCAGTCTCCGAGTCCGGTTTCGCCGTTCAAGTGGCGTGTCGCCAACGCCGCATCACCATAGCGTTCACTGAAACGGACGAGTTCGTATTGCGCATCCGGTGAGTCCGCGACTCCAATCCGCGGGCGTTTCGGCGGGTCGATGGCTTCGATAATCGCCCAGAGGTTTTGCGCGGCTTGTGTGGCCGAAACACAGCCTCCGACGCCGGTGACGGCCACCACATCAAGTTCGGGATCGCGCAGCGCCGCCACCAACGCCAGAGCATCGCCCAGTCCGGGATCAGCGTCGATGATGACTTTCTGTGGCACGACAATCGATCAGTCAAAAGCTGGTAGGAGTGCACGGAACGACCAACATCGTACCGTCGGCGCGGCGACCCCTTCAATCCGGATGTCCAGAACGGTCGGTCGCAGAGGAGGCGGCTCAAATGCCCCGATGTGGCTCCAGTCGCCAATCGCCGTTGCAATCTGGTACTGTGGTCGCTTCTGAATTTGTCCCGCCCGTCACACGCCTCGTGAGGCCCGGTTCCGTGATTGACGAACTTCGTACGGTCGTCACACCGTTGTTAGATGGTTTGACCGTTGATGACGAGACGATGGAAACCGCCGTAGCGGCGATTATGGACGGACGCTGTGATCCTGTCGAAATCGCTGCGTTTCTCACCGCGTGGCGCTGTCGGGGAGAAACACCGGCCGCACTCGTCGGTGCTGCCCGTGCGATGCGCGCCCGCGCGACGCCGATTCCTTGTCGACGCCGCGGACTCCTCGATACTTGTGGAACGGGCGGCGATGCGCTGCACACGTTCAATATCAGCACAGCGACCGCGTTTGTGGCCGCCGCGGCGGGAATTCCCGTTGCAAAGCACGGAAACCGTTCGGCATCGAGTCGCAGCGGGTCAGCGGACGTGCTTGAAGCCCTGGGAGCACGGCTTGATCTGACACCGGAACAGACGGCCGACTGCGTCGATTCGCTGGGGATTGGCTTTTGTTTCGCGCCGCGACTGCATGCCGCGATGAAGTACGCAGCTCCCGTCCGTCAGAAGCTGGGCTTTCGTACCGTCTTCAATTTGCTGGGGCCGCTAACGAATCCCGCTGGGGCCGAGTATCAACTCGTAGGAGCCAGTCGCGACACGCTGGCGGAACTTCTTGCGTCTGCCCTGGCGAAATTGGGGGCCGCACGGGCGGTCGTCGTCTGCGGCAACAATGAACTGGACGAAGTGAGCCTGTGGGGCACAACCAACGTCTGGCTGGTCGCCAACGGAGCGGTCACACATCGGACCTGGACACCGGAAACCCTTGGGTTGGCACCGGTTTCAGTCGACGACTTGCGCGTGGAGAGTCCCGCCGAGAGTGCGGCTGTCATCCGTGGCGTCTTTGCCGGTGATGCTGGGCCGAGACAATCGATCATTCTGGCCAACACTGCGGCGGCTTTGTGGGCGGCCCAGCGGGTGGAGACACCAGCAGAAGGAGTGGCACTCGCACGTTACGCCTTGGAATCTGGCGACGCCAACCGCCTGATGCAGGCGTTCTGTCAGCTGACACAAAGTCTGGCTGCTGCCAGCCCCTGAGCAGAGTGCTGACAGCCTCGGCAGAAGTTTGACCGCTACGGCTCCGGAGGAACGATCTGTTCCATCAGCCGTTCCCCTGCCGAGCGAATCGTCCGTTCGGGGTGGTTCGCGAGTGATTCCAGTTGCCTCTGGATCACGACGACCTGCGGGCCGAGTGATTGCAGCAGCCGATAAGCACGACGGCGGACGTCTCGGTCTTCCGCTCCGAGCAGTTCCACGGCGAGCGTTGCCGCGGGGAGTGGCTGACGGGAGATGCCCCACAAGGCTTCGGCGACTGCCATTCGGACAGTCGGATCGGGATCAGCTTGAAGCGTGAGCAGCGTGGGGAGCGCACTCCTGCCAGCCGGACCGAAGCCCGCCAGGTGTGAGAGCGCTCGAGCGCGCAGCCGGGTGTCGCCTTCATCGAGCACGCGCAGAAAAGTCGGCAGTGTCTGCGGGCCGAGTTGGACGAGCGACTTGCCGGCAGCATCCTCTACCGTCGGATCTTCATCGGACAGGAATCGCTCCCAGAGTCCTGACTCGGATTGCCCGGCAGCCGGACCAATCATGCCGAGCGCTGCCGCCGCTTCCCGACGCAGCACCGGATCGGTGTCATCCAGGATCTGGGTCAGGGCGGGTGTGGCCGATGCGGCAGCCGCGCGTTGCATCCCCAGCGCTTCAATCGCCGCTCGACGTAAGGTGTGCTGCATTGCCACGTCGTGCTGCGCATGCGACAGGATTTCCAGCAGCGTGGGAATGACGGTCGGTGCCGCAGGACCAATCCGCGAGAGCCCGTCAATCGCTGCGAGACGTACGCTTTCTGAGGCCGATGAATCCAGAGCGACCGCCCGGACCGCCGGTGCAGCGGGGGCTGCCACCGCCCCGAACAACGCGAGTCCTTTCAATGCCCATAACGGAGTGATCGCTTCTGGATCATCCTGGGTTGTCGAGGGTTGCCGTTCTTCAAGCAGCCGCACGAGCAGCGGGATCGCGACTGCAGCGGGTTCGCCCCAGCGTCCCAGCGTGAGCGCTGCGTTCCGCCGGACGTACCACGGCAGTGACACGTCATCGACCAGGGCCATCAGCCCCGGCACATCGTCACCTCGAGCCGGGTCAAAGTGATCGCGGGTTTGCATGATCGTCCCCCACTCGGCGAGGGTCCGACCCGCAATCCGGCGTTCGCTCGCCAAGGTCTCAGGTGCGAGCGTGGAGAGCATCGAGCGGTCACCCGATTCAATCCACGCGAAGCTCAATGTGGTTGCGAACAGGGCCATGGTGGCCAGCAGGATGGCGAACTGCCCGCGTTGAGAGGAATCCGCCATACCCTGCAATCCGCACCGAGGAAACCGCGTACTCCGTTCCGATCTCTGAAAGATGAAGGATACCAGAATCTCGGAGACCAGGCGCTTGCGCTTCGGGCTGAGAGGGATTGAGGTGTCTGGAGTGGGGCGGCATACTGAGAGGGTCCCGTCATGGTTGGCGGGGTGATTTCCACAGTGTCTGTTTGAAGGTCTGCTGCATGTTGCGACGATTGGCGATCATCGGGGTGGTGGTGTGGGGCTACGGAGCGTCATCTGCCGACGCCTTCCCTCCCATGCCGGCGCATCTTCCGGAAGCCTACAAAGACGATGCGGCTTACAAGCCGTTTCTGACCACGCTGGAAGGCTTGAAGACCAAGTGTGATGTCTGCCACAAGCCCGGTGCTGACAAGAAGGCCCGGGGCCACGGACTGAACGACTTCGGCAAGGTCTATCACGACCGCTTCAAACCGCGGGACTACAAGAAGGCCCAGGAAGCCAAGGACGCTGCCGAATCACTCAAGCTCTTCAAGGATGCCTGGGAGAAGTCGGTCACGGAGAAAAACGCCGATGGTAAGGTCTACGGCGACCTCATCAAGGAAGGCAAACTCCCCGGCAAGAACGACTGAGGTCGTTTGTTCGGCTTGAGCAATCACGAAGCCCGGCATTGTCCTCAATGCCGGGCTTCTGCATTTCAGCAGGTCGGTCAGCGGCACGGCGCAAGCCCAATGGCACTTACTTTAGATTGTTGGGTGGTGGTTTTCGGGTTTGGAAGTGGGTTGATTTGGGTCGTCGTTTGTACGCTTCTCGGGGGTAGTGGCGATCGGGGCGGTTCGGCAGCTTGTCGTATTTCGCGAGGTGCAGGGCACGTTCGTAGCGTTGGCGGCAGTCGGCGGGATTGTTGGTCATCGACGAGAGCAGGAATGTGCGGAACGTGGTCCAGGTTCGCTTGAAGCTCAGCCGTCGCGGGGGGAGTTGCAGTTGGGCGGCGGCCTGGCGGCGGAACTGGATGACGAGGTTGTAGGCGACGTGTGACGTCAGTAGTTCCTTCAGGAACATCGCGGGGCTGCGGGCTGGAATGTGTTCGGTGTCCAGCACGACTTTCAGATTACGGATGTCGATCTCGACGTCGTGGCGTTGGCCGTACAGAGTCGCCAGCTGGTCCGCCGAATCGGGGAGATCGCTGATCAGATAGAGAGTCTGGTCGCCGTGAATCCGGACCTCATGGAGATGGACTTCCAGGCGGGCATCGGACGGCAATTCGGGATGTTCGCGGCGAACGACGCGGGTGGGCTGCCACTCCAGTGACCAGGTCTGCGACTGGGCCGCTTGGGTGACGAGTGTGGCCTGCCGCTGCAGCGCTTGAAACCGCACGGGCGAGAGTCGCAGCAGGAACTTCTGGCGGGCCTGACGGGCCGCGTAGGCGACCGTAAAGATGCCGAAGCCGGCATCGGCCAGCACCACGCTGTCGGGGGGAATTTGTGTCAGGCAGCCCTGGATCAGGGCGGTTTCGGAGAGCGCCTCCGGGCCGTACATCGGGCCGACTTCGGGGACCAGCGCGGCACCGCTGGAGAGTTCATGCGCGACGACCAGCAAGGCGACCGGAAACGCCCCCGGTCCATGCTGATTCGAGGCGGGTGGGAAATGTCGACGGAATTCCGGCTCCGGGGCCAGCGTGAGTGTCGTCCCATCGATCACGTAGACCCGTCGTGTTCCGAACGACGGAGGCGTGGCCTCGATCAGCGATTGACTCACACGCTCGGCCAGCCACCGCGATGCTGCGTCGGGCATTCGCGTCCGCGCGCGACTGTAGGCTCCCGACGCGGTGGACAGCGTTCCGTCCGTCACCCGTTTGTTGGTCGGCACCAGATCGGGCGGGTTTTCGAGCAGCTGTTTCACGGCCGCTTCCAGCGAGCGCTCGGGACTGAGTCGCTGGTAGATCAGCATCCATAAGACGACGCTGGTGGTGTAGACCGCATTCCCCCGCGACGGATGCAGCCGCTCGACTTCCTCGAAATCGACCAGCGTCCGCAACAAGGCGAACGCCCGCTCGAACTCAAGCTCTGCCACCGGGTCAGTCACCACCGGGTCCAACGGCTCAGCGTCCATGCCAATCTGACTCCTCATTCAGGTGTCAGAGTCCCGGCGCAAATAGCGTGCCAAAAAAGCTCGCTCTACGAGAATTCTAAAGTAAGTGCCATTGGGCGCAAGCCGTCCGGTTCCGTGGGCGCTCACGTCAATGTTCGCCATGAAGGCGAACCACCAATGCTGATAACTCCAAGCCGATGAAGGCACCGAGGGGCTTGCGCCCCGATCGCTTAATTCTGGGCTATTCGTTCGAGACTGAGAACGCTACGCCATCAGATACAGGAATGCATCGTCGGCCTGCTTGCGGCGGGCGTCTTGTTCGATGAACCGCTGCAGCACACCATAGCCGTACATCGTCTTGATGCGATGCGTCAACCGGGCTTCGTCGCGCTTCAGCATTCCTTCCCAGTAGACCGGGTCGCGGGGATCGTGCGTCGCTTTGGGGACGGCTCCCAGTTCCGCTTCCACATTGGGTAATGTGCGCCACAGCCGAATGTGCCGATGATGGGCCGGTAACGCAAGCTTCGCGACTTCCGGGAACCCGAACCGATGCAACTCGGCGATCGCGGCGGCGTGATTGATCAAATGCCAGAGGCCACCAAAGCCCTGCTTCTTTACTCCCGCGGTGGCGATCAACTCGGCGATCATCACCTCGACCATTTCCGCAATCGATGCATACGGTCGAAAGTCTGTCGTGGCTGTCAGCTCGACCTGGTTGCCATTCAGCCAGCCTTTGTCCTTCCCATAATAGCCGCGACCGGCGTGGGCCGTGTTGAAGCCATCGGTCAGCTTGACGAGACCGGCGACGATCGGTGCGGTGGCAAACTCGGGATGATCGTGCAGCGCCCGGATGCCCAGCGTGGCAAAGATGATGTTATGCCCCGACTGCCGCGTCTCGCCGACATTCTTCCGCAACGCTTCCGTGATCGGCTGCAGACTGACAGGCTTCGTCTCGTTCGTCGGGAGCGGTTGGAACAAATCGGCGGCAGTGACTCCCGCCTGCTTGGCGTTCCACCAGAACGACTCTTCCCCCGCGATGATGCGTTTCAGTTCCCCCTCGATGCCGCGGTAAACCGCTGCGGGGAGATCGCTCTGATCTTCACCGTAGAGGTAACCGGCCACGATGGCCGCCCCGAGATGACCGGCCATCGTTCCCGCCTTGTGGGCGTTCGCCAGGCCGTTCAGACCGGTCGTCAGATACTGGAAGTCGATCATGGCAGGTCTCCTGGGGTGACCTGCATGCTACCAGATTGAGAGAACACAGCATCAACTGTCGGGCCTCCCTTCAATTATCCGGGTTGGCCAGCTGTTCGAGCAGGTCGGCAATCTCGCGATGAGCCCCCTGTGACTGGGAGATGACGAGCAGCCCCGGCAACACTTCCAGTACGCCGGTTGGCGGGTCGGCGTGATGAATCACCTGCAGCGAAGTGACCGTCCCCTGAAACAAGCCGTTCCACATCTGCGCGAGCATCTCCAGATCTTCCGGCGTCAGTTCGACTTTACCGTTTTCTGCGGGTGTGACCGTGACGCCGGAACTTTCGCTGGTCAGCTGCAGCAAGGAGCGTTCGACATGACGGTCCGACAGCAGGCTGGTCCAGTCGAGATTGAAGAAGGGCAGCTTGTCGAGTCGCACCGAACGGGTGTTTTTCTTTTCTGTGGAATTTGTCGGTTTGTTTGATGCGGGAAGTGTTGGCTTGGTGTCGACAGCATGCGTGCGCCAACTCCAGGGCCGCACGGTGCGAGTGACCACCCGGGCGATTTCTTCCGCCTTCAGATCGCCCGCCTTCTCGATCGCCCGGATCGAATAGACGCGAGTTTCTTTCCGCAGATTGGCGTTCAGTCGGCTCGTCAGCAGCACGCCATCGTCCTGGACCAGCAAGTCCCACTCCAGGGCGCGAGTCAGCGAGGCACCGAACGGCATCCCTTCTTCAGCGAGACTGACACTGATGAGGGCCTGCAACGGAAACGAGCGATCAAAGACCTGGCGAAGAATGTCTTCCACTGTCACGTCGGGCTGGACCACCAGGGATGCAGCCACGGGGGTACTGAGGAGTTCGTCGAGTGAGAGCTGCAGCCGCGCTGCAACACTCTCGGTCGAAGCTTCGTCTGAAGTTGCAGTGGGCTCCGTGGCTTCCGCCTCGACATCGACCGGTGGGTTGATCGGGTCCGCGGGTTTCAGTGCGGATTCGATCGCAGAGAAACGTGCGTTGGCAGGCTCGGCGGCTGATACGGGAGCCGCGAGAGGTTCAGGAGCGGTTAACGGTTTGTAAGTCGAGCGAAGAACTGGACTGGGGGCGGCCGGTGTGAGTGGATCTGGTTTCCATGTGGGAGTGGACTTGGGTTCCTGCACGGCCATGGGTGAGGTCGAATACGAGGGCACGACACCATAGGGCATGATGGTCGGCGGTGCTGTGTAAGCGTTCCCCGTTGTGCGACTGGATTTGGGACTCAGTTGGACTGTGGTGATCTCCGCCAACGCGGCCATCGGGAGCACTTGCGGCAAGTCGATTCGGACCGCCAGCCCATGCTGCGCGCGGATGCGCTTGAGCAACTCGCCGAGGGTGATGCTTTCCGCATCATCCAGCGTAAGATTCGCCGGAGATTGCAGCGCGGCTTCCCACTTCTGCCGGCGCTCCCGTCGTTGTCGCGAGAGTGGAGCCGCGGGAGCCGAATTCACCGGGCTGGTGACTGCCGTTCCTGAGGCCACGGTCGTTGCGGGTGGAGCAACGGCTGTTGCGGGTGGTTCAGCACCTGCGACCGAGTTGACTGCCAACCAACTACACACAAGCCCGATCATCATCGCCGAACGAACAAGCATCGCGCACCTCCTTGCCAATCCAGTTGTGATCCATCACCCTTTGAGACGCACCGTATTGTCCGCCGACTCGAAGCAGAGTCAAGGAGATTCCCCAGGTGGAGAGTCCGTCACGTTCGCAACGCCTGGTTTCATTTCCGAGGTTGGAGGCTCGACAAGAGGTTCCTAGCTTACACTCGACGATCCCGCGGCAGAGTTCTCTGGCCGTCTATCGAATGATCTTTCTCTACCGTCCCCGCAGGTTCTGTGTCAAAATCTCTCCATGAGATGCAACTTGAGTCAGCGGGAGAGTTGGATGTTCCGCAGTGCGATGTGGGGAACGGTGTTGTTGGGGTTGCAGGGACTCGCTGCGGCCGACTCGACGATCGATTTCGAGCAACAAATTCGTCCCCTGTTGATCGCGAAGTGCGGGGCGTGTCACGGTCCCGATGTCCAGAAGGGGGGACTGCGACTGGATGTGCGGCATACCGCGTTTAAGGGGGGGGACAGCGGCGCGGTCTTCGTGCCGCGGAAGGCCGATGAGAGTGAGTTGATCCGTCGGATCACCAGCACTGATGCCGCAGACCGGATGCCGCCGAAAAGCCCACAGCTTGCGGACGCGGAGATGACCCTCCTGAAACGCTGGATCGAGGCGGGCGCGGTTTGGCCGGAGACTGATGTTGATCGGGCGGCGACCGTCGACAAACGACGAGAACACTGGGCGTTTCAACCGCTGACCTCGCATCTGCCACCCGCTGACCCGTTCATTGTGTCCGCACAGTCAATTTCGTCCGCCCGCAATCCCATTGACTTGTTTCTGCGGCAGCGACTCCGCGAACACAACCTGCAGCCGGCTGGCCGGGCTGATCGTCGAACGTTGATTCGTCGCCTGTCGTTCGATCTGCTCGGCTTACCACCCGATCCGGAACTTGTCGAACAGTTTGTGAACGACACTGCGCCGGATGCGTGGGAGCGACTGGTTGAGACTTTGCTGGCGAGTCCGCATTACGGTGAACGCTGGGCGCAACACTGGCTGGATGTTGTCCGCTATGCGGATACCCACGGTTTTGAAGTCAACACGCCGCGGGACAACGCGTGGCCCTATCGCGACTATGTGATTCAAGCGTTCAACGACGATGTTCCGTATGACCGCTTTGTCCGGGAACAGATTGCGGGCGATGCGCTTCAAGCCGATGCGGCCACAGGGTTCCTGGTCGCTGCCGCAGTCTTGCTTCCCGGTCAGATCGGAGCCGACGATGCCTCGAAGCGGCTCGCCAGACAGGATGCACTGGACGAGATCATTCAGGGAACGAGTGGGACATTTCTCGGTCTCACGCTGGGATGCGCTCGTTGTCACGATCACAAGTTCGATCCCCTCACGCAGCGCGACTACTACGCCTGGCAGGCTTTCTTTGCCGGGGTCGAATACCGCGATCGCCCCATCGAAGATGTTGCCCGTCAGCAACGGCTGAGGACGGCTGAGCAGTTGAAGCCACAACTGACGACCTTGGAGTCCCGCCTCCGTCGACTGGAACCCCTCGCCCGGACAACCCGGACGCTCATCATCGATGAAACCGATCCGCAGCACACGACCCACCTGCAGACGATGAACGGTCCGGGAAAGAATCCTCCCGGCACGCAACGGGGACACCAAGACGATTCTGGCACGATTGATCGTCTCGGCAACATCGGCGGTGGCAGCTATTCGTGGTGGAACAACGTCCCCGGTCGGGATGTACTCACCTACAATCCCCAGCAGTCCGGACGATTCCGATTGTGGATCTCCTGGGGAGCCCACGGCAGCGGTGTCCATACCCGGGATGCCCGCTATCTCCTCGACCGTGATGGCGACCTCAACACCCGCGACGATCAGCGACTTGTGGCCACGATCGATCAGTACTATCCCGCGGGCGTCACCACCGGCGAGACCGCCAAGCAGCCGTTGTGGAGCGGCTTGTGGGATGCTGGGCAGGTTGACCTGGAAGATGACAGCAAGCTGATTCTTCGTGGGGGCGAGACCGGCAAAGGGATCACGGCCGATGTCATCGTCCTACAGGAACTTGGCGACGACGAAGACCACGGACAGCCACACCTGCGCGGACCGATCAACCCGATTCGCAACAGCGAGCGATTTGCGCCGATGCCTGCTCGCTTCGTGCGGTTCACGACATTCGCAACGCTCGAGAACAATCGGCACGAGCCGTGCCTCGATGAGTTGGAAGTCTTCACCGCGGAGCCGACTCCGCGGAACATCGCGCGGGCTGCTGAGGGGGTGAAGCTCTCGTCATCGGGAAATTATCCCGAGAGTGCGCAGCACGCCTTGAAGCACATCAATGATGGTCAGTACGGCAATGGTCGCAGCTGGATCTCGAATCAGGCGGGGGGTGGCTGGGTGCAGATCGAGTGGCCGGAAACTGCGGTCGTGGAACGAATCGAATGGGGCCGCGACCGGACCGGAAAATTCAGTGATCGGTTACCGCTTCGCTACGCGATCGAGTTGTCTCTCGATGGCCAGACATGGCAGACCGTCGCGACGCATGCCGATCGCCAGCCCTTCGGTTCGCCGGCCGATCCGACGATGATGCTCCGGCGTGAACAGCGTCTACACCCATCAGATGATGTCGTCGCGCTGCTCAACGAAGTCGAGCGATTGCGCAAGGAGATTGAACAGCTAGAAGTCCAGCAGATGGTCTTTGGCGGAGCCTTTCGCGCGCCGGATGAGACCTATGTTCTGCGACGAGGTGATCCGGAACAAACGGTCGATCCAGTGGGACCGGCTATCCCGGCGTTGTTTGCTCCCGTAACAATTGATCCAACAGCTTCCGAGCAGCATCGACGGCGGGCAGTCGCTGATTGGATGGTATCACCGCAAAATCCTCTCACCGCACGGGTGATGGTGAACCGTCTCTGGCAGGCCCATTTCGGCCGTGGGCTGGTCGATACGCCCAACGATTTTGGTCTGAACGGAGCCGAGCCATCACATCCTGAGCTGCTCGACTGGCTCGCGCTGGAACTGCAACGCAGCGGCTGGTCGCTGAAGCACATGCATCGATTACTTGTCACCTCAGCCGCTTATCAACAGTCGGCGACCATCACACCGCAGGGAGCAGCACTGGATCGCGACAATCGCTGGCTGTGGCGGTTCACCTCACGACGACTGGAAGGCGAGGCGATTCGCGATACGCTCCTCACGATCAGTGGCGAGTTCAACGATACAATGGGTGGCCCCGGCTACAACTTCTTCCAGAGTCGCGGCGGACTCAACGGCTTTCCTCCCGTGGAATCGTTCACGGCGAAAGAACTGCGGCGGATGATCTATGCTCACAAAGTCCGGATGGAAGCTGTCCCGGTCTTCGGGGCTTTCGACTGTCCCGATGCAGGGCAGATGCTGGCCCAGCGGAGCCGGTCGACGACGGCCATCCAGGCGCTCAACCTCTTCAACAGCCGTTTCATGATCGACCGGGCCGAGCAGTTCGCACAGCATTTGCAACAGGCATGGCCCGATCAGACTGACCGACAGATCGAGCAGGCGTTTGTCCGCACATTGGGACGCGTTCCAAATGCCGACGAGCGCACAGCGATTGAACCGCTGGTCCGTGAGCATGGACTCAGTACGCTGGCCCGTGTCTTGTTCAATACCAACGAGTTTTTACTGTTACCGTAACGCTCGGACAGCATCTAACGTGCTGGACCGATGGTCCTCTTCCTGAAGCGACTGGATTCCCATGCTCCCGCCACTCTCGACCGACGGCCGCGGTCTGCTCTCCCGCCGGGGGTTTCTTGCGCATACGGGGACCGGACTGCAGGCCGTCGCACTGACATCGCTGCTGGCGGAACAGGGACTCCTCGCAAAAGAGGCCGTTACCCGCTCCGCTGGGGTCGGGCCATTGATCGATCCTGCGCGGCCGCATGCTGCCCGACAGCCGCACGCCCGGCCCCAGGCCAAGAATGTCATCGTCATCTTCTGTGCCGGTGCCTGCAGTCAATTGGAAACGTGGGACTACAAACCGGAACTGATCCGCCGAGACGGTCAGCCGATGACGGATGGCCCTGCGGTCACGTTTCAGGGACCAGCGGGTAATCTGGCCCGGCCGCAATACGAATTTCGCCCGCGCGGCGAATGCGGCAAGATGGTCTCCGATCTGCTCCCGCATCTCGGGGAACTGGTCGATGACTTCGCGTTCGTCCACACGCTGACCAGTAAGACTAACACGCACGGACCAGCAGAGAATTTCCTGTCGACCGGTTTCGTTCAGGATGGTTTTCCGAGCATCGGCGCGTGGGTGACGTATGCCCTTGGGACCGAAAACGAAGATTTGCCGGCATTCGTGGCGATCCCCGATCCGCGCGGTATTCCGCAGGCAAGCATCAATAACTGGGGCCCCGGCTTTCTCCCGGCAGCTTTTCAGGGAACGTCCTTCAACGCGAACGAGCCGATCCGGCACCTGCAACCCCCGTCGCGGATTGATGCCAGCGCAACTGTCGCCGCTCAGGATTTATTACGTCGGCTGAACGAGTCGCACCTCCGTCAGAACCCGGCAGACACGCAGCTCGCGGCCCGGATCGCCAGCTATGAACTGGCGGCCCGGATGCAGCTTTCGGTCCCGGCGATCAGCGACCTTTCGAGCGAACCACAGCACCTGCTGGAAGCCTACGGGGCGAACGATTCCGATCCCCTGAAAGCCGGCTTTGCGAAGAACTGCCTTCTCGCCAGACGGTTGCTGGAACGAGGTGTCCGCTTCATTCAACTGTTCAACGGGGCCTACGCCAGTGGCGGGAAACTCAACTGGGACGGGCATCAGGCGCTCAAAGAGCAGTACGACATTCACGGCCGCATTCTCGATCAACCGGCGGCAGCCCTCATTCGCGATCTGAAGCAACGGGGAATGCTCGAAGAGACGCTGGTCGTCTGGTGCACCGAATTCGGTCGCATGCCGATGTTCCAGAAGGGTGCCCAGGGCCGCGATCACAACCCCCAGGGCTTCACGGCCTTCCTGTGCGGTGCAGGGGTGAAGCGCGGGGCCAGTCTCGGTGTGACGGATGAACTCGGCTTCAAAGCCGTGCAGGACGTCCGCTCTGTGCATGATCTGAACGCGACGATCCTGCATCTCCTCGGCCTCGATCACACCCGCTTGACGTTCCGACACAACGGCATCGACCGCCGCCTGACCGATGTGCACGGGCATGTCCTGAATGAATTGCTGATGACATGATCATTTCTGCAGAAGATGGAGCCGATCGCCGGTTGTCGGAGATTGGCAGAGAATGGAATGCTTTCATGACAATCCGCTCATCATGCGGAGCATAATGGCGACAAAGAAAGCCGCTGCAAAGTTGCTATCATGCTCCGTATGATGAGCGGATCCGCCACCACGCCAACCGACTCCAGTCATCGCATCCCGAGTGACCCATGCCGGTATCGAACACGACAGTTCCACGAACAAGCGGTGCACACGGTCGGCATTGGCAGCTGCCCCAGCTTGGTTGGGGAGTCGGACTGCGGACCGTCCATTATCCTTACCTGCGCGAGCACGAGCCGCGGGTCGACTGGTTTGAAGCGATCAGTGAGAACTACATGGATTCTCACGGTCGTCCGCGGGCCATGCTCGATGCGGTTGCTGCGCGATTCCCGCTCGTGCTGCATGGCGTGAGCCTGTCAATCGGCAGTGATGACTCGCTCGATCGGGACTATCTCGCCAAGTTGAAACGACTCGCAGATGACCTGCACGTCGCATGGGTTTCGGATCACGTCTGCTGGACTGGCGTGCTCGGCAAGAACACGCACGACCTGCTCCCGTTGCCGTTGAATGATGCAACCCTGCAGCACGTTGTCGAACGCATCCGCAGCGTGCAGGACCTGCTCGAACGGCCGCTGATTCTGGAAAACCCCAGCAGTTACGTGACGTATCACGCCTCGACGATGCCCGAAGCCGAATTCATCGCTCGGATGGCCGACGATGCCGACTGCGGCCTACTGCTTGACGTCAACAACGTCTACGTCTCATCCCGCAATCACGGTTTCGATCCAGTCGCCTATGTCGAAACGATCCCGGCCGAGCGCGTGGCCCAGTTTCATCTCGCGGGGCATACCGATTTAGGAACGCACGTCATCGATACGCATGATGCCCCGGTCGTCGATGCGGTCTGGGACCTCTATCGCCTCGCAATTCAACGGATGCCACGGGCCTCCACACTGCTCGAATGGGACGCCCACATCCCGCCGTTCCCGCGGCTGGAAGCGGAACTTGATCGGGCCCGCGCGATCTTTGACCATCCTGCCGAGTTCGTGGCCTGTCGCGCGGCGACGGAGAGTGATCACCCCTCGGTGCTGCCCAGCGAAATCTCCGTGGCGCATCCGCCGGTCCTTGTCACCATCGAAGCGGAGTGACCAGATGGACCTGGCCCGCCTGCAACGCTGGATGCTGGACGCGGTGACGCAGTCCGCTACTGAATTTACGTCGCCGATCGAGTCCGTGGTCACCTCCTCGGCCACGCAGACCGCCGCCGAGCGACTGGCGGTTTATCAGCACGCCTACTTCGCCCGGCTCCTCGAGTGTCTGGCTGCCGAGTTTCCCGGTGTGCAGGCCGTCCTGGGAAACGATGCCTTCGAGAGCGTTGTCGCGGCGTACCTGCAGCGGTATCCATCAGCGAGCTACACGCTCGGCAAGCTCGGGGAACGCTTCCCGCTGGCTCTGCAGCAACTGCGTCCCGCACGGGACACCGACACACCAGATTTTTTTGATGGCGTGATCGATCTGGCCCGTTACGAACGCTTGCTCACGGAAGTCTTCGATGCGGCCGGTCCGGAAGCGGTGCCGCCATCGATTCCACTCCCTTTCGCTGGTGATCCATCGTCGCTGAGCGTGCAGTTCTACCCGTGTGTCCGCACTCTGACCGTCGCCTTTCCCGTCCACGAGTTCGTCACCGCCCGGCGACACGATGAACACGCTGCATTCCCCGCTGCGCGACCGGTCGCGCTGATCCTGGCCCGCCGTGATTACATCGTTCGCCGCTGGGAAGTCCCGCTCTGGCAGACGGCGTTGATTGACGCTTTACAGCAGCGGATGCCACTCGGTGCCGCTCTGGTACAGGTCGCGACGAAGCACGAACCTCCGGCTGACTGGGACCAAGCCCTGCAACAGGCATTCGCGACGTGGGCCGAATGGCAGCTGATCGCCGCCATCACTCCGTAAAGGTCAAAGAGACCCAGCCATCGGATTGGCTGGGCTTCCTGAGGTGGTTAACTGTTCAGATTGTCGCGCGCAGTGACGTGGTCCGGCAGTTCGACTGGGCGATTCATCCGACACTGGGCGATGAGGTTCCCCGAACCCTTTCCGACCCACTTCACGGCGGCCTTCAGCAACGGCATTTCACGCGTGTCAAAGACGCTGCAACCGGTGATGACGGTGTCGATGCAGTCTTCGAGATAGAGGGCATACGGGTTTCCTTCCAGAATTTGTACCCCCGTCAGATTCATCCGGCGGCAACGGATGAGTTCGACGAGCCCTTGCCGCTCAATCGGCACCGCTTCTGCAACCGTGTGTTCCCCGGCGAGAGCGTCCTGAATCTGCGTCCCGGTTAGTGTGCAGTTCTCACAATCGACCAACCGCACACCGGTGCAGAGTTCCTTGTCCTTGTAGTCCGGGTTGTGACCGAAGCAGTTCGAGCCGATGAGGATACTCTGGCACTGTTCGAGCAGGAGATTGCGGCGATGTCCGCTGTAAATGTAGTTTCCCTCGAGCGTGATCCCGCGGGCCGAGGTGAAATGGACGTTGGTCTCCTGGCTGCCGATCAGGTTCCCGCTGACGATCCACATCCCCGCCTTGTGACTCCCGGCCGTCGCCTGGCCAATCACGCGAATGTTCGCCCCGTTGGGGCTGTAGGTCGCCTGGATCGTGTTGCTGCAGATCGTCCCTTCGCGGACCGTCCCCGTTTCGCCGCAGTCGATGTAGATTTCGGCGGTCGGCACTCCATCGGCATCGGGGACTTTGAAAGCCCGGTTGTTGTTGTACTCGATGTCGTTGCCGGTGATCTGCAGGTTGCGGATTTCGCTGTTCTCGATGCGGATGCCGCCGAGCCGGTTATAGCTCACGTGGCTTCCGGTGATGATCGTCTGGTGCAGATTGACCCGGTCGAGGTAAATGCCGATCCCGGTATTGTGGTAAATGTGGCAGTGGCTGATGAGGACGTTTCGCGCCCGCTCGGTGATGTGCACCCCGTGCCGCACACGGCGGATGAGGACCCCGGTCAGCGTCGGCTGCATGATGCCGACGATCTTGACGCCATCGGCTTCGGGATGCCGACCTTCAATCTCGATATCGCGGATTGTCGGCATCCGCTCCCGCTGCCACTGCTCGGGCTTGAACCCAAGAGGATCGGCTGAGGCTTTGTGCGTCCCTTCGAGAAAGAAGGCAGGCCCGGGACCGTCCATGAGAATCTTGGCGAGTCCCCCCTGACCGTCGATCGTCGTCCGTCCGAGTTTGCTCAGCGGGAGATGGATCGTCTGCGTGATGCGGTACTCGCCGCGGGGGAAGAAGAGTTCGCCATCTCCTTCCGCGAGGGCATGGCGAATCGCCTCGGTGTCATCGTGCTGCCCGTCTGCCATCGCCCCGAAATCACGGACGTTCGCCATCGTTCACGCTCCTCTGAGTCAGACATTCGCAACGACAGCCTAAAGCAAGACTGGCGTTGTCGTCGAGTGTGAGGATACCGTTTCGCCAATTCGTCACGGTCGAGCAGTGTCTCGATGACAAACTGGTGACTCGACCCGGCACTCGGTTGTGCTATTTCCCGACACGGGAGAAGAGATACAGCATTTCGCGGCTGATCTGGGCACACCGTTCGTCGTACCGGGCGGCTTCTTCCGGCGTGTCATCAGCGACTTTTGGATCCTCATACGGAATCGCAATTCGCAGCGCACTCCCCTGCACGAGCGGGCACGACTCGTCGGCCTGCAAACAGGTCATGACGGCGCAGAAGTCCTTCGTGGGATTGGGGGCATCACTGTAGACCTTGGAAAAGCAGGTCACGCCTTTTCCCAGGTTATCGCAACGAACCGTGTAGTGCGGGTTCTTTCCCTCGGTCGTCTTTTCCACGATCAGTCCCGCTCGCTGGATGGCGGCAATCGCCCGGGGATTGAAGGCCGTGGCTTCGGTTCCTCCGGAAAAGGTCTCGACCCCGGCCACTCCCTGTTCCATCGCCGCCACCATCGCCCAGATTTGCGAGAGATGGCTGCGTCGGGAATTGTGGGTGCAGATGAACGTCAACCGGGCAGGCTGACCAGCCGCTTTCTGTCGGTTGACGTAAGCGGCGATCTTCTGCAATTGCTGCTGTCGTTCCGCGGGGATCTGATCGAACTCACCCCGCCGCTGGTCGAGATATGCCTGCACCTTCGGAGAGATCGCCGGTCTCGATTCGGCAGCGACGTTGTCCGTCGGGACGAGAAACCCACAGGTGAGTGCAGGCAGGACCAGCATCAATTTCCGCAGCAAACGCATGTCGCGCCCCTTGACGATCGCAGACCAATCTCGTTTAGTCGTAGAAGGTTAGCACCTGTGCTGGTCGGTCGTCGAGTCATGGGCACAGCAGTTCAGGCCGCCGGACTGGTTGGATGGTGAACCGCGGCGACGAGACAGTTGCATCCTGCTCGCCAATCGTCCATAATCCCCGACTCGCCAGATTTGGCGGTGGCCTGCGGGATGTCTCGCTGGCCCGGACTTCTGCGTTCCCGGTGCTCCGTGGAACGGGTCCCTGCGGGGATCACCACCAGAGGAATTACGTTCGATGGCATTGACGAAGACCGAGATCAAGAAACTCCGCAAGAAGCGTCAACGGCTCAAGAAGAAGGTGCGTTGCCGCTTCTGTCCGCAAGGCTGTGACAAGCCACCGCGTCCGATCTTTGTGGACTACAAAGATCTGAAGACGCTGCGGACGATGATCGATCGCGAAGGGAATCTCCTCTCGCGGCGGAAGACCGGCTGCTGTGCGAAGTACCAGCGGGCGGTGCGTGATGCCGTCCTGCGGTCGCGCTACATGGGCCTGCTGCCGTACGTTGCTGAAGAGTAACGATCGCGCTGAATCACAAATCAGAATCACCCCGCGTTGCCTGCAACGCGGGGTGTTTTCGTTTCTTTCAAAGCCCCAAGCGCCAGCGCGGGGTTCTTCGCCATGATGCATCGAACAAGGGGATGCAGGAACCCGGCGCTCGCGCTTCGGGCTCAGTGCGTCAGCGCGAGCCACGCAGCCGCGGGTCGGAAGCATCGCGGAGCGCTTCACCCACGAGGTTGTAGCAGGTGATCGTCACGAAGATCGCCAGCCCCGGGAACCAGATCATCCACGGGGCGCGGAAGATCGCATCGCGGCCGGACGAGAGGATTCCGCCCCACGATGGGGTCGGGACGGTAATCCCCAATCCCAGAAAGGAGAGACTGCTCTCGGTGAGAATCGCACCGGCGACTCCGAAGGTCGCCGAGACCAGCACGGGTGCGAGCGCATTCGGCAGGATATGTCGGAAGATCAGTCGCCACGGTGAATAACCGAGTGCCCGTCCGGCGAGCACGAATTCCTGATCGACGAGGCGCAGAAATTCTCCGCGGATCAAGCGGGCAATTCCAGTCCAGCCTGTCAGACCGATGATCACCATGATATTGAACAGCCCCGGACCTTTCAGGGCCACAATCGTCAGGATGAGGAAGAACGCCGGGAAGCAGATCACCACTTCGATCATCCGCGAGATGACGAGATCGACCAACCCGCGGAAATAACCGGCGATGGAACCAATCACGATCCCGATCGAGACGTAGATCGCGACCGCCACAATCCCCACGGACAGGCTGACACGGCCGCCCCACAGCATCCGGCACAACACATCGCGCCCGAGTTCGTCGGTCCCCAGCCAGTGTGGCTTGTCCCAGTGCGATCCGCCCGAGGCATCCGGTGCAGCGATTTCCTGCTTTCCGAAGAGTGATGGACGGGCATGCTTTTCCGAGATCCGGCTTTCGTCAATCGCATACGGAACCGCGGGCCAGAGGACGGACTCATAGACGACGGCTGCGGTTGTCGCCGATTCATCGGCAGCGAGCACGCCCTGTTTATAGGGCGTGCGGTCAATGCGGTAGGGGACTGCCAGCGCCCAACTGAATGCTGCCAGCGCGGGGATGAACCACCAGATGGCAAAGAGGGTCCACCACTGCTGACGATGGCGTGACTCCGGAATCCAACGACAGACGAGCGGCTGCCAGATCGGCGCAGAGACCAGCAGGAGGCTCCACGTGAGAAAAAAGAGATCGGCCCAACTGAGTGCCGCGAGGACTGGTGAGGCCGCACGGGAGATCAGTGTGCTTTCCGCCGCTGACATCTCCGTGCGCAAACTCCTCTGCAAGCTGCGGATGCGGGCTGCTCCATCGGCCGCGGTCTCAGCGGCATGAACATCTCCAGCCCATTTCTCCAGCCACGCCTGTTTCTCGGCCGGCAGATGCATCCGCAGCAATCCCAATTGCAACGCGATCGCCTTACGGGTCCCTGGAAGCGCTTGCTCCTGAGCGGGATCGAGTGACGCTCCGGGTGTCTGTATCGGCAACCTGGTGATCAGTTCCCGTAACGTTCGGGCGGCTTCGCGGAATTCGAAGCGGTTGACCCCCGAGTAATACAACGGGCGATCGTAGGCAAGAAAAGGCGCCCAGATGCTGAGCAGCACGAGGAAAATAATGACGCCTGCCGCCAGGACAGCCAGTCGGCGTTTGCGGAACTGTCTCCAGATGATCGCCGCCTGGCTTTGCGGCGCGGTCGCGGCCCCGGTCATCGATCCCCCTCGAAGGAGACCCGCGGGTTGACCAGCACGTACAGCACATCGGAAATCAGAATCCCCACCAGCGTGAGGACTGCTGAGAGGATCAGGGTCGTCATCACAAAGTCATATTCCCGCCGCAGGATCGCCTCGTAGGACTTCCAACCCATGCCGGGGATGTTGAAGACAAACTCGATGATCACACTCCCGCCGACCAGAAACGGCAGCAGTGATGCCAGCAGGGTGATGATGGGAAACAGACTGTTGCGGAGGGCATGGACTAAAATCACGCGCGACTTCGAGCAACCCTTGGCTTCCGCCGTGCGGATGTAGTCCTGCCGGATGACTTCCAGCATCCCCGCCCGCATCTGGCGGCTGATATAAGCCAGACCGCCGTACGTCAGACAGCCGACGGGCAGGACGATGTGCTTGACGTAATCGATGAAACGCCCCCAGGCACTCAACTCGTCGGCATCCTGTGACTGCAGGTTCATGATCGGCAGGATCGGTGGCGAGACCCCGATCATCGTCCACCATTCCGAAGAGATCGCCATCCGCAACAGTTCCGCCACCCAGAATGAGGGGAGGCTGTACAGGATGAACAGGACGACCGTCAGCAGTCGATCGGTTCGTGAATGCGGAAAGGCGGCACTCCAGATCCCCGCCGGGATCGACAGGGCATAGATCAGCACGAAGACGATCAGGTTCAGCAGGACAGTGACGCGCATTGCCTGCCAGAGTTCGGGCCAGATCGGCTGTTCGTTCTGATAGAAGATCATGTCGGCGGTGACCAGCCGCTTGACGAAATAGCCGAATTGAATCGGCATCGGCTCATCAAAATGAAACTTGGCCCGAAAGCGCTTCTCAGCCGCTTCGGTGCCGCGTTCCGCGTTGATCCCAGCCGCAGCTTGTTCCCCACCGCCACCAAACTTCTGCGAACCGGGATCACCGGGTGCCAGTCGGATGATGAAAAACGAGACGACGATGATCCCGAACATCGTCGGGAACATCAGCAGGCAGCGTTTCACCAGGTACTGCCACACGGCAGAGGTCTCGCGATCAGCAGGGAAGCATGTCGGGTACTGCGGACATGGTCCGCATCAGAGCAGAACAACTCCCTCAGTTACGGAGTTGTTCTGCTTTAGGAACGTACCATTCGGTGAGGTCGAAGCCCGGCCGCAAGCGGTACCACTTCACCCCGCGGAACCGCTGGTGGTAGACCCCGAAGTCTTTCACGCAGTACAGGAAGCTGTAGGGCTGCTCCTGATCGAGCAGATGGTGCAACGCGTAATGCATCCGCTTGCGTTTGTCTTCGTTCAGCGTGATTCGCAGCGATTCGATCAATTCATCGGCGAGGGGATTCGCGAACGAGACGTGGTTACTGCCGCGGCTTTCGCGACCGGCCCCGCTGCTGTGCCAGATCTGGTACGGATCACTTTCAACCGGGGTCGCCCAGCTCAGCGTGCAGATGTCGTAGTTCTTGGCCTTCAGGCGATCGATAAAGGAAGCCCATTCCAGGAAATCGATGTTGAGTTCGATCCCGACGTCTTTCAGATTGCGTTGGAAGAGTTGCACGCGTTCTTCAGCGACCGCATTCCCCTTGGGCATCGGGAGCGTGAATTTCATCGGTTTGCCGTTCTTGTCGATCAGCCCATCGTTGTCGGAATCGACCCAGCCCGCCGCCGCGAGAAGATCGCGTGCCGTTTCCGGATCGTAGGCGAGAGGGGCCACAGCGTGGTCGTAGCCCGGGCCGAAGTAGTACTGCGTCCCGGAGACGATCGCCCCCTGGCCGTACAGTTTCTTATCGAGGAAATCGGCCTTGTCGAAGAGCATCGACAGCGCGATCCGCACCCGCCGGTCCTGGAACTCTTCCTTCAGCATGTTGTAGCCGATGTAGTTGAACATCGGCGAGTACCATGAAGCCTTGACGTATTTCCCGGCGAACCAGTCGGGAGGCCCTTTGAGATCCTCAAAGAACTGTTCAGGGGTCAGCAGCCAGAAGAAGTCGATCTCACCCGCTTTAAATGCCTGCATTGCAGTGACGTTATCCGGGATGAACTTCACGACGATCTTGTCGAGGTACGCGGCCCGTTCGGGAAGCCAGTAATCGGGGTTCCGAATCAGTTCGAGGCGATCGCCAGTGACCCAGCGGCCCACGGTATATTGCCCGGTGCCGAGCGGTGCGCGATTGTAGGTCGCGTCGGTATTGAAGAACTTGCCGAATTCGGCCCCGTGCGCGCTGATCTTCTTTTGTGCGGTCTCTTCTTCGGGCGTGAGCCGTTCCAGAGTCAGGGGACGGCCGAGCTTCTCCTCCACGAGTTTGGCGTAAGCATGGAACGGCGGAGTGTACGCCCCCAGGCCGGCTGTGAACTCGAACGACTTGAAATACTGCTGGCGATACCGCATCCGCACGATGTACGGCGAGAGTGCCGCACATTCCACGAGGTCGGAATAATACGTGCGGATCGAATCGCCATCGACCGTGTTGTTGTTGATCGTCGCGTAGGCGAATTCGAGGTCTTTTGTCGTGAAGGGAGCCCCGTCCGACCACTTCACATCGTCGCGCAGGTAGAACGTCGTGTAGGTTTGCTCCTGACGGTCAACCCACTCGCCATCTTTGAGAACCAGGGCATTCGTACCGGCCGATGCTAATTGTTGAGTGAGCGGGTTCTCCGCAGTTCCCGGAGTGACGGTGAGCGTGCCGTCTTCGGCGAGCGCGGTGAGACCATAGACTTCGGCCCCGACCGAGATGATGTATTTCCCGGTTGGCATCCCGCTGATCGAGACTTTCCCGGCCGCATCACTCCATTGATGTGCGCCCGTCGAAGGGAACCCGACGATGCGTCCCTCGGAGAAGATGCCGACCCACACACCCGCGAGCGGTTTTCCATCGGGACCGAACGTTGTGAGGTCGATGATTTGCGGTTCTGCGTCCTTTGCCGGTGCGACATAGTCGACCTGCAGTTCTTCAGCCGGTTCGCCACCTTCACGGGCGATGCGACGTTCTTTGCCCGGATAGTTGGCGGCGAGCTTGACCGAGTCTTCGACCACCCAGCGGCTGGCGATATGCGGCTCGAACGCAAACGTTTCCGGGTTCTGCCGAGCCAACGCTTCGTTCACCTGGGCCGCGATGTAGGTCTGGACGGCCGAGGTTTCGGTGATCGCGTTCATCGTCTTCGGTTCGGAATTGAAGCGAATGACGAGCGTGTCACCCGTGGCCTTTTCCCCCGGTGTCTTCTGGGCATGCTCGTTGCCGAGATCGACCGGCAGCGGCCCCGAGAGTTGCAGCGACTGGGTGGCGGCCTTCAGACGGGGAATCGGAATGCCGTCGACCTCCGTCATGATCGGGACGATGGGGACACCGTCGGCATCTCGTTTTGTCGTGGCAGCCGTCGTCGCTTCGGTCGAGGTCCCCTCCGTTGTTGGTGCTGGTCCCTCGGGAGTGACAGGCGCTGCACCGTTGGTTGGCTCAGCAGGATTGTCCTTGGGCTTGGGGGGAGCCGACGAGGTGAGGCATCCGGCCAGCAGAAGAATAGTCAGGGCTGACCACCGAGTGCTTCGCAACATGGATGTCGATCCTTCCGACAGGCCGCAGAACACGCACAGAGGCTCGGAGCGGCCATCCGGCATCGCAGGTTTTCTGTGATGCCAGCCAGAGCGCTCCGTCGCCGGGCCGATTCTGGCAGAGACCGCCCGCAATGACAAGGGCGGTGAACCGATCCTGCCTCCTTCCAAGCCCGGAGCGCCAGCTCCGGCTGACCTCTGCCTCCGTCCCGTTTCAACTCCGAGAACACCATGATCGCACCACGAAGCCACCACCACAGAGCATCATCATCCCGCTGCTGTGTTGTTGATCCTGCGCGGGCTGGACGTTGTGAAGCGTCTTCCGTTGTTCGTGATCAGCGGCGTGGGGACTGCCGGAGCTTGCGCTCCGGGCAATGAAAAGGTAAACGATGTTCCTGGAAACCTTTCCTCCGGGGTCGCTTGCACGGTGGGGGCGATTCGGTTGTATTAGTGCAACCTGAATGATTGGCAAGGACGCCCGAAGACTCACCGCTTCGGGCGTTGTGTTGCGCCGCGTGACCCTGGGAGCTTCGCATGCACGGTCTGGAAGAATTCCGCTCGGATGGCAGTACACCACCCTCGGGGCAACCCTGGTGGAGACTCCTCACGCGGTATCACTGGTTCGTGCTGGTGGTCGCAGCCCTCGGCTGGCTGTTCGACTGCCTCGACCAGCAACTGTTCATCCTCGCCCGTCCCGCGGCGATGTCCGAGCTCGTTCAACCCAGCGAGGGAATGTCACCCGCTGATTTAACCGCCAATCGCAAGTTTTATGGCGACGTGAGCACCTCCATTTTCATCGCCGGCTGGGCGTGCGGCGGGTTAGTCTTCGGGATGCTGGGCGACCGGATCGGTCGCGCAAAAACGATGATGATCACCATCCTGATGTACTCGGCCTTCACCGGGCTGAGCTCGTTCGCGATCGGACCGTGGGATTTCGCCTTTTATCGCTTTCTGACGGGACTCGGCGTTGGTGGTGAATTTGCTGTGGGGGTGGCCCTCGTGGCCGAAGTCATGCCGAATGCGGCCCGGCCTTACACACTGGGATTGCTGCAGGCGTTGTCGGCTGTCGGCAACATGAGTGCGGCGTTTATCAATCTGGGCCTGGGGATCGCTGAAGAACAGGGGCTGCCGTGGAGTCCGTGGCGGGTGATGTTCCTGATCGGTGCGCTTCCTGCACTCCTCGCACTGGTGATTCGCCGCAACCTGAAAGAGCCGGAACAGTGGCAACAGGCAAGTCATGACGGTGCAGTTGGGAAGCAACTGGGGTCGTATTCGGAATTGCTGTCGACCCCCTTGCTCCGTAAGCACGCGTTCCTGGGACTGATCCTCGGCTGTTCGGGGGTTATCGGCCTCTGGTCGGTTGGGTTCTACACGCCGGACCTGATTCGAAGCGTGCAGAAGCCGGTGGTCACCGCCGCAGTCCTCGCAGAGCTGAAAACGGAAAAACCCAATGCCAATCATGATGCCATCGCGGCTGTGATCAACCAGGTGAAGGACGCCGTCCCACTGACGGAAGACGATGCCGCTGTGCAAAAAGACGCGGAAAAACGCATCAACGGCCGACTGACGCATTGGCAGAGCTACACCTCGCTGATGATCAATTGCGGGGCCTTCCTGGGGATGTTCGGCTTCGGTGCCCTCTCGCAACGGATTGGACGTAAGCCGACGTTTGCTCTGGGGTTCATTGCGGCGTTCATCAGTACGTTCCTGGTCTTCTGGCAGTTGAAGGAACTCTGGCAGATCTTCGTCCTGGTCCCGATCATGGGCTTCTGCCAGTTGTCTCTGTTTGCGGGATACGCGATCTACTTCCCGGAACTCTTCCCCACGCGACTGCGGTCGACCGGGACCAGCTTCTGCTACAACGTCGGCCGCTTCATCGCCGCGACTGGACCGCTGGTGAAAGTGCTGCTCGATAAAATGTACGAAGGCCCGATGGCCAACCGTTACACCGGGATGACGATGTGCAGCGTCTTCCTGATCGGGTTGCTCGTCCTGCCGTTCCTCCCGGAAACCAAGGGGAAACCGCTCCCCGAATAACATTTCCTTACGACGCCCAGCCACAGCCGTGGCTGGGTTTCTTCTTCTGGACGGTGTCCGATGCCCACCACGATCACCCTGCCGATGATGCGCGCGGAACTGTACTCCGCCGTCGTCAGCGACGCGCTCGATTCCCTCGGCCTGCCGCATCAGTCCCCCCGGCTGCAACTGCCGAACTGGACCGGGCAGGGGTTACTGGTCGGTCGGTGTAAAACGACGCTCTGGGTCGACATGGCCCACGTCGATCCGCGACCGTACGAACTGGAGTTGCAGGCGGTGGATGCCTGCCAGCCGGATGATGTGCTGATTGCTGCGGCTGGCGGATCGATCCGCTCAGGAATCTGGGGCGAACTCCTCACAACGGCCGCCAAGAATGCCGGTTGCGTAGGGGCGATCATTGATGGTGCGATCCGCGATGTCACCAAGATCGCGCCGATGAACTTCCCAGTCTTCGCCCGCGCGACCTGTGTGTACGACAGCCTGAACCGTCAACGCGTGGTCGATGTCGATGTGCCGGTGGAACTCGAAGGGGTCCGCTTTTGTCCCGGCGATCTCGTCTTTGCCGATGAAGACGGCGTCGTCGTCGTCCCGCAGGCGGTCGAAGCGGAAGCGATCGAACGGGCCTGGAACAAAGTCCACGCCGAAAACGCCGTCCGCGACGCCATCCGCAACGGCATGAAAGCCGTCGACGCCTTCGCCAAATACGGCGTGCTGTAATCAGCGTTCGCAACGCCCCCCCCGGAATCGGGCATCGGGGCGTAACACGGCTGGAGTTGTCGTCGGGAGAGACTCGGCGCAGTTGGCGCAGAGCGAAATCCGGCTCAAGAGGGAGACGAATGAATTCCCCCGGTCCGTTGGGACCGGGGGATCTCTAAATGGAGGCGTCTCACAGCCAAGCGAGGCGGACGGGGCTCGAACCCGCAACCACCGGATCGACAGTCCGGTGTCTGACAAGTTCGTTGGGCTTGTTGAAATTCGTCATCACGCCGCGAGAGTCGGCGGTGGGCGTTTTGCGGGACGGGGAACGAGTTCTCCGCGGAGGCGGCGGGCGGTGATTTCGCAGTACGCAGTCTCCCGTTCGATGCCGATCGCCTGGCGACCCTCGGCGGCGGACTTCGGCCGGCGCGAGTGCGGTGTCTGTGACATGGTTGCGCAGCGGTCCACTCATTCCCTCCGGAATGGTTGGCCCGGCCTGC
>JBGATC010000071.1:0-17500 GCA_044229335.1 Planctomycetaceae bacterium | reverse complement strand
TGAAACGGGCGGCCAAGGAGCTTCGGATTTCTCCGTGTCGGATTTCTCCGAGGTGGGCGTACGTGGACTCGAACCACGGACCTCAGCTTTATCAGAGCTGCGCTCTAGCCAACTGAGCTATACGCCCGGATGCAGTCCCAGCGAGCGATTCCGCTGAAACCCTCGACGTGATCGGCTTGAACGGAGCGTTCAATCCAGTCGAGATCTCGATTCTTGCATCTCCCGCAAGACCTGTCCAGTCTCTCGACTCCTCAAACCTCGCTTCGGTTCGCTGAAATTGACGAGCTCGAACTGCCACAAGAGTGCCACCTGCAACGACACGCTCGCCTTACCGTGGCAGAGACAAGGCCGCAAGTCTTTTTGCATTAAACAGATCGGTCAATGTCGGCACTGGAACCAAGCCACCCACAGCTCGTCGACAGAATTGGTCAAACATCACATCGTAGGTCGTGCGCTCACCCTTCAGCGATTCGACCCGTTCCTCAGTTCCATGCCGTTGCCAGCGGAGTTCCTCCGGATTCACGATCCGGGCCCGCCCCTGCTGACACTCTAATTCCAGATGAAACGAAGCCTGGTTTTCCTCTTCCAGAGCAGCCAGCCGAATGATCCCGGAAATCTGGGCTCTCCCGGTGGTGTTCAGCGTGAATCGCCAACCGTCTGTCGCATGCTCATTTGGGTGATTTTCCACTTCGAGAGTGCGGGGATCACACTGGGCCACGCAGACGCACCAGTCCAGCAAGGCCGCGGGGGTCGATAGGGAGTTGGTGTCTGTCGGACCGCACGCTGAGGAAGTCGATTCGTTGAGAGTGACTGAGCGAACTGGCCCCAGCGTAGTCGCGATCAACTCGCGCAGGCGACTGGTTGCCGGTGTAAAGCGATGCGGAAATTCGGGAACGAGACTCACGCCGTTCGCACTGGCCAGGCGATCGAGTCGCTCGGCTTCGGAGCGGTCCAGTAACCAGGCATCCGCCAAAAAGACCGGCTTTTGAGCTGCGATGCACCACGGAAGTGGACAACTGCCGTACCAGGCGGAATCGAGCAGCAACACGGCTTGCACGTCTGTCCGCTCGAACAATTGTCGCATCCCGAGCGTGACTTCAGCACCGCATTCCTGGGCGACCGCTTGGGCCCGGCTCATGACAGGATCGAAGACCGCCCGGATGGCACAGCGCTCCGCTAAACGACGAACCGCCCCCTTATAACGGCGGTCCCATCCGGGTCCGACGCCGACAAGTCCCAGGGTCAACACGCCCCGTTTCGGTCCATACTGCAACAGAAGAGCTCCCCAATCGTCGGGTCTTTCAAGGGGGCCATCATACGGACAGCCGCGCGAAAGGCACAATCGGATTGTCGACGCGTGGGCCTGATTTCTTCAGCCATGGACAGGCTGTCCCCGCCCTGCTCCACCGTGACTGGGATTCGCGAAAGCGGGTCTGCTTGACTTCCGCGGGGCGATCTCCAAGCATGCCCAGTATCAGCCCGCAACCGGCCACATCATGCCGGAAGGACTCGAACAGGAGGTTCGCCATGTCGCATTCTGCTGCCCGGTTTCATGAAGTTGTGGAACTCCGTGGGCATATCATCGATAGCCTGATCCTCCCCAAAGTGCTGGACGAGATCGCAACGCTGGGAGGCGAGTACGAAAGCCAGGACGTGAAGATCGGGCACCACCGCCACGATCCGAGCTACGTCCGGCTGGAAGTCCGCGCACCGACCGAAGAGTGCCTCGAAAAAATCCTGGTGGCGATCGGTCAGCATGGGGCGGTTCCGGTCACTCACCATGACTGTCGACTCGTTGCTGCGGATATCGCCGGGGCCTTCCCCGAAGGGTTTTACGCCACGACAAATGAGCCGACCGAGATCCGCATCAACGGACACTGGATCCCGGTCGAACGACCGGAAATGGACTGCGGCATCAAGGTCGATCCCAATACGCAACTGGCAGAGTGCGTGGCAATGGTCGATGTTCAAATCGGCGAGCAGATCGTCGTCGGTCGGTTGGGAACGCGTGTGCAACCGATCGGCCGTGACACCGACCGCCCGCATTCCTTCGGCTTCATGAGCAGCACGGTCTCGAGCGAAAAACCGAAGCATGTGACGGTGCGCGAGATCGCGGAAAAGATGCGGAACGCGGCCCGTGGCAAGGGAAAGATTCTGCTCGTCGGCGGTCCCGCGATCGTGCATACCGGCAGCCGCGAACTGGTGAGCTGGCTGATCCGCAAGGGGCATATTGACGTGCTGTTTGCCGGCAACGCGCTCGCCACGCATGACATCGAACAGTCATTCTACGGCACGAGTCTCGGGATCTCGATGGAGCATGGTGGCGGGAGTGAGGAGGGACATGAACACCACCTGCGGTCCATCAACCGGATTCGTCGCCTCGGGAGCATCAAGGCGGCGGTGGATGCGGGAATCCTGACTGAAGGGATCATGTACGAGTGCATCAAGAAGGGGATTCCGTATGTCCTGGCGGGCAGCATTCGCGATGACGGCCCCCTGCCCGATGTCATCACTGACACCATTGCTGCGCAAACCCGAATGCGGGAACTCGTGCAGGATGTGACCTTCTGCCTGATGATCGCCACGACGCTGCACTCGATCGCGGTGGGGAACCTGCTCTCCGCGCGGGTTGGTGTGGTGTGCGTCGACATCAACCCGGCGACAGTCACAAAACTTGCTGACCGAGGGACGTTCCAGACCGTCGGCCTGGTGACGGACGTCGAGCCGTTCCTGCGGATTCTGGTGCAGGAACTCGGCGGTCCGTGAGCGGAGGTTGATGGTCAATGGCTTAGGGCTTAGGGACGGAGAGTCGAGCGTGGCGGTGTTTGAGCGCAAGGTGGAGGTAGCAGCTCCTGTCGAGGTGGCGCGGAACGTGCTCACGGATGTGGAGCGTTGGCCGGAGTGGACGGCTTCGATTGAGCGTATCGAATGCCGAACTCCCCTCCCCTTGAGCATTGGTGCTCGGGTCTGGATCAAGCAGCCGAAACTGATGCCGGCCGTCTGGACCATCACCCGCTGGGACGAACTCAATGGCTTCACCTGGGAGAGCCGGCATTTCGGGTTACAGGTCCTGGCCGACCATCGACTGACGCCGACCGCAACAGGGTGCACCCTCGAATTGCGACTGTGCTATGCAGGACTGCTGGGTCCGCTTGTCGGTTGGCTCGGCGGCGGGATCACCAACCGGTATCTCGACCTGGAAGCGACCGGTTTCCAGCGGCGCTGTGCGGAGTTGTCTCCGCCGCGTTGATTGCGACAAGACCGCCGTGAAGTTCGTGGTGTAGACCGTAACGACGAGGACATCCGCCCCAAGAACACAACCCTCGGGAAGGAATGCGTGATGGAGCGGTGGGTGATCTGGGCGATTCTCTCGATGATCTTCGCGGGCTGTACGTCGGTTGTGGCCAAGCAGGGTCTGGCCGGGATTTCCGGCGAACTGGGACTGACGCTCCGGACCGGATTCGTCTGCGTGTGCGTGTTGGGGTTTGCTGTCGCGTTTGTCCCCTCCGCGGAGTTGTCGCTGGTGACTTGGAAGAATCTGGCATGGCTGGGCCTCTCCGGGGTAACGACTGCCGCCTCGTGGATCTTCTATTACAAGGCACTCAAGGTGGGCGATGTCGCGACGGTCGCCTTGATCGACAAAGGGAGTTTCGTCGTCGCCGTGTTGCTGGCGGGCCTGTTTCTGGGAGAGAAGCTGACACCCCGACTCCTGCTCGGATCCGGGTTGATCGTGGCGGGCCTGCTGGTGGTCTCCCGGAAGTAGTTTCGCTCGGCGACCAGATAAACTGGAGCGACCTTGCCGGTTCTGCCGATAACGACGGTGGAGCTGTCTTTTCGGCAGGGGTCGCGCGTGCGCAGGTTTCGGTCACTCATCGTCGTCGGTCTGCTCAGCCTCTGCGGCTGTGTGATGTTCGACGTTGGGGTAACGAATCCGGTCGCCGGGCTGACCACTGTCGCCGTGGTTCCGTTCTTCAATTTGAGCGCCGAGCGTTCCGTCGACGGACGGCGATTCGCTCAGGCGTATTTTACGGAACTCCAGAAGACGCCTGGGTTTCAGGTGCTGCCGACGGGCGTGGTGGAACAGGCGATTTACGACAATCAGCTGGAAATGAGCAACCCGGATGACGCCCTGAAACTCGCGGACCTCTTAAAGGTCGATGCAGTCGTGGTCGGGGCGGTGACCGACTATTCACCCTACTATCCACCGCGTGTGGGGCTGCAGGTCTCGTGGTACTCGCCGCGTCCCTGGACGTTTCAGCCGGGCCTGCCCATCGCAGAAGATGCCCGAAAAGCCTCGATTCCCAAGGGGAAATGGAGTCTCTGGAAGACCGCGGAACCGGAAGCGTGCCCTGCCCCGGGGTCCCCCGTCTTTCGTGGTCAATCGGAATCCACGACACCAGCACCGTCAGCCTGGAACCGGTGGATGTGGTGGCGCGGGAGCCCCGACACGAGTGAAGCCGTCATCCGGCCGACTGGCGGTCACGATGCGACGACCTCACCGGGCCTTCCCCCAGACGTGATGGGCGCGACCACCTACGACCCACGGCAGCCGTTCATGTCGTACACACGACTGTTCGACGGAGCCGACCCGCAACTGACAGCCCGACTGCGAGATTACGTTGAACTCAGCGGGGATTTACGCAGCGGTGGCTGGCAGGGTTATCTTTCGCGCAGCGATGACTTCCTGAAATTCACAGCGCACCTGATGGTAGTGGAGATGCTGCAACTTCACGGTGGCGAAGCGAAACGCCGCATTGTGGTGAAGGCGCGACGCTATCGATAATCCGTGCGGGAGTGCGGGAGTGCGGGAGTGCGGGAGTGAAAGAAACACAGAGTCGATCGCACGGTCCTGCACATTTCCGATGGAAGCCTGTCATCGCGACATCCACATCACTTTCAACCCTCGACCTTCGACTTTAGACCATCACCCCAAACGCCGATAACTCGAATGTCCGCCACCGCGATCAACCGATCGAAATCGGCGGAATTGACCGCTCCTCCCGCCAGGAAGGCGACCTCATGGACCGCGGCATCAACGTGCTCGCCCTCATCAAGGGAGAGGAACGGTACGTCTTCCTCTACGACGATGACAGTGCCGAAACCCTGTTGCGCACGCTCGGGCAGTACGCGGCCGACCCCAATCTCTCGTTCACCTGGTACGACGCTGCGGTGATGAGCCAGCGGGTGGCGAAGCTTCGCGGGACTTCGGGCGGTGATACGGGATTCCGGAAGAAGGCCGCGTAAGCGAAGAGACCCAGCCATCGGAATGGCTGGGCGTCCGGGGACTATTGACCACGGATTCTACCGATGGACGCCGCGATCGATGCCTTTCTGCGGTATCTCAAAATCGAGCGGAATGCGTCCGAATTCACGCTGAAGTCGTATAGCGAAGATTTTCGCAGTCTCTTCGATTACCTCACCGACCGGTGCGGTGGAATCGGCGGTCCGACCCAGCTCGATGTGGCCAATCTCCGCGGCTATGTCGCCTATCTGCATGAATGCGGCTACGCGAAGACGACGATTGCCCGCCGGCTGGCCTGTCTCCGGAGTTTTCTGCGGTTCTGTCATCGGGAAGGACTCATCACTTCGAACCCGGCGACGGCCTTACGCACGCCACGAACCGGCCGCAAGCTGCCGCACTTCCTGACGGCCGAGCAGGTGATTCAACTCCTCGAAGCGCCGCCAGCGAACGAACCCGAAGGGCTCCGCGACCGGGCGATGCTCGAAACAATGTACTCGGGTGGGCTCCGCGTCGCTGAACTGGTTGGGCTGAACCTCGATCAATGGGACCGTGATGCCAACGTGCTCCGGGTCCTCGGGAAAGGGAAGAAGGAGCGGATCGCGCCGCTCGGACGTCACGCGGTGATGGCCCTGGCCCGCTGGGATGAAGTCCGCGAACCAGCGGAGGACGCCAGTGCCGCGGACAAAGCCGCGCTCTTCCTGAATCGCTTTGGGACGCGGCTGACAACCCGCAGCGTGGGCCGAATGCTCGAAAAGTATCTCAAACTAACCGGGCTCGATCTCAAGACGACGCCGCATACCCTGCGGCATACGTTTGCGACGCATCTCCTCGATGGTGGGGCAGACCTGCGTGCGGTCCAGGAGATGCTCGGTCACAAAAGCCTGACGACCACGCAAATCTACACGCACGTCAGCACGCAACGTCTCAAAGAGACCTACGAGCAGGCTCATCCGCATGCGCGGAAGAAGGGGAGTCGTGAATAGGGATTAGCGAATAGCGAGAGAAGACATCGACCTTTTCTGGCTATTCGCTATTCCCTACTCGCTATTCCCTACTCCCGCTTCCACACTGTCCGATTCACGTAGTCGACGTAGCTCACGATGATCCGCACGACCTTGCGTGAAACATCGGCGGCTTCGTAATCCGAGACCAGTTGTGTCCGACGGCCGTTCTGTGACGTTGAAGCCGTAACAATCTCGACGGCCTGCAGGACGCGGTCTGGGTCCATCCCGGCCATCACCAGTGTGCCGACATCCATCCCTTCGGGGCGCTCATGGGCCTGGCGGATGGTCACGGCGGGGAAGTCGAGGATCGAGCTTTCTTCGGTGATTGTCCCGCTGTCCGAGACAACGCAGAGTGCGTGCTCCTGCAGGTGGACATAATCGAAGAAGCCCAGCGGCTTCAACAGCCGCACGCGCGGATCGTCGATCTTCGACTCGGGGACGGCATCGAACTTCTTCGCGGTCCGCGGATGCGTCGAGACGATCACTGGCACGTCATACGTCGCCGCGAGAGTCGTCAACACCTTGCGAAAATTCGCGAACATGACCGGCGAATCGATGTTCTCCTCGCGATGGGCACTCACCACGAAGTACCGCCCCGCAGTGAGGCCGAGATCCTGCAAGACCGTGGACCGTTCGATCCCCGGACGATAATGTTCGAGAACTTCCCGCATCGGCGAACCGGTTTTCATGACCGTCTCCGGACGCACCCCTTCCGCGAGAAGATACCGTCGAGCGTGCTCCGTGTAGGTCAGATTGATGTCGCTGATGTGGTCGACAATCTTGCGGTTGATCTCTTCCGGCACGCGGAGATCAAAACAGCGGTTCCCCGCTTCCATGTGAAAGATCGGGATCTTCTGCCGTTTAGCCGAGATCGCTGCAAGACAACTGTTGGTATCCCCCAGCAATAGAAACGCATCGGGTTTCACTTCGCGCAGCAGCGCATCCGATCGGGTGATCACGTTCGCGATCGTCTCGGCGGCGTTCGTTCCCGCCGCTTCGAGGAAGTGGTCGGGACGGCGGATTTCGAGCTGATCGAAGAAGATCTGGTTCAGTTCATAGTCGTAGTTCTGGCCACTGTGGACCAACACATGGTCGACATGCTGGTCGAGTTCCGCCATCACCCGGGACAGCTTGATAATCTCTGGCCGCGTGCCGACCAGCGTGAGGACTTTTAAGCGTGCCATGCGTAGGAGCCTGAGTGGGACTGCGAGAAATCCGAAGCACGACGATCGAAATCCGAAGGTAGCACGAAACGCAAATCCGGAAATCCATCAGACAGGCACACGCCTGCTGGTCAACGATCCGCAGGTCTCTGTGGAACCCTTCGGATTTCGTGCTGCGGATTTCGGATTTCCGTCCGCGGCGTTACCGCAGCAGTTCGCCCGACTCGCTGAGGTCAATATCGTCGACGAGCAGTTTGTGGCTGCGCAGCAACTCGATCGTGCCGGGAAGATCGAGCACCGTGTCGCCCGAGCTGAATTCCTTCGAGAGCGAGTTCGGTTCCTCGGCTCCGGAGTACTTGAGTTCGGGGAGCATTGGCAGGATGACGTGATAGTCGCCCCGCTTCACCACGTGGTGGCACTCTTCTTCGGAGACCATGATCTCGTGCATCTTTTCGCCGGGACGAATCCCGGTGATCTTGATCTCGACCTTGCGGTCACCGACAAGCGCCTTGGCCACGTTGATGACGGTCGCTGCGGGAACGATCGGCACGAACGTTTCGCCACGCCGTGCAGTCAGCAAAGCGGCGAAGACCGTATCGACCGCCCGATTGATGCTCAGCAGGAACCGCGTCATATCCGGGACGGTGACAGTCACCGGTCCGCCGTTCTTGATCTGCTCGTGGAACAACGGAACAACCGAGCCGCGCGACGCCAGCACGTTGCCATAGCGGACACAGATGAACCGCGTATCGGGGATCAGGATGTTGGCTGCGATGAAAATCCGTTCCTGCAGCGCTTTGGTCATCCCCATCGCGTTGATTGGCTTGCACGCCTTATCGGTGCTGATGCCAATCACCGTTTCAATCGGGAAACCATGCTCCTGGATGGCCCGGACGATGTTCGCTGGGCCGTGACAGTTCGTCAGCAGCGCCTGCATCGGGAAGTATTCACAACTCGGCACCTGCTTGAGGGCGGCTGCGTTCACGATCACATCCGCGTCACGAACCGCTGCGCAGACATCGCCGTAGTCGCGGACATCGCCGATGCGGAATTCGAGCACCTGCTGGAAATTGCGGTAGATGACTTCGTCGGTCGGGTTCTTCATCTTGAGGTACGAGAGCCGCATCGCGTGCTGCTTCGCCTCATCGCGCGAGAGGACAATGACCTTCTTCGGCGTCCCCATCTCACCCGAGAGAACTCGCTTGACGAAGACCTTGCCCATCGAGCCAGTCCCGCCCGTCACCAACACCCGCTTGCCTTCGAAGTACATGCTCTCGATCCCTCTGTTTCAGTACGAATCTCTACGTGTGTTCTGGAAGAAGAGTTTTCGCCGCGAAAAGGCGCAGAAGTCGCAAACCGGAAGAGGGAAGAGATTTGGCCACAAGAAGCACAAAGGGAAACAAACAGAATTGAGTCCAAGTTCCCGCTGTCCCCCTCGATCCCTCTTTCGATCCTTCTTCCCTTTTTGTGTCTTTTGTGCCTTTGCGTGGCCAGAACTCTTCGGTTTTCTACTTGACCTATGCCGCAGCCATTGATGCACTCACGCTCTGTTCCGCGGCGAGTTCCTGAATCATCGCGTCCCAACTGGGAGCGACATACCCGGTTTCCTGCGTGAAGCGGTCCATCACCATGCTCCGTTCACAATGGAACGTCTCATCCCGCTGGATGTCGACTTCGATCCCGAAGGCGTCTCGCGCGAGGCACAACAGGTCGTACTTGTTAATCGGCTGACTCGCCACCTGATACAGCCCGCATAGCGACGTCGGATGACGCATCACCCGCACGATTGCGCGGGCGATTTCCTGCGTGGTGAAGCCGGTGTAAATCGCCTTGGAGAAGCCGCGGATCGTCTTCCCCTTCTGCGCGAGGAACCAATCGATGAGGCCATGCCCCGGCTGCTCAAGTTCCCGGCCGATGATGGACGTTCGCAACGTGACCGCCGCGGTTTCACTGGCATCGGTCTCGCCGAGTGCCTTGGATTGACCGTACAAATCGGTCGCGTTCGTCGTGTCGGACTCGCGGTACTGGCCGCGGACACCATCAAAGACGCAATCGGTGCTGATGTGGATCAGCCGCCGTCCCTGTTGCTGGCAGAGTTTTGCCAGTCGATGTGGCAGCCAGCTGTTGATGCCGACGCTGAGATACCGATTGGACGCTTCGGCCAGCTGCTTGATGATCCCCACACAGTTGATGATGAACTGCGGATCGGCCTCTGTGATCGCCGCTTCGAGGCTCGATTCCTGCAGGACATCGACCCCGCCGAGGATCTGCACACGATCGAAGACGCCCGGATAACGTTGGTAGAACGCCGCTTCTTTCCGTGCGGTCGCCATGACGTCCCATCCCAGGGTCGGCAGCCACTGACACAACTTGTGGCCGAGCATCCCCCCGGCCCCGATGATCAACACGCGCGACATGCGGTCTGTTTCCCTGAAAAGTTTCATCACGCGGCCCGCCGTTGGGGCTGCGGTGCGACTGCGGTTTGCGGGACCGTCGCGAGCAACTGGCGCACGGTCTGCTGGACAGAAAAGACATCCTCAAGCAACCGCCGACCGTGACGTCCCATCGATTTCCGCAACGCTGCATCGGCGATCAGCTGCCGAGCCTGCTGGGCGAACAGGGCGTCATCTCCATTGATCGAGACGAAGCCCGCCTGACGGTCTTCGATGAGCTGCTGGAGATCATTCCCCGGATTGATGCTCGCCAGCACTGGCATGCCGTGATGCAGGTAACCCAGCAGTTTCCCGGGGACATTCTGTGTCTGCAGCGTTTTCGCGAGGCTGATCAGTCCGACATCGAACTCCGCCAGCAACCGGAAGTATTCATCCTGCCCGACCGACGGCTTCACGAGCATGTTCGTCAGCCCGCGCCGCTCGATTTCGGCTTTCAATCGCGGGACTTCGCTCCCTTCCCCCACGAGCACGACCCGCGCCTGGGGCGTGTCCCGCAGGTTCTCAGCGAGCCGCACGAGGTTGTCAACGTCCTGGGCGATGCCGATGTTACCCCCATAGAAGAAGACCACGCAGTCATCGAGTCCCCAGGCTTGGCGAATCTCTCCCGTCGCCGGGGGAACATCACCCACCTGCATCCAGTTGTGGAGCACTTCGAGGCGATATTTCTGGTCCCAACCCCGTTCGCGGAAGTAATCGAGATTCGCGGGCGACTGCACACCAATGACGTCAGCAGCCGCGTATTGTCGGTCTTCCACCCAGCGGAAGAACCGCCACGCCAAACCCTGCTTCATCACCCCGGCATCCACCGCCCACTGCGGGAAAATATCACGAAGAATGAGGTACGACGGACACTGCCAGCGCTGTTTCAACCGTCGCACGAGTCCGCCGAAGAAGATTGTCGGCGAGTAAAAGGCGATGAGGTCCGCGGGATGACTCTCAAAATAGGAGCGTCCGTGTGACCACATCAGCGACGACAACCGGGCTTCGTTAATGGCCCGCAGGGCATGACTGGCCCCCTTGCGTTTGCCGGAACGGACGCGCAGCACATCGAATCCGTCCTCTCGATCGACAGCTGACGAACGCTTCAAATCCGGATCTGGAACGGCCACGCAGACCGAATGTCCCTGCAATTGCAGTTCACTGGCTAAATCGTGCATCAGCTTGGCGCTGGACGTTGTCGCCGGGAAATAGCTGTCGACGATGAGCTGAATCCGCATCCTGAGATTCGCTTCCGGTTAACAACGGCCCACATCCGCCGAGCGCCAACCATCCCTGGCCGCCCCCTCTCGCCGGTGTTCTTGGTAGGTTGTAGAATCTACACAGCAACCCCGCAAGATGGAAATCGGGGTCGAGCTTGCGGGGGGACAGGATGAGTGAACCATCACCACAAGGTCCGCGCGTCTTGCTGGTCGTTGCGGACACACTGATTTTTATCGCAATTGTCTCCGGCTTTTGTGCGTTCCTGCTCCCGGTGATCAATGCCGCGCGGGAACGGGCACAAGCCCCGCTGGTGCTCCCGTGGCTCGAACCGTTCTATGAGCCCTACCCGTGGCTGTTCATTGCCGCTGTCCCGCTCCTGTTGACCGGAGCGACCGCGCTGATCATCCTCGTTCTGCGGCGCTGTTTTCCGCAGCGCTGGCGACATCATTTCCCCTGGCGTGCGCCCCCCGGAACTCCAATCGCGCCATTCGACACCAACGAAGATCCCCGTGCGACGCTGGCTTCGGTGGGCTTGTCGCTGTTGGGGACCGTGCTGCTGGTCCTCGCGGTGCTCCATGTCCGCGTCGATCGGACACATCGTCAACCGGTGGTCTGGACGGTCGGGCCGCTCGCGGGAATTGTCCCGCAGATGGTCTACGTCGGACTGGCCTGTTCCATCGTCAGCCTGATGTGTGCGAACTACTCACTTGTTGTCTATCGCGGGCGGTATCGGGGGCTTGAACTGCTCGGACTCCTGCTGGGCTTCTTCGATCTCTGCGGAAGCTGCATCGTGACCGCCGCAATTTACGAAGACTGAGTCGTCGTGCGCAAGGCATCTGAAAACGTCAAGCCAGCCTTTCCAACCAGGCGCGACGTCACGTCGGTTCTCAGCCGCGCTTTACATCAGAGCGGCGTGATGGAATGATCAAGACGCTCAATTGTGGAGAAGCCCAACTTCGCCGACCGCTCCAGGAGAATGCATCATGTCGCTGCCCCGTGCTTCGACCCGCCGTGGATTCCTGCAGTCAACCGTCGCCGGGACAGCTGCGGCGTCGCTGGCATCGATCATCCCCGCGCACGTGCTCGGTCGTGAGGGAGCCATCGCCCCGAGTGAGAAGATCACGCTCGGGGTGATCGGGATCGGTCCCCGCTGCACGTACGACCTGACCGCGATGCTCAAGCTGGCGGATGTCCGCTGCGTGGCCATCGCAGAAGTGCAGGCCAAACGGGCCGATGCCGGGAAGAAGCTCGTTGACGACGCCTACGGAAACAAAGACTGCAAGCTCTACAGCGACTTTCGCGAACTCCTCGGCCGACAGGACATCGATGCGGTCCTGATCGCGACCGGCGACCGCTGGCACGCAGCGGCATCGATGCTCGCCGCGAAAGCGGGGAAAGACGTCTACAGCGAAAAACCGTGCGGGATCACCATCGCAGCTTGTCAGGAACTGGCCGACACGATGCACGCCACCAAGCGGGTCTTCCAGGCCGGAACACAGCGTCGCAGCGTGGCGAACTTCCAGCAGGCGGTCGAGATGGTCCACACCGGCCGTCTCGGCAAACTCCACACGATGCACGCGTCAGTCTATGTCCCCACGCTCGATAACACCTGGCTCCCCGCCCAGCCGCAGCCTCCAAAGAATGTCGTCGACTGGAATATGTGGCTCGGACCGGCAGCGTGGCGGCCGTTCAATCAGAAGTACGTCGACGGCGGCTGGCGCGGCCAGTGGGACTTCGACTCCGGTGCCCGGATTCTCGACTGGGGCGCGCACACCGTCGACCTGTGCCAATGGGCCAACAAAGCCGACGACACGATGCCGATCGAGTACGAACCGACCGAGAAGACGATCATCTGCCGCTATGCCAACGGCGTGAAGCTGATCATCGACTTCCTCGAACAGCCGTTTGGCGATCGTTCGCCGCATTACATCACGCGGCTGGGAACCTGCCCGGTTCGCTTCATCGGTGAAGCGGGCTGGGTTGAAACGGGCGACAGCGGCGAGATCGTCGTCGAACCGGCTGGCCTCGCGAAAGACCTCCCCGGCCCGGAAAAACGAGTCCGCGGCCTCGATGTCGGGACGCACGCCCGCGACTTCTTCGATTGCATCCGCAGTCGTGGAAAGACCGCCGCCAACCCGGACGTGATGCGTCGCAGCCACATCGCCAGCCACGCCGCCGCGATCGCGTGGATCCTCGGCCGCAAACTGCAGTTCGACCCGAAGAAAGAAGAGTTCATTAACGACGCGGAAGCCAACCTGCTCCGCAGCCGCCCCTCACGCACCTGGACCGCGTGACCGCCACATAGCCCCCCGTCAATGACGGGGGGCATGTACATGGTGAACGAAACCGGAAACAGCCCGGCATCCGAGATGGATGCCGGGCTGTTTGCATGAGTCGACACCGCTGGCGGCCAGAGAACGCGACTGCTAGCAGACACTATTCCAAGTTGAAATCAACATTCTCATTCTTCCCCGCATTCACAGTCGCAGTGAGAGGGGACGTGCCAACGTCGGTATACTTGACCGGCAGGAGATGCTTAGGCTTGGGAACGATCCCGGTTTTGGGGTCGGCTTCCACGACCTCTTCCTTGGTAATCGTCACCGCTTGAGGTCCTTCGACCGCGCCGTCACCCGGTTGATAGGTGCCGAGTTTGTAGCGTCCCTCGGCATCTGTCTGGCCCATGGCTGTATGCGGCTTTGCTCCGGAAAAGTTGAACACGACGGTTGCGCCTGCTACCGGCTGCCCCTTGTACTTCACGACTCCCGAGACGGGATAGGTCTTATCAAGCTTCTCGGAAGTTCCGCTCCCACATCCCAAGAGCAGCATCGAAACGGCAGCGAGACAGCACATGCGGACAACGGAAACACGGACAGAGACACTCATGGAATCATCTCACGCGGACCTGTGAAAACAGAAGATGGAACTGGGCAGGCCGGCCCAGTTCCATCTCTTCAGCGACACCATGCAGGGAAACGGCTGACATTATTCCAGGGACACAGTCTCGTTGCCATCGCGTGATCCGAGTGCAAGTCGAATCAGATGATCGACGTTATCACCAAGGAAACGAACGGTTCCGTCAGCCAGGAGGAAATGCGCCCCACCGGTGTGGCGACTGCCAAAGGCAAGGCGGAGGTCGCTATCGTCAAAACCTGAACCCCATGCGGTCCCGTTGCCATCAACTTTCCCGGCGAAGTTGATCGGAGCACCGATCGAGCCGATATGAAAGTGATTGTTGTCGTTGGCGTTGTTGCTGCCGATGTAGTGGTGTTCGATGACACGAGTCAAATTCGCACCCACAATCCACTTGTTCAACCACTCACCGACGACCGCGGTGTTACTGGTTCCATCGGTGATGTCCGCCATCCGCACCATGTGTAGGGGGACAAGAACCCCATGCATGCGGTAATGCCCGCCGCCACTCCCGCTGAAATCGTTAATTCCCAACGAATCGTCGAGATGGCTCTTCCATTCATTCCGGGTGGTCGTGGCCGGATTCCCAACGGCGCCCGTCTGCACACCGCCGTAATTGCTCGGAACACGGGTTTCGATGCCGTCGTGGTTCACCTTTTCCGAATCGCCCGAGGATGGGCACCGGAAGACCGGGAGTGTGGTGCTCAGGGCCGTTTCCAGTGGGCCGTTCGAATCGTTCCACTGCGTCGGATTCGGCGATGGACTCCCGGTGAAGTTCGGACCGAAGTTGCTCCAGTTGATCGTGTTGTAGAGCGGAGCCTGATCGATATAGGGTAAGATCATCCCCGACCAAGCGACCGAGACACCGTTGACCGTGTTGTTATCCGAACGCATCACCCCCACCGGGAACGCACTGAAGGTGTCGTGGTAGTTGTGCAGCGCCAGCCCGAGTTGCTTCAGGTTGTTTTTGCACGTCGACCGCCGCGCGGCTTCGCGGGCCTGCTGGACTGCGGGCAACAGGAGTGCAATGAGGATCGCGATGATCGCGATCACCACCAGCAACTCGATCAGTGTAAAACCACGACGACGAACCATTTTCAGGACCTCTTCAGCTAAGTAACCCAGGAGAACTCAGGCGGTAAAACGATGCCGCCTGAAGGAATCAACTCTCGACGATGCGATTGCAGTTGTCTTTTAGAATGCACTCGGTCAGTTCAAAGTCGAAATCAGAAATGAAGGTAGACGAGCATCGGAAGATGATCACCTTCAATGCTCTAATTAACTCATCAGAGCGCGAAATAATTTCAACTTTTCCGTATCGGCCCTCATTTCTTTTGAAATAACATCTCCGACCAGCAGCATCAACCTACATTAGCTGAACTGAACGTTAACGGAACATGAATTCCGTAATTTTTGCTGGCCTTGATTTTTTAAGACTCCGATCTCGACTCGCCCCCGATGTTCAAAATCCTCGCCTGTCAACATGAATTCAGACCACCCTGGGTGAACTGACCGAACCTCGCTGCATGACTCCACCGAAGCCGGGCAGACCACTCACAAAGATCATCTTCGCAGAAGCCATCAGCGTGGATCCTCGGCCGCAAACCGCAATTCGACCCGAAGAAGGAAGCATCCAGTAACGACGCGGACCAGATCCCCGCCACTTAGCCCCCCGTCAATGACGGGGGGTTCTCTTCTTGATGAACCTCGAGCCCGACCGTCATGGGGCACGGAGCACAGTCTGCAATTCGAGCGGATAGTCCGTCAAGATGGCATCAACGCCGGCGTTCGACGCTGCGCGCCAGTTCTCAGGCTGCTGTCCTGCAACGGTCATACCGGCGATGAAGGCCCGCTTCTTTGACTGATGGACGGTCGCAATCTGTGCGGCGGTGGGCACGAACCGGAGATAGACCCAGTTGGAGTGTGGATCGGCGATGGCCGCGGGGAGGTCAGCCGCTGTTCCTGCGAGAGCGGCGACGTGCGTCTCGGGCGAGGCTTCACGCAGCCGCTGCCGGACGACGGGTTCGGAGATGGTCCGCCCGATGAAGAGCAACCGGTGCAGCACGCGATGTCGTTGAGCCAGCCGCACCACGTCGCGTTCGACATCGGCGGCCTTGAGATCGACCGCGATCAGCACATCGCGGTCGCCCGCAGCGGCGATCGTCTGCAAGACATCCTCGATGGTCGGCACCGTTTCACCAGCAAAACGCCGATCGAACCGGAGGCCCGCATCCAACTCGCGTAATTCTGCCAGCGTCAGATTCGCGACTTTCCCGGCTCCATTCGTCGTGCGGTCGACTGACTCATCGTGGATACAGACCAGAACGCCATCACGAGACCGTTGCACATCGAATTCAAAGCCCAGCCGCAGGTCGAGACACGCACGAAAGTTGGCCAGCGTATTTTCCGGAGCATGCAGCATCAGACCGCGATGAGCGACAACCGCAGGTGTCGCCTGCGGTTCTGCCGCTGACAAAGCAACGGCCCAACTGAAAACACACAAGCCAACGATGCACCGCATTTACAGGTCCTCTACACGCAATCGTGCCAATCGACGGGGTCAATTACAATCTCGACCATAACGTCGCCCAACAAACAGGCGAGCGCTCGAGGATCCTTTCTCTTCTCCAGGGAATCGACAGACTCGCCAATCACTGCCACCAGCGTCCGAGCTGTGCACGGACATCGCCAGTCCATTCTGGGACTATGTAACGAGTTACGAATCAGTCGCAAATGTGAATTCACCGCGAACATCATTCGATAGTGTTCGCAATGTAGGAAGCTGCGACAGACTTTTCGGGGGCCATGCGATGATGGATGGTATTTTATCAGGTTTTTCTTTGCATTCCTCAATCAGAACCTGTACCTTGCGACACCGTCCACTCAGGGTATCGCCTGCTACTCATGCGGGTTTCCTATCTAACCGATGCTCTTTCCCGACCGTCCCCTCTCTCGAAAGGCAGTTGCATGAAGAATTTTTCCCGAATTTTCATGGTTGCCACGGCGGCAACGCTCATGATGCCAGCGAGCTCCGAAGCTTGCTGGTGTAATGACATGTGGATGTGGTGCGTCGGCATGGACTGGAAGAAAGAGCCAGGGACCATCAACACCGTAGAAGTCAAGCAAGATATTCGTTGCGACAGCAACGACAATGGTCCATGCACGACTCCCGGTAAGGAAGCTGACGCTCCTGAACAGGAGTGCAAGCCCAGTACAAAAGTTGAACTGGTGCTCGAGTGGAAGGTAGAAGGCACAGCACACAACGAAATCTTCAACGTCTCAGCAAGCGCAGGAGCGACGCTCTCCATCACCATTGAAGACAGCACCGGAAAGAAGATCAATCAGTGGTGCGAATGCTGCAAGCGCTGCACTTTTATCCGCAAGGAGGTTAGAGCCAGTTTCATAACGGGGAAAGCCTGTGTAACAGTCGGTGAACGCAGGCGAGGATGACGAAGGCGAGGAAGTGGTTGGGGTTGCGGTCGTAGCGGGTGACGAGGCGTCGATAATTCCCCAGCCAGGCGAACGTCC